>NZ_JAFFZO010000012.1 GCF_016924145.1 Amphritea pacifica | reverse complement strand
GCTCTACACGACCGGTTACAACAGTACCACGACCAGAGATTGAGAATACGTCCTCGATAGGCATCAGGAATGGCTGATCGATAGCACGCTCTGGCTCTGGAATGTAAGTATCCAGCGCTTCAACCAGCTTCTTAACAGCAGTGGTACCCAGCTCGTTGTCATCTTCGCCGTTCAGCGCCATCAGGGCAGAACCTGCGATGATTGGCGTGTCATCACCCGGGAACTCGTAAGTATCCAGCAGCTCACGCAGCTCCATTTCAACCAGTTCCAGCATCTCAGCGTATTCTTCAGAGTCAACACCGCCGCAATCTTCTGCCAGCAAGTCAGCTTTGTTCAGGAATACAACGATGTAAGGTACACCTACCTGACGGGACAGCAGGATGTGCTCACGCGTCTGTGGCATAGGGCCATCAGTTGCACCACATACCAGAATCGCACCGTCCATCTGTGCCGCACCGGTGATCATGTTTTTAACATAGTCAGCGTGTCCGGGGCAGTCTACGTGCGCGTAGTGACGGATAGTTGAATCATACTCAACGTGAGAGGTTGCGATAGTGATACCACGCTCACGCTCTTCCGGTGCATTATCGATACCGTCAAAAGCGACAGCCTTACCACCGAAAATTTCAGCACATACACGGGTCAGTGCAGCTGTCAGAGTAGTTTTACCGTGGTCAACGTGGCCGATTGTACCAACGTTAACGTGCGGTTTATTACGTTCAAATTGTTCTTTAGCCATTGCCATTTACCTTGAGTAAAGTAAGTGTGATTAACCACGTTGCCACATACAACAAAGGGCAGACATATCGCTATATCTACCCTCTGAAAAAATGGAGCTCATGGGCGGATTTGAACCGCCGACCTCACCCTTACCAAGGGTGTGCTCTACCCCTGAGCCACATGAGCACATCAAACTGGAGCGGGTAGCGGGAATCGAACCCGCATCATCAGCTTGGAAGGCTGAGGTTCTACCATTGTACCATACCCGCCTTACAGCTATTGGTGGTGGGGGGTGGATTCGAACCACCGAAGCTCGCGCGTCAGATTTACAGTCTGATCCCTTTGGCCACTCGGGAACCCCACCCTACCAATACTTCACCGCTTAAATGGTGCCGGCACCAAGAGTCGAACTCGGGACCTACTGATTACAAGTCAGTTGCTCTACCAACTGAGCTATACCGGCATCAGCTGCGAAGTGGCGCATATATTAATCACGCACCCCTGTGCTTGCAACCCCTTTGCATAATTTTTTTTCGATTTTTATGGCAGAATTAAAAAACTGGTCTACCTCTTTGATTTTATTGCCGGTTTCAACCGGGCTATCGGTTTCCACCCAGACCTCGAACAGCCTGTCCTGACTGACCACCTGATACTCATCCGGTTGAAACAATCCGATCAACGCATTGCGCGCCCGATTCAGCTCCGCACGACTACCATAACGTCCAATAATATAGACCGGCTTCATCTTCACCCGCGACTCTTCTGCACTCAGCCCCAGCGCAGCCAGATTTTCCAGCAACGCCTGCTGCCCCTGCAATACGACAGGCTTTTCCAGCGTCAGCTCATACGCCAGCACCCGCTCAACCTCAACCGGCACCATCGTTGACTCCAGCCCCTGCTGCACCAGCCGGTCCTGCAACTCAGTAGCCACAGACGCCTGCTCAATCCCGCTGATCACCTGACACCAGCGGGTCGCCGTTTCATCTGCAGACGATGGCTCTGAGACTGTTGCCGACGCAGCAGCCGACTCCACTTCCTGCTGCAGCGATTCAGATTCGGGTTGTTTCACTCCCGATTGCCGCGGCAGCAATAGAGAAGCATCCTCCTCTGTAAGCAGACGGATACGGGCGACATTAGCAGGCATCACGAACGCGTCATTCACTTCCGGCTTGCGCAGCTGCCAGCCCAGATATAGCGCATTTATCAACAACAGCAGAAGAAACAACCAGCGCACCGCTACTCTCCAAGCGCCAGCGACAGACCATCCAACACCAGATCAGGACACCAGATTGCGCCATCAACCAGCGAACAGAACAGCTCTCCATCGCCACCGGTGACAAACACCGGCTGCCCCGCAGCGCTACGCATCACTTTTTCCGCCAGTGACTGCAGTAACAGGTGGAGCCCATGCTGAACGGCCTCAGATGTATTGACACCGGGTGCCGAGCAGAACCCTTCTATCGAGTGATCAACAATCACTTTCGCGGTATTACTCAGCAGGTTCCGCCCCATCAGCTGCAACCCCGGCATGATGTATCCCCCCAGATGATGACCATTGTCATCCAGCTGCTCTACGGTTATCGCACTGCCACAGTCCACCACCCAACAGGCGGCATCCGCCTGCTGCCAGGCACTGAGTATCGCCAGCCAGCGGTCAACCCCCATCCGGAGCGGATCAGAATAGCTGTTCACTACGCCACAGGCCACCGCCTGAGTCTCTGCAAATTCCGGCTGCAGCTGCCAGCGCTGCTGCACAAAGTCACATAGCTGCCGGTTAATCTGATCACCGGCAACCGAGGCAATTCTGACCCGCTCCACAGCCTCTGGCCATGCTGCACTATCCAACTCCTGATGCGCCACCCGCCCCCGCACAGCAGAGCCATACAGGCGCCATTTAACAAAAGTGTTACCCACGTCCAGATCGAGAATATTCATGCCAGTCGAACACTCACCTCGCCACCATGATACGCCTGCAGCTCTCCGTCCGTTTCCAACAACAGCGCACCGCTCCGATCAACGCCACGACAAACGCCCAGCGCCTGCCGGTTGCCAAGATTAAGACTGATCACCTGATTACGATGTGCATTGGCTGCCTGCCACTCATCCTGGAATGCCACAAACCCCTCTTCAGAAAACTGTTGCAAAGCTGGCACCAGCTCATTGACCAGCTCAGCCAGCAAGCGGTTTCGTGAAGGAGCAACCCCCTGGGCCTGTTGCAGATCGACCCAGGGCTGGTCAATTACTTCAGCAGCCGCTTCAGGCATCCGCACATTGATCCCCACCCCGATCACGACAAAACAGTCACCAGCGGCATCACCACTCATCTCCAGCAACACCCCTGCCAGCTTACGACCACGCCACAACAGATCATTGGGCCACTTGACCTCAACACCACCGATCCCCAGACGCGCCAGCCCCCGCAGCAACGCAACCCCAACTGCCAGACTCAGCCCCTCAAGGGCTGCAGCACCGTTACTGAACTGCCAGGTGAGCGAGAAGTAAAGGTTGCTGGCAAACGGACTGGCCCAGCTTCGCCCCCGCCGGCCACGCCCTGAGGTTTGCTGCTCGGCCAGATAGAGTGATCCATGCCCATCACGGTACACAGCCTCCATCGCTTTGGCATTGGTTGAGGGTATAATCAGGTTAAGGTCGATCAGCCTGAGACTGCGGCTGGCTTCAGGTGACAGCGCCTCCTCTATTAACTCACGATTCAGCAGATCAAGCCCCCCGGGAATACGATACCCCCGGCCTTTGACGCTATAGATATCCAGTCCAGACTCTTCAATAATTTTAATCTGTTTCCAGATAGCACTGCGACTCACGCCCAGCGCCTTACCCAGAGCCTGCCCGGAATGAAACTTACCATCCGCAAGCACGGCCAATAGCGGCTCAATCATAGCGGCACCCTTCAGGAGATCCGTTGGAGAACAATAAAGCTGTAATCATAGGGATTATGGTCTGCAGCTGAAAAATCTTCGCGACCAACTTCAGCCCAGTCACCGGGATGATACTCAGGAAACCAGGCATCCCCCTTCACCTCAGCATGCACCTGTGTCAGATAGAGACGGTCCGCCAGGGGCAGCGCCTGCTCATAGATCTGAGCACCACCAATCACCATCGCCTCATCGCAGCCATCAATCATGCAGATACTCTCAGCCAGATCCCGGGCCGCCTGCAGGCTGTTGACCACCTTAACGTTATCCGGCTGATAGGCGTCATCGCGGCTGACTACGATGTTGGTTCGCCCCGGCAGCGGTCGGCCGATCGACTCGAACGTCTTGCGCCCCATAATAATCGGCTTACCCATGGTGACCTGTTTGAAATAACGCAGATCCTCCGGCAGATGCCAGGGCAGGTTATTGTTGATCCCGATCACCCGGTTTTCGGCCTGGGCAACAATGATCGCCAGGTTCATATAATCTCCTTAATACTGGTACCAGCGCCTTGCTGTTTGCTAACATTGCAAGCTGAATTTAACCACAGGTGTTAATAACAAACCAATGAGACAATATCTCGATCTTTGCCAGAGGCTAATTAATGAAGGCGTTTGGGTAGAAAATGAACGCACAGGCAAGCGCTGCCTGACCGTTATTAATGCCGATCTTACCTATGATGTCGCTGCCGGCGAGTTTCCGTTGGTGACCACCCGTAAAAGCTTCTATAAGTCAGCCATCGCCGAGATGCTGGGTTATATTCGTGGCTATAATAACGCCGCAGACTTCCGAAACATCGGCACAAAAACCTGGGATGCCAATGCCAACGATAACCCTGCGTGGCTGGCGAACCCCTACCGCCAAGGCACCGACGATTGCGGCTTTATCTATGGCAAGGTTGGCCGAAACTTTCCTAAGCCGGACGGCGGCAGTATTGATCTGCTGCGCAAAATTGTCGATGACCTGAGCAATGGCATTGATGATCGCGGCGAGATCTATACCTTTTATCATCCCGGGGCATTCCACATGGGCTGCCTGCGGCCCTGCATGTACAGCCATCACTTCTCGCTACTGGGCGATACCCTCTACCTCAACAGCACGCAGCGCAGCTGTGATGTGCCACTAGGATTAACCTTTAATATGGTTCAGGTCTATTTTCTGCTGGCGATTATCGCTCAGATAACCGGCAATAGACCGGGCAAGGCCTATCACAAGATTGTTAATGCTCACATCTACGAAGATCAGCTTGAACTGATGCGCGATGTACAGCTGACCCGAGAGCCGTTGCCGCTGCCAACCTTCAAGATCAACCCGGACATTAAAACCCTGGAAGATCTGGAGACCTGGGTCAGCACAGACGACTTCGAAGTGGAAGGCTATCAGTATCACGATCCGATTCAATACCCGTTTTCAGTCTGATCCTGATCAGATAGTTAACCGTTCCCTCCGCTGACCCTTAAAGAGGCCATTATGCCGAAATTAAAAATTGGCGGCTGGCAGCAAAAGAGCCAGTCAGTCGTCTACGACAACCACTGGATACAGGTGCGTCATGAAGAGGTGATCCGCCCCAACGGCACCGAGGGGATCTATGGGGTGGTTCACTTTAAATCGCATGCCATTGGCGTTCTGGCGATTGATGATGACGATATGATCTGCCTCGTCAGACAGAGCCGCTATCCCAACAATGAAACCACGATTGAGATCCCTGAAGGAGGTGGTCCGCTGGATGAGCCGCCACTTGAGGCAGCCAGACGGGAACTCCGTGAAGAGACTGGCTTCATCGCACAACACTGGCAACCCTTTATGGAGTTAAGGACATCAAACTCAGTCACTGATGAGATCGCCTATATATTTCTGGCAACCGGCCTCAGCCAGGGCAAGCAACAACTGGAAGACACAGAAGATATCGAACTTATAACAGTGCCTGTCAGCAAAGCCATCGAGTTGGCCATGAATGGGGAGATTACGGATGCGATGTCGGTTGCGGCATTACTCAAACTGGCACTAGTTCGCCAGCAACCCAGTTAACCCGACAGAGCTGAGATGGTTAATTCCATCCCTCAACACACCAGCACCATTGCAACTAAGACGACATATGGAGATCCGCGGTCTTGTAATATCGCCACAGCGTGTTACATTTGGCTGACACACATACATGTCACTTAAGAGTTTTCTTTAATGTACACAGTTTCCCACCCATCTAAACAAAAATGCTGCAAACAGTTTGCTCTGTGCGGCAATGGTGGACGTGTGTAATTACTGACTAAACAATTTCATACAAGAGCCCGGTCGCAGCAATGTGACCGGGCTTTTTTTATGCCTATATAAATTCAGGAGTTTATTATGTTTTATGGCTCGTATACCGCGCTAATCACCCCATTTAATCAGGGAAACGTTGACGAAGAGGCACTCAGACAACTGGTTAACTGGCAGATAGATCAGGGCACTCAGGGGCTGGTACCGGTGGGAACCACGGGGGAGTCTCCGACAATTACTGAAGCCGAGCACAAGCGCATTATCGAAATAGTCGTAGAGGAAACCGCTGGCCGCGTACCGGTGATTGCAGGAGCGGGTTCGAACAACCCGGCCGAGGCTCTGGTTTACGCAAAAACAGCTGAACGGGCGGGCGCGGACGGCATTCTCTGCGTGGCGGGTTATTACAATCGGCCCTCGCAAGCGGGCCTTTATGAGCATTTTAAACTGATCCATGATCAAACTAATATCCCGATCATCATCTACAACATTCCACCCCGCACCATTGTCGATGTGCAGCCACAGACAATGGCACAACTGGCCGCTTTGCCCAGAATCACGGGAGTAAAGGATGCCACCATGGATCTGTCACGCATCAGCCGCGAAAGATCCCTGATAAAGAGAGATTTCAGCTATATGTCGGGCGAGGATATAACAGCGGTTGCCTATAATGCGCTGGGGGGACGGGGCTGTATTTCTGTCACAGCGAATGTTGCGCCAGCGCTCTGCGCAGCGATGCAGTCAGCCTGTCAGAACGGCGATTATCAAACAGCGTTAGCGATTCACGAGCGACTGATGCCGCTACATCTGGCTCTGTTTGAAGAACCCAGTCCCAGCGGGATAAAGTATGCGCTGTCGCTGACGGGAATCTGCCAGGATGAGGTACGGTTACCAATATTGCCCGCTTCGGCGGCGACCCGGGAGAAAATTGAGGCCGCACTCACGCAGCTGTCTTTAATTTAATCGCAGTCTATCCCACCAGACACCCAGTGCCGGGGGAATACTGCCCGGCACGACATCCTTTACCGGCCTGATACTTCTCTAGTGGACGCTGCCTTTTGGTAAGCCAGCAACAACAACACTGCACCGATCACAATCATCGGCAGTGATAACACCTGACCCATGGTCATCCAGTCGAGCGCGACAAAACCAAGCTGGACATCCGGCTGACGGAAGAACTCCACACTGGTACGAAAGATACCGTAGAGCAGTAAAAACATCCCCGACACCGCCATTTTCGGCCGGGGTTTAGCCGAGTAAAACCATAAAACAACAAATAGCGCCACCCCTTCCAGAGCAAACTCATAAAGCTGCGAAGGATGCCGGGCGATCATATCCCCGGTACGGGGAAAGATAACGCCCCAGCTTTGATCCGTTGGCCGCCCCCAGAGTTCGCCGCCAATAAAATTACCGATCCGCCCCGCTCCCAGACCGATAGGGATCAGGGGCGCGACAAAATCACCGATATCAAAATAACTCTTCTGGTACTTATGCGCGAAATAACCGATTGCGGCGATCACCCCCAGCAAGCCACCATGGAATGACATCCCGCCCTCCCATATGGCAAATAACCACAACGGATCGTCAAGGAACTGACCGAAGTTATAAAACACCACATAACCAAACCGGCCACCCAGCACTACCCCAATCGCTCCCCAGAAAATCAGATCGGAGATCTGCTCCTCGGTCCAGCCGGAGCCCGGGCGCCGGGCACGCCTGCCGCCGAGGTACCAGGCGGAGGCAAAACCAACCAGGTACATCAGCCCATACCAGTGAATTTTTAACGGCCCTAACGCCACCGCAATCGGATCAATATTGTGAACCCACATCAAAACGCTCTTCCCTTACTTTAAATCAGCCCAGATATAACCACGCCTGCAACGCATCCTACAATAGATAAATGACAGATTTTGATTTTAAATGAAGCTGTTATATAACTAATCCGCCCATCTAAAAAGAGAGCTGACCGTGTGCCTGATTGTGTTCGCCTATAACTACCACCCGGATTACCGACTGATCCTCACCGCTAACCGGGATGAGTTTTACCACCGGCCTACCCGGCCGATGCAATACTGGCCCGATCAACCTCAACTACTGGCAGGTCAGGACCTGGAGCAGGGCGGCACCTGGCTGGGCCTGACCCGCAACGGTCGTTTCTCTGCGCTGACCAATCACCGGGATGGCCGGCGACCACAACAGGGCATCCGCTCCCGGGGCAACCTGCCACTGGCATTTCTGCTGAGCACTGACAGCTGTGATGCTTTTATCCACAACACCGCCACCGATGATTTTGACGGTTTCAATCAACTGATCGATGATGGCAACCAGCTCTGTTATCTGTCAAACCGCAGCCTCCCGTTGCAACCGGTTCCTGCAGGCATACATGGTATCAGCAATGCGGTATTCGATACCCCCTGGCCCAAGCTTGAAGCCCGTAAAGCAGCATTAAAAACCTGTATCGATACCGGCGAGTTAAGCGGTGAAAACCTCATACAGTTGATGGCTGACAGAAAAACATATCCTGACACTCTGCTGCCTGATACCGGCATTGACATTGAACTGGAACGGCGACTTTCCTCCAGTTTTATCCACTCAGACAACTATGGCACCCGGGCAACGACGGCACTACTGATTAAACATAATGGCGAGGTAGAGGTTGTCGAGCAGAACTATAACGATCAGGGGGCGACCGGATGCACCCGCATCCGGTTTCAGTTAGAAAAAGAGTTTAATCAGGAATGGTCGGCCGGGTAAGCTGTCCCAGCCCCAATTCCTTGAGTGTATTGCGTAGCGTCATATGGATCTTATCCACATCATCCATCACAATAATCTGATTCAGCAGTTCCCGGGCACGATCAAAGCTGATGCCCCGCAGGGCAAACTTAACTTTCGGCAGGTTGGTTGCGTTCATGGAGAGCACATCATAGCCCATCGCCATCAGCAGAATAGCCCCACCGGGGTCTGCCGCCATCTCACCACAGATACTGACCGAGACATTTTCCTTGTGCGCTTCATGCACAATAAACTGCAACGCTTTCAGAACCGCAGGATGATAGGGCACATAAAGACTCGCCACCCGGGGATTATTGCGGTCAACAGCCAACAGATACTGGGTTAGATCGTTAGAACCCACCGAGATAAAATCGACCCGCCGGGCAAACCGCCTCACCTGATACACCGCGGCAGGCACTTCTACCATCACCCCGATCAGGGGCTGATTAATTACATGCCCCTCTTCGCGCAACTCCTCTACGGCCTGAGCTATCAGCTTGGTAGACTCATCAACCTCATGCACACTGGTAACCATCGGTAGCATAATACGCAGATTATTCAGCCCCTCAGCAGCGCGAAGCATCGCCCGGATCTGCACCAGAAAGATCTCCGGATGATCCAGCGTAACCCGGATACCGCGCCAGCCAAGAAAAGGGTTATCCTCCTCAATCGGAAAGTATGGCAGCGGTTTATCACCACCAATATCCAGGGTTCGCATGGTCACCGGACGAGGTGCAAACGCTTCAAGCTGTTTACGATAGGTCTCCATCTGATCCTGTTCACTGGGGAAAAAATCCCGGATCATAAAAGGGATCTCGGTACGATACAGACCGATTCCCTCAGCCCCCCGGTCCAGCGAACGCGCCACATCAGTAATCAGACCGGTGTTCACCCACAACGGCATACGATAACCGTCGGTCGTTTCTGCTGGCAGCTCTTTCAGCCCTTCCAGCCCGGCATTGACCTCATTTTCTTCCCGGATAATATCGCGATAACACTGAATCAGATCCAGCGAAGGGTTAACGAATACCCGGCCGGAATAGCCATCGAGAATAACCTGCAGCCCCTCAATCCGGGTATAGGGCAGGTCAACCACCCCCATCACTGTCGGAATCCCCATCGAGCGGGCGAGAATCGCAGCATGGGAGTTACCCGAGCCATGCACCGATAACAGACCGATAAGCTTCTCTGTGGGCACTTCACCCAACATCGCGGGAGTCAGTTCATCGGCAACCAGAATGGTATTTTCGGGAAATTCAATCTCTGACAGTGAGGGACCCGACTCCTGCAGACAGGTCAGCATTCTGCGGCCAAGGTCGCGGATATCGGTTGCCCGCTCTCGCAGATAGGGATCATCCATCATGGAAAACTGCTGCACATGTTCGCCAATAACCTGCCTTAAAGCCCCCTGCGCCCAGCTCCCCTCTTTAATACGCGAGATAATCTCACCCGCCAGGGCATTATCATCCAGCATCCGGATATAGACATCGAACAGCTCACGCTCTTCTGATCGCAGCCGTTTGGCCAGACTGCGCCCCACCCGCTTGATATCCCGACGCACCTGAGCCAGGGCGCTCTTGAACTTCGCAACTTCAGCCTTGATATCGTCTATCTTACGATCCGGCACGCCATTGAGATCGGCCAGCGGTGTCATCACCACCGCAGGCCCGATAGCCACTCCAATACAACCGGAAACGCCCTCGAACTTTCGGTCTGATTCCGTTTTGGTATGATCCGAGATCTGCAGTATTGAGCCTGTCGCTTCCGCATGGGCGATGACACCTGCCAGCTGAGCTGACATCGTCACCATAAATGCTTCTTCAGACTCGTCGAACTTGCGGATCAGCTTTTGCTGGACAACCAGAACCCCCAGCAACGTCCGGTGGTGAATAATAGGTACCCCAAGAAAAGCATGAAACTTCTTCTCGCCAGTGCCTTTAAGGTAGGTAAATGCACTGTGGGTGGCAGCATCCTCCAGGTTGATCGGCTCAGCACGCTGACCCACCATCCCGACAACCCCCTCATCCAGAGAGAGGGATACCTGACCCACTGACTTTCGATTCAGCCCCTGAGTCGCCATCAGAACATAGCGTTCACGCTGCGGGTCTATCAGATAGATAGAGCATACATCTGTACGCATGGCTCGCTGCACCCGGCGGACGATAACATCCAGCACCGATTCAAGATCAGGTGCGGCGTTAACCTCCTGTACAATTTTGCGCAGCGTTTCCAGCATGTAATGCTTACTCCTTTAAATACCAGCCACCCAGTACCAAACGTGTCAGTTTAGGCGACAGTTCCCGCATCGCTTTGCGGTACACATCCCGTTTAAAGGCCACAACCTGTCCCAGAGGATACCAGTAACTGACCCATCGCCAGCCATCAAACTCCGGCGAATTAGTTGAATCAATAACCACTGCGCTGTCATCACTCAACATTCGCAGCAAAAACCATTTTTGTTTCTGTCCGACACAAACCGGATGGGAATGGTGCCTTATCATGCGTTTGGGCAGCCGGTAACGAAGCCAGCCTCGGGTAACAGCGATCACCTCAACATCCTCAGGTGAGAGCCCGATCTCCTCTTTTAGTTCCCGATACATCGCCTGTTCCGGCGATTCTGACGCGTTAATGCCCCCCTGGGGGAACTGCCATGCATTCTGCCCTATACGTCTTGCCCAAAGCACCTGACCCATCGAGTTAGCCAGAATGATACCGACATTCGGCCTGAACCCATCTGAATCTATCACGGTGAATTCCTTACAAACTCTTTTTCGCTATTGTTCCACAACTTCAGGTCTTTCAGCAAATTAACCCATCAATTGCCAGAGATTTGCATTTGCCTCCTTCACAGCAAGCCTCTATTCTAGGCGCTTCCCTGAATTAAGTTGGAGAGGTCACTTTGAGTCTGGCCATTTTTGATCTGGATAATACACTGCTGAACGGCGACAGCGATCATGCCTGGGGCGAGTTCCTGTGCGATAAAGGTCTTGTTGATGCGGAACAATACCGTCTGTCAAATGACTATTTCTACCAGCAGTATAAAGCGGGCACACTGGATATCTATGAGTTCCTGGAGTTCGCCCTGAAGCCTCTGAGCGAACATGAGCCTGAGAGACTGGAACAGCTACACCAGGAGTTCATGAAAACCAAAGTGGCACCGATGATGCTGGATAAAGCGGCCACCCTGCTGCAAAAACACCGTGCACAGGGCGACTTTCTGCTGATTATTACCGCCACCAACCGGTTTGTCACCGCCCCTATCGCGACTGAGCTGGGTGTTGACGCCACCCTGGCAACCGACCCGGAGCAGATTGACGGGCGCTATACCGGAAAGATTGCCGGTACTCCCTGCTTCCAGTCGGGTAAAGTTGAGCGGCTCCAGGCATGGCTTGAACAGACCGGCCACTCCATGGAGAACAGTTACTTCTACAGTGATTCAATCAACGACAAGCCGCTATTGGAACTGGTCGACAACCCTATCGCCGTCGATCCGGATGCGTTACTGGAGCAGACCGCCAAAGAGAGAGGCTGGCCCATTATCAGCCTGCGTTAATCCATCCGCCCCTTCTGCCCCGGGCGGAGCCTCCCCTCTGCCCGGATCGGCCCCTTCCCCCTATTTAATTTTCACTATCCGCTAAATAGTCAATTCTGATTGGTTAAATCCGCGATTTACTGCAAAACTGTGTAAATAGCATGTGTGCAAAAAGCCATATGCTAACTCAACAACAGGAGAGCAAGACGATGATTCTGGTTAGAGAGATCATGTCTGAAAACATGACTCCATTAAATGAAGAGATGTCGTTACCACAAGCCGTAGATCACCTTCTCGCCAGCAATATGCTCGGGCTGCCGGTAACGGATGGTAAAAAACATGTCACCGGATTCCTGTCAGAACAGGACTGCATCCCCTACCTGCTGGGTGACAGTTACCACTGTGATAGCCATGTTCTGGTAAAAGATATGATGCGACGTGATCCACTTATCGTGAAACCAACCAACACCGCTCTTGAACTGGCGCAGATGATGGCGATTAATAAACCCAAAATATACCCTGTGGTAGAGAACGGGATTCTGGTGGGTGTGGTTAAGCGGGGGCAGGTGATGGCGGCACTGAATCAGCAACTGAAGCGTTGCAGAGTGGCCTGAAAATACAGCGCTCCTCCCTGCATATTATCAGGGGAAGAGCGCAGTAAAGATTCGCAATATCAGGGGCAGGGGTTTGAGTACTGAATCCCAATCTGATCGATCTGTTCCAGAACCTCTGCGGACAGCGTCAGGTCGATAGAGTCGACATTGCTTTTAAGCTGCGCCATGGTGGTTGCACCAATAATATTGCTGCCCACAAATGGACGGCTGTTTACAAACGCCAGCGCCATCTGTGCCGGGTCGAGACCATGATCACGGGCCAGCTGCACATACGCCGCGGTGGCTTTGAGTCCCTGTTCAGTAAAATAACGCGAGAAGCGCGGAAACTGATTGATGCGCGCATCAGGGCCGGCACTGCCGTCCAGATATTTACCACTCAGGGTGCCAAAGGCCAGCGGCGAATAGGGCAGCAGGTCTACACCTTCGCGATGCAGCACCTCGGTCAGGCCTACTTCATCTTTGCGATTCAGCAGATTGTAAGGGTTCTGTACCGACACCACCCGGGGCAGTCCGAGAGACTCGGCATAACTGAGAAATTTCATCACCCCCCAGGGCACCTCATTGGACAATCCGACGTGGCGTATCAACCCTTCATCCACCAGCGCTTTTAATGCTTCCAGCGTCTCTAGCAACGGCGTACCATCCCGCTCTGGTTGATGACAGTAATTCAGCTCGCCAAAGAAGTTGGTCGCCCGATCAGGCCAGTGCAATTGATAGAGATCGATATAATCGGTTTGCAACCGTTGCAGACTGGCGGTCACCGCCGCCCGGATATTGTTCCCATCCAGACACAGGCCGGAACGAATATGCTGGGCCATCTCAGCAGGGCCAGCCACTTTAGTGGCAAGTATCACCTGATCCCGATTACCCCGGGCCTTTAACCAGCTACCGATGTACTGTTCCGTACGCCCCTGAGTTTCAGCCATAGGGGGAACCGGGTACATCTCAGCCGTATCAATAAAGTTGATTCCCTGGGCGACAGCGTAATCCAGCTGCTGATGCGCTTCTGCTTCGGTGTTCTGCTGCCCAAACGTCATCGTCCCCAAACAGATACGACTGACATTCAGATCGCTGCTACCCAGTAACTTATACTCCATACCCTTTCCCCTCTTTTCGCTGCCTGCTCAGGTAACTGGCAACAGTCGTACAAAATATGATTTAAGATAATCGGTTTCAGGGATCGCCGGATGCACCGGATGATCGCCGCCCTGATGCCCCTGATCAAAGATCTGTGCCTGACGATCCAGTGTGCGGCTTTCCGAACGGATGATATCCACCAGCCGCTCTCGCTGCAGATGCATCGAACAGGATGCCGATACCAGAATACCGTTCTTGGCGACCAGTCGCATCGCCAGCTGATTGATCCGCTTATACGCCTGCTCACCATTCCGAATATCTTTGCGCTTCTGAATAAAGGCTGGCGGATCAACGATCACCACATCAAACTTCTCTTCCTCTTCCAGCAGCATTTTACAGCCATCAAAGGCATCGCCCTGAATAGTGGTAAAACGTTCCTCACCGCCATTCAGAACCGCATTCTCCTGGGCAATATCCAGGGCAAACTCAGAGGCATCCAGACAGGTAACATGCTCCGCACCCGCCGCCAGTGCCTGCACGCCCCAGCCACCGATATAGCTGAACAGGTCCAGCACCCGTTTACCTTCAACATGCTGCTGCATCCGCGCCCGGTTAAGACGGTGATCATAGAACCAGCCGGTCTTCTGACCTTTGTGTACCGGCGCCAGGAAAGACACACCATTCTCTTCAAACGGCACCAGCTCCGGCACTTCACCAAAGGCGACTTCGGTATAACTTTCCAGCCCCTCGGTCAGGCGCATCTTGCCATCATTACGGAACAAAATACCCTGCGGTTTAAACACCTTTTCCAGTGCCGCTACGATGTCTTCTTTCAGCAATTCCATACCCGCAGTCGAAATCTGCACCACAAAGACATCGAAGAAGCGATCGATCACCAGGCCAGGCAAACCATCACTGTCACCAAACACCAGACGGTAGCAAGGGGTGTCAAAGCAGGCTTCCCGCAGTGACAGCGCAATATTCAGACGATGCACAATCAGCGAGCGATCCAGCGGGATCTTCACACTGCGACTCACCAGACGACCACAGATCAGCGAGTTAGGATTGACACAGGCCAGCCCCAGCGGCTTACCTGAAGAGCTCTCCACCACCACCTGCTCGCCCGGGGTAAACTGCTTCAACGGGGTAAGCTTAGTGTTCACTTCATTGCTGTAGATCCAGACATGGCCACCGCGAAGACGCTTATCAGCGCCGGGATTCAAACGTAGTTGTTGCAAGGAGAGTTACCTTCAGAATTGCAGTTATTGTGTCGGGCAACCACAGCAATATCCTGTGTCCCCAGAAAACAGAAAGCCCCGCAGGGGCAGGGCTTAAATATCTATGATCAGAGTTCTGATCAGCTTTCAGCTTCGCACAGTTCAGCGTAGCCATCCGCATCCAGCAGGTCATCGGTCTCGCTCTCATCGGAGAGACGGATCTGTACAAACCAGCCATCGCCATAAGGGTCGCTGTTGACCAGCTCCGGCGCATCTTCCAGCTCTTCATTGATGGCAATCACTTCACCACTCAGCGGCGCGTATACATCCGAAGCAGCCTTAACCGACTCGACTACACCCAGATCATCACCTGTAGCAAATTCAGCGCCGACTTCAGGCAGCTCAACAAATACTACATCACCCAGCAGATCCTGGGCATGATCGGTAATACCAATAGTAACCACGCCGTCACCTTCGTCACGGATCCATTCATGGCTGGCAACATACTTCAGATCACTTGGGATATCGCTCATTTTCTCTTTCCTACAGTGAGAGTTTATGAAAACACTTTCGCGCCATTGCGCACAAATGACGGTTTTACCACTTTTACTTCTACCAGTTTGCCACGCATATCAACATGACATGTATCAGCAATTTCAGCTGAAACCCGGGCCATTGCGATAGAACAACCCAGGGTCGGTGAGAAAGTACCGCTGGTGATCTCACCCGCTTCCTCACCATTAATCATCACTTTCTGATGGCTGCGGAGAACACCCCGGCTTTCAAGTACCAGCCCCACCAGCTTCTGTTTTACACCAGCACTGCGCTGATTTTCAAGCGCCTGACGACCGACAAAATCGCGATCGGCCGGTTCCCAGGCGATTGTCCAACCCATATTAGCCGACAGTGGAGAAATTTTCTCGTCCATATCAGAACCATACAGATTCATACCCGCTTCAAGGCGCAATGTATCACGCGCCCCTAGTCCGCAGGGGGCTACACCGGCATCCGCCAGCGCCTGCCAGAAGTCTGCAACATACTCCTCCGGCACCATCACCTCAAGCCCATCTTCACCAGTATAGCCAGTTCTGGCAAAAAACCAGCCTTCAGATTCAAGTCCCTGAAAAGGCTTCAGATTCTCGATCAGTTTGCCTCTGGATTCACTCACAACCGAGATCACCCGGGCCAGCGCATTGGGCCCCTGAATTGCCACCATCGCCAGTTCCGGACGCTCGGTCAGCGCGACATTGTCAAAGCCCGCAGTATGATCAGCCATCCAGCGCAGGTCCTTTTCCCGGGTGCCGCAGTTAACCACTACACGAAACCACTCTCCGGCGACGTCCGGGTCGGTCATCAGATAGACAATCAGATCATCAACCACACCGCCGGTCTCATTCAGCATACCGCTGTAGAGCGCTTTTCCGCGCTCCTTCAAGCGTATCACATCATTCGCCAGCAGATAGCGCAGATACTCTTTGGCATCGGCACCGGTGACATCAACCACCGTCATATGGGATACATCAAACATTCCCACATCGGTACGTACTTTATGGTGCTCCTCAACCTGAGAACCATAATTTATAGGCATATCCCAGCCACCAAAGTCGACCAGCTTAGCATTCATCTGCAGGTGTTTCTGGTAAAGCGCGGTTTGCTGTCCCATATTCTTAACTCTTTTATCCTGAGCGACTTTGTCGCCACTCTGTAACTGACACTATTAATTGTTATTCAGCATTAAAGCTAAGGGCTATATCTGAAAAGGGCAGACAATGTATATAGAATTATCTGACAGTGCAAATTTTGCTCTCAGATTCACCCGGATCAATTAGTCTATATAACGTTTTTCCGCTATCGATGAGACTCTGCGGCTGCGCGATCGCTGTTACCAGGCGCAATTAAACCGTTTAATCCCTGACAGGTCTGCGAGCCAGACGAGGCAGATTACCACTGAGCCCCATCGCCTGCTGAACGATATGATTTTTCACCGGCGCCAGCGTATTCAGCAGGCTCATACCGCTATTACGCAGCAACCGGGGTAACGGATTATGGGTGTTAAACAAACGCTTAAAGCCCTCCATAGTTGCGGCCATCTGCAGGTTTTCACTCTGCCGCGCGCGCTGGAAGCGGCGCAGATGATATTCAGAATTCCAGGCCACTCCGTCCGCCACACCATCGATAATCGTTTCTGCCAGTGCAGCGGCATCCATCAACCCCAGGTTGACCCCTTGTCCGGCCAGCGGATGGATCGTGTGTGCCGCATCGCCGATAGCGGCGAAACCTGCTTTAACATACTGTTTTGCGTGGCGCTGGCGCAGAGGAAAGACAAACCGCTGATCGGTCTGCTGCACCACTCCCAGACGCTCTTCAAAAGCGCGCCCCAAGGCCTGACAGAACTCGGCTTCATCCAGCTCCATCAGCGCTTTGGCATGATCTGGAGAGGTTGACCAGACAATCGAACTGAGGTGCGGGTCAGGTAGTGGCAAAAACGCCAGCGGGCCATCCTCCGTGAAACGCTGCCAGCAGGTCGCCTGATTAGACTTTTCCGTGGCGACAGTGGTGACGATGGCGTGATGTCCATAATCCCACTCCCACATGCCGATCCCCGCCAGCCGACGGGTATTCGACAGGGCACCATCGGCCGCCACCACACAGCGTGCCCGGATCACTTCACCATTGCTGAGTGTCAGCGTGCGCATGGCATCTGCGTCGGGTTCAGAGAGCTCCTGCAATCGCACAGCCACAAACAGTTCACAGTTTTCCTGCCCCTGCACCCGATTCAGCAGTGCGGCCTGGGTCACCCGGTTTTCCACAATATGTCCGAGACAGGGTTCGTGCAGCTCAGCACAATCAAAGCGGATCGCCCCGCTACCCTCGCCATCCCAGACATCCATTGCCCGATAGGGCATCAAGCGCATCTGTTCGATCTGCTGCCAGGCACCCGCCGCTGTTAATACCTGCTGCGAGGCTACAGTCAACGCGCTCACCCTGGGATCATAGCCGTTTGCCCGCTGACTGTGCTCCCACGCCAGCGCATTCGCCGGATCGATCTCCCGGCTTTCAAGAATACGGATACGCAGACCGCTGTCTGCCAGTAGAGCCGCGAGTGTCAGCCCCACCATACCGGCGCCGACAATCACCAGATCTGTTTCGTTATTTTGTGTCATTCGAGTCCTCTTACACCGCTAAGCAGCAGGCAGATGCTGGGTAAATTAGCGCAGATCCGGGGTGGGCTGATCAAGTCCCATGGCACTGCGGGCAAACACTGTTTTCGCCAGCGGGCAGATATCCAGCAACTGTAAACCGGCACTACGTCCCAGCGCCAGCAGAGGATGACTGTTGGAGAAAAGTTTCATGGTTTTGTCACTGAAACCGATGGTTTTTTGCTGATCCTGACGCACCTGCCGGGCAAACCGGGTCAGGTGGTTGATATCCCCCAAACCGATACCCGCTTCCCGGGCCCGGATCAGCTCAGCCGCCAGAGACACCACGCCCCGTAACGCCAGATTATATCCCTGACCGGCGATAGGATGCAGCGCATGAGCAGCATTGCCAAGCACGATCAATCCCTGCCGCACCTGCTCATCGGCGACACTGAGCTTCAGCGGGTAACTGTAGCGTTCTCCCACTTTAACAAACACGCCGGCCCGGTAACCAAACCGCTCATGCACCCGCTCAATAAACGCCCGGTCGTTCAGCGCCATCAGCTCCTCTATCTGGTCATCGGGTACGGTCCACACCAACCCCATCCGGTGACGAACTCCGGTTTGTCCACTCGCTGAATCTGCGGGCAGGTCTTCAAGAGGCAAAAGCGCCATCGGCCCGGTGTCGGTGAAACGTTCATAGGCGATATGATGGTGGCTGCTTTCCGGGCTGATATTGGTGACCAGAGCATGCTGATGATAGCCCTGCTGTTGATAACCGATGCCCAGTTGCTCGCGCAACCCTGAGCGGCCACCATCAGCCATCACCACTAATTCAGCTGTCAGCGCGTGTTCAGATCCCGCGGTACTCAGTGTCACCGCCATATTCTGCTGCTGGTAGCTTACTGCGGTTACCTCAGCAGGACAGAGCAGATCAATATGCGCAGCATCCGGCTGAGCTAAGCGGTTCATCAGTACCCGGCCCAACCAGTGGTTTTCTACCACATACCCCAGCGCCGCGACGTTCTCATCCCCGGCATTGAGTCGGGAAACACCAAATCGTCCCTTATCTGACACATGGATATCAGTGATGGGAGAGAGATGTTCACGCAGTTGCTCCCAGATACCGATCTGTTCGTAGATCAGACGACTGCCATAGGCCAGCGCCGTCGCCCGGGCATCATAACTGGGCTGGTATTCAGCACTGTCGGCATCAGGCATCGGGAACGCTTCAACCACAGCGATAGACAGTCCCAGCCGTTTCCCGGCGGGGATCAGCGACGCAGCAAGACTGGCCCCTACCATACCGCCACCAATGATCAAAATATCGTAATGCTGCTTCATAGTCGTCCGGGTTATTAAAACGTAAGGCCGCCAGCAACGGGCGTAAAAAGATGTTTGTACATAAGGCTTAACGAGCCATTAACTGCTCGATCTCAGCCACACTTTTTGGCACACCGGCACTGAGAATCTCGTAGCCATTTTCGGTCACCAGCACATCATCCTCAATACGGATACCGATACCACGCCATTTCTTATCCACCTGTTCGTTCTGTGGAGAAATATAGATGCCTGGCTCCACAGTCATCACCATACCCGGTTCCAGTGGACGCCAGTCGCCATTCACTTTGTAATCACCAACATCATGCACATCCATACCCAGCCAGTGGCCGATACGGTGCATATAAAACGTTTTATAGGCGCCACTTTCAATCAAACCCTCCAGATCACCTTTGAGCAGCCCAAGATCAATCAGTCCCTGGGTTAATATCTCAACCGACAGATCATGGATACGGATCCAGGGCACCCCGGGGTGAATCGCTTCGATACACGCCAACTGAGACTTCAGCACCAGCTCGTAGACCGCTTGCTGTTCCGGACTGAACTTCCCGGAAACAGGAAAGGTACGGGTAATATCACCGGCATAGTAGTCCAGCTCACAGCCCGCATCGATCAGCACCAGATCACCGTTTTTCAGCTTATCCCGATTCTCGGTATAGTGCAGCACGCAGGCATTATCACCGCCCCCCACAATGGAGGAATAAGCAGGCAGGCGACAGCCGTTCATCGCAAAATGATGCGTTATCTCCGCCTCCAGCTGATACTCAAGCAACCCCGGCTGACACGCCTTCATCGCCCGGACATGGGCTTCAGCTGAAATCCGTCCTGCAGCCCGCATCACTTCGACCTCTTCCGCTGATTTAAACAACCGCATCTCATGCAGAAGGTGGTCCAGCATAACGATTTCAGACGGAGCAACCGCTCCCAGACGGGCTTTCTTACGGATATCGTTAAGCCAGTTACGCACCTGACCATCAAGCACTTCACGGCTTCCCATAGAGTAATAAAGCCGAGCCCTGCCCTCCAGCAACTCAGCCATCCGCTCATCCATTTCGGCTACCGGATAGGCCTGATCGGCACCATACTGTTTGCACACCCCTTCAGGTCCGGCGCGATACCCGTTCCAGATCTCCATCTCAGGGTCCCGGTCACGACAAAAGATCACCACCTGCCCCTCACTCCGCCCCGGTATCAGCAGCAACAGAGCGTCCGGCTCATTAAAACCGGTCAGATAATAAAAATCGCTATCCTGACGGAAGGGATACTCAACGTCCCGGTTACGTGGCACATCTGCCGCTGCCGGAATAACCGCAACACTGCCCGGTGCCATCTGATCCATCAACTGCTGACGACGGGCGGCAAAACCTGACTGACTGATTCGCATCTCGGTAGTCACTCCTGTTAGTGAAGGGTTGCACCCGGTGCAACCTCCTCCGGTGACGGCGGAGCATTAAACTCGCCAAAGATCATCATCGATGAGATACGGACATATTCCTGCAGCTCCATCAGATCCGCCTCACTCTCTTCGTCCGCTTCGGGTTCCAGCTCAATCTGAGCGATCTGTTCCATATCGGCAAGCGCTTCTTTCAGCTCATCCGAGAGCGATTCATTGGTATGTCCACCCTGCAGACCAAAACCGGTCAGATACCCCTGACACCAGCATCCCAGCGCTTCGGCCCGTTCGGCCATGGACAGATCATCATCGGGTAACAACAACTGAAAGCCGAAATCGCCCTGCTCCAGCTGCGCCACCACGCCGTCATAGAGGTCGGTAAATGCGAGCTTAGAGGACTCATGGCGAAATTCTGTAATATCAGTCAGCTCAGCGGCCAGCTTCAGCCAGGTTTCGTGACTGAAGCGGGCACCAGCGGACAGATAGCCGCACAACAAACCGTGCAACTCAGCGGCACTACTGGTCATACTGTCTTCGGCGACCAGCACATCGCACATTTCATAATATTCGGGGAGATAATCTTCGGGGGACTGCGTTTCGGGCATGGCGGAGCTACTCTGTATCGACTTAACTTTTCTGGATTCATATCCTAGCACTTCAACTACGGTGGCACCACGAAACAGCACTCGATTACCAACCATTTTCCGCTTATCATACTGTCTCTGATAACTGAGTCTTATACCTATGTCTGCGCAAGCGTTCGATAAACTGGAACAACAGATCAATGAGCTGATCCGGCACTGCCAGCAACTTGAGCAGTCAAACCGGGATCTGCACCTGCAAATCGCGGCACTGAAAGAGGAGCGCAACCAGCGCCTTCAGATCACCGGGCAGACAGAGCAGAAAATCGAAGCGATGATCAGTCGCCTTAAAACACTGGAGCAGCAGGCATGAGCAGTTCCCCGCGAAATATCTCCGTCACGCTGCTGGGCAAAGAGTATGTGGTCGCCTGTCCGGCGGAAGCCGAAGAAGAGCTACTTAAAGCAGCTTCCTATCTGGATAAAAAGATGCAGGAGATACGTGCCGGAGGACGCATCATCGGCTCCGAAAAGGTTGCTGTGATGGCGGCACTGAATATCACCTATGAGCTGCAATCAAACCAGGCGGCAGAACGCAACGAGACCCACTCCCGACTCAATCAGTTGAGCCATCTGATTGAGCAGACACTGCCGGATGCACCCTGATCCTGCCATGAATATTTTTCATCTTTAATTAATAAGCTTACTTTTCATAAGGTTACTAGCCAGCCAATTTATCTGTTAGCACAGTTAAGTTTTATTTCAAGGCTGACATTCCGTTTCGGAGCGGTATAATGGAGCCAGCTCCCTGAGGTTATTGGTAGTCTGATTTAGTCCCTTGAGCCGATAATCACACTTTTGGAAGCTTCCTGGTTAACTGATGTGCATGTCCGCCAGACGGAAAGCCTAATGTTCTCCGGAGGCTGCCACCTTGAACCTTCGGGTTCAGGGCCGATATCAGCGCCGCAACCCTGGGGAGTCTTTTCTTTTTCTGCTGCACCCAACCTATGAATAAAGCCACAGATTTTAAACAGAATCTGCGTCGCCAGATGCGCCAAGCGCGGCGAAGCCTGACTCCCGCTCAGCAACGTCAGCATGCGCACGGATTACTCGCAACCTTACGACGGCTAACTCAGTTCCGCCGCAGTCGCACTATCGCGCTCTATCTTGCCAGCGATGGTGAGATCAGTGCCGAACAGGTAATCGATTACTGTCGCAAACAGGGTAAACAGTGCTTCCTTCCCGTGCTCCATCCGGTTCGTCATAACCGTCTCTGGTTTATTGAATATAAAAAAGAAACGCTCTTAACGGATAACATCTACGGTATCAAAGAGCCTTCAATTATACGGGCGCCACGCCGCCCGGCCTGGGCACTGGACCTGGTGCTTTTGCCGCTGGTGGCATTTGATAATGAGGGGGGGCGGCTCGGTATGGGAGGGGGTTACTACGACCGTACCTTTGCATTTAAACAGAGCTGGCGTAAAAACAGGGGAACCCGCCTGATCGGACTGGCTCATGACCTGCAGAAAGTGGACCAGCTGACAACCGAAAGCTGGGATATACCACTGGAAGGAGTGGCCACCGAACAGCGCTTCTATAACGCTGCCCAATAACCGGATTTAGTTATTAAACACCTGCCCGACTATCGAGGCAAACTCGATATCGGCATGACTGACACCTGTAAAAACGGTTCCCAGTACAAACACAGCGATTAACACGACAACCAGATCGGGGCCTTTTTTCATTTTTTTACTGCTCGGAAAGTTTATTTCACTAAGTCAAAAGCGCGCACATTCTTCCATAAAAACTAAAAAACACAAGCATTTTTACCATGTATTTTTAAGACGTTACATACGCTTTATCGACAAATGCTTTAAAAGCTTAAGAGAAGACAGCAATTCCATGACATAAGTTCCATCTTTTTCCAGAAATTCACAGAAAAAGTGGGAAAATCGACAAAACCACCGGCATTATCAGCATAGAGAGCAGTGTTTGCCCGGTTATGATTGCAGACATCAGTACGGCATCGCCCCCCAGTTGCCGGGCCAGAACATATGCAGAAGGTGCTGTTGGCAACGCACTAAAGAGTATCAATACCTGAGCGACCTCGGGAGAAACAACAAACAACCGGCAGATCAGCAACATCAGACAGGGAAACAGCACCAGTTTAATGATGCTGCTATAGATAACGGCGCCACCCGCCTTGCGCAGTGCAGTAAGATTCAGTCCGGCACCGACCGCCAACAGCGCCAGAGGTAAAGCGATACCACTCAGCAAGCCAGCTACTGAAGCCACCATCCACGGCAGACCAATACCCGACAGATTAAGAAAAATACCGACAAAGCAGGCAACTATCAGCGGGTTTTTCACCACCGCCAGCAAAGCACTGAGATATCCGGCGTCCTTTCGGGTGTAGAGACTAAAAATCAACACACAGAGCAGATTTAACAGCGGCACCATCACCGCAATAATCACCGCCGCAACCGCCACCCCGGTATCCCCAAACAGAGCGGCGCCCGAGGCCAGCCCCACATAGGTATTAAAACGCATCCCCCCCTGATAAACCGAGGTAAAACTGCTGTTCGCCAGCGGTCTGAAACGCTGAATACCGAGCAGTATCAGCGTGCCACTGAATAGCAGCAGAATTACCGCCAGGGCAACCTCAGCAACCGGAACAGCTCCGACATCCGCCAGGCTCAGTTTATAAACCAGCAGTGTCGGAAACAGCAGAAAATAGATCAGCTTTTCTGCAGGCTCCCAGAAACCATCGCCGGGAAAACCAGTCCGGCGAATAATATGTCCAATACATAACAATGCAAAAACCGGCCATAAAGCCGTGAGAATCCCGCTCATCTGTGTATATAATCCAATAGATCCCTGTCCTACAGCTGCGGTTAGATGGCAGGCAATAAGAGCGACCAATACGAAAGTAATCAATAATCTGTGGAATTATGGGATGATCCCCCCTGGTTGTCAGCACTTTTTGCACGCGGCAGCTATTCTTCTGAATAGAGATCAGGAGTGTAAATCCGGTAGTATCCCGATCCGCTCTACTCGCAAAGTTTGATACGCCTGTACGTCACAGGCAGGCATGACGGCCGATATCAACGGGGACAGTGATCCGGCCTGGTATAATAAAGGAGTAACTATAATGACATCCCTCGTACTGACCGTGATCGCCCCGGACAAGCCCGGACTAGTAGAACAGCTGTCCCAGACCATCGCCAGCAATGAAGGTAACTGGCTGGAAAGCAGCATGTCCCGCCTGGCGGGTAAATTTGCCGGCATACTGATTGTATCCGTTCCGGAAAACCACGCAGACTCGCTGATTGAGGCGCTGCAGCAGTTGCAATCTCAAGGCCTGAAGGTGGTCGCAGAACGCAGCACTGAAGCACACAGTCCCGGCGAGAGCAATAGCATCACGCTGGAACTGATCGGCCACGACAAGCCCGGTATTGTCCGGGAGATCTCGCAGGCACTTAATCGTTACAGCATCAATGTTGAGCGGTTATCCACCGAGCTGGTCAGTGGTTCAATGTCAGCCGAGCTGCTGTTCAAGGCAGACGCCGAGCTGACTGTTCCTGCGGGAGTCGATCTGGACGACCTACAGCAGTCACTCGAAGCGATTGCCAACGATCTGATGGTGGATATCACTCTGAACTGATGCCGGTGGCGGTTGCATAAATAAAGCCCGTCAGAATCTGACGGGCTTTTTTGTTGCTCAGACTGGCCCGCTTATCAACTGATCGCGAAGCGTGCCAGCAAGGACTGCTGCTGACGGGCGACATCCAACAGCTCCTGACTGCTTTCAGAGGCGACTACAGCCCCCTGCGATGTCTCCGCTGCCGTGGCATTGATCGACACCAGTGTCTGGCTCACCTCAGCCACCGCCTGCGCCTGCTCAGTCGCCGCTGTTTCAATGAAGGCGTTGAGGTCACGGATATGGGACACTGCTTGATTCATCGCCTGCAACACCTGCTGTGACCGACCCGCTTGTTCAACACAATTCTGGGTTTGCTCGAAGCTCTGGTTCATCACCTCGGACACCCGGGTGATGGCATTCTGCATGTTACCGACCATATCCTGAATATCCTGAACCGAATCACGGGTACGCCCGGCCAGGCCCCGCACCTCATCCGCTACCACAGCAAAACCTCTGCCCTGCTCCCCCGCACGGGCTGCCTCAATAGCAGCATTCAACGCCAGCAGATTTGTTTTTTCAGCGATATCCTGAATCGTGGTCAGAATCATAACGATCTGGTTACCAAACGCTGCCATCTCATTACTCACCCCCATCGCCTGATCAATACCCTTTGCCTGTGTTTCGATACTGGCAACGGTATCCAGCATCTGCTGACTGACATCCTGACTCAGAGCTTCGAACTCATGCACCGCCTGCAGTGTTGTCTTACTATGACCGGCCACTTCAGAAACACTGTGCTCCATCTCTACCGCAGCCGAAGAAGTTTGCTCCAGCTTCATCCCCTGAGCGCTCATCGCATCAGTCGTTTGCTGGCTAATCGAGGCATTGCGGTTAGCCACACTGGATAAACGGTCAGCCCCCGAAGCGACTTTCTGCAAGATATCCCTCAGCTCCTCAACGACAGAGTTCAGGTAACGGCTCAGGTCACCAAACTCATCTTCGCGCTTAACCTCAAATACAACACTCAGGTCGCCCTTGCGGAATGCACTCAGCCCCGAATGAATATGCGCCAGTGGTACCCGGATAGTCTGCATCAGTATGATCGCCACGATCAGACCAGACACGACGGACCCCACAGAGAGCGCTAATATGCCCACCTGACTGAAATTAACCAGTTGCTGTGCTTCGTTCCGGGCATTCCCGGCCAGCTCATTATTGGCTGTGATAAACGCACTGACCGCAGCACGCGCCTGCGAAATCAGGCTATCGGTTTTTGTCAGGCTTTGCGCAAGCTCAGCCTCAGCCTTAGCCCTCTGCTTGTAATAGTCAACCAGCCCACCCTCTTGATAAAGATGGTTATTGACTGAATTGATGGTGCGTTTTAACAGATGGATATTGGGAACGTCAGAGCCGATCGCCGCCAGCGCCTGCTTCAGCTTTCCCTGATTGTCTTTCAGCTCTTTCTCCAGCCTGGTAATATCATTGGTGCGCTGAAAATCCACCAGATGAAAACGGTGCATACTGAACGCCACCATCAGGTCATCCGCTTTGTCCAGCACTCTCTGATCCACCTGATTCTCGTACAGGGATTTTACCCACAGGTTGAGAGTATTCCCCAGCCCCTGAAAATCAATCTCTGCCTGTCGGGTCTGAAACTCCAGAATGAGCGACTGCTTCCGGTCAGCCATCACTTTCTCGGTCACGGCAAAAAACTCTCTGCTGACGGTCTGAACCTTATCGATACTGGCTTTCAACTCTGGGTCACCAGCCGCTTTTTCAGCCACAACAACCTGCGCATCATTAAACTGAGCGATCCTCGCCTTGACAGCCTTCTTTTTCTCGTTGAGTTCCTTAATCCGGTCCTGTGACAATGCCGCAAACAGTTCAGAGTTAACCTCTTCCAGATAGATCAGCTGCTGAAAGCTACCGGACAGTGAAGGGATCACATTGTCAGAAACATTAAAGAAGTGATTCGAAATAGTTTTACTGCCAAACAAACCACCCGCTCCGACTACGATGATAAACAGCACCATTAAAGAGAAGCCGGCTGTTAGTTTGTGGGTAATATTCAGTCTCATGCACGCTCCAGCATCCAGCCTTTTATGCAGGCCAGTGATGATTATAGTTATAGTGAGGTATCGAATCAGTGTGGCAATTTACCCGGTTGTGCATCAGAGGTCATCGCCGCTCTCCTCAGGTTGGGTAGTTAAAGCTATGGGTAACCGCCCGGAAAAGTCCGGGCGGTTATAGCGTCACAGGAATCGTGTCATATAGAGAAACGTGCCAGTAACGATTGCTGCTGACGGGCAACATCAAGCAGAGTCTGACTACTTTCAGCTGCACTCTCCGCCCCTTTTGTGGTTTCTGCCGCAGCGTTACTGATCGAGACCAGCGTCTGGCTGACCTCCGCCACCGCATCCGTCTGCTCAGTGGCTGCGGTTTCAATGAAGGCATTGAGTTCACGGATATGCGCCACCGCTTCATTCATCGACTGCAGTACCCCCTGAGAACGCCCCGCATGCTCAACACAGGCCTGGGTCTGCTGATAACTCTGATCCATCACTTCAGTAACCCGCAGAATAGCAC
Source organism: Amphritea pacifica (assembly GCF_016924145.1). Taxonomy (GTDB): domain Bacteria; phylum Pseudomonadota; class Gammaproteobacteria; order Pseudomonadales; family Balneatricaceae; genus Amphritea; species Amphritea pacifica. The sequence continues at coordinate 99,956 of NZ_JAFFZO010000012.1, read as the reverse complement.
TCTGCATATTCCCCACCATGTCCTGAATATCCTGCACCGAGTCCCGGGTACGCCCGGCCAATCCCCTCACCTCATCGGCAACCACCGCAAAACCCCTGCCCTGTTCTCCCGCCCGGGCCGCTTCAATCGCGGCATTGAGCGCCAGCAGATTAGTTTTTTCCGCAATATCCTTAATGGTTGTCAAAATCATCACGATCTGATTGCCAAATGTAGCCATCTCCTGACTGACTCCCATCGCCTGATCGATTCCCCGGGCCTGCTTTTCAATACTGTCGACAGTGTCACGCATCTGCTGGCTGACATCATGACTGAGGTTTTCAAACTCATGGACCGCATTCAATGTCGTCTTACTGTGCCCGGCCACCTCAGAAACACTATGCTCCATCTCCACAGCGGCCGAGGAGGTCTGCTCCAGTTGCATACTCTGCAGGTTCATAGACTCCGTTGTCTGCTGGCTGATAGAGGCATTCTTATTGGCCACCGTAGACAACCGCTCAGCGCCATCTGCAACCTGTTGTAATATCGACTTCAGACTCGACACCACCTCATTGAGATAGCCGCTCAGATCACCAAACTCATCCTGACGGCTCACGTCAAAGGTGACATTCAAATTACCTTCGCGCACAGCACTCAGCGTCTTGCGGATATGCGCCAGAGGCAGGCGGATAGTCTGCACCAGCACAATCGCGACGATCAGGGCAAATATCACCGCGCCCAGCGACAAGCCGATGATCAGTAACCGGCCGGTAAACACTTCCTGACTGGCCTGTTCCTGGGCATCATTAAGAATCTGATTATTCTTCGTTATAAAATCTTCAACGGATGCGCGAGTCTCAGCGATCAGTTGATAAGTCTGCTCCAGACGGGCACTCTGCGCCTTTTGCGCCGCACTCATCACGCGCAGATAAGCGATCAGCCCATCCTCTCCGTAAAACTGCTGCTCAAAGACATTAATATCATCCTGCGCTGAGCGGAACGGCCCGCCTAAGCGGATAATTTTCTCATAATCCTTGCGAATATCCCCTTTTCTGGTGGCCAGTACTTTTTCCAACCGCCCCATCGCCTGGGTACGGCTGAAGTTCATCAGACGGGAACGGAAAATGCCTATGGTCTTGGCCAGTTCCTTACCCGCCGCGGCAATCGGCGTTCCGCTATAATCAACCTGAAGCCTGCTCAATGAGGTAGAAATCGCATTATCGGCCTTACGCAGCTTTATATCCGCATCAATGATATGCCGCTCGTTGTCGAGAATATTCCTCTGTTCAAGCAGCACGGTATCGGCCAGGGAGAAGTACTGATCAACCCGTGCAGCCACCTGATTTAGTGACTCGCTCAGCACCTCATCCTGTGCCACCCGTTCAGCTAATGCCTGCTGATCGACCCTGAACTGTTCCAGTTGCTGTTTAAATGATTCACGTTGCAGATTAAGCTCTCTGACACGCTTTTCCGACAGCGCCGCAAACAGCTCATTGTTCGCTTCCTCAAGCCGCACCAATTGTCGTAAACCATCGGTCAGCGAGGGCACTACATTCTGGGTAACATTCTCAAACTTCTGCGAGATCAGCTGTATCGCGCCTACCCCTCCAGCCCCCACAACCATGATAAAAACGACCATCAGGACAAAGCCAACAATCATTTTATGGGTGATATTCAGTCTCATGTGAACTCCGCCAGCCCGTTAATATTCCATTATTTATTATTTGCCTGTTAACTCGTGAAAATATAGTTCAGGGTCAACCCGATATCCGACTAATCTACCCTGTTATACAACTAAAGGCCTATCTGTATATCCCACGCTGGGTAATAAAACTACAAAAAACCCGCCAGGGCTCACCTTAGCGGGTTCGACAATACGGTATTTTTACTATTTGCTACGTTGTGACAGCATCTGTTCAGCCCGGTCGCAGGCCTGGCGTACCTGATTCGGAGCGGTACCGCCTATATGATCACGGGCACTGACAGAGCCATCCAGTGTCAGCACATCGAAGACATCTTCGCTGATCTGACCGGAGAACTGTTGCAGCTCTTCCAGGGTCATTTCTCCCAGATCCTTGTTCTGCTGAATACCGTAAGCCACCGCTTTGCCGACAATTTCATGGGCATCACGGAATGGAATCCCCTTGCGTACCACGTAGTCAGCCAGATCGGTAGCGGTGGAGAACCCCCGCAACGCTGCTTCACGCATATTGTCTCGTTTTGCTTCAATAGCCGGCACCATATCGGCAAAAGCCCGCAGACAACCTTTGACCGTATCGATCGCATCAAACAGTGGCTCTTTATCTTCCTGATTATCCTTGTTGTAAGCCAGTGGCTGAGACTTCATCAGTGTTAACAAAGACATCAGATGGCCATAGACACGACCACTCTTACCGCGCACCAGCTCGGGCACATCCGGGTTTTTCTTTTGCGGCATAATGGAGGAGCCGGTGCAAAAGCGGTCCGGCAGATTGATAAAGTTAAACTGCGCCGACGCCCACATCACCAGCTCTTCAGAGTAGCGGGTCATATGCATCATCAGCACACTGGAAGCCGCACAAAACTCGATAGCAAAGTCACGATCAGAGACAGAATCCAGGGAGTTCTCCGTCGGAGCGGTAAAACCCAGCAGTTCAGTGGTCATATGACGGTCAATAGGATAGGTCGTCCCAGCCAGTGCCGCCGCACCGAGCGGCAGAATATTAACCCGCTTACGACAATCGACAAACCGCTCATAATCCCGACTGAGCATTTCAAACCAGGCCATCAGGTGGTGCCCAAAGGTCACTGGCTGAGCCGTTTGCAGATGGGTAAATCCGGGCATCACAGTATCCGCTTCCTGCCGGGCAAGGCCTACAATCCCCTGCTGCAGACGACTGATCTCAGCCAGCACATTATCGATCTCATCACGTACATAGAGGCGGATATCGGTGGCAACCTGATCGTTGCGGGAGCGGCCGGTATGCAGTTTCTTACCGGTGATGCCGATCTTTTTGGTCAGCGCCGCTTCAATATTCATATGCACATCTTCCAGCTCGATCGACCACTCGAAGTTGCCATTATCAATATCGGTCTCAATCTCACTGAGTCCCTGAAGAATATCGGCACATTCGGCTTCGGTCAGCACCCCCACCTTAGTGAGCATTTTTGCATGGGCGACTGACCCCTGAATATCCTGCTTGTACATCCGCTGATCAAACTGCACCGACGCCGTAAAACGGGCAACAAAGGCATCCGTTGGCTCATTAAAACGGCCACCCCATTGCTGGTTAGTTTTTTCTTCACTCATGCTGAAACCTCAAATCTGTCATCCGCGCCGATGGCTGGCGGATCTTGTCCTGAATCAATGGCGGGCATTATACAGCAACCTGCCCCCCTCCCGCATGTCCGATCAGCTGTTACCTGCCCGCTTATCTGTTAAAATCGGTAATTATTTTGCGTAGTTGACCGGGCAAATGCCCTCCAGGATTCTGTATGACCGATAAAGTAGTCCGTATCGCCACCCGTCAAAGCCCCCTCGCCCTGTGGCAGGCGGAGTATGTTAAAGCTGAGTTGGAGAAGTTTCATCCCGGCATCAAGGTAGAACTCATGGGGTTTACCACCAAAGGGGATGTACTGCTGGACTCCCCCCTATCGAAGATTGGCGGCAAGGGGCTTTTCGTTAAAGAGCTGGAAGTTGCAATGCTGGCCAATGAAGCCGATATCGCCGTACACTCCATGAAGGATGTACCCATGGAGTTTCCTGAAGGTCTGGGGCTGGCAGTCATCTGCCCGCGGGAAAAGCCCACCGATGCGTTTGTTTCTAACCACTACAAAACAGTGGATGAACTGCCTCAGGGGGCAGTCGTCGGCACCTCCTCGCTGCGCCGGGAAGCACAACTGAAAGCCGCCCGTCCCGATCTGCAGATCAAAACCCTGCGGGGCAACGTCAACACCCGTCTGCGCAAGCTGGACGAAGGCCAGTACGACGCAATTATCCTGGCAACTGCAGGTCTGCTGCGCCTTGAGATGGCCGACCGGATCGCCAGCGAGATCACCCCGGAAGAGAGCCTTCCGGCCGGAGGCCAGGGCGCCGTGGGCATCGAGTGTCGCAGCGATGATGCAACCACTATCGAACTGCTCAAACCGCTGCATGATCAGCAAACCGCCTACCGCGTCACCGCCGAGCGGGCCATGAACCGTCGTCTGGAAGGCGGCTGTCAGGTACCTATCGCCTGTTATGCCACCCTCAATGAAGCCGGTGATGAACTGTACCTGCGCGGTCTGGTAGCCAGCACCGATGGAACTCAGGTCCTGCGGGATGAGTTACGCAACAGCCCGGATAATGCTGAAGCGATGGGGATCGAACTGGCAGAACGCCTGCTGGCAGCCGGTGCCGATAAGATTCTGGCAGACGTTTATCAGCAGAATGGCTAACCCCCGGATACTGGTCACCCGCCCCGCGCACCAGGCCGCCGGGCAGGCCGAGTTGCTCACCAGTCTTGGGCTTGACCCAGTTCAGTTGCCATTGCTGGAAATCACCCCGGTGAACGAATCTGATCCGGGCTTCGCTCTTTTAAAAAGCCGGATTATGGATCTGGATCTCTACCACTCGGTGATCTTTATCAGCGCCAATGCAGTCACCGCCGGGATGGATCTGATCGACCAGTACTGGCCGCAGCTACCGATAGGCATTCAATGGCTGGCTATCGGCCGTCAAACAGCAATTAAGCTGGAAACCTATGGTATTACCGCCCTTCAGTCAGCCGCAGGCTATGACTCCGAGGCGCTGCTATCCCTGCCACAACTGCAGCAGGTTGACGAACACCGGGTCTTAATTATGCGCGGCGCCGGGGGACGGGAAACCCTGGCGCAACAACTCAGCCAGCGCGGTGCCCGGGTTGATTATGCTGATCTCTACCGGCGCAGTCTCCCCCCCTATACCTCCAGACAGATCAGCAGTACTATCGGAGAAAAACCCTTTGCTGCGGTGTTACTGACCAGCGGAGAAGCACTCAACAATCTGACAAAACTCATATCTGAGCACGGTCTCAAGACGCTGCAGCGTACAACATTGGTGGTACCCAGTGAGCGAGTTGCCCGAATTGCAAACGAGTTAGGCTATACTCGGGTTATTACCGCCAGCGGGCCGGATAATCAGGCCATGGCAGAAACAGTTTTATCGACTATCGATATGGATGACAGAACATGAAAAAAAGCGGGAATAACAATCCAGCCACTTCAGAAAAACCAGAAGAAGTGATTGAGGGAGAGCTGATCGAAAAGGAGAACGCCCCCGCCAATAAGCCTGATACTGCAGAGTCGCAAGCTGAAGAGCCATCAGAGACAAAGAAAACTGCTGCAGAGAAGCCAGAGAAACCGACTGCGGGTAAGCCAAAACAGGAAGCGCCACACGCAACTGAAGCACCGGTGAAAGAACCTCCGGTAAAAGAGCAGCCAAAACAGAAAGCCAGCTGGGCCGGCCGCATCGCGCTGTTGCTGGCACTGATCGCCCTGGCCGGGGTCGGCTATCTCTACTGGCTGCAACTGCAGGAAAAAAACCAGCTGCAGCAGACCCGGCAAGATGCCGCTGCTGAACTGAGCGGTACTCTGGAGAAAAGCCAGCAGCAGTTTAATCAGCAACTCGGGGCACTGAATCAGAAATTGTCAGCCCTGCAGAGTAAATCAACCCAGGATCAGGCCAATATCAACGAGCTTCAGGACCGCCTGACCCGCAGTATTCAACAGGTCACCGCAGCACAAAAGAATGACCGGGCTGACTGGCTGCTGGCCGAAGTCGAATATCTGTTGCGACTGGCCAACCAGCGGGTGCTGATGGAGCAAACACCAAACGGCGCACTGCAACTGTTGCGCTCCGCCGATAAGATTCTCAGCGAAACCGACGATGTCACCATCTACGATATTCGCAAAGCAGTCGCCGCCGATATTGCTGCACTGGAAGCGGTGCCTCAACTGGATACCGAAGGCGTGTTCCTGCGTCTGGGAGCACTCAGCACACAGGTGGATCAGTTGCAGGTGATTCCGCTGACCGAACAACACAAACTGCCGGAGCTGCTGGATCAGGTGAACAGCGAGGAGTTTGCCGCCAGCTGGAGTGCCGATATCAAGCAGGCCTGGGCAACACTGTCCGATAAAGCCAGCAAACTGATCGTTATTCAGGATCGCAGCGAGCCAGTCGAACCGCTGCTGTCCCCGCAGCAAAGTTACTATCTGCAGCAAAACCTGCACCTGATGCTGGAGCAGGCACAACTGTCGCTGCTGCAACGGAAACCGAAAAGCTACCTCAACAGCCTGACAAAGGCGCAGCAGTGGGTGGGGACTTACTTTGAACAGAACCACAGTAATACCCAGGCCCTGCTGAAAGCCCTGAAAGACCTGGAACAGGTTGAAGTGGCTCCGCAGATGCCGGATATCTCCGGATCACTGAAAGCCCTGAAGAGCTACCTCAAAGAGATGCGCAAGCTGAAAGAGGGGGCTGCCTGATGAAACGCATATTTATCCTGCTGCTGGCCTTTATGTTTGCCGGTACCTGGATCGGTCAGAAGATGATCCAGGATTCCGGCTATACCCTGTTTGCCTACGGCCAGACCACCGTTGAGATGAGCCTGTGGGTCTTTCTGGTACTGATCGTCGCACTGTTTTTCGCCCTGCACTGGGGCATCAACCTGTTCAAGCGCTCTCTCAAATCAGGTGCACATCTGCGTCTCTGGAGCGGCAGTCGTAAAAGCCGCATCGCCCATGACAAAACCCTTAAAGGCCTGATCGCCCTATCAGAAGGTAACTGGTGGAAGGCACAGCGTTTGCTCTCCATCTCTGCGGATAATGCCGACCTGCCACTCATCAACTATCTGGCGGCTGCCCATGCAGCTCAGGAACAGGGCGATGAAAAAGCCTGTGACGAACTGCTGCAAAAAGCCAGAGCCTCCACACCGGAAGCAGAGATCACGGTTGGCATCAATCAGGCGCAGACCCAGTTAGCCCGGGGACAACTGGAGCCCAGTCTGGCTACCCTGCTCAGCCTGCGTCAAAAAGCGCCGAAAAACACCTACGTGATGAAGCTGCTACGCAAGGTTTACATTCAACTGAACGACTGGCAGTCACTGCAGGCACTGATCCCGGAGCTGCGCAAAAACAAAGCGCTGAAACCTGAAAAGCTGCTGCAAACCGAACAGCTGTGCTACCAGAAACTGCTGGAGCTGAGTATCGTCCTGCCGGACAGCGCCTCCTCCGACGAGAAGCGCAAAGCCCTGGCAGAAACCTGGCATAACATGCCCGGTCAATTGACCCAGGACGATCAACTGGCCCGCCACTATACCCGTCTGCTGGTGAGCATCGGCGCAGAAGCCAAAGCGGAACCGGTGATCCGTGACCTGATCAAGCGCAACTGGGACAACGAGCTGGTCAACCTTTATGGCCGCATCGAAGGGGACAACCCGAAGAAACAGCTGGAGACTGCCCGCAGCTGGCTCAAAGATGACCCGCTCAACCCCGATCTGCTGCTAACCCTGGGACGCCTGTCACAACGTAACCAGCACTGGGGCAAAGCGATCACCTACTTCGAGCAAAGCCTGGAGCAAAGCCCCAGAGCCGAAACCCTGAGCGAACTGGCAAGACTGCTGAAAAACCTCGGCGAAACCGACAAAATGCGCCAGCTAATGGAAAAGCATCTGGGGGTTATCGGCGGGGGATTACCTGCACTACCACTACCGCAGAAAGGGACGAAGCTGACGGCGTTATGAGTCGCTAGAACGCAGCAAAAAAGCACTGTTTAAAGGCAGTAGCTAGACGTCGCTTCGCGACTTGCTAGTTGTTAGTTGTTAGTAGCTAGAAAAAGCGGAAAGAAAAAAGCATAAAGAGAAGAGAGCCATTGGCTCTCTTTTTTGTTTTGAGACGTTCATTTCAATGAAAAATTAGGCTTTTTGATTTATTTGAATCACAAGACTTATGCTTGAAAGCAGATAAGGTCAGAGAAGCAGTCACTACAGTTCATTATTCTGTAGAATATAACTTCTAAACTAGCTGTTAGGTTCTAGAGGGAAGAATGAACTCAAAACTTACAGAATATCAGTTAAGCAAGCTCAAACCTTTGGAATTGAAGCTTAAAAGAGCTGTTCACTCTGGTGATACGGATAAGGCGATTGAATTAGCAACACAAATTCAAAGACTATTCCCTAATGAATGGAGAAAGCACCATAGATTGCTACGTGCAAAACTTTGGGCTTTCGAATCTTGCTTAGATGCCAACAGAATTTCTTATGCTCAAAGAGGATTTATTGGAATAAGAAAATTATCGGCTTCTAATACTCGCTTATATTTAGAAGCCTCAAGCCTATTGGCAGTGTGCCATTTAAGATCTAAAGATACTTCCACAGCCAAAACTTTAATCAAAGAAGTTATAGAGAAAATCAATAATATAAGCTCTGAAAGAACAAAGCATCAATTCCAAAAGCGCCTGATTGAGCGAATTGAAGAGGAATGTATTCTAACCGAGCTGATTGGTACAAATGACTTAGCAATGAATATTGAAGAGATTCAAGCAAAAGCAGTATTACTAATTCAGCGTAACTCTGACACTGAAATCTTTCAATTTATAGGTAACTCTATCCCAACAGCAAGCATTGACCTTTTGAGAGATGTAAGAGCCTATTCGCTAAATCAACTCCCTCCCCCAGATAGAAAGCTTCTACCTTCACCTGATAAAGCTGAAGAACCACAAAAAATTGGCAAAACGGCCTTTGGAATAATCAAACGTATTGCTTGGAAAACTTTCTGTAATCCAGATAGTACTATTTACAAGCTTTGGAAAAACCGAGTCCCAAAAGTGTTTAACGAAGGATATTTCTCTGCTGCTGTGGTCACCACGATGGGGGATTTCAAAATCGGAATTCCTCTATTAGCCAGTGGTATTTCAGCGCTTATAATGAAATACACAGCCGAAGAGTTTTGCGAGTTATCAAAACCAAAAGGACTTATGATTGATCGTGGAAAAGAGTAAAACAAGCAACCAAAAGCAAAATAAGGAACAATAGGACTGCTTAATTGATTATTTCGATAAAGACGCAGTGTATAGCTATAGCCGCCGCGAGGGCGCGCCTCCCACAGTAGCAAAGATAAAACCAATATGTCTCTTTGCTGTATGCTTTTTCTAACAAGTCGCGTAGCGACGTCTAGCAAGCAACGCGCTCTTCGTTGCGGTCTAACCACTAGCAACTATTTCCCTCACCCGCTTCTGCAGCTCCGGCACCAACTCCGCTTCGAACCACGGGTTGCGTTTCAGCCAGATGTTATTTCTGGGGCTGGGATGAGGCATGGGGAACACTGCCGGGGACTGGCCCTGACAACAATAATCCCGCCAGCGGGAAACGATCTCTGTGACTGATCCCTTCTCTTGCAGATGCCAGGCCTGGGCATACTGGCCGATCACCAGTATCAGTTGCAGGTTGGGCAGACGGTCCAGCAGTTGCTGGCGCCATTGGGGTGCGCACTCTTTGCGTGGCGGCAGGTCACCCGACTTACCCGTGCCGGGAAAACAGAATCCCATCGGCAGGATCGCCAATTGTTTCGGATCGTAGAAGATTTCAGCACTGATCCCCATCCACTCCCGTAAACGTTCACCACTGGGGTCGTTGAAGGGGATGCCGGTTTCATGCACCCGCCGGCCAGGGGCCTGAGCAGCGACTAAAATCCTTGCGCCGGGATCAAACTGGAATACCGGACGCACGCCATCCGGCAGATGGGGCAGACAGAGATCGCAGGCTTTGATACGGGCAATCAGTTGCTCATCAGTCAGTGTTTCTGATTTCACTTCTGGACTCCCTTTTTCGGGCTGAAAGCATAATATTGCGCGGTGTGACGGAGCGATCACAGAAGGTACCCAGCTCAACATGATAGCCATGGGACTCAAGATCGCAGGCCAGATCCAACACCAGCCAGAGCTCAATCGCCCGGCGAAAACAGTTGCGCAGCAGTGATAAACGCATCACGGCATCATAACGCCGCCAGCCAAGTGCTTCCGCTGCTGCCCATTGTGTTTCTACAGGCAGTTGAAACTGTTCGCGCTCAGCGAGCTTATGACAAAACTCGCTATAACTGAGCTGTAGCCAGGGTTTTGATACCGGTTTCATGGGTCGATACTGGTCACTGCCCTGCACCCGGTTGCGTAGTTCAATATAGCCCAGTTTCCAGGCCATCTCCCGGTCACGGCTGAGCACTTCCCGCTGACCGGCGGTCACGGTTTCGGTGACCGCCAGACGCAGGTCATCCCGGCTCAGCTGCAGTGATAAGCCCGCGGTTCTCGGCCGGTATCGATGTTCAACGCCAAACGCATAACAACAGGGCACCAGATCCAGCGCATCCAGATGCTGATCAATCGCAACCCGTTCCAGTGTGCGATGCAGCTCACCGCACGCATGCAGAGCGATAGCGTGATGGCCCGCAGCTTTCAACTGAAGATCCGGCTGTAACAGATCGATCACCCTGAACTGTTGAGGAATATTCAGGCGCCGGGCCTGCTGTTCACCCATACGACACAGTTCAGCGTTCCATTCCAGGGTGGTCACCGGTTGTTGCCAGCTCCGCCCCAGCAGGCGACCCAGATGCCCTTTGCCGCCGCACCATTCGAGCAGTGGTGATTGCACCGGCCCGATCCCCCGGGCAAACGCTTCGATCTGCGTCCGTTTGCGTCCGGGCATACCATCAAAAAAGCGGTTCTCCGGGGGGCAGTATTCAGCTGACGAACGCTCAGGTAAGCGGCATAACTGCCGCAGGGATGCGATCTGCGGCAGGTAGTGGCCGATCCAGTCCTGCAGCGCTTCGGAGTCATGATTAAGGCAGGCCAGTTGCCGTTCATCCAGTGCCAGCAACGCTTCTGTCAGCTCAGGATAGTGATTACACCACTCGGGCCGGTGCAGCTTAAATGGCTGCGGCCGCCACAGGTGTGCCGTGGCAACAAGTTGCTGATCAAGCTGCTGTAATCGCGAGTGCCAGTATGTGGGTGATGTTGTCATGGCGCTATTCTAATCGCCTGTGGTGTTCCGACATAGCGCTTTGAACTGATTTATCCACAGCCTTGTGTAACGATCTGTTCATCTTTTTTAAAGGCCTCTGTCATTTACAACCGCCATACTGCCCACAAACTGATTGATGGACAGTGATATGCAGAATATCCGTACCATGTTTATCTCAGACGTGCATCTGGGAACCCCGGATTGTCAGGCGAAACTTCTGAGCGAAGCCCTGACCCAACTCGCGCCGAAAAAGCTTTATCTGGTGGGCGATATTATCGATCTTGCTGCGATGCGCAAAAAAGCGATTTTGCCCCAGGATCAGCAGTTGCTGATCGGCCAGTTCTGGCAGATGGCAAAAGATGGCTGTGAGATTATCTATATTCCCGGCAACCATGATGCGCCGATGCGTAAAATCTGTGGTTTGAAACTGGGCAAGCTACAGATTCGACGTAAGGCGATCCACAAAACCCGTGATGGCCGCCGTTTTCTGGTGTCCCATGGTGATGAGTTCGATGGCCATGTGCGCATCCATCCACTCATGCTGTTACTGGGAGATCAGGGCCATCAGTTGCTGCTCTGGCTGAATCGCAGTTATAACAAACTGCGTCAATGGCTGAATATGCCCTATCGCTCGCTGGCAGCGATGATAAAACAGCGTTTCAGTACTGCTCAGCGCTATATTGAACACTTTCAGCAAGCCGCCTGCACCGAAGCCAGTCGTCAGTCTCTGGACGGCTATATCGGCGGTCATATACATCAGGCGGGCTTTACCCACCTGAAAGGCGCGCTCTACTGCAATGATGGCGACTGGGTCGAGCACTGTACCGCTCTGGTTGAAACCGAGAGTGGCAAACTGCAGCTTCTGGAATGGCCAACCATGAAGGTGGTTACCGAACCATCCCCACCGTTGCGGCTCTCGGGTGAACTGGCACACACATAATCAGCGGTTTATAACTACTCGATAAACAGATGAAAGTATTCGGAAAAGTTGTATTCAAGATCTCTGATCCGATCAATGGTGCGCTGATCGAGTACCTCGCCATGCCCCAATAATAAAACGCCATCGTGACTGATCAGATCCCGGGTCAGCGTCATGCCCGGTTTCAGATCCATACTCGAAACCCGCTTATCGTTATAGAGGTCAGTGATCGGTTTAAGATCATTCATCACCTTTTCCAGCGCATTCACGACATTCTGGTTGTACCGCTCAGGCGCTCTGTTCCGCATAAATGCCAGCGTTTCTGTGGCGCTCAGTTGGCGATGATCGTAGCGCCCGGAGGTGAGTTCAGTATAGTCATTCAATACAGTTAGTATCTGCGCAGCAGGCTCAATCTGCGCACTTTTAAGCCCCAGAGGGTAACCACTGCCATCGAGATACTCTTTATGTTGTCGCACCAGCGTCGCCGCCCGGTCGAGGGGCCTGACGATAGTCATGGCGGTGTACGCATTATCCGGGTGACGCTGAAATTCGCGCTGCTCCTCCGGGCGTAAGTTCAGATAGGGGGTTGCTAGCAGATGGTCACTGAAACTCAGCTTGCCCACATTTCTCAGCATCCAGGCCATTATCAGGTGTTTTTTATCCGCCTCATCCAGGCCGCACTTTTCCGCCAGCAGACTCACCATCTGGTTTAACCGCTGGTTCAAGCCACTGACTTTTTGCCCCATCCGCCGTAATGTCAGGTTGGAAAACATCCGCACCATCTGGCGGTAACCATCGGCCAGTTGCTGATTCGCTTCATCTAGCTGCTTGCGCGACTGACTAATTTTTTCTCCATCCGCTTGTACCCGCTCAACCAGTTTCTTTTGCCGCAAAATAAACCGCTCCCGCTGCGTATCAAAATCCCGATGCAGATCCCGGCGAAGATACAAAAGTTCCTGTTTTAACCTGGCGACCCGCAGCGCCTGACGCATCCGATAACCGAGGATCTGCGGATCTGATGGAAACTGAATATAGTGATGTACCAGACCATCGGCAGCCACCTGCCCCGCTGGCTCATACTGACAATCAACGGTCAACAGAAAGCCTTCCAACTGGGGGTTCAGCTCCATTAGCTGCTGCAACCGGCTATGGGCCAGCGGTTCGTCCGTACGCTGATCCAGCACTACAATATGAACCATCTGAGACTCAATCAGAGAGATTGCCTGGTCCATTCCCCCGGCAACCAGCAGGGCGGTCGGAACACTGTCCAGAACAGTATCGAGCACACTTTTCAGTTGTTTTACATCGTCGCTATCCAAAGCGATAAACAGAATGACTGTCTCATCCATATCCATCTGGTATCCTCAGTTTCTATTCCGGAAGCGCCGCTAAAGGCGCTGGTAGCTCATATCTTAACGCCGATACGTTATAGCAACACCGGTTGCATCTGCGGCTTAACGGTTTACGCCCAGTTATCAGTATTGTAGCTATGACAGAAACGAAAAGGATAATCATAATGGGTACTCCTGCACTCCGGCCCACTTTTGACACCACGGACACCTGGGTCTGCGCCTGTCGAAATATCCGCCGACAAGCATTTATCGATATCCTGAAGCAGCAGCAACTCACCACTATCGAAGCGGTGCGACAAGCGACCGCTATCAACACCGCCTGCGGACTCTGTTATGAAACGGTGCAGGCACAGCCCGATGAGCTAAACAGCAGGTGTGATCAATAGCGGATCAATATGTTATGCTCAGTGGATGAACGACTATACCCCCATACTATGCGCCCTGCATGACAGTTATGAACTGGCCTGTATGCGTAACCTCGTTGATCTGGTGATCTGGCAGAACAGTGACGGTCATATCCTGAGGCAAAAGCTGCGCTATCTGACCATCGATACCTGTAACGGTGAAGAGTTTCTGATCGCCGCCGATGAACACGGCACACAGCGGCGTATCCGTCTGGATATGATTCAATCTCGACCGCCGGGCAGCTAACCAACTTTAAGCCCGCCGCGCCAGCTGTCCCGGGCGGCAAACACCGTAAACAGCTGCACCATCTCCTGATCCGAATGTTCCCGCCAGACACAGGCTACGGTGCGAGTCAGACCAAAATCAGAGATCGGAATACTCACTGTTCCCGGCTCGGTCACGGTTTCCGCCATAATTGCCGCCGCCAGATTATTGCGCACCATGGTCAGCGCCCACGAATCATTGTCGGTGCGGCAGGTGATCCGCGGTTGAGCCTGTTCGGCGAGAAAAACCCGTTTGCCCTCATGCAACACTTCACAGTTTTTGCGCAGCACCATCGGCAAACCATGCAGATCGGCCAGGCGAACACTGGCACGGTTAGCCAGGTCATGCTGCCGGGACACCATCAGTTGAAAGCGTTCCTGATAAAGCGGCAACTGGGTTTGTGAAAAATCATCGCCGCCCATCGACGTCAGCAACATATCCACCCTGCCCTGTCCCAGCTTATTTGCCAGTTCTACTTTGCTGCCGGTCTGCAGATGCAGCTCTGTTTCCGGGTAGGTGGTATGAAACTCATGCAGCAGGTTATTGATCGGCGGGGTGTTCAGGGTATCCAGCATACCGATTCTTAACTGCCGTGGCCGGGGCGTATTCATCAGCTCACTTTTAGCCGCGCTGCACTCCGCCAGAATCGAGAAGGCCCGGTCTCTGAAACGTGATCCGGCGGGGGTCAGGGTGACCTGTTTATGGCTTCGGTGCAGCAGTTCAACGCCCAGCTCCTCCTCCAGGGTTTTTATCGCCGCGGACAGGGCTGGCTGAGTAACAAACATCTTCTCTGCCGCTTTGGTAAAGCTGCCGGTTTCCTGCACCGCGAGAAAGTAACGAATCTGGCGAATTTCCATAAACCGGTTGCTCCTATCAGTAGAACTTAAAGCAGATCTTTAAGCAGATCCTCAAGCACATCATCAGTCCAGCTTAACCCGGTTAATAGCCGCTGAGAAATCATAATGCCTCATGAGATCTATAACTTAAATTTATAGAGTGAATAATAATTAAAGATTTTACTTATCCGGCAGATTAAATCTAAATAGACCTGTCGCGCTAGTGGTAGCACAGCATAATTGATCATAACGCCGGCACAACGCCGATGGATAGACAGGCATATATAAGATGAGTAGTGAGATTCTGCAACGTTTTCCAATCAGCATGGAGATCCCGATCGCCTGGGGCGATATGGATGCCTTCCAACATGTCAATAATCTGGTGTATCTGCGCTGGTTTGAAAGTGCCCGGATCGACTATTTTCGCAGCTGTGACTTTACCGCCGTGATGCAGGAAACCGATGTCGGCCCGATTCTGCGTGACAGCCGCATTCGCTATCGAATCCCGCTGACGTTTCCCGGCAGCGTCATCTCAGCTTGTCGGGTGACCCGGCTGGAACATGACCGCTATACCATGGAACACCTGATCTGGAGCCCGGAACATAACGCGGTTGCCGCAGAGGGGGAAGGCACTATCGTTTGCGTTAACTACCGTAAAAATAGTAAAGCTGAGGTTCCGCCGCTCTATCGACAGCGGATTATTGAGCTGGAACCCATCACCCCGGAGATTTTTGACTAACGGCCAGCTGCGCCCGTTAGACCGTTCAGCCCATGAAGCAACGCCTGCTGTTGCTTCATCACTTTCGCTGGCCCTTTCGGGGGCCAGATTTTTTTATCTTTCGATAGCCATTACCCGGCAGCTTGTAGTTGCTCTGCGGTGCATTCTGCCAGCCTTGCGATCCGGTCTGAACCTATATCCGGGTGATGCCGGGCAGAGGACTGTAGCACAATCTCAACGGTTGGCAGATCCGGCAGACCAACGCTCGCAGGCACCCGGTACAGATCCGCAGGTACGCAACAGGATGACAGCGTCGTGACCACCTCTCCCCGCCGCACCAGTTCAATCAGCAGCGCACAGTTGCCACTGATACAGCTCACCTCAAAAGGACGCCCCTGTTTGATCAGGCCATCCACCGCGGTACTGTGAAATTTACAATCAGGCTCGACCAGTGCCAGCCGGATGGTCCGGTCTGGCGCAATAAAATCGGCTGTCGGGGCAACCCAGACGCCCTTGTCCTGCAATAACAGATACCCCTCTTCCCGGTCCGGGCGGCGGGTGAGAATAGTCAGATCCAGTTCGCCCTTATCGATCAGCTCCCGCAGTTGCGCCGATGACCCGGTTCGCACCTGCACCTGCAGCCCGGGTAGCTGTGCCTGAATCTCGGATAGCAGTTGCGGCAACACCCCGGTGACATAGTCATCCGGACAACCTAACAACAACGGACGGGCTTCTCCTTCGGCCCCCAGCACCCCCAGCGCTTCATCGTGCAGTTTCATTATCCGTCGGGCATAGCTCACCAGTTTCAGCCCTTCATCGGTCAGTTGCAGCTCCCGCCCCTCTTTCAGGAACAGTCGCTTATTGAGCTGCTCCTCCAGCCGTTTCATCTGCATACTCACAGCTGACTGGGTACGAAACACCTGTGCCGCCGCCCGGGTGAAGCTGCCGGTATCTACGGCCGCAATAAAAGTACGGAGCAATTCATGATCAAGCATCAGCAGTATTCATACCTGTTATCAGATTTATTCGTTTGAGCGAACATCTATTTAGCGCCAGACTCAGGTCTAAATCAATCGACGCAACAAACTTATTAAACAACACAATAAAAGGATTTTGCTATGCAACTGGTTATCGGTAATCACAACTATTCCAGCTGGTCCCTGCGGGCCTGGCTGCTGCTGCGACAGTTCGGGCTGGACTTTGAAACTGTGCGTATCGCCCTGTTTACCCCCGGCGCAGCGGAACAGATAAAACGCTATAACCCGGCGGGGAAAGTCCCGGTACTGCTGGATAACGGCCTGATCATCTGGGACTCGCTGTCGATCTGCGAATATATCAGTGAACAGCACCTTGACGGTAAAGGCTGGCCCGCTGATCCTGCATTGCGCGCCCACGCCCGTAGCAGTTGCGCCGAGATGCACACCGGCTTTATGGCGCTGCGCCATGCGATGCCGATGAACTGCCGCCGTACTGTGGAAAACGTTGTGATCTCAGCCGAAGTACAACAGGACATCGACCGTATTCTGCAGCTGTGGAGCGGTGCGCTCAACCTGAGTGCATCAGAACAATTCCTTTATGGAGAGTTCTCCATCGCCGACGCCTTCTATGCCCCGGTGGTGTACCGTCTGACCGGCTACGGCGTCAGCCTGCCTGAGCAACTACAAGCCTACTGCGACCGGGTACTGGCACTGCCCGCCTGTCAGGAATGGCTGAAGCTGGCACAACAGGAAAGTGAAGTGATTGAAGAGGAAGAGGTGTAATCGCCTCTGACTGTGCCTGACAGCACTGGTATTTCTGCCCTGAAAATGGCACATTATCAACCGGAGAGCGGGAAGCTCTCCGGTTTCTTTTCAAGTGACTCAACAGGGACGAATAATGAGTACTCAATCTGCATGCAATATCCAGAAAACACCTGATCAGACAGGCCACGCTGATAAAGGCAGCTCAAATTCAGGTCAAGACACCTGCACCCCTCGACTGTATGAGGTTGTTCACATAACCGGCGAAAGAAATCAATTCTATGCACTGACCCACCAGGCAACCGAAGAGCTTAATACTGCCTGGGGAAAAGTTCAGGACTTGATGGTCGAGTTTTCTAATCTGGTTAAAAGTGAAACCGAAGATAAAAGCTCTCCTCAATCGCAGGCAGCGCTACTGAAAAAAAGACTTGCCTGGTTAGGAAAAGCATCTGATGCGGGCTTACTGGCGCCGCAGCCGGAACGTCCCCCCGAACATGCTGTATTTGGTACACCATACGAGGTCGAGCGCAACACTAATATTGAAAGCTGTACCGCTGAACTGGGTCAGCTTAGCGCAAAGCGTAACGAACTGCGCAGCAGGATGTCATCAAATGGACAGATGTCCAGAAATAATTCAAGCTACCCCCTCACCCAATTAAAACTGGCTGAACTGGAGGTACTGGAATCTAAAATGCAGCAACTCCAAACGTTGCAGCAGGAAGACCTCTGCCACCCAACCAGTATTCTTGATGAGATTTACAGTGTCGACACACTGGTTAAAGCTGGCGGCAATGCCAGTGGAAACTTTACCATTGTTGAGTTTCAGCGATTCAGCGCTCCGGATCAACTCTACTATCTGCCCCTCGATGTTATCCAGGGGCTGAATAAGCACACAAACGGCTGGATCCCGGTAAAACTCTCCTCCGCGTCCCTGCAAAGCTTTTCAACTATCAATGAAGACACTATCTCACTCTTTGCAGAGTTAATGATTGATGACTTCAAGAAACAGTTAAAGCCGGATTTCGATGTCAGCGAACTAGCCAACCTGCCCTGGTTTATCAACACCAAAGGAAACTCCTGGGAGAGCCCGACTTACAATCCCCTGAATGCGCTTCATCTGGAACTGTTCCCGAAAAAGGTCATCGAAGGTGAATTCGGGAAAGGGGGACCCGCCTTTGCCTTCTCTGCAGAGGCCCAGGCGCTTCGTTTTGCCGCCGGGGCAAACCTTGGCAAGGTTGAGTTCAAACCCTCGCAAGGAAAAATTAAACTCAGCGCCAGCGCTGAAGCTAAGTACTCGTTGTTTGAAGGTGAAGCCAGTGCAGAACTGATCCTGCCGAATAAAGAAGGACAACAGATCTATGTCAGCTTCCGTGGCGCGGATAAACAAGAGCGCTTGATGGAATTTGGCTATATGCGCTTCGATGCCAAGCTGCTGTTAAGCGTATTTGCTGGTGTTAGGGGTAATATGAATGCCAAGCTGGATATAGATGCGCAGAAACTAGTAAAGTCGTCCAGAGCAAACAGCAACGCCATCACCACACAAACCAGCCGGGAGATAGAACAGAGCGCCGGCGCAGGGCTTCTGCTTATTCCTAAAGCCAAAGTTGAAACAAAAAAAATCGGTCACTGGACCGAAAAGGTAAAATCAAATGGTAAAGCTAAGGACTCCGGCGCCTGTGTTGCCTTAAGCGCGGAAGGCTTTGCCGGAGCAGAAGGCGGAGCAGCGCTAACGTTGCACGCCTTATGGAAAGCCCCCGAAAGCCATCAGCCTTCAACCGTCGAAAAAGAGGGGCTTATTCCTGAAATATCCAGCACAGAGTTTGTCGAACTGGCGAAAACCGGTTATCAGGGCTCTCTCAAAGCAGGCGTTAGTGCGGGTGGTCACCTGAAAATTAACTGGGAGGGCGGTAAGTTTATTCTCTATATCCACGCCTCTGCCGCCTGGGGGTTCGGATTTTCCGGTGGGTTCGAGGTCGCCGTAGATAAAGAGAACATCCTCAAAGTTTTTTATATCGTACTCGAAGCATTACAACAATCAGACTATCGGGATCTGACGTTTGTGGATGAAGATACATTCCTGATTATGGCTCGAGGGCTATATAAAATTCACACTTTAAAAAATAGAATAACGAAGAAAACAATCGAATATTTATTTGAGAATGCCTCTACAGCAGGAAAAGAAATTGATGATTGGTGGCAAAGAAGAAAATCGACTAAATTAGAATCTGAAGCCTTAGCCAGAAATATTAAACATGGAACATTTATTATTAATCCCAATAAACTTCCTCCAGAGACTATTGGCCCAATGCTCTATTGTCTAAGCTATAATTGGATATTCAGTCGCGAAGAGAACCAAGAAACCGCGATCATGATAATTCTTAACCAGATACATTCCTGGCGAAATTTTATGCAGATTCTAAAACGCATGAGCGAGCACGGCGAGAAGGTAGATATGTATCAGAGTATGAATAAACTTTGTGCTATTCTCGATCTAGATCAATACCGTGAGTTTGTAACCTGGGTAAGCCACTTAAAAGTAATAACACCACAACGGCTTGAAGAAAATCCGAAAAACCCGTTTACTCCAAGAAAACACCCATATAAAAAACTGAATGAAAGAAACGGAGAAGTTGTCGCAAAAATAAAAGACGCGTGGGGAGTATCAGTTTCCTGATACCCCTTTAGCATTCAGCTTAATATACGCCTGAACTGAACACCTGAAACTATCGCGTGGACCATAACTATTATATTTTTTTAATGTTTCTATCCCAGCTTTTCGCCTAATAAGTATGTTCCCATTAATCTCTCCAGTGTGATTACCACGCATTAATTTATATGCCTGCAAGGTAGAGCTGTCTAACTCTAGCTCAACCCCTTCTATTGGCCCCTTAGGGTTTTTTTCTGGACTATAAGAGTAATACTCTGGGTCATACCAGTCATTAACCCACTCAGCAGCATTACTTTGCATCCCATATATTCCCAAAGGATTTGGCGGCATCATTCTTACAGGGTATGTTTGCTTCTCCCTACCATCAACTTCCGCATATGGGTCTGTATTTCTGGGGGACTCCAAAAAGCCATTATCCGTAGCATAATAAATATTTTGCCCTCGGTTACGGGCGGCAAACTCCCACTGCGCTTCAGTGGGCAGATCAAAAGCATACCCTGTAACTTTACCTAACCACACGCAATAATTTTTAGCATCATCCCAGGTTCTGGTACCAGCTGGAAGATCGGGCCTGAAGGCCTCATGATCAGGCTGCTCTTCTCTCCAATCAGCACCCGTTAAAGGTTCTTTATGCGCTAAAAAATAAACATCCATATCCTTCACCCGGGTCTCATACTTCGACAGCGAGTAACTATCCAGCTCCACCGGATGGGCTGGGCTGGTATCCGCCCAGTGGCTGGCATTACACATATTCTCTGTCTCGCGCCAGACGGGCCGTTCAGGGTCAGCATCACAGGGCATACCAAAATCCCCCATCATAAACTTACCCCCCTCAATAAATACCATATCCTCAACTGCCCGCACCGCGGTATCCAGCACTTTTGCCTGCAGTTGACTATCAGCATCAGGATGTAGTGTTTGGATATTGGCCCGTATCTGAGCAATCTTTTCTGCAGACACAACATCACTGGTAACAACGATATCAGCTTCGCCGTTACAGCCACTGAGAATCAGCACACTGGTAAGAGAGATAAAGGATACAGACTGAAATAGTCGGGTCAGAGTGGGCATAGATTCATCCTTGTTGCCAGGGTCCATAACGCCCAAAATCATACCTGAACGGGTCTGAGGACTCCAGCTCTGAAGAACTCAATAACTGACCATTATAAATATTCTTAATCAGATACACTCATGGCGTCACTTTATGCAGATACTGGAGCAGATGAGTGAAAAAGGCGATTCAGTTGACATATACCAAAGCATGCGCGACGTTGTTCAATCCTGGATGACACCCAATACCTGGAATTCATCACCTGGACAGATAACTTAAAGGTAATCAAACCTCAACAAACGCAGAAAACCCCAAAAAGAACATCCAACCCTAGAAAAACTCCATATAAATAACTGAATGAAAAAACGGAGAAGTTGTCGCAAAAATAAAAAGACGCGTGGGGAGTATCAGTTTCCTGATACCCCTTTAGCATCCAGCTTAATATACGACTGAACTGAACACCTGAAACTATCGCGTGGACCATAACTATTATATTTTTTTAATGTTTCTATCCCAGCTTTCCGCCTAATAAGTATGTTCCCATTAATCTCTCCAGTGTGATTACCACGCATTAATTTATATGCCTGCAAGGTAGAGCTGTCTATCTCCTCTAGCTCAACCCCCTCTATTGGCCCCATCGGGTTTTTCTCTGGACTATAGGTGTAATACTCCGGATCGTACCAATCGTTTACCCATTCTGCGGCATTGTCCTGCAGCCCATATATTCCCAAAGGATTTGGAGGCATAGCATCTACAGGGAAAGTATCAGTTTCTTTTCCATCAACCTCGGCCAGAGGATCGGTATTCCGTGGCGACTCTAAAAAACCATTATCCGTCGCATAGTAGACATTCTGCCCCCTATTACGGGCAGCAAACTCCCACTGCGCTTCAGTGGGCAGATCAAATGCATACCCAGTTAACTGACCAAGCCAGGAACAATAATCTTTAGCATCCTGCCATCCCCTTGTACTGGCAGGATTATCCGGTTGAAACTGAAAATTTGCGGGTTCTTCCTCTCGAAGCTCTGGTTTAGGCAGAGGCTCATTGTGAACCAGCAGGTAGCGATCCATATCCTTAACCCGGGTCTCATACTTTGAAAGCGAGTAGCTATCCAGCTCCACCGGATGGGCTGGGCTGGTATCCGCCCAGCGGCTGGCGTTGCACATATTCTCAGTCTCACGCCAGACGGGCCGTTCAGGGTCAGCATCACAGGGCATACCAAAATCCCCCATCATAAACTTACCGCCCTCGATAAACACCATATCCTCGATTGCCCGCACCGCGGTATCCAGCACTTTAGCCTGCAGTTCACTATCGGCATCGGGATGTAGTTTTTGGATATTGGTGCGGATCTCAGCAATCTTTTCTGCAGACACAACATCACTGGTAACAACGATATCAGCTTCGCTGTTACAGCCACTGAGAATCAGCACACTGGTAAGAGAGATAAAGGATACAGACTGAAACAGTCGGGTCAGAGTGGGCATAGATTCATCCTTGTTGCCAGGGTCCATAACGCCCAAAATCATACCTGAACGGGTCTGAGGACTCCAGCTCTGAAGAACTCAATAACTGACCATTATAAATATTCTTAATCAGATACACTCATGGCGTCACTTTATGCAGATACTGGAGCAGTTGAGTGAATACGGTGAAGAAGTAGATATGTATCAGAGCATGAACCGGCTTTGTGCGATTCTTGATTTTGATCAATACCGCGAATTTATAGCCTGGGTCAATGAACTTAAAGTAATTAAGCCTAAACAACTAGCCGAAAATATTTCAACGCCTTTTATTCCGAAAAGAAGGCCAGATACAAAATTTCACGACAAAGCCTTTGTCAGCAATATTGAGGCCGTTTGGGGTATATCAATTAGCTAAGCATAAACTAATTCAACTTTAAGTGAGACTGGATAGAACATCTAAAGCTAAACGATGACACATAGGTGTTATATCCTCTTATTTCATCATTTCCAACTTGTCTTCGAATCAAGATATTATTGTTAATCTCCCCTACTAAGTTACCTCTCAGCAGATGAAACTCCTGCTCATTCTGTCCATCCATTTCAAGTAAAAGAGAATCACCTGGTCCCTTAGGATTAGCTATTTGGCTATAAGAATAATATTCAGGATCATACACATCATTAACCCATTCAGCGGCATTATTCTGCAGCCCATAAATCCCCAGTGGATTAGGCGGCAACATATCCACCGGATAGGTATGCCCTAACTTACCTGAGTCCTTATCATAGGGTCGGGTATTTCTTCCATTTTCCAAAAAACCATTATCCGTCGCATAGTAAATATTCTGCCCTCGGTTACGGGCGGCAAACTCCCACTGGGCTTCCGTGGGCAGATCGAAAGCATACCCCGTTAACTGACCCAACCAGGTGCAGTAATCTTTAGCATCCTGCCACCCCCGTGTACTGGCAGGATTATCGGATTGAAACTGAAAGTTTTCTGGCTCTACCTCTCTTAACTCTGGCTTAGGTAGAGGCTCATTATGAGCCAGAAGATAACGATCCATATCCTTAACCCGGGTCTCATACTTTGAAAGCGAGTAGCTATTCAGCTCCACCGGATGGGCCGGGCTGGTATCCGCCCAGCGGCTGGCGTTGCACATATTCTCAGTCTCACGCCAGACGGGCCGTTCAGGGTCAGCATCACAGGGCATACCAAAATCCCCCATCATAAACTTACCCCCCTCAATAAATACCATATCCTCAACTGCCCGCACCGCGGTATCCAGCACTTTAGCCTGCAGTTCACTATCGGCATCGGGATGTAGTGTTTGGATATTGGCCCGTATCTGAGCAATCTTTTCTGCAGACACAACATCACTGGTAACAACGATATCAGCTTCGCCGTTACAGCCACTGAGAATCAGCACACTGGTAAGAGAGATAAAGGATACAGACTGAAATAGTCGGGTCAGAGTGGGCATAGATTCATCCTTGTTGCCGGGTCCATGTAACACGACAAAAATCATACACCAACAGTGATGTCTCAGCCCAGTTGAGAATCGATCCTCCGGCTTTTACTGCCACTAGCGTTTTAGATGAAAGTAGAAATCACTCTGAACCTGAAGAACTGAGGCCCTGCCCTATTACCTCGGTCAAAGAACCTGCCGGCATCAGTGAAATAGAAGCTGCATCTAAGGTATAGCCTTTGATTGATTAATAGGTTAGGATTTGCCCCGAAAAAGGAATTTCAGATAGGCCCAAACTGGTGGCTGTATTGTGCTGAAGGAGTAGCACTGTTTCGATCAGAGCTGTAATACTCTGCATACTTTTCTCCTCTTCTTCACCCTCTGATGTTTCCTTTCTCTGTACCGCCCAGGCGGAATGAGCTGATGCGATCCAGGTGATGCCGCATCAACCCCCATAGTGAGAAATAAAGGGATGTTCTATGAACTCTGAAATCGCTGTAACAGGGATAGCGACAAGCGGCTTCGCTGAAGTCCTGCAACAGAATAAAACTGAATTAGCAAAGATTGAGCAATTCCGAAAATCGGCTATCTCAGTTCTTCCGCGCAATCTTATATTTGCCGGTATGACGCTGGGTGTTTTTTTTCTGATAGGGATGTTTGCCCTGCAAATCATCACCGGAGTGTTTGCGCTGATTCTGTCCGTTAGCGCTGCAGTCGGTGGCTTCTACGGGTTGCGCTTTCTTAAGGCGATGGACCCGGTTATCCGTCAGAAAACGAAAAATTTCAGAATAAAGAAGATGATGGAGGAAGCCCGCCGTAATGCCACAGAACAACTTGATAATCAGGTACTGGTTAACGCTCAACGATTAGAACAGGCCCGTGCCGCCCGGGACCAGATGGGTTCAGCGATTCGGAAAATGGAAAGTCAGATTGATGAACGAAACCAGGGCAAACCGATTTATGAACGCAAAAAAAAGTTATTGGCACAGGTCACTGAAGCCTATCAACAGATACTTGAAAAGCTGGATCGAGCGGCAGCCGTCAACCGTCAATTTGAGCAGAAAGTTAAAGAGTATAAAGACATGGAAGCCTTTGCTGCCCAGGCAAGTCAGGCGATGTCATTTATAAAACA
Organism: Amphritea pacifica; assembly: GCF_016924145.1. Classification (GTDB taxonomy): domain Bacteria; phylum Pseudomonadota; class Gammaproteobacteria; order Pseudomonadales; family Balneatricaceae; genus Amphritea; species Amphritea pacifica. The sequence continues at coordinate 74,961 of NZ_JAFFZO010000012.1, read as the reverse complement.
TACCGGTAATGATCAGTTAGAAGAGATGCTCTCACTGGAAGCATTCAGCCAGATCGAAACAGACTTTAATACCGCTTTAGTCGAGATTGAAAACAGTGCCCGGGATATGGCAGTAGATATGGCCGACTAGGCAGAAAAGGAGACAAAAATGAGCGAACAGGAAACCACCTCCACCCGAATTATGAGATGGACACTAACCGGACTTCTGGGACTGGCTGTCATTATTGGTCTGCTAACCTTTTTTATCGACAATCCAGACACACAGAGTGGGGATGCAGAACCCGTCTCTCAGGAATCAAACCCCTTTCAATAACCTATTAATCAAAACAAGGATGTAGATATGAATCTATTTAAAGCGCTTGGCTGCTTAACTCTGCTGGGACTGACCACGATGGCCTCGGCTACGGACGTAAAAGTCGGCACCGGTTCTGAGAGCGGTAACTACTACTCTATGGTGAAAGATATTAAAGCGTATTGTGATGACGCGCTGGAAAATGATGCGCATCTTTTGCCAGTGAAGTCAGACGGGTCTGTAGAGAACCTGCTGGGCATGAATAGCAAACAGTTCTCTATGGGCGTGGTTCAGGAAGATGTATTGCAATATTTCGCCAAAACAGAGCCCCGCAAGGTTAACGGCAATCGCATGAAGGTTATCGACGGGATGCATATGGAATCCCTTCACCTTCTGATACCAAAAGGCTATCAGCCAGAGGGGGATGATGCCGGCTGGAAAGCGATGTGGAGCGGGCTGATTAAAGATGAAAAGCCAAAACCAATTTCGCTTAATCTGTTAAAAGGCCAGACCGTCGGTTCCTGGGGCGGTAGCGTTATCAGCGCCAAAGCGTTGAGCTACTTTATGGGTTTAAACCTGAATGTTGTTGAGATTCCGGCAGATAAACGTAGTAATCCAAACATGCCATTAGTGCTGGTTGGCGGACACCCTTACAAACCGGTAGAGCAGTACCTTGCCAGCGGTAAATACCACCTGGTCGCAATAGATTTTGCACAACTGGCAGGAAAGGCTCCATTTTACATTCAATCCAGTGTCAGCTACCGGGTTGACGGAAAAATTCAATCGGTACCGACTTTCGGCGTTCGCGCACTCCTGATTGGCAAATCTTTCCGTAAGGAAGAGCGAAATGCCAACATGGTCAATCTGGCTAACTGCATTAATGACAGCCTGATTGATCTGGCCGATGATCCTAACACGAACCCCAACTGGGCTTCAGTGTATGAGCTGGAAGAGGCAGGCGAACAAACCAACTGGAACTATTTCTCTCTGAGTAAATAACCCAACAAAAAAACGCCCCTCTCTAAAAGACAGGGGCGTTTTTTACAACTAACAATCGGCGTTACAAACCGTACTTATCCGCCATTCCTTCCAGAGAGATCGGTACGATCTTATCCGCATGACCGGCAGTACCGAACGCTTCGTAGCGGGCAATACAGATCTCGCTCATCGCATCCATGGTCACTTTAAGGAATTTACGCGGATCGAACTCAGAAGGGTTTTGCGCCATGAAGCGACGTACCGCACCGGTAGATGCCAGACGCAGGTCAGTGTCGATATTGACCTTACGCACACCGTGTTTAATACCCTCAACGATCTGTTCAACCGGCACACCGTAGGTCTCAGGAATCTCACCACCAAACTCGTTGATGATCGCCAGCCACTCCTGTGGAACAGAGGAGGAACCGTGCATAACTAAGTGAGTGTTCGGTATGCGGTCATGGATCGCTTTAATGCGGTCAATCGCCAGAATATCGCCGGTTGGCGGACGGGTGAACTTGTAAGCACCGTGGGAGGTACCACAGGCAATCGCCAGCGCATCAACACCTGTTTTAGCCACGAAGTCCGATGCTTCTTCCGGATCGGTCAGCATCTGGTCGTGGGACAGTGTACCTTCAGCGCCAACACCATCCTCTTCACCAGCCTGTCCGGTTTCCAGAGACCCCAGACAACCCAGTTCACCTTCAACAGAAACACCACACGCATGGGCCATCTCTACGGTACGACGGGTAACATCAACGTTGTATTCATAATCAGAGGGGGTTTTACCATCCTCTTTCAGGGAGCCGTCCATCATGACGGAGGAGAAGCCCATCGCGATGGAACGCTGACAGATCGCTGGAGAGGTGCCGTGATCCTGGTGCATACACACCGGAATATGCGGAAACTCAGCAATCGCCGCCAGAATCATATGCCGCAGGAAGTTAGAGCCCGCATATTTACGTGCACCAGCAGACGCCTGAACAATTACCGGCGAGTTGGTCTTGTCAGCCGCTTCCATGATGGCGCGCATCTGTTCCAGGTTATTCACGTTAAACGCTGGGATGCCGTAGTCATGCTCTGCGGCATGATCCAGCAGTTGACGCATACTGATAAGAGCCATATCTTCACCTTTTAAAAAATTAAGCCGGGTTGCGGCTGTAAATTCTAACGTAAGCAGCTGAATAGATCAGCTGCTCCACTCTATATTCCCACTATTAAAGCGTTATGAGCGCAATAGTTTTAATCAGGCGCGGGATTCCAGCATCGCTACCGCTGGCAATACCTTACCTTCGACAAACTCCAGGAAAGCCCCACCGCCGGTTGAGATGTAAGACACCTGGTCAGCGATACCGTACTTATCCACCGCCGCCAGGGTGTCACCGCCACCGGCAATCGAGAAACCTTTGTTCTCAGCAATCGCCAGCGACAGTGCTTTAGTGCCTTCACCAAACTGATCAAACTCAAACACACCGACCGGACCGTTCCAGATAATGGTACCGGCTTCTTTCAGCAGTTCGGCCAGGTTCGCAGCAGACTGCGGACCAATATCCAGAATCATATCATCTTCAGCCACATCATCGACCAGCTTAACGGTCGCAGCGGCGGTTTCAGCAAACTCAGTTGCAACCACAACATCCACCGGCAGGGGAATATTCACCTTATCCATCAGCGCTTTTGCGGTGGGAATCAGATCATGTTCACACAACGACTTACCCACCGGCTTACCCGCAGCAGCGAGGAAGGTATTAGCAATACCGCCCCCCACAATCAGTTGATCAACCTTATCAGACAACGATTCCAGTACCGTCAGTTTAGTAGACACTTTCGATCCGCCAACAATAGCAGCCATTGGTCGGGCCGGTTTATCCAGCGCCTTTTCCAGCGCCTCCAGCTCACCCGCCAGCAAAGGGCCTGCACAGGCTACCGGGGCAAACTTAGCAACACCATGAGTCGACGCCTGAGCGCGGTGAGCGGTACCAAACGCATCCATCACATAGATATCGCACAGGGCGGCCATCTGCTTAGACAACGCCTCATCATCTTTCTTCTCACCGACATTGAAACGTACGTTTTCCAGCAGTACGACACCGCCTTCTGCCAGATCAAAGCCCCCCGTCAGCCAGTCGCTGATCAGCGGAACTTCACGTCCCAGCAGGCCTGCCAGATGAGCAGCCACCGGTGCCAGTGAGCTGGCTGCATCATACTCACCCTCAGTTGGGCGGCCCAGGTGAGACATCAGCATCACCTTAGCACCCGCGTCCAGAGCGTGCTTAATGGTTGGCAGTGATGCACGAATACGGGCATCGCTGGTGACCTTGCCATCCTTGACCGGCACATTGAGGTCTTCACGGATCAGGACGCGTTTGCCCTTGAGATCCAGTTCGGTCATTTTCAATACGCTCATAATATTTCCTGCTTTCTAATCTAAAAAAGTAGAGTACCGTCTTCGCAGACCATACCTTAAAATTACTTCAGTTTTTCAGTCGGACCGGCAGTTAAGCCATGCCTGAGCGACATCCAGCATCCGGTTGGCAAAACCCCACTCATTATCGAACCAACACATCAGTTTTATCATATTGCCGCCACTGACACGGGTCTGAGTACCATCGACAACACCGGAACGGGAATCCCGATTGAAGTCTACCGAAGCGTGTGCTTCTTCGGTATAACCTAAAAGTCCTCTTAACGGACCTTCTGCAGCACGACGGATGATCTGATTAACCTGCGCTGCACTGGTCTCCTCTGAGACATTCAGAGAGATATCCAGCAGAGATACGTTAATGGTCGGCACCCGTACATGCAGCGACTCAAAGCGGCCCGCCAGTTCCGGCAGCAAACGGTCGATACCGCGATGCAGCCCGGTATTCACCGGGATAATAGACTGCATCGCACTGCGGGTAAGCCGCAGATCGGTCTGATGATAGCTGTCGATCACCGGCTGATCATTCATCGCTGAGTGAATGGTGGTGGTTAAGCCACTGATAATCCCCAGCTCCCGGTGCAACAGATCCAGAATCGGCACAATGCAGTTGGTCGAGCAGGACCCTGCAGCAACAATAGTCTGCTCTGCGGCCAGCAACTGCTGATTAAATCCATAGATAACCGTGGCATCAACATCACTGCCAGCGGGTTGGGAGAAAAGGAGTTTTCTGGCACCACTGTCAAGATGCTGCTGGGCGGTCGGGCGGTCACTGAATGAACCGGAACACTCCAGCACCAGATCAATATCCAGCGTTTGCCAGGGCATAGCAGAAGAGGAGGCTTCGTTAAGCACCCGGATCCTGTCGCCATTGATCAGCAACTCAGTACCATTATGCGATACAGGCAGCGGGAAACGCCCGTGAGTGGTGTCATAGCGGGTCAGATAGGTGACCGTCTCAATGTCAGACAGCTCATTGATCGCCACCACCTGCAGCTGTTCGCGGTAGCCACACTCATAGATAGCCCGCAGGACACTTTGTCCGATGCGGCCATAACCATTTATTGCAACCCGGTACGCCATACCACCTCGTTAAACAAAAAAGCCAACTGAATCAGCTGGCCTTTTTTATCAGCCTGCACTCAGAGAACAGACTTTACTTTTTCAACTACATTTTCGACAGTAAAGCCGAACAGTTTAAACAGATCACCCGCGGGTGCTGACTCACCAAAAGTGGTCATCCCCACAATAGCACCGTTCAGACCCACATACTTGTACCAGAAATCCGCCTGCGCCGCTTCCACCGCAACCCGGGCAGTAACAGCAGACGGCAGCACCGCTTCACGGTACTCAGCATCCTGCTTATCAAACAGATCAGTGGATGGCATAGAGACTACGCGTACCTGCTTGCCTTCGGCTTCCAGGGCTGCTGCAGAGTCCATCGCCAGACCCACTTCAGACCCGGTAGCGATAAGGATGGCATCCGGAGTGCCAGACGTATCACGCAGAATATATCCACCGCGGGCGATATTCGCCAGTTGCTCATCGGTACGTGCCTGATGAGGCAGGTTCTGACGGGAGAAGATCATCGCTGTCGGACCATCGGCACGCTCAAGCGCAGATTTCCAGGCTACCGCAGACTCAACCGCATCCGCGGGACGCCAGCAGCTCATATTCGGCGTATGACGCAGGTTAGCGATCTGCTCAATCGGCTGATGGGTCGGGCCATCTTCACCCAGGCCAATCGAGTCGTGGGTGTACACATGGATCGCACGCAGCTTCATCAGCGCCGCCATCCGCAGCGCGTTACGAGCATATTCCATAAACACCAGGAAGGTCGCACCGTAGGGCACAAAACCGCCATGCAGAGCGATACCGTTCATGATGGCAGACATACCAAACTCACGCACACCGTAGAACAGGTAGTTGCCGGAGGCATCATCTTTAGTCACGCCCTTGCAGCCGGACCACAAAGTCAGGTTCGAACCGGCCAGATCAGCAGAACCGCCCATCAGTTCAGGCAGCAGCGGGCCATAGGCATTCAGAGCATTCTGAGAGGCTTTACGGGAAGCGATGGTTTCCCCTTTATCCTGCAGCTCTTTGATGTAAGCATCAGCTTTATCGGAGAAGTCCGCTGGCAGCTCACCGCTGTAACGACGGATCAGCTCACGGGCTTCAGCAGGGTAAGCTTTGCTGTATTCGGCAAAACGCTCTTCCCACTCACTTTCCAGCACCGCACCGGACTCCAGTGCATTCCACTGGGCAGCGATATCTTCAGGGATCACAAAGGCATCATGTTCCCAGCCCAGCTGTTTGCGGGCCAGTGCGATCTCTTCGTCGCCCAGAGGTGCGCCGTGGCAATCCTCTTTACCCTGCTTGTTAGGGGAACCAAAACCGATAATGGTTTTGCAGCAGATCAGGGTTGGCTGATCTTCGTTGTCCTGCGCCGCTTCGATGGCTGCTTTAATCTGCTCCGCATCGTGACCATCCACATTTGGAATCACCTGCCAGCCGTAGGCTTCAAAGCGTTTAGGGGTATCGTCAGTAAACCAGCCCTCAACTTCACCATCGATAGAGATGCCGTTATCGTCGTAGAACGCGATCAGTTTACCCAGTCCCAGAGTACCGGCCAGTGAGCAGGCCTCGTGGGAGATACCCTCCATCAGACAGCCATCACCGAGGAAAACATAGGTGTGATGGTCGATGATCTCGTGACCTTCACGGTTAAACTGCGACGCCAGGGATTTCTCAGCGATGGCAAAGCCGACTGCGTTAGTGATCCCCTGCCCCAGAGGGCCGGTGGTGGTTTCGACACCCGGCGCATAACCATACTCCGGGTGTCCCGCTGTTTTGGAGTGCAGTTGACGGAAGTTCTTGATGTCATCAATCGACAGATCATAACCGGTCAGGTGCAGCAGGCTGTAGATCAGCATTGAACCATGACCGTTCGACAGAACAAAGCGATCGCGGTCCAGCCAATGCGGGTTTGCCGGATTATGTTTCAGGAAATCGTTCCATAATACTTCAGCGATATCCGCCATACCCATCGGTGCACCAGGGTGACCGGATTTAGCCTTTTGGACAGCATCCATACTGAGGGCACGAATTGCATTGGCAAGTTCTCTACGCGAGGACATTCATTCACTCCAGGGCCGAACAAGCCCAAGTTGAGATTAAAAAGTGTTTGCGGCGGCTGTGTTATCTCTTGTGAAGATAACGAAGACCGGCACCGATAAAAAAATAGGCGGCTATTTTCTCGTAACCGTCCCCCAGCTTCAAACCTATTTCAGATAAATTTAATGAAAATGAGTGGTTTTCATCTAAAAAAGTAAAAAAATCATCCAAAACCGGAAGACCGCCCATGCAATCATGGCGCAAGACGATTAAAATAACTGACATTCTTATACCCGGGCCGACGGTCCGATACCATATTTATCTCCCTTAGCTAGGATTGAAGACGCGTAATGAGCGAATACAGCCTGTTTACCTCGGAGTCAGTCTCCGAAGGTCATCCTGATAAGATCGCCGATCAGATCTCTGATGCGGTTCTTGATGCAATAATTGCTGAAGACAAATACGCCCGTGTAGCCTGTGAAACCATGGTTAAAACCGGTGTCGCGATTGTTTCCGGCGAGATCACTACCTCTGCATGGGTCGATCTGGAAGCGCTGGTTCGTGGCGTTATCTGCGATATCGGCTACACCTCCTCTGATGTCGGTTACGATGGCGCCACCTGTGGCGTGCTGAACATCATCGGCAAGCAGTCGCCTGACATCAATCAGGGAGTTGACCGCGCCAAGCCTGAAGATCAGGGCGCCGGAGACCAGGGGCTGATGTTTGGTTATGCCAGCAACGAAACCGATGTGCTGATGCCGGCACCGATCTGCTACGCCCACCGTCTGGTTGAGCGTCAGGCAGAAGCGCGCAAATCCGGTCTGTTGCCATGGTTGCGTCCGGATGCCAAGAGCCAGGTCACCTTCCGTTATGAAAACGGCCAGCCGGTCGGTATCGATGCGGTGGTTCTGTCAACACAGCACAACCCGGAAGTCTCTATGGCTGACCTGCAGGAAGCGGTGATGGAGCTGATCATCAAACACACCCTGCCTGCAGAGTGGATCGACAAGAGCACTAAATTCCACATCAACCCAACCGGCAACTTTGTGATCGGTGGTCCTGTGGGCGACTGTGGTCTGACCGGTCGTAAGATCATCGTTGATACCTACGGCGGCATGGCTCGTCATGGTGGCGGCGCGTTCTCAGGCAAAGATCCTTCCAAGGTTGACCGTTCTGCTGCTTATGCGGGTCGTTATGTCGCGAAGAACATCGTGGCTGCAGGCCTGGCCGATAAGTGTGAGATCCAGGTATCTTACGCCATCGGTGTTGCTGAACCGACCTCGGTATCGATCAATACGTTTGGTACCGGCAAGATCTCCGACGCTAAGATCATCGAACTGGTCAACAACCACTTCGACCTGCGTCCGCACGCGATCACCCGGATGCTGGATCTGCTGCACCCGATGTATCGCCCGACAGCCGCTTACGGCCACTTCGGCAAAAACCCCTACGAGATGACGGTGGGTAACGATACCTTTACCGCCTATACCTGGGAAAAAACCGATAAAGCTGACGAACTGCGCGCTGCTGCGGGTCTTTAAGCTCTTTTCAGGCTTAGCTATACAACAAAGGCCGGATGCGAATCCGGCCTTTTTTATTGCCTGTCCGCAACAATATATCAAAGCGTAATAATCCCTCTAACTGATCCTTTTATGCCGTGGCATAATACCCCCTTCAACTTTCAGCCTGATTGATATTTATAATGAGAATTCCCCGCTTCTACGAACCTCAGCCGATCACTGAGGATAGCGAAATCAACCTCAGCGACAGCGTGGTTCAGCATGTGTCCCGGGCCTTGAGAATGCGTCCCGGCGACCCACTCATCCTGTTCAATGGCGATGGCCTTGAGTATTCTGCAGAACTGACGGAAGTGGCTAAACGCAATGCCTCGGCACGCATCACCGGCACCACTCAACCGGCACGCATTTCACCCCTCAGCGTCACTATCGGCCAGGCTGTCTCCCGTGGTGAACGGATGGACTATGCGGTGCAGAAAGCCACGGAGCTGGGAATGAATCAGATGGTGCCACTGTTTACCGAGCGCTGCGAAGTGCGACTAAACAGTGAACGTCAGGATAAGCGCCGTCAACACTGGCAGCAGGTTGCTATCAGCGCCTGCGAACAGAGCCTGCGCTGCGATCTGCCCGAGATAGATGAACCCCAATCCCTGAGTGACTGGCTGGACAGGGTTGATGCGGATCTGAAACTGGTTCTGCATCACCATACCGAACAACCGCTGGAAGACTTCGATAAACCCAAATCGGTCGCCCTGCTGATCGGCCCTGAGGGGGGCCTGAGTGAAACTGAAGTGGAGCTGGCACTGTCAAAGGGGTTTAAACCGGTGGCCTTTGGTCCGCGGGTGTTCCGCACCGAAACCGCGCCTGTCGCGGCCCTTTCGGTTCTGCAATACCTCTGGGGGGACCTCGGATAAGCAGGTTCGCAAACAGGGCTATAACAGTAACACTGGTGATGACCAGACCGGGCAGGTAGAATCCCCTTAATCAAAAGATTAACAAGGCAATTCGATGACAGTAAAAGTCGGTATTGTGATGGACCCGATTGAGTCCATCAGCTACAAAAAAGACAGCTCACTGGCGATGCTCTGGGCGGCTCAGCGTAAGGGCTGGGAGATCTGGTACATGGAGCAGAAAGATCTCTATCTGCGCGATGGCAAAGTGCTTGCGAAGATGGCACCGATGACGGTCGATATGAATCCGGATCAGTGGTTCGAGCGGGGCGAATATCAGGTTGAGGAGGTCAGTACTCTGGATGTGGTGCTGATGCGTAAAGACCCACCCTTTGATAACGAATTCAGCTACACCACGCACCTGCTTGAGCTGGCCGCAGCACAGGGTAAAACCCTGATGGTTAACCGCCCTCAGGCGCTGCGCGACTATAACGAGAAGATCTTCGCCACCCACTTCCCACAGTGCTGCCCTCCGGTGCTGGTGACGCGTCGCGATGATCTGCTGCGGGAGTTTCATACCGAGTTTAAAGATGTCATTTTCAAACCCCTGGACGGTATGGGGGGAACCTCAATCTTCCGCATTCAGGAACAGGGGGTCAACCTCGGCGTCATCATTGAAACCCTGACTAAATTTGGCACAGAAACCATCATGGCGCAGAAATACCTGCCGGAGATCGTTGATGGTGACAAACGGATTCTGATGATTGATGGCGAACCGGTTCCCTATGGCCTCTCCCGCATCCCCACCAACGGTGAAACCCGGGGCAACCTGGCCGCGGGCGGACGTGGTGAAGGCCGCCCATTAACCGAGCGCGAACAATGGATCGCCGCTCAGGTCGGGCCAACCCTGAAAGCGCAGGGCATTCTGTTTGCCGGACTGGATGTGATCGGTGATTACCTCACCGAAGTCAATGTCACCAGCCCCACCTGTATCCGCGAACTGGACAATCAGTTTGGTCTGGATATCGGTATGCAACTGATGGATGTGATCGAAGCAAAGCTAAATCAGGGTAATGCATAAGCGCGATGTTATTCCCAGCCCTAACAGGAACACACTATGAGTAAGGCTGCTGTCGCGGTTTCCGCAGCTGACCGGCTCGGCTTCACTCTGTTTCTGGCGGTAGCCGTGCATGCTGCGGCCATACTGGGGATCGGTTTTGCCGTGGCACCGAAGACGCCACCCGCGCAAACCCTGGAGATAACCCTGGCTCAGTTTAAGAGCGATAAGCCTCCGGAAGAGGCCGATTTTATCGCTCAGGCGGACCAACAGGGCAGTGGCCAGCTGGAAGAGAAAGCGCTGCCGGCAACCCGGGAGAAAGCCGATTTTCAGCATCGGGATATACAGGAAACCGCACCGCAGCAACCGCTTACACCGCCGACCGATAGTGCCGCCACACCCACACCGGCCACCACACCAGAGCCAGCACCCATTGCCGAGGTAGCCGACCAGCAAAACACCACCGCAGCAGAACAAGAGGTTGTTATTACCCAGGCCAAGCAGGAAAAGCGGGTAACTAACGCTCCGAAAAAACACCAGCAGTCCACTCCCCCGCCCCCCGCTCCGGGTAGCTCTCAGTCACTGCTGTCTCGCAGCCTTGAGATCGCCAGTCTGGAAGCTCAGCTGGAGTTTCAACGGCAGGAATATGCAAAGCGGCCACGCATAAAACGGCTGACCTCTGCCGCCACCAAAAGCCACAGTGATGCAGTCTACCTGGCCAACTGGCGGCGTAAAATCGAATCGGTGGGTAATCTCAACTATCCTGAAGAGGCCCAACAAAATCAACTCTATGGCAGTTTACGCATGATGGTCAGTGTTTTACCCGACGGCAGTGTAAAGGAGATCAGCATTCTGCACTCCTCCGGCAACCAGATTCTCGACGATGCTGCAGTACGCATTGTGCAGCTGGCTGCTCCCTTTCAGAAGTTCCCTGTCGAGATGCGCAAAAATACCGATCTGCTGGAGATAATCCGCACCTGGAAGTTTGAGAAAAGCAGCCGGATATACTAATAGTAAGAATGCTACGCGCAAAATAAGGATATACAGTGCCGTATCTCGCTATTTCGCGTCACAAGGGCAGGTAATAATTATGACCTCAGACTCTCCCTCAATATACCTCCCTGGCAGCCTTCAGGGGCATTTCCTGATATCGATGCCCCATATGGATGACCCTAACTTTGCCCAAACGGTTATCTATATCTGTGAACATAACGAGTCTGGCGCGATGGGAATCGTTGTTAACCGTCCGATTGAGATGGACCTGGGACAGCTACTGCAACACCTGGAGTTCAGCTATAACAGCGACCTCAACGATCTGATCTACGCCGGTGGACCGGTACAGAATGACCGGGGGTTTATTCTCCACCGGCATACCACCAATCAGTGGGAATCCTGTTACGATGTTACCGATGAACTGACCCTGACGACCTCGCTGGATATTCTGCAGGCGATCAGTGAACACAGCGGGCCTGAGCAGTTTCTGGTGGCGCTGGGCTATGCGGGCTGGGGACCCGGGCAACTGGAGCAGGAACTGTCTGATAATGTATGGTTAAGTTGCCCGGCTAATTTAGATATAATGTTCCGCACCCCGGCTGAAGAGCGACTTCAGGCCGCTGCCGCGACGATGGGGATCAACCTTGATCTGCTAACGTCACAAAGCGGCCACGCCTGATCCTGTTCATCAGCCCTAACCCACTCAAAGAAGCGGAATGATCACACTTTCAGGTCAAATTATAGGCTTTGATTTTGGCACCACACGGATCGGAATCGCCGCAGGTCAGGCCATTACAGGCACGGCCACCCCATTACCTCCGGTCAGCGCCCGGGATGGCGTTCCCGACTGGCCGGTGATCGAAAAGGTGATCTCAGAGTGGCAACCTGCCGCCATTGTCGTTGGTATCCCTCTGAATATGGATGGTTCCATCAGCGACATGTCCCGCCGGGCGCGAAAATTTGCCAACCGTCTCAAAGAACGCTGCCAGCTCCCCTGTTACCTGATCGATGAACGCCTTTCCACCCGGGAAGCCAAGCAGATCAGTCTTTCCCGGGGCGGCAGCAGTAATTTTAAAGAAAACTCTGTTGACGGCATCGCCGCACAACTGATTCTGGAAAGCTGGTTTGCATCAGACCAGTTGATACCCAGTGAAACCCGACTGGAGGACCTCTATGGTATCGGGCGTAATTAAAGTGGATCACCTGCTCACCAAAATGGCGGAAGACCTGACCACACTGATAAAAGTAAGACAGCTGGACAACCCGATGGTCATTGGCATCCATACCGGCGGCGTCTGGCTGGCAGAACACCTGCATCAGCAGTTGGGTATCGAGAGCCCCCTGGGCACCCTGGATATCTCCTTCTACCGTGATGATTTCAGCCGTGCGGGCCTCAACCCTAAAGTTCAGCCCTCAGCGCTGCCCAGTGCTACCGAAGACCGCCATATTATTCTGGTGGATGATGTGATCATGAGCGGACGAACCATCCGGGCAGCGATGAACGAGCTGTTTGACTATGGCCGCCCGGCTTCCATAACCCTGGTCACGCTGCTGGATCTGAACCGTCGCGAGCTACCGATTCAGGCGGATGTTACCGGCGACACACTGCAACTCGCCGATGACGAGCAGGTCAAACTGACCGGACCGGTGCCTCTGGCACTGGAGATCCGTAAAAAAGACAACCCCTAACCTACCGCCGGAATCTGACATGTTTGAACAACAAGATCCCAACCTGATCCAGCTCAATAGCGCCGGTCAGCTGAAACACTTCCTGACCACCGAAGGGCTGAGCCGGGAGATGCTGACAGAGATCCTCGATACGGCAGATTCATTTGTCGATATGAGTGCACAGCAGGTAAAAAAGGTACCGCTGCTACGGGGTAAAACGGTGGTTAACCTGTTTTTTGAGGCCAGCACCCGCACCGCCAGCACCTTTGAACTGGCGGCAAAGCGACTGTCCGCAGATGTCCTCAACCTGAATATCAAAACCTCATCTACTTCTAAGGGCGAAACCCTGAAAGACACCCTGATGACCATGGAAGCGATGCACTCGGATATGTTTATCGTGCGTCACTCAGACAGCGGCGCGGCACACTATATTGCCAGCAATGTCACGCCCCATGTAGCCGTCATCAATGCCGGCGACGGGCGCCATGCTCACCCCACCCAGGCGATGCTGGATATGCTCACCATCCGCCAGCACAAGGGGGGATTCGAACACCTCACGGTGGCGATTGTCGGCGATATCCTTCACTCCAGGGTGGCCCGGTCACAGATCCACGCCCTGCGCACCCTGGGTGCCAGAGAGATCCGGGTGATCGGCCCCACAACACTGCTGCCGCGCCATATAGAAGCGCTGGGCGTCACGGTTTACACCGACATGTGCCAGGGTCTGAAAGATGTCGATGTGGTGATGATGCTGCGACTACAGAAAGAGCGGATGCAAAGCGCCCTGCTGCCCAGCGAATCGGAGTTTTACAGTTTATACGGTCTTACCGAAGAAAAACTGAAGCTCACCCATCCTGACTCCATTGTGATGCATCCCGGACCAATTAACCGCGGCGTAGAGATCGAGACCTCGGTCGCCGATGGTCCGAAATCGATGATTCTGAAACAGGTGACCAACGGTATTGCCGTGCGCATGGCGGTGATGTCAATGGCGATGGGTGGCCAGATGACTGACCATCAGGCTGAGCGGGAGAGCGAATAAGGTGAATACGATGAATATTGCAATCAGGAACGGCCGTGTCATCGACCCCGCCAACCACCTGGACCAGATCACTGATCTGTTTATCTGCGCCGGTAAGATCGCTGCCGTTGGCGAGCCACCGGCAGCGTTTATGGCCGACCAGGAGATCGATGCCACGAACCTGGTGGTCAGCCCCGGTCTGATCGATCTGTGCGCCAACCTGCGTGAGCCCGGCTACAGTCGCAAAGGCACCATCGCCAGTGAAACCGCCGCCGCCGCCGCGGGAGGCATCACCACCCTGTGCATGCCACCACTGACCAGACCGATTGCCGATAACACCGCAGTGATCGATCTGATTGAGGACCTGGCAAAACAGGCTGGCAACGCCCGGGTTCTGCCGATGGGCGCCCTGACCCAGGAGCTGAAAGGCGAACAGCTGAGTCCGATGTATGGACTGAGTAAAGCCGGCTGTATCGGCTTCACCAACGCCCGGGAACCGATCCACAGCTCGCTGACACTGGCGCGCTGCCTCGAGTATGCGGCGACCCATGACCTGCTGGTTATTTTCCAGCCACAGGATGCCGATCTGGCCGCTGGCGGTACCATGCACGACGACACCACCTGCACCCGTCTGGGACTCAGTGGTATTCCGGAAAGTGCTGAAACCATTGAAGTTGCCCGCTGCCTGCTGCTGATCGAACAGACCGGCGTGAGAGCCCACTTTGGTCAGTTGTCCTGCGAACGTTCCGTCAAAATGGTGATGGATGCCCGTGAAAGAGGACTTCCGGTGACCGCTGATATCGCGATTCAGAATCTGCTGTTAACCGATGAAAATGTCAGTGGCTTTGACCCTAACTTCCACCTGATTCCGCCACTACGCAGCCAGCTCGACCGGGCAGGTTTACGCCATGCGCTGGTTGCCGATGGCTTTCAGGCGATCTGTTCGGACCACCAGCCCCATGAACTGGCCGCCAAGCAGGCTCCTTTTGCCGCTACCGAGCCGGGGATGACGGGGCTGGAAACACTGTTGTCACTGTCACTGATGCTGGTGCAGCAGGAACTGATCTCGCTACCGCAGATGCTGGCGAAACTGACCACCGGCCCGGCCCGGGTCCTCAACGTCGATCTGGGAACGCTCACCCCCGGCAGCAGCGCCGATATCTGTATCTTTGATCCAGAACAGGAGTGGGTACTGACTCAGGAAAACCGTCGTTCAGCCGGTGCGAATACACCGTTTATGGGCTTCCCGCTCAAAGGGGTGGTGCGCTATACCCTGTTCGAAGGCAATGTGGTGTTTCAGCAATAGCAACCCGATAACCCATCGCTGATCGGGTATTAAACATCTCACCACCATCAGCAGAAACAAAAAAACGGCGCATCAGATGCGCCGTTTTTTTTACTGTGACGAAACCTACATCCCTTTAACGTCCAGTGAACCTTCATTTTGCAGAAAATCATCATCATCCTGCAGGAAGAAGCCGGAGTCGTCCGATGCATCATTGATATCCGGATTGGTTTCCGAATTAAGTTTAATCATCAGACGCAGGTCGTTCGGTGAGTCCGCATGGGCGATCGCCACATCGTAGGTGATAGTCCCCTCTTTATACTCATTGTAGAGCGCCTGATCGAAGGTCTGCATCCCCAGGTTAGTGGACTTTTTGATCACCTCTTTCAGTTCATGCACCTCGCCTTTACGGATCAGGTCCTGCATCAGAGGGGTATTAATCAGCACTTCCACCACCGCCCGGCGACCTTTGCCATCCTTTGTCGGTAGCAGTTGCTGCGCCACGATCGCTTTCAGGTTAAGCGACAGATCCATCCAGATCTGGGCATGGTGTTCAGGGGGGAAGAAACTGATGATCCGGTCCAGTGCCTGGTTAGCGTTGTTGGCGTGCAGCGTTGCCATACAGAGGTGGCCGGTCTCAGCAAAGGTCAGACCATAGCCCATCGTATCGGCACTGCGAATCTCCCCCATCAGAATCACATCCGGGGCCTGACGCAGGGTATTTTTCAGGGCCACCTCAAAGGAGTCGGTATCCAGGCCCACTTCCCGCTGGGTGATCACACTCTGCTTATGCTCATGGATATATTCGATCGGGTCCTCAATGGTGATGATATGCCCGGCAGTATTGGCATTGCGGTAATCGATCATCGACGCCAGTGACGTTGATTTACCAGTACTGGTACCGCCGACAAACAGGATAAGCCCCCGTTTGGTCATCGCCAGATCCTTAAGCACCGGCGGCAGATTCAGCTCCTCCATCGTTGGGATATAGGTGTTGATACGCCGTAGCACCATACCGGGAGAGTTACGCTGAAAAAACGCACTCACCCGGAAACGACCGATCCCCGGAGCACTGATAGCAAAGTTACATTCGCGGGTGCCCTCAAACTCAGCCAGTTGCTTATCGTTCATGGTGCTATAGGTCAGCGAACGTGCCTGAGCGGGTTTCAGAGCTTCTTTGGTTAATGGCTTAATCGTGCCATCAACCTTGATGCTGGGACGGGCTCCGGCGGTGATAAACAGATCGGATGCTTGTCGGTCAGTCATAACCTTGAGTAGCTGGGTAATATCCAAAATATCCGCTCCGTCTTAGAAATTCTTAGGATTCAGTGCTTTAGCACGGGCTGATTCACGGGTAATCAAACCTTTCTGCATCAGGTCGGTGAGCGACTGGTCCAAGGTCACCATCCCAAATGCCGCACCGGTCTGAATGGCAGAGTACATCTGCGCCACCTTATCTTCACGTATCAGGTTACGAATTGCTGGCGTGCCCACCATAATCTCATGGGCTGCCACCCGCCCGCCTTTCGGCTTCTTCAGCAGAGTCTGGGAGATAACCCCCTGCAGAGATTCTGACAGCATCGAACGCACCATCGATTTTTCTGCTGCCGGGAATACGTCGATAATACGGTCAATCGTTTTCGCCGCGGAGGTGGTGTGCAGTGTACCAAACACCAGGTGACCGGTTTCTGCAGCGGTCAGCGCAAGACGGATAGTTTCCAGATCCCGCATCTCACCCACCAGAATAATATCCGGGTCCTCACGCAGGGCGGAACGCAACGCCTCCTCAAACCCAAGCGTATCCCGGTGCACCTCACGCTGGTTAACCAGACACTTCTTGCTCTGATGGACAAATTCTATCGGGTCCTCAATCGTGAGTATGTGCTCGTTGCGGGTCTCATTGATGTAATCCACCATCGCCGCCAGGGTGGTACTCTTACCCGAGCCGGTCGGGCCGGTTACCAGCACCAGGCCTCGGGCATTATTGGAAAGATTGCGGAACACCTGTCCCATGCCCAGATCATCCATCGTCAGAACTTTGCTGGGGATGGTCCGGAATACCGCTGCCGCACCACGGTTCTGGTTATAGGCGTTAACACGGAAACGGGCCAGACCGGGCACCTCGAAGGAGAAGTCAGTTTCAAACCGCTCCTCGTAGTCCTTACGCTGCTTATCATTCATGATATCGTATATCAGCGTATGAACCTGTTTGTGCTCCAGAGAGGGCAACTTAATTCTGCGGACCTCGCCATCAACCCGGATAACCGGTGGCATACCGGCGGTTATATGGAGGTCGGACGCTCCCTGCTGAACGGTAAACGATAAGAGTTCTGTAATATCCATGGCTTCTCAGGTGTATAGGGAATCTGCAAGCAGTTCCATTGATTATCTGTAAGCGACAAAGCCTTCGACTGAAGACGTTGCATACCGTATAACTGGCCCTTCAATGATAATAAAAGCTGCAACCGGGGATATAAAGTCTTTATAAGCCTATTTTGGGCAGCATTGGCTATGATTTACCATAAAAACAGCTCTGAGCGCTGCTAAACGTTGCGAACAACCCAGGCACGGGGCAAATATTCGCGGGTTAGCCGGTGTTCTCTGGTATTATAGTCGCTCACCCCTTATGGGTTGCACTATATCAGTTTTATCAGAATCGCCCATCATAGCCAATCGCTAGTTATTACACTATGACACAGATTACAGATCGATTAAAAAACGTTCACTGCCAGATAAACGCGGCAGCCATCGCTGCGCAGCGTCAGCCGCAAGCGATCAAGCTGCTGGCGGTCAGCAAAACACGCCCGGCTGAAGAACTGCGTCAGGCCTGGGCTTGCGGGCAACAGGCATTTGGCGAGAACTATCTTCAGGAAGCGCTGGATAAGATTGAGGCGCTACAAGATCTGGATATCATCTGGCACTTTATCGGTCCGATACAGTCCAATAAAACCCGGGCAATTGCAGAAAACTTCAGCTGGGTTCACAGCGTAGACCGGTTTAAGATCGCACAACGCCTCAGCGATCAGCGGCCCGGAAACTTGCCTCCACTGAATATCTGTCTGCAGGTAAACATCAGCGGGGAAAGTAGCAAATCAGGGGTTCTGCCGGCTGATTTGCCCGCACTGGCCGCCGCAGTGGCGACGCTGAGCAACATCCGTCTGCGGGGATTAATGGCCATTCCCGCCAGTAGCGACGATCCCGAACAGCAACGCAAACCCTTTGCACAGATGAATCATCTGCTGCAATCGTTGCAACGGCAATTGCCGGACCAGCCACTGGACACTCTGTCTATGGGGATGTCCGGTGATATGGAGGCCGCCATTCTGGAAGGTGCTACCATTGTACGTATCGGCACTGCATTGTTTGGCCCCCGCGACTACAGCAGCCATCATCAGTCATAGCAAGCATCAATCTATAACCATATTTAACATCGGGTATTACACGTGAGCACACAACCTACATTAGCATTTATCGGCGCAGGCAACATGGCCCGGGCCATCATGGGCGGACTGATCAGCAACGGTTATCCGGCGGCAAACATCTGGGCTTGTGATACCGAGCAAGACAAGATGGCCGACCTGCAGCAGCAGGGGCTCAATACCACCACCGACAACAATGCCGCTGTGGCTGCGGCGGATATCGTGATTCTGGCGGTTAAACCTCAGGTGCTAAAAAGCGTCGCCATGGATATGGCGGCCAGCGTGCAGCAACATAAGCCGCTACTGATCTCTGTCGCCGCCGGCATTCTGTGCAACAGCCTGGAACAGTGGCTGGGGGGGGATATCCCGGTGGTACGCTGTATGCCCAACACCCCGGCACTGGTTAAGCAGGGGGCCAGCGGTCTCTATGCCAACAATCGGGTTAGCGACCTGCAACGCAGCCAGACCGAACAGGTCATGACCGCCACCGGTATTGCGCTGTGGGTTGAAAACGAAGCTCAACTGGATGCGGTCACAGCGGTTTCCGGTAGCGGCCCGGCCTACTATTTCCTGATGATGGAAGCGATGGTCGCGGCAGGAGAAAAACTGGGGCTGAGCCGTGAAGTAGCGCAGCAACTCACTATCCAGACCGCCCTCGGGGCAGCGGAGATGGCGCGCCAAAGCGATGTTGAGCCCGCTGAACTGCGCCGCCGCGTGACATCCCCCAAAGGCACTACGGAACAGGCGATACTCACCTTTATCGATCAGGGACTGCCTGAAATCATTGCTAACGGCATGCAGGCATGCAGTGACCGCTCTGCAGCACTGGCAGAAGAACTTGGCAAATAAGCAAATGATATAAATGCCTTTCTTCGGTTCATAGTCACCATGAAAGGCTCTATACTCAGGGCTATACGCTGACGCATGACTCACACTGTAATGCGCCAGACACTGAATCAACCCAAACAGATATCTGCAACAGGAACAGAGACAATGGGACAGGATCCTCTCAGTTCAATTATTCAGCTTTTCGGCCAGCTTTATGTTTTCATTGTCGTGCTGCGATTTTTGCTACAGATCGCTAAAGCCGACTATTACAACCCTATCTGTCAGGCGGTCGTTAAAATTACTGCAGTGCCACTGACACCATTACAGAGAGTATTGCCACGCCCCGCCAATATCGATCTTTCACCGCTGTTACTGGCGTTTTTAATCAATGTTGCGCTCTGGGCAATTATTCTGCTGCTCAAAGGCCAGAGCATGGGTGCAAACCTGTCTCCCGTGATGGTCCTTTCCGGCATCGGGGTACTGAATACGATTCTCGATATCTATTTTTACGCGGTTATTGGCGCGGTGATCATCAGTTGGGTGGCCCCCGGTAGCTATCATCCGGGGCCACAACTGATTGTACAGCTGACAGAACCGCTGTTTGCCCTGGCACGCAGGGTGATTCCCTCCCTGGGAGGACTTGATCTGTCGCCGATACTGATCTTTTTCGTCATCCAGATCGCCCGTTACCAGCTAGGCAACCTGACCCACTTCCTGCTCTGAGGACGCTGATGACAGACTTTTACTCCTGGCAGGACGACTGTCTGATTATCAGCTGTCGTCTGCAACCCAAAGCCAGCAATGATGCAATTGTTGGCTTACTGGATGATAGTGTTAAAATCCGTATCACTGCGCCGCCTATAGAAGGCAAGGCCAATGCCCATTTGATAAAATTTCTGGCGAAACAGTTTGGTGTGGCAAAAAGCTCAGTTACAATCCTGAGTGGCGAGCTGGGTCGACAAAAGCGGGTAAAGATTGCAGACCCGAAAAAATTTCCAGAACAACTGACGATTGAGCGCACCTGAAGTGATACTGAGATCCCTGCATAATTACCGACCCGCTGGCTATCTGATTCTGGATAGCCAGTCTCTGCTGTACGAAATGTGAAGCTCGACCCGATAGATCAGCAGCTCCATATTTCAAGTTATCAGCAATAAGTGAGAACTATGCCTCAATCATTTCCCCAAGACTCTGTCGGTATCGTTACACCACAGATCATCCATTTTGAGCAGCCACTGCCCCTGGCCTGCGGTCGTCAGCTCGACAGTTACGAGCTGATTGTAGAAACTTACGGCACCCTGAATGCCGATACCTCCAATGCCGTTCTGGTGTGTCATGCGCTGTCAGGAAACCATCATCTGGCGGGCTTTCACAGTGAACAGGAAAGCAAGCCCGGCTGGTGGGATTCGGCTATCGGCCCGGGCAAACCGATCGATACCAATACTTTTTTTGTCATTGGCCTGAATAATCTCGGCGGTTGTCATGGCTCCACCGGACCACAGAGCATCAATCCCGAAACCGGCAAACCCTTTGGCCCTGATTTTCCCATCATGACGGTCCCGGACTGGGTTGAAAGTCAGGCTCGTCTGGCAGATCATTTTGGCATTCAACAGTGGGCGGCCGTTGTCGGGGGCAGCCTGGGGGGAATGCAGGCACTTCAATGGGCGATCGATTACCCACAACGACTGCGCCACTGCCTGATTATCGCAGCGGCCCCCAGACTCAGTGCCCAGAACATCGCATTTAATGAGGTTGCCCGGCAGGCAATCACCCGGGACCCAGATTTTAATAACGGCCATTTCTACGAGAACGGTAACGTCCCCAAAACCGGACTGATGCTGGCGCGGATGCTGGGGCATATTACCTATCTGTCCGATGACGGTATGCGGGAAAAATTTGGCCGGGAGTTGCGGGAGGGCAAGATCAGCTACGATTTCAACCCGCAATTTGAGGTTGAATCCTATCTGCGTTATCAGGGAGAACGTTTTTCCACCGCCTTCGATGCCAATACCTATCTGCTGATGACCAAAGCACTGGACTATTTCGACCCGGCGGCGGACTACGGTCACAACCTGGCCGAAGCGGTTCGCAATGCGCTGTGCAAGTTTATGGTGATCTCCTTTACCTCGGACTGGCGCTTCTCGCCTGAACGATCCCGCGAGATTGTCGATGCGCTGGTTGCCGCAGAAAAAAAAGTGAGCTATGCCGAAGTAGACTCCGATCATGGTCATGACGCATTTCTGATTCCGAACCCTCGCTATATGGATATCTATTCAGCCTATATGAAGCAGGTTGCCAGCGATATTCCCCCAACCAGTAAGGAGAACAACTGATGCGAGCGGATCTGGAAATCATTCAGGAGTGGATAGCGCCCAACAGTAAGGTGCTGGATCTGGGCTGTGGTAATGGCGAGCTGCTGGCCTTTCTGCAGCAACAGAAACAGATCACCGGTTACGGCGTCGAGGTGGACCATGACAACATCACCGCCTGCCTCGAAAAAGGGGTCAATGTAATCGAAAAAAATATCGATGAGGGGCTCGCCAGCATCGATGACAGCAGTTTCGACACCGTCATCATGACACAGGCACTGCAGGTGATGTATCGTCCGGACCAGATTGTTGATGAGATGCTGCGCATCGGCAAAGAGTGCATTGTCACCTTTCCCAACTTTGGTCACTGGCGGGCACGGGGCTATCTGGCGTTTCGCGGGAAAATGCCCGTATCTAAATTCCTGCCCTATACTTGGTACAATACACCCAATATCCACTTCTGTACCTTCAAGGATTTTGAACAGCTATGCGTCGAGCGCAACATTCACATCCTTGATCGCACGGTGGTGGATAATGAACATAAACATCACTGGTCGATCCGTTTGTGGCCCAATATGCTGGGTGAAATCGCAATCTACCGGATCACCCGATAGGGAGAGATAAAATGAAAACGCCAACCAGGCACCATGGATTTCTTCAAACAACCGCAACGATTCTGTTGATGTTCGCGGGGTTGCTGAGTGCCGCTTTCAGCAGCAGCGCCTCTGCCGAACAGATGGTCTCCCATGGGGACTACATGATCCACTACAACGCCTTCAATAGTAGCTTTATTGAACCGGATATCGCCTCATCCTATGGCATTGAACGCAGCAAAACCAAAGGGTTGCTGAATATCTCGGTGCTTAAAAAACAGGCCGATGGCACAACCAAACCGGTTTCGGCCATTGTTTCGGGTGATGTCACCAATCTGATCTCCCAGCGGCAGACGCTGAAATTTATGAAGATCGAGGAGACCAATGCGCTTTACTATATCGGCGAATATGGTTTTACCGATGATCAGGTGCTGCGTTTCAATTTACAGGTTCAACCTGATCCAAATCAGCCTGCCTATACCATCAATTTTGAACAGCGCTTCTACGTCGACTGACTGCTGACGATCTGAACAAAAAATAAAGGCCCGTTAATGACCCGTCAAATAGTCCTTGCCAGCGGCAACAGAGGTAAACTGAAAGAGTTTAATCAGGTTTTAGGGGAGCTGGGGGTTGAGGTGATTCCTCAGTCACAGTTCAGCGTCCCCGATGCAGAAGAGACCGGCCTGAGCTTTGTTGAAAATGCCATTATTAAAGCCCGCCATGCGTCGCAACTGACCGGTTTGCCGGCACTGGCAGACGACTCAGGGCTGGAGGTGGATCTCCTCAACGGGGCGCCAGGGATCTACTCCGCCCGTTTTGCAGGGGCTGGTGCCACCGATGCGGAAAATAATCAGAAACTTCTAACGCTGCTCGAAGGCGCCTCTCCGGAACAGCGAACCGCGCGTTTCCGGTGCGTTCTGGTGTTTATGCGTCATGCAGAAGACCCCACGCCACTGATCTGTCAGGGCAGTTGGGAGGGACAGATTCTGCCCCTGCCCCAGGGCGAAAACGGCTTTGGCTATGACCCACTGTTTCTGGTTCCCGGGCTGGATATCGCGTCAGCTCAGTTGCCCCCCGAGCAAAAAAACAAAATCAGTCACCGGGGACAAGCGGTTCAGCAACTGATCAAGATGATCCCGGCCTATCTTTGAGCCGGTCGCTGATGCTCTCACTGCCACCGCTATCCCTCTATATACACATTCCCTGGTGTGTGCGTAAGTGCCCCTATTGCGACTTTAATTCCCACGCGGTTACCGGAGAGATTCCACAGCAACGCTATATTGATGCACTGTTAAGAGATCTTGAGTCGGAGCTTCCCGCTGTACAGGGAAGAGTCATCGAAACCATTTTTATCGGTGGCGGAACCCCCAGCCTGTTTGATGCCAGCGGAATCCAACAGATACTCCGGGGCATCGAAACACTGACGCCCCTGTCCCCGTCGGCCGAGATCACCATGGAGGCCAACCCCGGCACCTTCGAACAGGACCGTTTTGCAGGTTTTCGCCAGGCCGGTATCAACCGCCTTTCCATTGGGATCCAAAGCTTTGACAGTGGCCGGTTACAGCAATTGGGACGGATTCATAACCGTAATGATGCCTTGCTCGCCGCCAGCAAAGCCCGGGAGATCGGTTTCGATAATTTCAATCTCGATCTGATGCATGGTCTGCCGCAACAGACGCCGGAGATGGCCCTGGCTGATCTGCAACAGGCGATTGGCCTGCAACCCACCCATCTTTCCTGGTACCAACTGACCATCGAACCCAATACCGAATTCTTCAGTAAGCCGCCAGAACTACCAGAAGATGAAGATCTGTGGGCGATACAGGAACAGGGGCAGGCCCTGCTGGAAGCTCATGGATATCATCAATACGAGATCTCAGCCTACAGTCAGCCCGGGCGTCAGTCGCAGCATAATCTTAACTACTGGCAGTTTGGCGATTATATAGGCATCGGTGCCGGTGCCCATGGGAAGATCAGCTGGCCGCAACAGAATCGAATCAGCCGCCGCTGGAAACAGCGTCAGCCAAAAGCCTATATGGATGCCCTGACCCCTCTGTCCGGGGAGCAGGATATCACACCTCAGGAACGCCCTTTTGAGTTCATGATGAACGCTTTACGACTGACCCATGGAGTCAAAAGCGATCTGTTCACCCAGCGCACCGGCGTATCACTGACTTCAATCCAGGACCTTCTGGAGCGGTGTCGCCAGTCCGGTCTGATGGAAACCGATGCAGCGATTCTTGCCCCCTCTCCACAGGGACGACTGTTTCTGAATGATCTGCTGGAACAGTTTCTCGACGACTGAGTTTTTGGCGGGCTGCCTGACTGAATATAATAGACAATTAGCGCAAGAATCGGGTGGCTCTGGCGACTTAAATCGTCAACACTAAACGGATTAACACCCATACGGAACAGCACAATGACGATTAAGCACCTGCTACAATTGCTGAGCCTTGCCGCGCTCTGGGGCGGATCATTTCTATTTATGCGGATAGCCGCTCCGGTCATTGGCCCAGCTATTCTGATTGAGTTACGACTGCTGCTTGCAGCTCTGTTCCTGCTGGCAGTTGCTACGTTTCTCAAACGCCATTTACAGCTACGGCAGCACTGGAAACATTACTGCATACTGGGCTGGTTTAATTCAGCCCTCCCCTTTCTGCTGTTTGCCTACGCCGCACAAACACTTTCCGCATCGCTGCTATCGATACTCAATGCCACCGCACCGATCTGGGGAACAATCCTGGTGGCGTTGCGATATAAAAAAACGATTACCTTAAAAGTGTTTGCCGGACTCATAGCAGGCATCAGCGGAGTGGCTTTATTGGTCGGCTTTGACCCTGCGGTTTTAGCCGCAGACTCCTGGGTAGTCATTGGCGCGGCACTCAGCGCGGCACTCAGTTATGGGATAGCAACCTGTTATGCACAGGGTAAAAGTGCGATAGAGCCCTTTGCCAATGCCCATGGGAGCATGTGGGCTGCCAGCCTGTTACTGCTGCCACTACTGCCGTTCTTCCCAACACAGGCGAGCAGCGATCCGGAAATTATCGGCTCAGTATTACTGCTGGGCATTGTCTGCACCGGTATCGCCTATCTGTTTTACTTCAGACTGATCGCTGAGATTGGCGCCCCTTCAGCGCTTACCGTGGTTTATATCGTGCCGGTCTTCGGTGTGCTCTGGGGGCACCTGCTGCTGGATGAACCGATAGGCTGGCATACCATCACGGGCGGGCTGACTATCCTTACCGGAGTAGTACTCGTGACCGGCTTCAACCCACTGAGCCTATGGCGAAACAGGGGAGCCTCATATGTCTGACCGATCCCTTCAACATTACAAAACAGTCGCCACGGCGATCCGTTACATCCGCCAGCACGCCAAACACCAACCCGAACTGGCCGAAGTTGCAGCAGCCGTTCATATGAGCGAGCACCACCTGCAACGCATCTTCAGTGCCTGGGCGGGTATCTCCCCCAAGCGATTTCTCCAGTACCTGACTAAAGAGCATGCCCTCAGTGCACTGAAAGCATCCACGGATAGCCTTACTGCCGCACACGACGCCGGCCTCTCCGGCGGTGGACGTCTTCACGATCTGATGATCAGCTGCGAAGCGATGACGCCGGGAGAGATCAGAACCGGAGGGATGGGTGTCGAACTGCACTATGGTATGGCGGCGTCCCCCTTTGGACTCGCACTGGCGGGCTGGACCCGGCGCGGCCTCTGTTATCTGGCCTTCCTCGATGAAGACCGGAGTGAACGTCAGACAGAGCTGTTGCAGCAGTGGCCCAATGCAACCATCATCGCCGATGACCGCGGCGTCGAAGCCCTGATGGAAAAGATATTCCCAGCCACACCACAACCGGGCAAACTGCATCTGTTACTGCGGGGGACCAATTTTCAGATAAAGGTGTGGCAAGCTCTGCTCAACACCCATCCGGGCCAGTTCTGCTCCTACTCGCAACTGGCAGCCGCCACGGGCTCGCCCAAAGGACAACGCGCGGTTGGCAGCGCCGTCGCCGCCAACAATATCGGTTATCTGATCCCCTGTCACCGGGTCATACGGGAGAGTGGTGAGAGCGGCAACTACCGCTGGGGGGCGGATCGAAAGCGGGCGATACATAGCTGGGAATATGCACATGTCACTCAACAACCTGACACTTGATCTGCGCAGCTATAGCGCCGAGACCGATAACCACCTGCATGATTATCACCAGTTGGTCCTGCCGGTCAGTGGTCAGCTGGATATATCGGTGGGCAACCAGTCCGGTCGGGTCGATTCAGATCAGGCTGCGATCATCAGTGCAGGTAAAGACCACGGCTTTTCAGGCTCTGAAGGCAACTGTTTTGTGGTCGCCGATATACCTGACCAACTGGCCCCTGAGTTTGAACAGCTACCGGCCTTCATCCACCTGAACCCGGCGCTGAATCAATATGTGCGCTTCCTTCACCAGCAGCTACAGCAGTATAACTCTGCCAGCACCCAGCGGCAGATGCTGCTGTTATTGATTCAGCTACTACAGGAGCAATGCGGCCACCAACTGCGGCTGGATCGGCGTATCGCAGTCGCCCGCAACTATCTTGATCAGCATTTCAACAGCGCGATCAGTCAACGCCAGTTGGCAGCTGTCGCCAGCCTGAGCCCCCGTCAGCTTGGCGAGCTGTTCCGTAAACAACTGGGGATGACGCCGCAGCAATACGTGATCGAAAAACGGATGCAGCAGGCATGGCAACTCCTTGAGCAGGGACATCTGTCGATTCAGCAGGTAGCGGATGCTGTCGGTTATAGCAGTCTGGCAGCGTTCAGTGATCGCTTTCGCCGACACTTCGATATTCCTCCCAGCTATTTCCGCCGCGTCGGCAAATAATTCCGCCATGATGAGAAAGTCCCGAACTCACGCTGGCGCTATGCTGGTGTGATTCAATAGCAGGATATCCATTCATGTCGACGATCACTCTGCGGGCCACCCTGGTCGGCTCCGTTTCCATCTTTCTCTGGGGAACCCTGGCGCTACTGACCCGCCTGACCGACGGTCGGATACCGCCGTTTCAGATGATGGCGATGACCTTCGCTCTGGCGTTTCTGTTGATGTCTCTGAACTGGTGGCGACAGGGGCATCTGGGTCTGCGCCATCTGCGCCAGCCTAAACTGGCCTGGTTTCTGAGTGTCGGCGGTTATTTCGGCTATCACTTCTGCTACTTTCTCGCCATGACCAAAGCTCCCGCGGTGAGCGTCAGCCTGATCGCTTATCTGTGGCCATTACTGATCGTCCTGTTTGCCAGCCTGTTGCCCGGGGAACACCTGCTGAAACGACACCTGAGCGGAGCGGTGCTGGCGCTGTATGGCTGCTGGTTACTGATTGGTCAGGGAAGCGATGGTTTCAATCCAGACTATCTCGGCGGCTATCTGCTGGCCCTCTGCTGCGCCTTTATCTGGTCCGGATATTCAGTGCTGAGCCGGCTGGTCAAACAGGTTTCCACCGACGCCGCCGGATGGTTTTGTGGTGCTACCGCACTGCTGGCCCTGCTCTGTCACGGGCTATGGGAAACCACAGTCTGGCCGGTATCGGCAAGCCAGTGGCTCGGTGTTATCGGTCTGGGTTTAGGCCCGGTAGGGATCGCCTTCTTTACCTGGGATTACGGTATCAAACATGGCAACCTGCAGTTATTAGGAGTACTGGCCTACTCGGCACCACTGATTTCCGCTCTGTTACTGGTGTTAACAGGCCTCGCCAATGCTGATATCACTCTGCTGCTGGCCTGTCTTGCCATTGTCAGCGGCTCGCTGATTGCCGGCTATCAGCGAAACCGCAGCCAGGGCGCTGAAGTCAGTGCGCCAGAATCGGTTTATGGGGTACACCAGCCCGATCATCGGGCTTAGCTTCTATCCACTCAGCGGCCACCATCACCTGCTGCAGCATATGTTCGAATGAGTAGCGCTGGCCGGGGGGTAATGACAGGGTCATCCCCTCCCCTTCAGCGGGTAGCATAACGAAGCGAACAATTTTGCCTTCGGTTTTAATATCCACCCGCTGCACCAGAATACCGTTCTCTCCTAATGGAAAATGCTCGGCACCATCCTGAAACGGTGTGGAAAAATCAGCCTGCTGAACTGCGCCATGCTTTTCTATATCGCCTAAACTCTGCTGTTGCTCTGGTTGCAGATGACTGGCACTGTTCTCAGTGGGAAAACGGTGTTCCTGAAACAACTTAAAGAGGCGCAGCGCTAACCTTCGGGTCCACCAGGCCCGGTACTCTTTACCGTTTTCGCAGGCGCGGATCAGAATCCGGTCCTCAACAGAGTTGTAACTCAGGTTAATCTGATTCTGCGGCGTTGCAGTGGCAGGAGATTGCTCTGTCATTGACGTACCTAAAGGGTTGCCCGATGGGCAGCGAGTGTGGCAACTTCAGCCACCTTATCCGGAATTTCGCTCAGGCAGGTGACGCTGCGGTCAGCCGGTTCTCCCTCTGGCCACTCTTGCTGATCCCGGTTGACCCAGATGGTCCAGAGCCCGGCATTTTTCGCCCCCGCAATATCATGATGGGGGTGATCGCCGATATGGATCACCTGTTCAGGTCTCAGCTGCTGCTGATGCAGCATCTGTTGAAACATTAATGGGTGAGGCTTTTCCTTACCGACACCATCAGCATTAAGGGCAAAGTCAAACAGATCACCCAGACCTACCCGGCGCACATCGGCATTACCATTACTTAACGCCCCGATCAGATATCCCGCCCGCTGCAACTGTTCCAGCATCGCCCGCGCATGTTCGAACAACTCAACCTGATTGCGCGCTTCGATAAACACTTCGAACGCCTGCCGGGACAACGCCACCGCCTGATCATGGGAATAACCGGCATCTTCCAGCCCGATCTCCAGTTGCTTCAACCGAATCAGGGTAACGCTATGGCCGATATCAGGAAAACGCTGCAGCGCCTTTTTTTTCAGATGCTCAAAATCCTGTAACTGATAACATTTCACAAAGAGTCCGGCATTTTCACTGAGCCAGCGATACAGCGTCTTGTTTGCCTCGACGATAACCGGATCAACCGCCCAGAGTGTATCGTCGAGATCGAAGGTAATACATTTAATCATCGTCATTACGGGCCTTCTTTGGTGACTGTTTGTGGGCCCGGGGGTGGGCTTTATCGTACACATCCATCAGATGCCTGAAATCAAGGTGGGTATAGATCTGAGTGGTGGAGATATCCGAGTGCCCCAGCAGTTCCTGTACCGCGCGAAGATCACCACTGGATTCCAGCATATGGCTGGCAAACGAATGCCGCAGACGGTGCGGATAGACCTTGCCCTGAGTATGCTGCATTCTGGCACGGCGATCGATCCGCAGCTGCACGCTGCGACCGCTGATACGGCTGCCGCGTTTACTGACAAACAGTGCCATCTCTTCCGGTCGGGCCATACTATCGCGAAGATCGCACCAACGGTCCAGTGCCTGCATCGCCTTGCGGCCAATCGGCAGTAACCGCTCTTTGGAACCTTTACCAACCACCCTCAGGCTGGCATCCTGCCAATCGATGCTGTGCAGATCCAGACTGACCAGCTCCGACAAACGCAGACCTGAAGAGTAGATCAGTTCAAGCATCGCCTGATCGCGACACGCCAGAGGATCTGTTTCATCGTCGTCACTCTCCAGCAACTGATTCAGTTGATCAACATCCAGCGTCTGCGGTAAGCGGCGGGGACTCTTCGGCGCCTGAACACCCAGCGCAGGGTTCTGCTGCACCAGCCCTTCCCGGTGAAGATATTTATAAAAGCTGCGGATGGCAGAGAGTAATCGCTGAATACTTTTGCCCCCCAGCCCCTCACGGTGCACCCAGGCAATAAAGTTACGGATATGTTTTGGTTCAATCCGGGCCCAGTCCACGCGGCCATCGGGAAACAGCGTACTGTGTTGCAGATAATCCTGCAGACGACCCAGATCTCGCTGGTAGTTACTGAGGGTATGGCGCGAATACTGCCGTTCGCTGCTCAGATAGGTATAAAACCCATCCAGTGCAGCGTTACCTGAGCTCATTGATCAGACCTTGCGCCCCTGCAGCAGTGGCGAGACCACCCGGCTCACCGCCTGCCCAATATAATCCAGGAACAGGGTGCCCTGATTACTCTGAAAATAGCTCGCATCAAAGCTGCCTATCGCTAACAGCCCCAGGGTTTCGCCCTTCACCAGCGGCACAGCTGCAGCGGACTTCACCTTAAAGGCCTGTTCGCGGAACATAAACTGATTTTGCAGTTCGGTCAGACTGCCGCAACGGGTCTGCGACTGATCCACCAGCGCATCAATCGCCGAAGCTTCGCTGCGGGGCATTAAGCGCAGATTATTCTGCTCTTCCGGCTGATCACTGAACAGCACCAGAGCGGTGGTATCACTATTAAAGTCCTGACACAGGCTTTCATCGATAGCCACCGCCACATCGTCAAGGGTTGCCGCATCCATCAGTGCCAGAATCATCTTCTTGGTTTTACTGAACTGGATATCATTTTCCCGGGCAACGCCAATCATATCGCCCAGATAGTCATGCAGCTCCCGATTTTTCTGGCGCAGCAGACTGGTCTGACGTTCCACCAGAGAGACCGTTGTACCCCGTTGGTGCGGTACATACAGTTGCTCCAGCAGATACTCGTTACCGCTGAAAAAGTCCGGATGCTGTTGCAGATATTCAGCTACCTGCTCAGCGCTGATCTCTGCCGGTTTATTCTCGCTCATATAAAAATCTGCCCCTCATACACAGTCGTGGCCGGCCCGGTCATAATCAGAGGTTCTCCCGCACCTGCCCACTCAATCAGCAGTGTGCCACCGGGCAGGTGAACTGTCACTTTCTCATCCAGCAACCCGCGCAACCGGCCTGCGACAACCGCCGCACAGGCACCGGTACCACAGGCTTTGGTTTCACCCGCACCCCGTTCATAGACACGCAAGCGGATCTCAGCGCCACTGATCACTTCCATAAAACCGATGTTAGCCTTAGCCGGGAACTTGGGGTGAGACTCCAGAGCCGGCCCCCAGGCTTCAACCGGTGCTTTATCAACTGTATCAACCACCAGCACACCATGGGGGTTACCCATCGAGACCGCGCTGATCTGAACCGTTTGCCCCGCCACATCGATCGGGTAAGTGGCCGCCTGATGATCGGCACTAAAGGGGATCTGCTGAGGCTCCAGAACCGGCACCCCCATGTCCACTATCACCTGACGATCTTCATTGATTGTCAGGTAGATCGGCCCTTTCTGGGTCTCAACTGCGATGGTCTCTTTGGCCGTCAGACGCTTATCACGGACGAATTTAGCGAAGCAACGGGCACCATTACCGCAGTGCTCCACCTCACTGCCATCAGCATTGAAAATCCGGTAACGAAAATCCATATCAGGATTGGTTGGCGGCTCAACAATCAGCATCTGATCAAAGCCCACACCAAAGTTGCGGTCTGCCAACCGCGATACAATCGCAGAGTTAACCTTTACCTTCTGAGTCACGGTATCCAGCACCAGAAAGTCATTGCCAAGGCCATGCATTTTAGTAAATCGAACTAACATAGTTATCTCTTCAGGCGCACTGTTCGGACAGTGTTTTGCCTTTTCTATGGGCTTATGCGTAACGCTTGTTTAGCTAATCATCATATCCGATCGCTTAACCAGAATCTTAGCGCCAGTCTTCACCCCGGTAAAATAGCTTCACCCCGCAGCTGATCTGCAATAGTTTCGCGCTTGCGAATCAGATGCACCTGGTTATCATCCACCATCACCTCGGCTGCACGGTTCCGGGCATTGTAATTAGAACTCATGCCAAAGCCATAAGCACCCGCAGAGCAGACGGCCAGCAGGTCACCCGCCTCAATGTTCAGCTGCCGGTCTTTACCCAGAAAGTCACTTGATTCGCATACCGGGCCCACCAGATCGAAACAACGGGCTTCGCCCTCTTCGCGAATATCTACCGGAATAATCTCCATATAAGCGCTGTAAAGCGCCGGACGGATAAGATCATTCATGGCACCATCGATAATGGCAAAGTTCTTGTGTTCGGTGCACTTCAGAAATTCAACCTTAGTGATCAGAATACCAGCATTCGCGGCAATGGAACGACCCGGCTCAAAGATCAGCTTCAGCGGGCGATCACCCAGCTTATCGATCACAGCTTCGATATATTCCTGCGGCGAAGGCGGCACCTCATCGGTATAACAGACCCCAAGTCCGCCCCCCAGATCCAGATGTTTAATAGTGATACCCTGCTCTGCCAGCGTATCAATCAGCAGCAGTAAACGGTCCAGCGCATCCAGGAATGGGGCGATCTCTGTCAGTTGTGAACCGATATGACAATCCACCCCCTGGACATCAAGATGACTCAGGCTATGGGCATAGCGATAGATACGTA
Organism: Amphritea pacifica; assembly: GCF_016924145.1. Classification (GTDB taxonomy): domain Bacteria; phylum Pseudomonadota; class Gammaproteobacteria; order Pseudomonadales; family Balneatricaceae; genus Amphritea; species Amphritea pacifica. Next base: position 42,195 of record NZ_JAFFZO010000012.1, on the reverse strand, counting down.
CGGCATCATCGATGGCAACACCAAACTTATTATCTTTAAGTCCGGTGGAGATATAGGGGTGAGTCCCGGCATCCACATCAGGGTTCACCCGCAGGGAGATCGCAGCCACTTTATCCAGTTCACTGGCAACCTTGTTCAGGCGTTCCAGCTCTGCTTCTGACTCAACATTGAAGCAGTGAATACCCAGCTCCAGCGCCCGACGCATCTCATCTTCACGCTTTGCGACACCGGAAAACACGACCTTCGCCGGATCACCGCCCGCCTTGATAACCCGTTCGAGTTCACCCAGGGAGACAATATCGAAGCCTGCACCCAGACGGGCTAGCACATTCAGCACACCGATGTTTGAGTTCGCTTTTACCGCATAACAGACCAGCGCATCACGGCCTTCCAGCGCCTGAGCGTAATCGAGATAAGCGCGCTCCAGAGCATCACGGGAGTAGATATAGGTCGGTGTGCCAAACTCGTCTGCGATCCGGCTAACCGGAACTTCTTCAGCGCAGAGACGGCCATTCAGGTATTGAAAATTATCCATTGTCTTCTTTCTGTATCAAATAGGGTTACTGCTCAGGAGTGCTGAGCCTGTGCATTCAACAGCAACTAAACTGGATGCTACTGAGACTGTTGCTGCGTTTGTTCCGGCGCCTCATCGGGCAGGTAGAGACTGCCTTTCTGTCCGCAGCCGCTGATCAACAGCGCACTGAAAAAAATAGCTATCCAACAGGCTTTCACGACGTTTATTCCCGATATTAAGTTAATCGTCCGATTATACAGCGCCGTTGCCATGATGAGTACCTGCACAAACTGCTATATACTCTCAACTGACGATAATTTTCCGCCTGTGAGTACGACAATGAACGAATCTGAATTTAATCAACGCGTTGATAACACCCTGGAGCAGATTGAGGAGGTCCTGGACGAGGCGGAAACCGATCTCGACGTTATCAATAACGGCGGTGTACTGACAGTGATCTGTGAAAACAAAAGCCAGGTCATCCTTACCCGCCAGACCCCGGTTAAGCAGCTCTGGCTGGCGGCCCGCAGCGGCGGCTTTCACTTTGACTTTGATGGTGAAACCTGGGTCCGCGACAGTGATGGGGCACCGTTGAATAATGTGCTGCAGGAGATTCTCTCTGAACAGGCTGGCGAACCGTTCAGCTTTGATCTGTAAGGATAAATAACCGATGTCATTTGAAAGCGCACGGCAACGCCATCTGCAAACGTTTAACCGCCTGCCAGAGATTCAGGCCGATGTAGAAAAACTGGCCGGGCAGATCTCGGACACCTTTGCCGGCGGTGGCAAACTGTTGTTCCTGGGTAACGGCGGCAGTGCCGCTGACAGTCAACATCTGGCGGCAGAGTTTGTGATCCGTTATAAAGCGGAACGCCGGGCACTCCCGGCCATCGCATTAACAGTAGACAGCTCAATTCTGACCGCCCACTCCAACGATTACAGTTTTGATTCGGTGTTTACCCGGCAGATCGAGGCGCTGTGTCGCCCTGAGGATCTGGTCATCGGGCTCTCAACCTCAGGCAACAGCGCCAATGTGATCAACGCCATTGAAGCCGCCCAGCAAATTGGCGCGACCTGCTGGGCATGGACCGGCGAAAGTGGTGGCAAGCTGAACACCATTGCCGATCACCTGATCAAAGCTCCCAGCAGCGAGACCGCACGGATTCAGGAAGCGCATATATTTATCGGCCACTGGCTCTGCGAAGAGATGGACCGGCGGCTAAGCACTTAATAGATAAGTTATTAATAGATAAGCACTTAATAACCAGCGGCTGAAAAGACAACCGCAGCATAAACCCGGTGGTTACTGAATGCCAGCCATCTGTTTTACCAGTGCCAGCTGCTGATCCAGTGCTCCCCGATTTGACTCGATGCAGGCGCGCCCGCGGATACCCATCGCCCGGGCCTGTTCCGGGTGATCCAGCAGCTCAGCCAGGGCCCGCTGCAGTTCTTCAGCATCGCTGACAACCTGTAACGCCAGCTCCTGCTCCATCGTCGCGACTATCTGATGAAAGTTATACACATGGGGGCCCATCAACACCGGCTTACCTAACACCGCCGGCTCCAGCGGGTTGTGCCCCCCTCTTTCGATCAGACTACCGCCGACAAAAGCGATATCGGCCGCGCTATACAGCGTCATCAGCTCACCCATCGTATCCCCCAGATAGACTTCGCAGTCTGGCGCGGGAGCGGGAGAAACGCTGCGCCGACAGGTGCGCAAACCCGCTTTGACACTCTGATCGTAGATCGTCAGGAAGCGCTCCGGATGGCGGGGCACCAGTATCAACAACAGAGTGTGATAGCGGGACTTCAGATTACGATAAACCTCAAGCAGCTGCGATTCTTCGTCATCATGAGTACTGGCCGCGATGATAACCGGGCGCGTACTCCCCCAGGCATGACGCAACTTTGCGGCTTCCTCGCTTGCCCCTGCCGGAGTATCAATATCAAACTTGATGCTACCGGTCACCTGCAGCTTATCCGGCGCAAATCCCAGCGAGATAAAACGTTCACCATCGTCACGGTTTTGCACGGCGATACGGCTGACCTCATTCAACATCGGCCGGGTCAGCCAACTGAAGCGCTGGTAGCCAGCGGCAGACCGGGCTGACAAGCGGGCATTGGTCACCACAACCGGAACCCCGCGCTTAGCACAACTGTGAATCAGGTTGGGCCAGAGCTCTGTCTCAACGATGACACAACTGCGGGGCCTGACACGCCGGTGGAAACGGCTAAGGGCACAGGGAAGATCATAAGGGCAGTAGGCATGTCCAACGCGGTCACCAAAGTGAGTCTGTACCCGGGCACTACCCGTTGGCGTCATGCTGGTAATAAATACCGGAATCTGCTGATGTTCCGCCAGTAACCTTTCCACCAGCGGAATGATGGCCATGGTTTCACCAAACGACACCGCATGGATCCAGACCGGCCGCTCCCCGCTTAACCGGGGAATCAAACCAAACCGCTCACCCCAGCGACGACGATAGTCAGGACTCTGACGTCCGCGCATCCATAGCTTCAGCAATATCAGCGGTGTCAGGCAGTAAAACAGCAGCGAATAGAGCAATCGGGTCATGGGGATAAACGGATTCCATTCATAAAACATCAGTTTACCATTATCAGCCTGTGATACCGAAGGTATAATGCCCCCTGTTAAATTGCGGAATGGCTCATGCAAACGATAAAGACAGATCTGGTTATTCTTGGCGGAGGCGTGGCAGGTCTGTGGCTGCTCAACCGGGCGCTGCAACAGGGGTATGATGCACTCCTGCTGGAAACCGCCGATCTTGGTGGGGCACAGTCGGTGCGTTCCCAGGGGATTATCCATGGCGGTACCAAATATGCCCTCAATGGCGTGCTTACCCAGGCCGCCAGCAGTATTGCCGATATGCCATCCCGCTGGCGCGCCTGTCTTGACGGCACCGGCGAGCTGGATCTGAGTTCAGCAAAGATCCTCTCTGAGGCTCACTATATGTGGTCTAAAGCCTCGCTGGGGGCAAAAATGACCAGCTTTTTTGCCAGTAAAGCGCTGAAAGGCCGGGTTGACGCTGTTGCGCCCGATCAAAGGCCAGAAGCCTTCAACCATCCGGACTTTCGCGGTAATCTCTATCGACTCAACGAGATTGTGCTGGACGTGCCAACGGTCATTGAAGCGCTGAGCCGGCCTCATATCCAACGCATTGTCAAAATTGACGCCGATGCCCTCCGGTTTGAATTGGCAGATAATGGCGTAACGGCGTTGCAACTGCCTCAGCTGCGAATCGAAGCACAGCGTTATATCACCTGCGCCGGGGAAGGCACTGAAGCACTGTTGCAGCACCTGAATATACGCCAACCACAGATGCAGCGCAGACCCCTGCATATGGTCATGGTACGCCATCAATCAGATCTGCCCACCTTTGCCCACTGCATCAGCAGCGGCAGTAAGCCAGTGGTTACTATCACCACACACCCCGCCAGTAATGACGAACAGGTCTGGTATCTGGGAGGTGATCTGGCGGAAAGCGGAATGAGACTCTCCTCAGAGCAGCAGTGTCAAAAGGCCGAGAAACTTATCCGTGAACTGCTTCCCTGGGTCGGGTTAAAAAACCCGCGCTGGGCCAGCTTTCATATTAACCGGGCAGAACCCAAACAGTCATCTCTCACCCGCCCGGACTCTGCCTTTGCCCAGACCGCCGGGAACTGTATCATCAGTTGGCCAACCAAACTGGCTCTGGCACCCGATCTCAGCGATCAGATTCTCACCCTGCTGGATGAGCAGCATATTGCCCCAGCAAACAAAGCCGACACCCTTGTCACCGGTCAGTTGCCCCACCCTGACATTGCCCAACCGGTGTGGGAGACACTGTTTTGTTGACGCTCAGGCCGATTCCAGGCACCGACCTGATAGTCAGCCCGATAGGGCTGGGCACCGTTAAGCTGGGACGGGATAAAGGGGTTAAATACCCCAGCCGCTTTACCATACCGGACGATAAGCAGGCAGCCCGGCTGTTGGACCTGAGTCGCGATCTTGGTATCAACTTGCTGGATACCGCTCCTGCTTATGGGAACAGTGAAACGCGACTGGGACCGTTATTGCTAAACCAGCGCCATCACTGGCTGATCTGTAGTAAGGTCGGAGAAGAGTTTGACCCGCAGACTGGCGAATCCCATTTCAATTTCACCCCGGAGCACGTGCGCTTCAGCATTGAGCGCAGCCTTAAACGATTGCGCACCGATGTGATCGATATTCTGCTGGTGCATTCCGATGGTAATGATCTCGACATTATCAATCACTACGGTATTCTTGAGCAGCTGGAGCAACTGAAATCAGAGGGGAAGATTCGCGCGGGTGGAATGTCCACAAAGACCATTGAGGGCGGAATCGAAACGCTTAAACGCTCCGATATCGCCATGGTCACATACAATCTGGATTACCGGGATGAGCAACCGGTTATCGATTATGCCCTGGCGGCCCAAAAAGGGATCTTTATCAAAAAAGCCCTGGCCTCAGGCCATATCGCCCAGGCAAGTGAAGCGGATCCAGTGCGTGCCAGTTTCGATCTGGTACTTGGCCATCAGGGCGTCAGCAGTGCCATTATTGGCACGATCAACCCAGACCATCTGCGCGCCAATGTCATGGCCGCTGTAGAGAGCCTGAAGGCAGGCCCGCCAAACGATTAATATAACAAATCAACTGCTCTGTATTTTCTCAACAATCGCGGTCGTCGAGCAGTTATCGAGGAAAGACAGCACCTTCACCTCACCACCATAGCTTTTAACAAACTCACCACCCACCACCTGATCGAGACCGTAATCCCCCCCTTTCACCAGCACCTCGGGACGGATCTGCTCTAACAGGCGTTCGGGCGTATCCTCGGCAAAACTGACCACCCAGTCGACCGCTTCCAGACCAGCAAGGACCGCTTTGCGTCGATCAACCGGGTTGATCGGCCTGCCTTCTCCCTTAAGCCGGCGCACCGACTCATCGTCATTGATCGCCAACACCAGCCGGTCACCCTGCGCCCGCGCCTGCTCCAGATAGCCTACATGACCCGCATGCAGAATATCAAAACAGCCATTGGTAAAAACAATCTTTTCACCGGCGGCCCGGGCATCCTCCAGTGCGATCAGCAACTGCTCATCGCTAACAACGCCGCGCTCAGACCCCTGAGCCCGATTAACCGCCCGGCGCAGTTCCGGACCACTGATCGCGGCAGTGCCCAGTTTACCCACCACAATACCGGCAGCGATGTTGGCCAGACCGGTAGCAACCTCCAGGGTTTCACCGGCAGCCAGCGCCGTGGCCAGAGTCGAGATTACGGTGTCGCCTGCGCCGGTCACATCGTAGACCTCTCGGGCATGGGCAGGAAAATGCACCTCATTCTGCCCCGGCTTAATCAGTGTCATGCCCTGCTCGCTACGGGTCACCAGCAGCGCCTCAAGGTCAAGCTGAGCAACCAGTAACTGGGCTTTCTCAACCAGCTGCTGTTCCGAGTGACAGTGACCCACCACCGCTTCAAACTCACCCATATTCGGGGTGAGCAACGTCGCACCCCGGTACCGTTCAAAATCGACTCCCTTGGGATCCACCAGTACCGGCACCCCCATCTTACGGGCGACACCGATCAACCGCTGAGGGTCACTCAGAGTGCCTTTATCATAATCGGATAGCACCAGAGCACTGACATTGCCCAGCAATGATTCAACCTGCTGTTGCAATGCAGTGCTATGCCCGGCACTGAAACGCTCCTCAAAATCCAGCCGGATCAACTGCTGATGACGGCTCAATACCCGCAGCTTGGTAATCGTCGGCTCACTGTCACTGATGCAGAAGCGGCAGTTAACCCGTGCTGACTCCAGCTGTTGCTGCAGCGCCTGTCCCGCCTCATCCTGCCCGACAATACCGATCAGTGAAACACCCCCGCCCAGGGCGGTAATATTCAGCGCCACGTTGGCCGCCCCTCCGGGCCGGTCTTCCCGCTGATTAACTTTAACCACAGGCACCGGTGCTTCCGGAGAGATTCTGGAGGCAGGGCCATGCCAGTAGCGATCCAGCATCAGATCGCCAACCACCAGTACCTGCGCTTTGTCTAATCGGGGCATTACCAGTTTCATTGATTGGTTTCCTGATCAGTGGTTGGTAAGGTTTCTGTGACAGCGGCTGCTTCAGAAAATTGCAGGCTGTGGAGGTTAGCATATACGCCACCCAACTGGAGTAACTGAGCATGGCTGCCCTGCTCAATAATCCGACCGGAGTCCATCACCAGAATCCGGTCGGCATTCTCGATGGTCGACAAGCGGTGGGCGATCACCAGTGTGGTGCGGCCCTGCATCACATTTTCCAGGGCATCCTGAATATGCCGTTCCGATTCAGTGTCCAGCGCCGAGGTGGCCTCATCCAGAATCAATATCGGTGCATCTTTAAGAATCGCCCGGGCGATGGCGATCCGCTGGCGCTGACCGCCGGACAGCAGCACACCGTTTTCACCCACCAGAGTATCCAGTCCATCCGGCAGGTGCTGAACAAACTCAATCACATGAGCCGCCTCAGCCGCGGCTTCAATCAGTTCACGGGAGCAATTGGTCATCCCGCCATAAGCGATATTTTCAGCAATCGTACCGTTAAAGAGAATAACCTGCTGATTTACCAAGGCTATCTGGCTACGCAGGTTGGACAGCTTGTAGTCTTGTATATTGTGGCCATCAAGCAGTATCTCCCCCTCAGTTACATCGTAAAACCGCGGCAGCAAACCAGCCAGGGTCGATTTACCACTGCCAGATTTACCCACCAGCGCAACGGTTTCACCGGGACTAATATCGAGACTAATGCTATCGAGAATCTGTTTGCCATCGGCTTCATACCTGAACCCCAGATTCCGGAACCTCAGTGTCCCCTGAGCACGCTCGGTAGCAAACGTACCGGCATCTGTTTCGGGCTCACTATCAACAACCTCAAAAACACTTTCAGATGCCGCCAGTCCAGACTGAATCATGCTGCTGATCTCTGTCAGCGAACGTACCGGCTTCGCCATCAGCGCAGCTGCAGAGATAAAGGCGATAAACTGCCCGGTCGTCATCTCCCTGATCAGATCAGGCTCCATCGCCAGATAGGTCATCAGGGCAATTACTCCCGCCACCATCATCTGCACAAACGGAGTGGTAACCGATTGAGTTACCACCATTTTCATCACCTGACGCCGGTTTTGCTGACTGACTTTGATAAAACGTTCAGTCTCAAGCTCTGTGGCGCCAAAAATACGCACCACCTGATAGCCCTTAATGGCTTCAGATGCAGACGAGGTAATATCACCGACGCTCTGTTGCACATTGCGGCTGATGCCACGCATCCGGCGTGCTGCAATGCCCACCACAACACCCACCACCGGTCCGACAACCAGAAACAGCAGCGTTAGCTTCCAGTTGAGGTAAAGCATATAGCCAAACAGACCGATAACAGTAAAGCCTTCACGAATAGCCACCTTCAACGCATTGGTTGCCGCCCCGGTAACCTGCTCAACGTTATAAGTCAGCTTAGCCAGAAGCTCGCCGCTGGAGTTTTTATGATAGTAAGCACTGGGCAGCAACATCAGATGTTTAAACAGATCAGAACGCAGATCGTGAACCACATAGCGGGCCACATAGGAGAGTCCATAGTTTCCGAGAAATGTACCAACACCGCGAACAAAAAAGATCCCCAGTACAGCCAAAGCCAGCAGCCCCCTTTGATCCAGCTGACCGGAACCGACTGCATCGACAAACGCCTCAAGCCACTTTGCCGAAGCGGTCTGCGATCCCGCATAGATAGCAAAGCCGACAACGCTGAGCAAGAACGCTGACCAATATTTTTTCACATACTGCAGCAGGCGAAGATAGACCTGCAAGCTATTACCCGTTTTCACGTATAAATATATCTCTGTTATTTAATAAGCCCATGAAACAACAATCAGCACGACCGTTAGAAAATAAAGAACTGAAACGATACGCTAGTGTTCCCGGGGCCCGATCATTATAATTTACTGATTTTACAGCATCTGGATTGATTGTGGGCAATAAAGAAGCCGCTTGGTCAGATTTTCTGGCACCAAAGTTTTGGCCAATATGGTTAGGAATAGGGTTGCTTCGCCTTGTGTCTATGCTGCCATACAGAGCAGGGCTGGCTCTGGGCAGAATGATAGGACGGCTGTTACTTAAAGCGATGTCTAAACGCCGCCATATCGTTGAGATCAATATCCGCACCTGCTTCCCTGAACTCACCAGAGAACAGCAACAGCAGAGAGTAAAAGAGGTCTTTGAAAACAATGCGATCGGCCTTATCGAGACCGGCTGGGCCTACTGGAAAAGCAGAGAATTTTTCAGGGCGAGAACGGAATTCCGCAATTTTGAACTGCTCGATCGCTATCTGGAAGAAGGCAATGGTGTGATCCTGATGGGCTGGCATTTCTCCTGCCTTGACCTGGCCGGATTGCTGTTCTCCCTTTACGGTAAGCCTTGCAGTACACTTTACCGTAAGCATGACTACCCCCTGCTGGAATGGTTCTTTACCCATGGGCGAGAGCGTTTTAGTTTTCCTATAGAACGACAAAAAACCCGTCAGATGTTACGGGCGATGCGCAATAACCACTGTATCTGGTATGCGCCGGATCAGGATCTGGGGCGAAAGGGTACTGTATTTGTTCCATTCTTTGGTCACCCTGCAGCAACGACATTAGCCACAACAAAAATGCATCAGTTAAATAATTCTCCACTGATTAAACTGGACTGCTGGCGCAAGCCTGATAATTCAGGTTACATCCTTGAATGTAGCGAAGTTGAAGGATTCCCCTCTGGTTCAGAAGAGCAGGATGCAGTGTTGATAAACAAGGCTATCGAGCAGGGTATTCGCAAAGCGCCATCGCAATATATGTGGGTGCATAAACGGTTTAAAACAGCACCACCTGGTGAGAAGAATATCTATAAGGCGGCCAAACGCTAGTGTTTCAATAAACTTAGTCTGCTTCGCAAAAAATTTCTGATGCGGTTTTTTCGACTGATATCCATATATGGATACAACCATGAAGCGCGCAGAACGTGATAGATGCCGTACCCCAATGTTTTAACATTGGCTTTATATATCTCGTATAAAACATAGGCACTCGAACTCATGACCGCATTCTCGCTAAATCTTTTTGTTTTCTTCTGAAGATCTGCGAAGCGTTCAGCAGATTCAACGAAAGCAGAGAATTCAGCTACACCTTTGATGTGAAACGCCTCATCAAACAGTTGATCGACACTGACTCCGTGATCGCGAAAGGCTCGCTGAATCAACCTGACTTTATTTCTGTGCATTTCAACCCGTTTGCGTGAGGAGTTGCTGGAATGCTTACGATAATAAAGCAAAACATCTTCTATATTAGAGACTCTGGACACCTGGCTGACTCTGTACCACAGATCCCAGTCCTCGCACACCGATAGCGACTCATCGAAATATAAACCGTGCCTTCTAATCAGGTCGGTCCGCAGCATGGCAGCAGGGCAGCAGATAACACACTGAAATAACAACCGCGCGGCGATAAAATCCGGATCCGAAGGGAGTTTCTTTAAACTTTTTTTACCTGTCAGCAGCTGTTCTTCAAAGGTTTCATAGGCTGCACTGATCAGACCGTATTCAGAGTGCTGTTCAAGAAAATTAACTTGTTTTTCGATACGATCAGATAAACTGACATCATCCGCATCCATAAAAGCAATATACTTGCCTTTAGCACAATGCATCCCTTTATTCCGCGAGGCACTGACACCTAGATTGCAGGGGTTACTGATAACAGTAATATTCCCGGCAGACAGTCGCTCAATAAGGGCCACACTGCTGTCGGTTGAGCAGTCATCGATCACGATGATTTCAATATTTGGATAGCTCTGAGTTAAAACTGAACCGAGCGATTCACTCAGATAATCAGCCCCATTAAAAACTGGAATTATCACTGAAACCAGCGGCAGATCTGTCACATCAGTCTCCTAAAGGCGAATCCAGCTATCCGGAATCAGCGTCCTGCTGAACCGCTGCATATCAGGATCCGCATACCATTGCTCTGGAGCAACAACCTCTTTAGCTGCATTATCGTTTAACCAGGCACCCCACCAGCTGAAAGAACTATTTGCCACGATGTTGTGGTCACACTGGCTCATCAGGTAGATATCCTCCCCCGCAAATCGCTTCTGCTCAGCGCTAATATACTGCGCGCGGGCGATTTTGAGGTTTTCTTTAACCCAGTCAATATCATCTGAGAAGATATAGAAGTCCACATCCGAATAGCGGTCTTCGAACTGCTGTATAGCCGCATAATAATAATCAAGTGAACAGACCCCGTGGGTACTGTTGGCCGATGAGTCACTGATATAATCTCCACGACGAATATGCACAGAGACACTCACTGGGGAGTCGGATATAGCGGTGCAGACTGCCACCGAATAGGCAGACAGCTTATGCTTCAGACTAAGTGATTCCAACAATGCCCCGCGGATACCGTTAAAATACTTTTCACTTTGAAAATAACCGACCAGGTAATGTCCATCTTCAGGTGCCAACATCTTTTCATCATAAGAGAAATTAGACTCCCTGATCACCCGCCGGCTTTTTTTTCCCTGAACCTTCCTTAACAGCTTCGTTAAAGGTCCGACCCGGGTCAGTTGTCTGATCTCGTCCTGAGTCGCAATCGCAATCCGCTCATCATAATGTCCCAGACTATAGCCGCCATGCAGCGTATAGCTTTCAAACTCAGAGATATCCAGTTTCACCCGATAGCCCCTGTCGGCTAGTGACAGGGCGTACGCGTATTGAAACAACTGATTACCCAAACCACCGATCAACCTGACAATAACCATACTAACTCTCGAAAGACTCACTATTAATCCCTTGTGCCCCGGTCTTACAGGCCAGCAACAGAGAGATAAGCATCATAAAAAAGGCATAGGATACTGTTGCATTCAACGGAGCCTCAAACATTGCAAACACCATATATACAAACAGAACTGTCGATATGCAGCCTTTGCAGAACGAGCATCTGTGCTGAATCCCCCACAAGGGTGCCAGAAACAGCATCAATAACAGAATAAGGCCTGGCAGCCCCCGGGTCATCCAGGCTTGAAGAAGTTCATTATGCACATGCACATACCGTTTGGTTGCGGCGGAAAGCCCCCCCTGCTCAAGCAGCTCCGGGAAAATCTCTCCCAGCCGCCAGGTGCCTATACCGAAAAGAGGCTCAGCCTGAATGGCACTGATTGCAGCGCGGTACATTTGAATTCGCTGCTGAGTCGAACTGTCCTCTGAAACCGCTATTCCAGGCTGATCGGCATAGGTTTCCACGTTCGAGATCAGCGTTTCCAGCCTGCTGAAAGGGTTCATAATAAAGCCAATCAGGATAAGTGGTGAAAGTAATATCAGCAGGGTTTTCACACAATGCCGGTTTCTGAATACAGTAGAAGCAGATAGGGCCAGAAAGACTCCGATAAGAGCCAGGATTGCACTTTTGGATCCTGACGCAAACACTCCTCCACCGGCAACACAAAAACAAAATATGTAGCACCAACGGTAGTTATGCCGGTATTCAGACAGCGCAAACAACATTACCAACCCAGTTGCCACCGTCATAAGCAGAGCATACATATTGATCAGCGGGGTGCCCACTGTGATGCGCACTCCTCCCTGAGAAAACCAGTAATACACGCCTAATGCTCCGGTCAGTCCGGCAAAAAGAGCAACGGCAATCTTAATATTGGTAGAGGTCAGTACCTCACTTTTGCGAAACACCAGAAACAGGATGACAGCTAAAAAAGAGAGTCGGTAAAACTCCACAAAAGTTTCAGCGTCGATTTTCGAGCCATACATAAGATACGCATAGAAAAAGCTCATAGGATAAAGCAGGACAGTGAATATCCATGCCAGCTCTGCACCAGACAGGTCACAAAGCAGTACTTTAAAGTTTCGACTCAAGACATAAATGGCTGCCAGTGCTGACAGTATCAGCAGGCTATTAGCAAGAGGATTTATCACCAGATAAACTGCCACTGCCGCCAACGCCGAATACACAACAAACCGGTCCGTTATACCTTCCTGGTACACCATATGCTTTACACGCCTCTATTCATCGGCACACAGCTGATTTAATTCAGCAACCCGCTGATGTCTTCTTTTTAACAGTTCATCCTTATTCACGGTTAAGCCAAGCAGACGTTTAAATCTGTTTTTCAGTGTTTTCATCTTCCTTCGGCAATAGATCTCCCGACTGGCCTGGAGATGCTCGATGATGGGCCGTTTCACTTCATCATAGACACGGTCAAAGATATAGGTAAACGCAGCTGAAAGGCGGTATACCGTCAGCTCACCCTCAAACTGTTCTACTGCAAGCTGTAGCGATTGCTGATCATTCAGAGCGGTATTTTCCTTTCCGGTGCGCATCCATGCCTGCACCAGAGAGATCACTGTTTCGTTGAAGGCAAAATAAACAGTGCCTGATAACAGTTCCTCCTCTCCGGTTTTCTTCTGCAGATAATTGACCGCAATATCGCACTGTTTATCGGCAAAATATTTATCCAGATTCTCATGTACAAATGCATCAACATCCAGATAGAGAACCGGTTCCCGGTATTGCTGCAGCTTTTCAAGAACGATACGGGGCTTCAGATCGGTCACACTTTTCCAGTCGGCAGGAGGTATCGCTTTAAAGTCATAGCGATGCCCCACCCGCTCTAAAGATTTAACCAGCAGATCAAAGCAGTCCTGATAAACCGGATCGGTGGTGTAATAACCAATAATGATCATAGCGTTTTCTCGTGTAACAGCTTGCTGATTACATCCATTGCCGTCCGGTCTTCAACCAATATACCAAGATCAAACAGAGCATTGCGATTCTGATCCGTAACGGTCAGGCGGTTAAGTTCCTCTTCAATCGATCCTCCCTGAAACATACTGACCCAGCGGCGATAATGATCGCCCATCTTTGTCACCCCCGCATCCAGCAGCGCTTTGCGGTTCTCAATATTCTGGATGAACTTCTCTTTCGAGCGGATCGGATAGTGGTACACTCTAATGTTTTCTGACGTTCTCTTATTCAACCACCCCCAGGCATGCCATGCCCGATGATTGCCCCCCTTCACCCGCAACATCCCTCGGGAACGCACCGCCACCTTGCCATGAATCTGCCCCAGCATTATGGACAGATTGGGCTGCTGGCCCTGTATCCCCTTCGGGTAGTTAATGGGGTACTGAACGCGGTTAGTCTGGGTAAAATAAGCCGCTTCCTGATCAAACGCACTGCGATCATAAAGCATGTTGAAGCGAGGGCATTCAAGTATCGAACCGGATGAAGTCATCTCCGTTTTGAGATTACCATCTTTTGGAATCCAGAACTCATCAGCATCATTGGCGATGCTCCAGTCAGCCCCCAGCTGCTTTGCTGCTGTTCTGGCCATCTCTGTTTTCCAGTTGCTTTGCTGATAGTCCAATAGCGGCCGGTCAATAATGATCATCTCATATTGATCCTTGACAGAGTCCAGCAACTCACGGGTATTGTCACTCGAGCCATTATCGATAATGACAAAACAATCTGCACCCAGTTGGGAATGCACTTTAATGTTATCAAGAATGATATCGGCCTCATTCTTGATGAGATAATTCATAGCCAGCTTCATCGCTTTTCCTTAGTCCGCCTGAGCCTGTTAACGCACCTGTATCCCAAGATCGCTGAACAGTTGCTCAAACCTGCTGTTTTCTGTGCCATTGCGATATGAGATCGCTTCAATTTCAGGCCTCAGCCAGCGTGTTAATAACAGCGTCGAGGATACATCTCCAATGATTCGAACCTCTCTTTTAAGCAGTGGCAGAATGGCCTCATAACTAACCGATGAGGGCAGAAGTTCAACACCATATTGCTTTAATCCAAGAGCATCCTCACAGCTATTGCGTGGATGATATTTAACCGCGACATTACCCTTAAGTTCAGCAGTCAGTGTCAGTATCTTTTCCTTATAACCATTGTTTTTCTCAAACAGGGACTCATGGGGAAGCGTTATGAGCACATCAAGCAACCTGACCTGCTCCTCGTTCACACCATTTTCCTGAAGCATCATCCGTGATAGTTGCTTCAAAGAGGCCGATTGAAAGCTCTGCGCAGAAAGACAGTGTACCGTTTTTGACCGCAGGCGCGGGTCTATCAACTCTGGAAAGGCGACATGTATCTCACTTATCCATGCAGATTCACCCACCGTCAGGGGATTTTTCCACCACAGGCCATAGAACAGCTTTTTAAGGAGGTTATCCACAACCACATCGCCCATGCCACTGGATGCCTGGCGGCCAACATAGGTGAAGGTTCCCTCGTCCATATAGTGGCCGACGGCACGCTTGCCACTCGAACTGGCGATATGCATTGCATACTGAAACTCGATACGACGATCATTTCCCACAAAAATATGTGTCGGCTGGAGGCGTTCCATTAACTGTTTTATATCGCGAAACAGTTGCCGCCTCTTTTTCAGCTTGCTTAACCCTCCTTTCAGGCGCCCATAAAACAGATGCTGTTCGGCAAAAGGAGACAACTCCCACTGTTGCACCAGGTTAAAGATCTGTGGAACTTTGCCCTCAGGCTGATCGATAAAAACTAAAACAGCTTTCTCGTTGTTTCGCTCCCCGGCAATCGCTGTTGCAGTAAACAGATGCAGCAGAGTCGAGACGAAATAAACAGAACGGGGCATCTCTAATCCTTAACCTTAAAACACTGGGATGTCAGGGTGCGCCAGACAATCTCCGGCGTCAGATTAGCAAACACGGCAGGCTCGACATCGCGGCCGCTGTCAGCCTGAGTTTTCGCCTCTAAGCAGATCTGATCCTTACCATAACCACCCACCAGTCCCGGGTCAGTGGGGCCAAACAGAATCACATTGGGGCGGTCCAGTGCGGCAGCCATATGCGACAGGCCGGTATCCACCGATACACACCCGGCAGCGCCTGCCAGAACCTGCGTCACCTGAGCCAGGTTTAGTTTGGGCAGCACCTCAACGGCATCATTATGCCGGGCCAGTCGCTCTGCCCGCGCTTTCTCATCAGGGTTCCCCCAGGGCAGTTTGATCTTCCACCCTGTAGTAGTCGCTTTATCGATCAGCTCCAGCCAATAGAGCTCCGGCCAGTGTTTATCAAAACGGGTGGTGCTGTGAAGAAAAACCAGATAATCCGATGCGGCGGCCTGTTCAGGCATAAAGTGTTTACGAATGGCGAAGTCACCACGTCCCTGAATCTCGTAACCCAGCGCCCCGGCAAACAGCTGTCGGGTGCGTTCGACCGCATGCTGATCTTTGCTGACGTTAATTTTGCGCTGATAAAACCACGCAGCCTGAGACTCCCGGGCCGAATGTTTATCGTAGCCGCAACTCACCCCCCGACTGTAACGGGTCACCAGCATCGCGCTTTTCAAAAGCCCCTGAGCATCGATCACCAGATCATAATCGGTCTCAGACAACGCCGCACGATAGCGTTTCCACTCGCCACTGGTAAATGTCTTCCAGAGATTTTTGCGCCAGCGGCGGATCGCCACCGGTATCACCTTATCAACGGCAAAATGCCACTGGGGAATTTCAGCAAACCCCTCCTCCACGACCCAGTCAAACCGAATACCGGGGATAGCGTTTACCGCATCCGTAAGCGCCGGCAGGGTGTGGATAACATCCCCCATGGATGAGGTTTTCACAATCAGAACTTTCAAGGGGATTCCTGTCTGTTTCAGAGGCGTTGAGTAAGGCCGCAGTATACCATTTATCATTCACAGTTCACCCATCCGGAGGATAGCTACGGGATCTGCGGCACGGAATCACAGAGGATTACGCTGCTTTCAGGTTAATTTTCTTAGTTTTATCCCGCTTTATTATTCGGTAGCCGATTCCCTTTTTAATCATTGCTGATTACAATCATTGGCCTGAAAATTTCTCTGAATCACGCTGCGTGCAACAGATCAATCAACTTATTATCTTTTCGAGGTAACCAATGGCAGCTTTTGGAACTGTGTTTATGCCGGAAATGGCAATCTCCTGGTTTGATGGCAACAGCTGGAGCGCAGCTGAGGTCGTCAGCAGCGATAGCCTGCAGCTGCACCCGGGAGCACATGTACTGCACTATTCCAGCACCTGTTTTGAGGGCCTCAAGGCGTTCCGTCATCAGGATGGATCAATCAATATCTTCCGCATGGACCGTAATCTCGAGCGCTTTTCTCAAAGCAGCCAGTTACTGGCTCTGCCAGAGATAGATAAAGCCGCCACCGGTCAGATGATTATCGATATTGTTAGCCGCTTTAAGGATGAAGTACCAGAGCCTCCGGGTTCAATGTATATACGCCCAACCCATTTCGGCACAGAGCCAGCGATTGGTAAGGCTGCAACCCCTTCTGTCACCTCCTGCCAGTATATTCTGCTGTCGCCGGTGGGGGATTATTTTGCCGGAGGCGATACCACGCTACGGCTATTGCTGGAAGAGAACGGTGCCCGCTGCGCCGCCCACATGGGAATGATTAAGAGTGGTGGCAACTACGCCAGCGCACTACGCCCGATTATGAAAGCCAAACAGGAACTTAATGCTGACCAGGTGCTGTTCTGCCCCGGTGGCGATGTTCAGGAAACCGGCGCCGCCAACTTTCTGCTGATCGATGGCAATCAGGTGATTACCAAAGCACTGGATGAAAGCTTTCTGCATGGCGTGACCCGCGATTCCATTCTGACCATCGCCCGGGATCTGGGTATGGATGTCCAGGAACGCCCGTTAACGATTGATGAGTTACTGGAGCGCGCAGCCAAACCGGGCTGTGAGGCAGCACTGTCAGGGACTGCAGCGGTACTGACTCCGGTTGGCACGTTGATTCACAAGGGTAAAGAGCACCCGGTGGGCAATGGCGGTATCGGCGCAACAACCCTGAAACTGCGTCAGGCACTGAACAATATTCAATGGGGTCTGGCAGAAGACACCCACGGCTGGCTCACCCGCATCTGAGGTTGGTTTGTCACCACACACACAAAAAAAGTGCTTCGGCGCTTTTTTTTTGGCTCTGGGAATAAATAGTTTACACTTAGCCGATGATATGGATTTCATAAACTGATCACGGAACACAACAACACCGATGCAAAGAAGCTATTTTCCCTTCATTACCACGGGCTGGTTAATGCTGACCCTTATGATGGCAGGGCTAAGCCTGTATGCTGACTACAGCAGGCTCAAAAAAGATCTCAGTAATGATGCGCAGTTCGTATATTCATCGATTTACGAAAAAGCCTATATTAATGAAGTGCTGCTCCAGAGCTTTACCGTACTGGTGTCATCATCACCCAACGATCAGGAATCGATTCGCAGCTTTGCCAACGAGATGCGCAAACGTTACCCACATATCGAAAGGCTGCAGATTCAACGACAGCAGAAAGTGGACGGCAGCAATTTTGGCAGAGCAGAAGATTTCCGTATTGACCCGACCCGGGATGACTTCAGTGTCCGCTTTCCCATCACGTTTATCGAACCCCTCAACCCGGATACCCGCTATCTGCTGAACAAAGATCTGCTGACTGATCCTGTGTTTACCGAAACCATCCGTTTCGTGCGTAAGTATCATCAGCCGGTGACCTCCCCCCCTTTCACTCTGGACAACAACAAAACCGGATATGGTCTGTTCCTGGCGTTCTTTGAACGCAATACGGCCCCCTCAGCCGACAACCTCTATATCGCATCACTGATCATTGATACTGAGGGGATGCTGCCAAACACCAGTTTCCTTTCCGAACATGCCAGTATCAGCCTGATGGATGAGAATGGTGAGATTCTTGATCAGCATCTTTCAGAAGCAACCACCCGGTTGCCTATCTGGCTCCCCACCCTTGAAGAGCAGCGCACCGTCACTCGTTTTGGCCAGTCGTTCAGGATCAAAATTGTGCATAAGTTCGGCCCCAAAAATATCAACCTGGGGATGTTGCTGATCCTGTTATCAGCATCACTCGCGGTCTATTTTATGCTGACTGCCTATCTGCGGCAGAAAGTGAAAGCGGCTATCGAACACTCATCCATCTACGAGACGCTGAAAAATGAACGTCAGCAACTGGAAGTGCGGATCCATACCCGTACCCGCGAACTACGGGAACAGTTAGTGGAAAATCGTCGCCTGACCCATCAGGTGCTGGCGGTACAGGAAAAGGAACGGCGCAACCTGTCACGCGAGCTGCATGATGAACTGGGGCAATCGCTGACAGCGATCAGAACCGATGCCAAAATCCTCAAGCGGGTGCACCCGGAAGAGAACAGCCTGGTCAACCAGACAGCCGAATCGATCGATGCGATCGCTCAGAATATTTATGATGTTACCTATGGAATGATGCGGGCATTACGCCCGTCTGCCCTTGACGATCTGGGCCTGATTGACGCGATTCAGGAGTGTATTGTCTCTAACCGCTTAGCCGAACATGGCATCACCCTGCATCATGACTACCGCGGTGCACTCAACGAGATGTCGGAAGATTACAACATCACACTGTTCCGTCTGGTGCAGGAAGCATTCAGCAATATCATCAAATACGCTCAGGCGCGCAACGTCTGGCTTGATATTCACAGAACCTCACAGGGACAACGAAAAGAGATCAGTGGCGACCGTCTGGAGGTTATGATCAGTGACGATGGCTGCAGTTTCGATATCGAACAGGATGCCTTCAAAAAGGGCTTTGGTCTGATCGGTATGCGCGAACGGGTCAGAGCGCTGGGAGGCGTGTTTCAGATCAGTAAAAATCACGACCGGGGTATCCGGATAATCGTGGTTATCCCGCTTGGTTCTGAGGCGGCAACAAGCGCTTCAGAAAGGGCCATACCTGATCAAGGAGCTCCGGCTGAGCCTGCGCATTAGGGTGCAGACCATCCGCCTGCATCAGTTGCGGTTGCAACACCACTGAAGCCATAAAAAACGGCACCATCGGCACGCCCCGCTGTTCCGCTACCTGGGCAAAGAGCCCGCTAAAGCCGTCGCTGTAGCGAGGGCCATAATTGGGCGGTATACGCATCTCCAGTAACAACACCCGGGCTCCGGCGGACTGAGACTGACTCACCAACTGACTGAGATTGTTCTTTATAACCGGCAAAGGAGCCCCCCGCAAACCGTCATTGGCCCCCAGTTCCAGCAGTACGATGTCTGGCTGATACTGATCCAGAAGGGCGGGCAAACGCGTAATACCGCCATGGGTTGTCTCTCCGCTGATACTGGCATTAACCACCTGATAGTCGAACTGACTATCGTTCAGCCGCTGTTCAAGCAGTGTGACCCAGCCTCTGTCTTTAGGTATTCCGTATGCAGCAGAAAGGCTGTCACCCATGACTAAAACGGTACCGCTCCATGCTAAGCTAGACACCAGTAACAAGATGATTCCAAAAAGAGATGACATGATGACTCCCGAACCCAGTGCTGTATTGATTGCCAATGCCCTGGCGAAAACGTTTGCAGACCAGAGCGGTGGATTGGATATTTTTACTGATATCAGCCTGCGCGCCGAGGCTGGCGAGAGCATCGCTATTATCGGCCCATCCGGCGCAGGCAAATCGACCCTGCTAAGTATTCTGGCAGGACTAGACGAACCAAGTAAAGGCTCAGTTGAACTGTTGGGTCAGCCACTGGCCGGACTCGATGAGCACTCCCGTGCCGAAATGCGGGCCAACCATATCAGCTTTGTGTTTCAGTCATTTCAGCTATTGCCGGAACTGACAGCGCTGGATAATGTCCAGTTAGCCCTGGAAATACAGGGGCACCCCTACCCTGAACAGCAGGCTGCAGACTGGCTTGACCGGGTTGGCCTTCAGGCGCGACACCAGCATACCCCCGCGCGTCTCTCCGGCGGGGAACAGCAGCGGGTCGCGATCGCCCGGGCATTTGCCACGCAACCCAGTCTGTTATTCGCCGATGAGCCCACCGGTAATCTGGATGAACAAACCGGCACCGAGATCATTGAGCAGCTGTTTCAGCTCAATCAGCAACTCAACACCACGCTGATTCTGATCACCCATGATACCTCTCTGGCCCAACGCTGCCAGCGGCGACTCTACCTGCATAACGGACGTCTGCAGGAGCAATAGGATGAGATCATCACAACTTATCCGTCTGACCCTGAAACAGAGCCGATCCGACCTGCGAACCTTTGAGTGGCGGGCACTGCTACTGGCGCTGTTCCTGGCAACAACCCTGGCCAGCTTCCTCACCTTGCTGGGCAATCAGCTGGAAAAAGGGCTGAACCGCCAAAGCGCGTTAATGCTGGGGGCCGATCTCAGCCTGAGTGACAGTCAGCCAATCCCCACCAACCTGCTGACAGCGGCATCTGAGCAGGGTTTGCAACACAGCAGCGTCATTCAGTTTTCCACCATGGTGAGCACCGATGAGCAGATGCTGTTGAGTTCTGTCAGGGCTGTCGCCTCCCCCTATCCGCTCCGGGGGGAGATCGTTACCCAGCCCCCTCAATCGACCCGGATACCCGCTCAGGGGACCGCCTGGGCCGAACAGCAACTGTTAGAGCGGCTGGGGATCAGTGTTGGCGAAACCATCACGCTGGGATATTCACAGCTGAAAATTACCGCGGCTGTGATCAGCTCACCCGACCGCGGCACCGGGTTTCGCAGTTTCAGCCCGCAACTTCTGATCAATCGGCAAGACCTGGCCGCCACCCGGGTGATTCAGCCGGGTAGCCGGATCGGCTACCGGACGCTGTTCAGCGGCCCGGAACAGCAGATCAGGGATTTTCACGCCCGACTGCAGCAAACCCTGACACCACAACAGCGGCTCTGGTCAGTCTATGAAGATCAGCCGCTGGCATCCGGGGCGATGCAAAACGCGTCAGGCTTTCTGCGTATGACCTCCCTGTTTGGCATACTGCTGTGTGGTCTGCTGATCACCCTCAGCCTGAGGCGCTATAGCAGCGCACAGTATCGCCGCAGCGCCCTGCTGCAGAGCCTGGGAATGAAACCACGACAGATACTGCAGTTATATCTGATAAAGTTGCTGCTTGGCTGGCTGCTGGCCGCCCTTATCGGCGTGATCGCAGGTCTGCTGTTGCTGCAACTGACCGGCTCCGTACTACAGCCGCTGCTCCCCTCAGGGCTACCCTCCCCCGATTATCGCTTAACCGCTACCGGCCCGTTGCTGAGCCTGGCGTTACTGCTGGCCATAGGCTATTCACCACTACTGCAGATCAGCCGGATTCCAGTGATGGGATTGCTGCGCCATGATCAGCTCAGCCATCAGGGGCTCAGCTGGCCCGTCCGGCTGGTTATACTGTTTCTATCAGGTGCCGTGATTGCCCTCTACCTGGGGTCGGTCACCCATGCCCTTGCCGCCACGCTGTTAAGCGTCGTCACCATCCTGCTGGCCGGCCTTTGTGCCAGCCTGCTGCTGCCCCCGGCTGGCCGGTTGTTAGCCCGACGGTTTCGCCTGGGACGTCTGCTCAGTTACCGCATCCGCCAGCAACGTCAGTGGCACCGGGTGCAGCTGGGTATTATGTGCCTGTTACTGACATTGCTATGCAGCCTGCTGATCAGCCAGACCGAGCTGGTTAACCGCTGGCGAGCTCAGCTACCGGTAAACACCCCCAATCAGTTTGTTATCAACATCCAGCCCTGGGAGTTGCAACCGCTAAGCCAGTTTCTTACGGATTCAGGAATAGAAACGGACCTCTATCCAATGATACGGGGTCGGATCACCGCAATTAATGGCCAGCCTCCAGAACGGGTTCTGGATCAGGATCAGCTGGAAAACAATGCTTTAAAGCGCGAGCTAAACCTGAGCTGGTTAGCCAAAGCGCCAGCGCACAATGAACTGGTGAGTGGTGCCTGGTGGCCCGCTGATACTCAGGAGGGTCTGATCTCCGTCGAACAGCAACTGGCAGCCAATCTCGGTTTAAAACTGGGCGACAAAATCACCTTTGAGGTGGGAGGCGATTCGTTTAGCGCGACGATCAGCAACACCCGTAAAGTTGAGTGGCGCTCTTTCCGGCCAAATTTCTATATGATTTTCAGCCCTGGTGTGCTGCAGAACTATCCACAGACTTATATCACCAGTTTCCGGTTATCAGATAAGCAGGCGGGGTTAAGCCGCGAACTGCTCAAACGTTTCCCTTCGCTGACGCTGATCGATGTCAGTCAGTGGATCAATCAGGCGAGTGAGCTGATCGATCGCCTGATTCAGGCATCGACCCTGATCCTTGGCATAACCCTGTGTGCCGGCATCGTTCTGGTGCAACTTCTGGTATCACAGGAACTGGAACAGCGGCGTCACGAAAACGCCCTGTTACAGGTGCTGGGGAGCACCGCAGCACAAACCCGGCAACTGGATATTCTCGAATTTGCCCTGCTGGGCTGCGCCAGCGGCGCGATGGCCGCTGTGTTAACGGAGATAATCACCGGCCTGATCAGCTATCGACTGTTGAATCTTCCTCTGCTGCTGCATCCCTGGATCTGGCTTATCCTGCCGCTAACCGGGATGCTGCTGTTTACCCTTGCAGCACTGATCAGCCACCGTCACAGCGGCTACCGACAGCTGCAATCCAACTGATATAGCGCGGGCAACTCACTGCCGGCCTGTTACAATCCCAGGGTCGCAGTAGGTTTCAACTCAGGATCATCCAGAGAGGGGACCGGAAAACAACTGAACAGTCGCTCTCCGGGGATCTTCTGCGTCAGTTGCTGTTTCACCCGATCCGAGCGCTGCTGCGCCAGCGCTTCCAGTTGCTGCTTCTCCAATGCCGCCAGCTCCTCCGGTGTAAACGGTTTGTCACGTTTCTTATTATCCGCTTCCAGGGCGGCGCGGATCAGCGCCTGGTCCTGCTGTACTGCCTGACCGCAGATATTCAGTCGCATCCCTTTGCGTTCAGTCATCATCGATTCAATTTTCGTCAGATAGCCCTGCGCATAATCATCCAGCTCGGCACTACCGGGAGCAAACACCACCGGGTCAAGGGTAATAAAGCTGCCATCTTTGGCCGCACTGGCCGCCAGACTGATAAGGGTGCCGTAGGGCTGCAGAGATTTGAGCAGGATACTGAAAGCGGCCTGTTTAAGGCCTTTGCCGGCGAGCCGGCTAACAATACTTTGTAAACCAAAATCCGGGTCTGCCAGTGAGCCGCTAATGGGCACATCAAGATCGATATTGTCATCACTATCCTGCAAAACAGAGATCGCAGTACCTAATGGCATCGACAACTGTTTGCTGAATTTTGCCATCTGTTGCTGATCCGCAGGTTCCACTTCTAAACGATGGATCTTAATCTCATTTTTACCGCTGATCTTTCCACCCTCCAGGCTACCTGAGCTGTTCAGCTGCAGCTGTCCATTCTGCAAATAATAACCGGTATACTCGATACTATAGGGACTCAGCCGGGGCAGTTCCAGTTGCTTCAGGGCCCCTTTCCAACTGGCATTTTCGCCACCGCCAACAAGATCGGTCTCACCGTTCAGCGTCAGGGTGGTGAAGCCTCCCACTTTCAGTGCCAGATCAAAGGTTGCCGGAGTTTTGCTGCCACTATCCAGCCTCTGTAACAGCGCTTTATCGATCAGAATCTCAGAATGGAAAGGGGGCGAGGTCGAGTTATCGGTGAACATCGCCTTACTGTCCCCGCTGATAACCAGCTCCTTCACCTGTACACGTAATGGCGGCTCAGCGCCCGCAGCAGAGGAGCTGCTGGCGGTTGTGTTACTGGTTTCTGCCGACGGCAGCAAACTGTCAATCCCCTGCTGCAAACGAGACACACCCAGCGGCTGCTTCGCGGCACTGAGTTGCTCATTTAACTGTAAATCCTGTAGCTCAGCCCGATTAATCGAGACCGCTTTGCCAGGCGCCAAATCAACATCATTGAGTTTCAGATTCAATGTTGCCAGAGTCGCGTCAGCCCGCGGAGACAGTGCGATCCCGTCGGCCTTCAACGCTCTCAGGCTGAGTTTCTCCGGCAGCGCCAAACCGATATCGCTGAACTGCGCGTGGTTTAACGTGACCAGTTGCTGATCCCCCTGCAGCGCCTTCACTTCGACCCCCGCCAGGTCCAGCTGACCTTTTTCACCGTTGATCGTCACCGGCTTCTGCTGCAACGCCAAAACGATACCGTCGCCCTGCCAGTCAATCGAATTCACTCTGGCCTGCATGCGATCAGCCATCTGATACAACAACTGACGGGTTTTCAACTGCCCTTTCACATCAACCTGTTCAGCCCCGGCCCGATTAAAACCCAGCCCGGTTGTTCCCTGCCAGGCCGCGCTGCTCAACTGCAGCTTCAGGCCATCATCACCCATAAGGTCTACTGCAGCCATGTTTAACTGCCCATCCACTGCGACCTTATCAATACCATCAGCACTGAAGTTTACACGGGTATCACCCTGCCACTCGCCACTCTGCAACGTCAGATTGTTGGCCTCACTATCAACATCCAGCCCGGTCATACCCAACTGACCTTTTACACCCACCTGCCGAATACCCGTTTCACCAAAACTCAGTTCCGTGCGACCCTGCCAGCGGCTCTCGCCAAGCTGCAGCTTCAGTGCATCAGCCACCAGCCCCAACGCAGCCATATTCAGCTCCCCCTCAACCATCACGGACTCCGGTTTACCGGCACTCATCTTAAACTCGGTCAGGCCATTCCAGATAAGCGTCTGCTGATCCAGATCCAGGCCGGTTTGCTTCCAACTAAAATCATCCAGTTGAACATTGCCGCTCTGAGTAATACTGATCTGCTCACCGGCAACAACCGCAAGCGTCAGATCGGTGGTGAGGATTGCCTGCAACTCAGGTACGAAGGGGGCGGTAAAAGAGTGCAACGGTAGCCGATCCAGTTTCAGATGCAGTTCGGAACGTTTGGTTGCCGGTAACGGTTGCCCCTGTGTCGCCAGATTAAACCCGGCACCATTGATAGCCCCCTGAATAGACAGATGGGTAATCGCCTCTTTCTGCCAGGTATAAAAGGTATCCAGTTCCGCGCTATCGATACGCAGCTGGTGATCCCCCTCTTGCAATTGTGACCGCCAGCTAAAATCGGAAATATTCAGACGTGCCAGGCCAAACTGCCAGGCGGAAGGTTCGGCCGGGGGCACCTCAGGATTGTCAGAAGAGGCCCCCGGCAGCGCCACCGGGCCAAGATAAAACTGACGCGGTTCGGCCTCCGTCTGTTCGTGCAGAAACAGACTAACGCCCTGCAGGGTCAGATCGCTGATCAGGATGCGTTGCTGCATCAGCGCCGCATAATCGAGATCGACCACCAGTTGATCGAGACGAAGCGCCGGCTGGTCAGGAGTAATAACCGATACCCCGTGCAGCGCTACCTGACCGGTAAACCAGTTGACAGATATTGAGTAGATCCTGGCACTGCTGGCCCCCTGATCGAGCAACCACTGAACGGCGTAATCCCGTCCCAGTTGAATCGCAGTATGCAGCCCTAAGAAAACAACCAACACGATAATAACAATGCCACGCACAACCCTTTTCACACTCATACTATCTGTCCGTCTGCAGTTCTGATCCGATATCTTTAGATATTAGCAGGTTGTCTCAGGGTCGGGGAGCTGACCTGTCCAGACAGCCTGATACGAGTGATGCTGCTAAGCCGCTGATTCAGCGACAGGTATAGGGCACCGGGCCTGATGAAAATCACGGCGCCGAAACCATTATCCCGGAGGTATACGGGTGGCATAAGGATTAAGACCAATTATCGCTATCCAGAAAAGCGACTAGCTGGTAGAATCGCGCCCCGAACCGTTTATAAAAGATGCCCTAAGGCACGCAGCAGTGCGGTTCATAACAGTTCTATCAATGACTACGGGTGAATAATCATGGCAAACCATGACAAAAACTTCCGTGACAGCTCAGGTCCAGTCTGGCTCCTGATCAACGCTGGCGCTCTGGCGTGGATCTGCATGCCTGCCATTATTGGCTGGAGCCATGTAGTACAGGCGATGTAATTCAAGCACTGTACTACGGTTGAAGCCGTTACGGTTAAACATAAAAAAGGCCTTCTTCTGAAGGCCTTTTTTATTGTCCGCGGGTGACCATCTGACTTACCGGGTAAGGGTTTCAACCCCCTCCGGCGTTGCCATCAGCACGACGTCGGCGCCGCGTCGGGCAAACAAACCGTTAGTGACAACACCAACGATATTATTAATTTCGGTTTCCAGCGCGTGCGGTTGTTCGATCTCCAGACCATGCAGATCGAGGATGATATTGCCGTTATCGGTCACAAATCCATCCCGGTAAACCGGCATACAGTCCAGTTGCACCAGCCTGCGTGCCACCTGTGACCGGGCCATCGGAATCACCTCCACCGGCAGCGGAAACGCCCCCAGCAGATCAACTTTCTTAGTCTCATCGACGATACAGACAAACTCTTTGGCCACCTCAGCAACAATTTTTTCCCGGGTCAGTGCGCCACCGCCGCCCTTAATCAGATTCAGTCGGCCATCGAACTCATCGGCGCCATCGACATACACCTCCATCTGATCAACCGAGTTCATATCATACACTTCAATACCGTGGCCTCTGAGACGTTCGGCAGTGGCCTCTGAACTGGCGACAGCCGCTTCAAACAGATGCTTAATCTTTGCCAGCTCATCGATAAAAAAGTTCGCCGTGGAACCCGTGCCAACACCCACGATTGAATCGCGGCTCAGTTTCGGCTGGATATAGGCCACTGCAGCCTGGGCGACTGCCAGCTTCATCTCATCCTGTGTCATATTTTGGGAAACCCCGTATAAGTGTCGTTAACTGGCGAGATTATACGCTGATTGATCGATATCTTATAGACGAAAACTCTCTCAGAGATTACCATTTAACGCTTTATTCACACTGCCTCCTACGCAGGACCGCAGCAACAGATTGAAAGCACCCCATGGCTCACCGATATATAAAGAAAATTCTTGATGCCCGCGTTTATGACGCAGCCATCGAAACGCCACTTGATGAAGCGACCAGTCTCAGCAGCCGTCTGGACAACCGGGTTTTGCTGAAACGGGAAGACCTGCAACCGGTATTCTCCTTCAAACTCCGGGGTGCCTACAATAAGATGGCTCAACTGACCGAGGAGGAGCGTAAACGGGGTGTTATCGCGGCATCGGCTGGCAACCATGCTCAGGGGCTGGCGATGTCCGCCAAAATCCTCGGGGTTAAAGCGACAATAGTGATGCCCAAAACCACCCCGGATATTAAAGTTAACAGTGTCCGGGCACGGGGCGGCAAGGTGGTTTTGCACGGCGAAACCTTCGATGAAGCCTCCCGCCACTCATTCAAGCTGGTTGAAGAGCAGGGCTTAACCTACGTTCACCCCTACGATGATATCGATGTGATCGCGGGACAGGGCACCATTGCGATGGAGCTGCTGCGTCAGGAAAGTGGCCCTATCGATGCGGTTTTCGTTCCGGTAGGCGGTGGCGGCCTGATCTCAGGTATCGCGGTCTATATCAAGTATTTACGGCCGGAAACAAAGGTGATCGGCGTTGAATCAGAAGATTCAGCCTGCCTTAAAGCCGCCCTGGAAGCGGGCGAGCGGGTGATTCTGCCCCAGGTCGGTATTTTTGCCGATGGTGTCGCAGTAGCCCAGATCGGCGAGAACACCTTCGAGCTGTGTCAGCAGTTTGTTGATGAAGTGATCACCGTCAACACCGATGAGATCTGCGCTGCTATCAAGGATATCTTCGAAGATACCCGTTCAATTACCGAACCTGCCGGTGCCCTTGCCGTTGCCGGTCTGAAGAAATATGTGGCCCGGGAAGCGGCCAAAAACCAGACCCTGATCGCCATTGACAGCGGTGCCAATGTCAACTTCGACCGCCTGCGCCATATTGCCGAACGCTCTGAGCTGGGGGAAAACCGGGAAGCGATTATCGCCGTTAAGATTCCGGAAAGACCCGGCAGTTTTAAAGCGTTCTGCAGCGCGCTGGGCAAACGCAACATCACCGAGTTTAACTACCGCTATGCTGATGATAATGATGCTCAGATCTTTGTCGGGGTCCAGTTACGGTCCGGCACCGATGCCCGGGCAGAGCTGCTCGCAGAGCTGAAATCCGAAGACTATAAAGTGATTGACCTGTCAGACAACGAGATGGCCAAGCTCCATGTTCGCTATATGGTGGGCGGTCATGCTCCTGACTCAGTTACCAATGAAATTCTCTACCGCTTTGAATTTCCTGAACGTCCCGGCGCACTGATGAACTTCCTGAAAAAGTTGGGGGGTCGCTGGAACATCTCCATGTTCCACTATCGTAACCATGGCGCCGCCTACGGCCGGGTGCTGGTCGGTTTGCAGGTACCAGAAGACGAGCGTCTGCAAGTGACTCAGTTTCTCGATGATATTGGTTACAACTACTGGGAAGAGACCGAAAACCCGGCATATAAACTATTTCTGGGCTGACACAACCTGCATAAAAAACGCACCTTCAACGGGTGCGTTTTTTGTCCGGATCTGCCTGCCAGTTTATTTACGGCATTTCTGGCGAGTGACTGAATTTATCGGTAAAAAATGCTTTCAGCACAAACAGTAAAATCGAAGTTGTTCCCCAGCTCAGGCCCACCACAACCCCAAAATCAATAATGCCTCGCCAGGGTTGCTGCAACAGATGCACCAGCTGTATCAGAGCAATGATCCCCAACAACAGGCAGTAGGTGATAATCATCCGCTTACGCCGGATATGAAAAAAACCCATACAAAACAGCGGAGCCAGGATCAGTCGCAGCGGCGTCACATGGTCCCGCAGGTAGAGTAGCCGCGCCGCCACTCTGGGCGAATAGGCACGCTGAAAGCCTTTGTATCCCTCAGCAAAGCCCATAAACAGTACACTAAACGCCAGTGCCGCCCAGTGGTACCAGTTCAGTGAATAGGTGAACGTATCCAGACCTATCGTACCGATGCGCACAATAGCATTGCCAAAGATAAAGGCGATGCCGATAAATCCCCAAACAACAGCGATATAACCCAACACAATAAATCCATCAGTGATTGATAAACAGGCCGGCAATTATAATGGATTTAAGATTTTCTGACGACATAAAAAAGGCCGCACATCGATGACGATGCACGGCCAGTAACAGCGGCTCATCCGGATTGGGAAGATAAACCGCCGACAGTTAACCGATACCAGGGTTCTTACTCAGAACCCATCGGATTAAAAGTTAATACCCCTTCAACTGATCAATGTACTCCGGCAGGAACAGAGAGATCTGCGGTATATAGGTAATCAGCATCAGGAACATCAGCAACAGACATAGCCATGGCAGACAGGCCTTGATAACCCAGATCATATTCTTGCCGGTTATGCCCGCCGTAACGAACAGATTGAGTCCCACCGGCGGCGTAAGCATACCGATCTCCATATTCACCACCATGATAATACCCAGATGGATCGGATCGATACCCAGCTTCATCGCAATTGGGAACAGGATGGGGGCCATAATCAGCAGGATCGCTGAAGGTTCCATGAAGTTACCCGCAATCAGCAGCAGAATATTCACCACTATCAGGAATCCCCAGGCAGGCAGCCCCCAATGAACGATGGTTTCAGCGATCTGATGAGGAATCCGTTCAGTGGTCAGTACGTGCGCAAACAGCATCGCGTTGGCGATGATGAAGAGCAGCATCAGAGACACTTTAGAGGCGTCCAGAATCACCTTACGCACTTCAGGATGACGAATCGATTTTGGAAGAGCCCAAAGCATCTGCAACAGGTTACGCGCGGCGGCTGCCGCTATCCCTTCACCCTCGTTGCGCCAGGCAATCCCTTTCATCGGACCGATATCCCGGTACCCCAGCACCGATACAATATACGCGTAGACTGCAGCCACCGCCGCCGCCTCGGTCGGACTGGCAATACCACCGTAGATAGACCCGAGTACGATAATGATCAGCATCAGACCACCAAGAGCGATCATAAACGACTTGCCCAGCTGGGCCACACCAGGGAACGGTTCAGCGGGAAGCTTCATGATCCGGGCCGCGATATAGATGGCAATCATCAGAATGCCTCCCATCATCAGACCAGGAATAAAGCCCGCCATAAACATCCGTGATGCCGACACCTCAGTGGCTGCGGCGTACACCAGCATAACGATTGAGGGTGGAATCAGAATACCCAGAGTACCGGCATTGGCAATAACCCCCGCCGCAAACGATTCCGGATAACCGGAACGCACCATACCTGCAATAACGATGGTACCAATCGCCGCAACCGTCGCAGGCGAGGACCCGGAAACCGCTGCAAACAGCATACAGGCCAGCACCGAAGCCATCGCCAGACCACCGCGGATATGCCCTACACTGTCGACAGCAAAGTTGATCAGTCGCTTCGCCACGCCCCCGGTTGAGAGAAAGGCGGAAGAGAGAATAAAAAACGGAATGGCCAGCAGCGTATAATGCTCTGACGTTGCTTCAAACAGCTTCAGAGAGACAGACGCCAATGAGTCGTGGGAGAACATCAGAATCGTTGCCACACTGGATAATCCCAGTGCAATAGCAATCGGCATGCCCATAAACATACAGGCAAACAGGATGATAAATAATGCTGCTGTAGTCATGACCGCCCCTCCTTATTGTTTGCATCTGGATCAGGCTGATCTTTTGACTCCAGCCCCTGAAGCTCTTTAGCAAGCTCCATACTTTCTTCCGCTTCATCGCTGAAGTGGAAACCATCAGCCTCTCGGGTGATCACTTTCCAGCCCAGCTGCAGAAAACGCACAATCAGCATAACAAAGCCGAACACCAGTATGCTCATCGCCAACCATTTGGGCACCGGCATATCTTCCAGCTCTATCCCGATCATCTTCATCTTGCTCAGATAGATCCAGGAACCATAGAGAAATAGTCCGCAATAGATCAGACACAGTACGATCGCCAGAAGCGTAAAAAAACGGTGCGCCTTGCTCGGCAGCAGCTTAACAAAGACATCGACACCGATATGCGCGCCAACCTTGACACCGTATGACGCACCATAAAGGACAAACCAGGCGGCCATCAGCAGGGTCAGCTCCTGAGCCCAGTGGATCCCGGAGTTAAATCCGAAGCGCATCACCACTTCGGCAAATACCAGCAGCGTCATCGCTACCAGCAGCAGGGAGAGGAATGCCTCTTCCAGTTGTGTCACCAGATTACGAACCATAACGGCCCCCTTAGAACCACAGAGCAACGTTCAGCGAACAGAGATCACTCTGCAGATCTTTTTATTGTGCGTGCACCACAGGACAGCCTTGCAGCAAATCAGCAAGACCCGCCGAGCCAACGTGACTCTCCTGTGTTGCCTCACAAGTGGTTTAGGGTGAAGAGGGGCTGCAGTGGGGCCTATACTCCCACTGCAGCAGTGTTGTGCCGGCCTCCGCAGAGGGAGACCGGACGCAGATCACTGGTTAGACGCTTCAGCCGCGTCAATCAGGTCCTGACCGATCGCACCAGCGAACTGCTTCCATACTGGTTTCATAGCAGTCACCCACTGGGCACGCTCTGCAGGTGTCATCTCGATCACTTCAGAACGTTTTGAATCGATGATCGCCTGCTTGTCGTCTTCGGCTTTCTGCGCTGCAATCTTATTGCCGTAGGCGATTGACTCATCCAGGGCTTTTTTCAGCTCAGCACGGACATCGTCATCCAGGCTGTTCCAGAACTCAGCAGAAGTCACGACCATGTAATCCAGTACACCGTGGTTTGACTCAGTGATGTAAGGCTGAACCTCATAGAACTTCTTAGAGTAGATGTTTGACCAGGTGTTTTCCTGACCATCAATCGCTTTGGTTTGCAACAGGGTGAATACCTCAGAGAACGGCTTCTTCAGCGGTACCGCATCAACCGCTTCAAACTGTGCCTGCAGCACATCAGACGTCATAATACGGAACTTCTTCCCGCTTACATCCGCAGGCACTTTGATCGGATTGCTGGCAGACAGCTGTTTCATACCGTTGTGCAGATAACCCAGACCTACCAGGCCTTTTGACTCAAGTGAAGTCAGCATCTCCTGACCGACCGGGCCGCTCTGGAAACGTTCTACCGCAGCCATATCCTTAAACAGGAACGGCAGATCGAACAGTTGCAGACTATCGGTATATTTCTGGAACTTAGACAGCGCTGGTGCAGCCATCTGAACATCGCCCAACAGCATCGCTTCGAGAACTTTGTTGTCTCCAAACAGCTGTGAACTTGGGAAAACCTTCACTTCCACTTTACCCGGCAGGCGCTCAGCCACCAGCTTCGCAAACTTAGTTGCCATCTGGCCTTTGGGAGTGTTTTCAGCCACTACATGTGAGAATTTAATTTCAATCGGGGCAGCCATTGCAGAGGTTGCACCAAGAGTCAGAGCCATTGCCGTAACGGCAGCAGAAAATAAACGCATATTGCTTCTCCAGTTTTGTAATTATTCAGGCGCTTTTTCGGGTCTAACAGCAGAACCCACGCTCAGTTATTCACTCAACCTTAATAAAAGCAATGTGCAGGCCAACTTTTTACTCGGGCATAAAATATTTTTTTATCTTTTATAAATCAGATGGTTAATAAAACCCCTTTCTCTGAAAGCGAAAGATTTCGTCATGACACATGGGTGAGAATCCACCCAAAACAACAGATCTTCACGGGTGAATTTCCATCCAACCTGTCACAAGCGAGTACAGATAAAAAGTCAAGACGCCAACCGCAGTTGTCGCAAAATAATACTCAAAATGCTGACATAGGCTGTCGCACCAACGGTAGCAGTTAGGGTATATTAAGTACGAATTCAGAGCCGAAAATCATGCGGATAATACAACATGGCGATCCAAACTAAAGTAAACCTAAGTCTGGCATTTGTTTTTTTAATCGTTCTTATAACCTCCGTCTCAGTCATCTATCGAAGTGAAACCAACCTGTCTTCTGATATTGCCCTGAAAAACACCCAGAATACCGCCGAAGCCTATTTTGACAGTATTAACATCATGATGTTGAGTGGCGCGATGGCTAACCGGCAGACCCTGCAGTCTAAGATTCTCGGCAACCCTGAACTCACCGAAGCGCGTATTATTCGTGGCGAGCCGGTTCGCTCAATGTACGGCGAAGGCACGCCGGACTCCCACATCCAGGATGACCTTGATAAACGGGCAATGAATGGTGAAACCATTGCGGTCGAGCTGGATGATGAAAAGGGCCACCGCATGACTGTTGTGCGACCAATGCACGCCAGCTCTGACTATAAAGGCACTAACTGCCTTCAGTGCCACCCGGTTGAAGAGGGCACTATCCTGGGTGCCGTGCGGGTTACCTACTCATTCGCCAATATTGATAAACATATCTTTGCCAACATTCGCAATATTGCGCTGGTCGAACTGGGCATGTTTATCATTGCACTCTTTCTGGTGGGCTGGATGATTCACCGCATTGTGCTAAAACCGATCAATACAATGAACGACACTATCCGCGAGATTGAACAGAATGCCGACCTGACCCAACAGCTGAAGATCGAATCCAATGACGAAATCGGACAGATGTCTGCATCGTTCAATAGCATGCTGAGAACCTTCCATGACAGCATCGATCACGTGGTGCAATCGATCGCCATGCTGGGACAGTGCAGCCAGCAAATTAAGGATGTCACCGAGCTGGCGAATATTGGTACAGCAAAGCAGATCAGCCGCGCCGAGGCGGTCACCAATGCGATGATCGCGATGGACGGTGCCACTCAGAACGTGTCCGCCACCGCAGATGTCACGATCAAAGCGTCTGACAAAGCATTGCAGGAAACCCGTAGTGGAGTGGATATCACCACCGGCACAGTGAAAAAGATCGAGGCACTGCAGCAACAGATCAAGCACGCCACCGATGTCATTGTTCAGCTGGAACAGCAAAGCTATAACATCGATGCGGTCCTCAGCGTTATTCAGGATATCGCCGAACAGACCAACCTGCTGGCACTCAACGCAGCCATTGAAGCAGCCCGTGCCGGAGAGCAGGGACGCGGCTTTGCCGTGGTTGCCGATGAAGTACGCACCCTGTCGCAGCGCACTCAGAATGCCACTGTTGAGATCAACGGCATTATAGGATCACTGCAGCAGAATGCCAAAGGGGCCGCCCAGGTGATGGGACAGGCAAGCGCAGCCACCGAATCGAATGTAAAAGAGATTCAGGAAACCTCCTCTGTCTTGTTCAACATTCAGAAAGAGATGGAGTCGATCGCAGAAACAAACCACAGCATCTCCGAGTCTGTTAAGCAGAGCAGTGCTGCCACACTGGAGATCGAAGGCGCCGTGAATGAGATCAATGAAGGCAGCGACCACGCTAAAGAACGGGTGGTTCGCCTGTCGGCTATCTCAGCCCAGATCAACAATCTGGCTGACGAACTGGAAAAGCGCGCCAGCCAGTTCAAACTCTGATTGGCACCTGTTTTTTTCATACAAAAACGGCGACCTTAAGGTCGCCGTTTTATCTTCCGTCAACACAGTGTCGCTACGCTCACATCACTACTTATAATCTTTTTTATCCAGACCGTATTTTTTCATTTTGTCATACAACGTTTTACGGGGTAGCCCCAACTTTTCCTGAGTCAGCTTCAGCGAACCACTGTTACGGGACAGCTCCTCTTCCAGCACCAGCTTTTCAAACTGTTCAACCTGCTCAGGCAACGTCATCTGCGCCGTCGTCACATGCTCCCCCGCAGCACCGACTTCAAACTGATAAGCAGGCCCCAGCAACACATAACGCTCGGCGATATTGCGTAACTCGCGGACATTACCCGGCCAGTGATGCGCCACCAATGCCCTGATGTTCTCTGCGCTCAACTGTGGCACCTCTTTCTGATACTGAGCAGATGCAATCAGGGCAAAGTGCTGAAACAGCATCGGAATATCTTCTCGCCGCTCCCGCAGCGGGGGGATCTCCAGACTGACAACATTGAGGCGGTAATACAGATCCTCGCGATAACCCCCCTGCTCACTCAGCTCTTTGAGATCAACCTTAGTGGCAGCAACTACCCGTATATCCAGGGGGATCAGCTCATTCGAACCCAGCCGCTCAATTGCCCGCTCTTCCAGCACCCGCAATAATTTGACCTGCAGGGAGAGCGGCATACTCTCAATCTCATCGAGAAACAGAGTACCTCCGTTAGCATGCTCAAACTTACCGATGCGCCGACTCTTCGCGTCGGTAAACGCCCCCCTCTCATGGCCGAACAGCTCACTCTCAATCAGATGTTCCGGCACCGCGCCGCAGTTAATGGCAACAAAATTCTTCTCCCGGCGGTTGCTGTGCTCATGGATATAGCGTGCCACCAGATCCTTACCCGAACCGGTTTCAGCCTGTATCAGAATATCGGCTGGAGTATCCGCAATATGCTGGATCATCGCCCTCAGCTGCTGGATGCGGGGAGAGTTGCCAATAATCCTTGGACCAATGCCACCCTGCGCTTCCAGCGCTTTACGCAGCGCCCGGTTTTCCAGTGTCAGACGACGTTTCTCTGCCGCTCGACGGACCACATCATTGAGCAGTTCAGAGGAGAAAGGCTTCTCGATAAAATCATAAGCACCATCCCGCATGGCACTGACCGCCATTGATATATCGCCATGACCGGTAATCAGAATCACCGGCAGGTCGTTATCAATGGTGATAATACGCTGCATCAGTTCAAGGCCATCAATCCCCGGCATATTGATATCACTGACCACCACTCCGGGCCAGTCCCGGTCCAGCAGGGTCAGCGCTTTCTCAGCGCTATCAGCGCAGACCACCTCATAGCCGGCCAGCTCCAGCGTTTGCGCCGCCGCCAGGCGGATATGTTTTTCATCATCGACCAGCAGGATCTGGTGTGGTGGCAACTGTTCAACCGAAGTTTCAAGATTCATCAGTGGCTCTTATCTTTGAAATGGGAATCGTCATTCTAACCCGACAACCGACGCTGGCGCATCTGCAGCGGGCAGGTTGATAGTAAACACCGCCCCCCCCATTGAGTGATTACTCACACTCAGCTCGCCATCCATCGACTCGATTATCCGATGAGAAATTGACAACCCCAGCCCCAGCCCCTGACCCGCTTTCTTCGTGGTATAAAAGGGCTCAAACACCTTTCCCAGTTCAGACTGAGGAATACCCGGACCATGATCCCGAAAACAGAGATTCAACCGGTCATGCTGACGCTGAATACTGATCTCAATCCATTTTTCAGTGCCGCCTTCCATCGCCTGCAGCGCATTACTGATAAGGTTAACCACCACCTGCTCCAGCCTCAGCATATCGCCGAGGACAAAGATCTGATCCAGCTTATCGGGCCATTCAATTTTCACATTTTCCCGATCAAGGCGGCCATACATAATAGACATGGCACCATCACGCACCGCTTTCAGGCTCACCAGCGTCGCCTGACCACTGGTTTTACGGGAAAACTCTTTCAGCGGCGCAATAATTTTAGCCATCCGCACCGTCAGCCCGCTGATCTCATGCAGATTACTGCTCACCTTCTCAACTTTTCCCAGTTTCAGAAAAGAGAGCGCATTATCCGCGTAACTACGAATCGCGGTCAGCGGCTGGTTCAGCTCATGGTTGATGCCCGCAGACATCTGCCCGATCACCGCCAGCTTTGCAGTCTGAATCAGTTCGTTCTGAGTATGCTTATGCTCCTCAACCTCCTGCAACAACCGTTCATTTGCCCGGGTCAGATCCTCAGTCCGTTCGGACACACGTTGTTCCAGTTGATCACGGGCTTCGCGCAGTTGCTCCTCATTCTCTTTACGCTCGGTAATATCATGAATCGTCACAACAAAGCGGTTGACACTACTGTCAGACATCCGGCCAATGATCAGCTCGACCGGAAACTGTGAGCCATCGGCCCGCACACTGCTGACCTCCACCATCAGTTCGTTGGGCTGACGGGCACCGCTCTCCTGAGAGATATGTTGCCAGCAAACCGCCCGATCCTGATAGCCGATCAGTTTGCTGAAATATTCACCGACGATCACATCGGAGCGATAGCCAAACAGTTTTTCCGCCGTTGGGTTAAATGATTCGATAAGGCCATGCGCATCCAGAGTGATCAGGCCCGCGTGAGTATTATCAATAATTGCCCGCACCCGGGCTTCACTGCGTTCCAGTGCCCGGGTTTGCTGCAATTTAAACCGGGCCCGCTCACGGGCAATTCGCCGCCGGGCCAGCAGCAGCAAAACCAGAAATACCAGCGCACTATAGATAAACCCGGCCAGCAGGGCATTACTCAGTACCCGTTTATCCACTGGCTTCAGATCCGCCAGGATTGACACGTTGAATCCCGCCTCGGGTACTGCGCGGGTCTGCTGCAGATACTGACGGGTCTCAATACCGTCCAGCGCACCATTGGCGATAGTGTCCCCCTCAATCAGAGTGACGAGTTCACTATCCTGAAACTTTTTTCGCTCAACGATCGACAGAGATGTCAGTTGATGATCACCATAACGCAGACTGGAGATAATTCTTTGCAGATCTTCCTGAGGTAAAGGCTTAAGGGTACGAAACTTCCACTCGGCCCGGGTGCTGATAAAGATAACGCCATCCTCATCGGTCACGAGAATATCCGTGAGCGGATCGTTCCAGTCGGTCTCTATATCATTCAGATCAATTTTTACCACAATGACACCCAGAATAGTGCCACGGTATTCAACCGGATATGAGAAAAAATAGCCACGTTTCTTGGAGGTTGTTCCCAAAGCAAAGTAACGCCCGCTTCGCCCCTCCATTGCATCCCGGAAATAGGGACGAAACGAGAAGTTCCGACCAACAAAGGTTTGCGGTTTAGACCAGTTACTGGCTGCCAGTGTATTGCCCTGAATATCCATCAGATAGGTATCTGAAGCACCGATGGTATCATTAACTTTTTCAAGATAGAGGTTAGCACCATGAATCCCTTCACTGCCGGGCAGCAGCAACAGGTTTACCAGTTCAGAGTGTGTGGACAGCAGTTTTGGCAGATCCTTATAGCGATCCAGTTCCTGCTGCAGACTGAGAATATAACGATTCAGATCGGCTGACGCGCTTCGCTGCAGATCATCTACCGCCCGCGCACGACTGATCGCTACGGTCTGATAGATCACCAGAATAAATATTACTGTCAATAACAGCGCCCACAACAGACGCAATCGTGTTCTTATCACTACAACCCCTGTAATTTAACTACAAAAAATGAATTTTAATTCGTAACAAAAAGATAAATAAACGTAAAATACGGTTTAAAAAAAGCCATCCTGTAATATAATTACAAATACTTATAGCGCCGGGTTACAGCTTGCTGACAAACAGCACAGCGTACACCCGGCCAGCCAGATGCTTGAAATACTATTAGCAGAGCTCTATCTTGCAATAGCGCCATATCTAAAGTCTAACAGGTAATAATCCACCGTCTACCGGATATCCTAATCATGCTAAAACGCACCAAAATTGTTGCTACTCTGGGCCCCTCAACCGATAAACCTGGCATCCTTAGCCAGATGATCCGCTCCGGCGTTAATGTTGTCCGTCTTAACTTCTCCCACGGCAGTGCGGATGATCATCGCCGCCGGGCGCGGGAAGTGCGTGAAATTTCAAATCAGCTGGCAATTCCCGTCGCGGTGCTGGGAGACCTGCAGGGTCCCAAAATTCGTATCGCCCGCTTCAAAGACGACCAGAAAATCAAACTCGCGGTGGGTGATCATTTTGCACTGGACTCCTCACTGGACTCCTACGCCGGAGACCAGACCCAGGTAGGTATCGACTACAAGGCACTGCCGGAAGACAGCCGCCCGGGGGATATCCTGCTGCTGGATGATGGCCGGGTGCAGTTTAAGGTGATCGATGTACAGGGTACACGGATCAATTGCGAAGTGATTATCGGCGGCCCCCTGTCAAACAACAAGGGAATCAACCGCCAGGGCGGAGGCCTCTCAGCCGCAGCACTGACCGAAAAGGATAAACAGGATATTCTGGTGGCGGCAGATATCGATATGGATTATGTCGCGGTATCCTTTCCCCGCAGCTCTGCCGACCTGCATGAGGCACGACAGCTACTCGATGCTGCTGGCAGCAGTGCAGAGATTATTGCCAAAGTTGAGCGGGCTGAAACAGTCAGCTCCGCAGAGGCGCTTGACGATATTATTCTGGCCTGCGATGGCGTCATGGTGGCGCGGGGCGACCTGGGGGTAGAGATCGGCGATGCAGAGCTGATCGGCGTCCAGAAACACCTCATCAACCGGGCCAGAGAGCTCAATCGGGTCGTCATTACCGCAACACAGATGATGGAGACGATGATTCAGAACCCGATGCCGACTCGGGCAGAGGTTTTCGATGTGGCCAACGCGATTCTCGATGGCACCGACGCCGTGATGTTGTCTGCCGAGACGGCGGCGGGAGACTATCCGGTCGAAGTTGTACAGGCAATGACCAAAATCTGTCAGGGTGCAGAAAAGCACCAGCTATCACGTCCGGCCCCCACCAGTATTACTCAGCAGTGCGAACACTTCGATGAAACTATCGCCCGCTCGGCGATGTATACCGCCAACCACCTGGTCGGTGTGAAAGCGATTATCTGCCTTACCGAATCCGGCTCGACACCCCGCTGGATGTCACGGATCCGTTCCGGGGTACCGATTTACGCTCTCACCCGCAGCGCAAAGGCGATGAGCCGAATGACACTGTTCCGTGGTGTTGAACCGATGCTGTTCGATGCCACCAGGATCGATAACGATGATCTGAACAGTCAGGTACTAGATCATCTCAAAGCCAAACAACTGCTCAACGGCGGGGATCTGGTGCTGCTCACCCGGGGCGCTGTGATTGGTAGCGGCAGCACCAACTCCATGCAGGTACTACAGGTTCCTTAGACCAGAGAGTAAACAGCTATACCAGGCCCGCTAACGACCATTAGCGGGCCTTTTTTACCCCAGAATGTCGCGTTCAGAATAACCGATTCTTTACGGGGTTATGTTTAGCCCATGCTGCGCTATAATAGCGCTCTTTTTCTCCGGTAAAGGTATCCTGATGTGTCTGAGGCACTGGAACAGAATCTGAAATTAATCACCGAAAAGGGTCAGATTCTGGCACTTGACGGCATCCTTCATGGCATTGAGAAGGAGGGGCTGCGCACTGATTCCAGGGGGGCGATCAGCCAGACGGGGCATCCGGTCTCACTCGGCTCAGCGCTCACCCATAGTCACATAACCACCGACTATTCCGAAGCACTGCTTGAGTTCATCACGCCGGCCTTCAGAGAATCTGCAGATGCGCTGCAGTTTTTGCAGCAGCTACACTGCTTTACCTATCAGCATCTGGGCGAGGAAGAGCTGTGGGGAGCCAGTATGCCCTGTCAGATTGAATCCGATGATGCGATTCAGATCGCCCGCTTCGGCAGCTCCAATGTTGGCCGCCTGAAATCGATCTACCGGGTTGGTCTGGAACACCGTTACGGCAAGATGATGCAGGCGATCGCCGGAATCCATTACAACTTTTCCCTGCCGGAAACACTCTGGCCAGTATTGCGCGAACTACAGCAAAGTCAGGAAGATCTGCAACAGTTTCGTTCTGCCGGTTATTTTAAGCTGATCCGGAACTTTCGGCGAGCCTCATGGCTGCTGCTCTATCTCTTTGGTGCATCACCGGCCCTGTCATCCAGCTTTATGCGTGGCCGCGAGCACGATCTGGAACAGTGGGATGAGAACACGCTCTACCGGCCCTACGCAACCTCTCTGCGGATGAGCGACCTGGGCTACTCAAATAAAGCCCAGTCTGGTCTGAATATCTGTTTTAACCACCTTAATTCCTATATTAAAACCCTGACCCAGGCAATCAATACGCCCTACCCGGCGTATGAGAAACTCGGGGTAAAGACCGATCAGGGCTATAAGCAGCTCAACAGCAACGTACTGCAGATTGAGAACGAATATTACAGCGATATCCGCCCTAAACGGGTTTGTCTGTCAGGAGAGAAGCCCGTTCATGCGCTACGGGAACGGGGCGTGGAATATATCGAAGTCCGCAATACCGATATCAACCCCCTGTTACCACTGGGTATCGATCAGCAGCAAGCTGATTTCATGGATGCCTTTCTGGTCACCTGTCTGCTATCCGACCCTACCGATGTCAACAGTCCTGAGTGCGAGCTGATAAACCGCAACAACAGTCTGGTAGTCAACCGGGGACGCGAACCAGGGCTGACACTGACCCGTGGCGATCAGCAGATCACAGTCCCCGAGTGGGGCCACCTGATTCTCAGTGATATCCTCAAAACAGCAACGGTTCTGGATCAGGTCGCGGGTGATAGCCGCTATTCGGACGCGGTATCCGCCCAGCAGGCCAAGCTGGACAACCCTGAACTGACACCGTCCGCCCAGATTCTGGACAGCATGAAAACATCGGGGTTGGGATATGAAGCATTTATCCTGCAGCAGAGTCGCAAACACCGGGATAGTATACTGAGCATGGGGCTGGCGATAGAACGGCAAGAGTATCTGGAAAAGCTGGCGATCAGCTCCTTCGAAGAGCAAAAGCAGATAGAACTGAGCGATCAGCTGGACTTTGACACCTATCTTGCGAACTACCTCGCACAATAAAGATCCGCTGTTGCACACACAAAAAAGCCCTGCAAATGCAGGGCTTTCAGGCTGTTGATAAAGTCCTCGTCAAATGACGAGGATTTTTTATAATAGGCTCATGCTAAGAGAACGCCCCCCAACCCAGTCCGCCCTTGAGTTTGTTTGCATCGATGAACTTGTTCCTCAAGACCA
>NZ_JAFFZO010000118.1 GCF_016924145.1 Amphritea pacifica | reverse complement strand
TCTAACCTGTTCCAGTTCCGTGCCGGCACCGGTGAAGACCGTTGTGTACTGGACTGCATCACATCTCTGCAGAACGGTGCTGACCTGCTGTGGATCGAGACTGAGAAGCCTCACGTCGGTCAGATCGGTGGCATGGTTAACCGCATCCGTGAAGTGATCCCGAATGCCAAGCTGGTATACAACAACAGCCCATCGTTCAACTGGACCCTGAACTTCCGTCAGCAGGTATTTGATGCCTGGGCTGAAGAGGGTAAAGACCTGTCTGCTTACAACCGTGATAACCTGATGTCGGTTGAGTACGATGAGTCTGAACTGTCTGCTGAAGCCGATCGTCGTATCCAGAGCTTCCAGGCGGATGCCGCTCGCGAAGCGGGTATCTTCCACCACCTGATCACCCTGCCGACTTACCACACCGCTGCGCTGTCGACTGACAACCTGGCGAAAGAGTACTTCGGTGAGCAGGG
>NZ_JAFFZO010000117.1 GCF_016924145.1 Amphritea pacifica | reverse complement strand
CTGGACCTGTCTGATGACTGGGCATACCAGATCGTTAAGCAGGTGGGTAACTACGGAGAAGCGTATGAGCGTAACGTGGGTAAAGACTCGCCGCTGGGACTGGATCGCGGCCTGAACGCGCTGTGGAGTGAAGGTGGTCTGCAGTACGCTCCACCTATGCGTTAAGTGGTTGATCAACGGCTGGCCGTCAGGCTGGCCGTTTTTATTTCTGTCCCTGGCCTTGCTCCCGGGACAGAAGGATCCGTGTACTGATTTCTGGAGTTAACTTAACAATGTCCTCAGACATTTTGCATTCAGGTCACACACCTGATGGCGGCAGCTCGCCGCAGTCAAAAGCCCCGCCGGTGAGCAAACCAAAATTCTGGAATGACCCGAAAAAACGGTCGTTACTGTTTCAGGTGCTGCTACTGACGGCACTGGGCTTCGTCTTTTACACCATTATTCAGAATACCCTGACCAACCTTGAAC
>NZ_JAFFZO010000116.1 GCF_016924145.1 Amphritea pacifica | reverse complement strand
GCCGCTTCATGCACAAAACCGGTGAAGCCCTGCCAGTCATCCCCCTCTTCAGGCGCATTCAATGCCGGAACATAGGTGAAGTTGGCAAACTCCCGGTCGAGGTTTTCAAACAGCGTCCGGTTATACAACTCAGAGAGATTGCGCGCCCCCTGCAACAGGGTAATCGGACGGCTGTCGCCCTCCTCCAGCAGTTCCAGAATCATCGATTGCGGGCTGGATAGCCCCGAACCACCGGCGATAAAGATCGCGCCCTGATCATCCGATTTGCGCACAAAAAACTGACCATAGGGACCACTCACATCCAGGGTATCCCCCACCTCCAACTGCTGATGCAGGTAGGTAGTGCCCGCCCCGCCCGGCACTAAACGCACATGCAGTTCCAGTGTGGTGGCATCGGAGGGTTTGTTGGCGATAGAGAACGCCCGGCTACCCTCCACGCCCGGCAGCTTCAGGTTGATATACTGACCGGCCTGAAATG
>NZ_JAFFZO010000115.1 GCF_016924145.1 Amphritea pacifica | reverse complement strand
ATATCGCCCGTAGAGCCAATCAGGAGGATAGCTGTCGGGGGCATTTCTGGGAAGCGCGTTTTAAGAGCCAGGCCTTGCTGGACGAGCAGGCACTACTGAGCTGCATGGCGTATGTTGACCTTAACCCGATACGAGCAGGCATCGCCGAGACGCCCGAGCAATCGGCATTTACCTCAGTCAAACAGCGGATAGATACCCCGCAGGAGCAAGAAGCCACCGCATTAACACTCAAACGCTTTGATCCCCGGCAGGCTGAAACAGCGGCGATCAGCTATGACCTGCATGACTATCTGGAGTTGGTTGATTATACCGGGCGGGCGATTCATCCCACCAAGCGGGGTTATATTGCAGCGGATACCCCGCCGATACTCGCC
Source organism: Amphritea pacifica (assembly GCF_016924145.1). Lineage (GTDB taxonomy): Bacteria > Pseudomonadota > Gammaproteobacteria > Pseudomonadales > Balneatricaceae > Amphritea > Amphritea pacifica. Next base: position 104 of record NZ_JAFFZO010000115.1, on the reverse strand, counting down.
AGGCTCGGGATTGATACCGATCACTGGTTGCAACTGATGCGACCGCAAGGCATACATATCGCCACCGTTATCGGCCATAGCACGCGTATTGAAGACTACCTGAA
>NZ_JAFFZO010000114.1 GCF_016924145.1 Amphritea pacifica | reverse complement strand
GCGACAGCGCTGCTGAAGCGGCCGCTCAGGAAAAAATCGATAACCATATCACTCACGTAGTGCCTATCATCGCCGATATCGATGCCGGTTTCGGTAACGCTGAAGCAACCTACCTGATGGCCAAGCAGATGATCGAAGCCGGTGCCTGCTGTATCCAGATTGAAAACCAGGTGTCTGATGAGAAGCAGTGTGGCCACCAGGACGGTAAAGTGACCGTTCCCCATGAAGACTTCCTGGCGAAGATCCGCGCCGTACGCTACGCCTTCCTTGAGCTGGGTGTGGATGATGGTGTCATCGTGGCCCGTACCGACTCTCTGGGGGCTGGCCTGACCAAGCAGATCGCGGTGACCAACAAACCGGGCGACCTGGGTGACCAGTACAACAGCTTCCTGGATTGCGAAGAAGTCTCCCCTGCCGATATGAAGAACGGCGATGTGGTACTGAACCGTGATGGCAAGCTGCTGCGTCCTAAGCGTCTGCC
>NZ_JAFFZO010000113.1 GCF_016924145.1 Amphritea pacifica | reverse complement strand
CGACGTAGCAGATCACGGGTCGCCCTCATTTCAGCGGGATATACATAGGCTAAGGGAAAGTTTCCGCCACGAATTAAGTGCGCGATTTTGTATGAGTCGATCCGGTCATTTTTAGCTTTCCCTCCATGGATCGCTTTCATATACAGGGCGTGACCCAGAATAAAATCGATGTTATGTTCATGGCAGAAATCGGAAATCCAGTACCAGCAATGCATACATTCGACCCCGAGAACAACATTGCCGAGATAAGGGGTCAGAAGATCGAATAAGGGTTCAGGCTTGGCTTTAATCTCTTTATGAAGCACGGTTTGCCCATCATCGTCTAAGATACAGACGTACAGGGAGCGTGCATGCAAGTCGATACCGCAGTAAAAAGGATGTTTGTTGGTGTAAAATCTCATAGGTCTTCTCCTTTTGGTTTGGTCGCCTTCCAGCTTAGTGTGAAAACAGTAAGCTGGGGGAGAAGGCTCTATGAGTATCAATC
>NZ_JAFFZO010000112.1 GCF_016924145.1 Amphritea pacifica | reverse complement strand
CAGAAGATCGCAGCACGGTAACAGCGGCAACCGGCATGACCGTGACGCCTGCCAGCACCTCGGTGGTGAAAGGGCAGAGCACCACGCTGACCGTGGCCTTCCAGCCGGAGGGCGTAACCGACAAGAGCTTTCGTGCGGTGTCTGCGGATAAAACAAAAGCCACCGTGTCGGTCAGTGGTATGACCATCACCGTGAACGGCGTTGCTGCAGGCAAGGTCAACATTCCGGTTGTATCCGGTAATGGTGAGTTTGCTGCGGTTGCAGAAATTACCGTCACCGCCAGTTAATCCGGAGAGTCAGCGATGTTCCTGAAAACCGAATCATTTGAACATAACGGTGTGACCGTCACGCTTTCTGAACTGTCAGCCCTGCAGCGCATTGAGCATCTCGCCCTGATGAAACGGCAGGCAGAACAGGCGGAGTCAGACAGCAACCGGAAGTTTACTGTGGAAGACGCCATCAGAACCGGCGCGTTTCTGGTGGCG
>NZ_JAFFZO010000111.1 GCF_016924145.1 Amphritea pacifica | reverse complement strand
CGGTCGCCAGCGAGGAGTTCTTGGTCAGGTTCAGATACTGACTGGTCAGCGGGGGGATCACCACCCGCATCGCCTGAGGAATCACAATCAGCCGCAGCGTTTTGGCTTTCGACATCCCCAGCGCGGTGGCCGCTTCCGTCTGTCCATGAGACACCGCCAGGATACCGGCCCGCACAGTTTCTGCGATAAACGATGCGGTATAGATGCTCAGGGCCAGCCACAGCGCCATCAGCTCGGGTATCACGGTGATACCGCCCTTGAAGTTAAATCCTTTCAGTTCGGGATGATCCAGTCCCAGCGGCATACCACTGAAGAGGAACAGCAGCAGCGGCACACCGACAATCAGGCCGATACCGGTGAGGAATACCGGAAACTGCTGGCCGGTCAGTTCCTGGCGCTTGCGGGCCCAGCGGGCAATCAACCAACTGGCAATGATCGCGCCAAAGAAGCCGATAATCACCAGCCCAAAGCCATCTTCAGGCACCGGCGCCG
>NZ_JAFFZO010000110.1 GCF_016924145.1 Amphritea pacifica | reverse complement strand
ATTCGAAATTGATGCGCCACGGGATCGGGATGGCAGCTTTGAACCGAAGTTAGTCAAAAAGCAGCAGACTCGCTTCACGTCGATGGACGACAAGATTCTGAGTCTGTACGCCAAGGGCATGACTACCCGCGAGATCGTCGCGACCTTTAAAGAGATATACGATGCTGATGTTTCTGCCAGCCTCATATCCAAGGTCACGGATGCCGTACTGGAACAGGTGGTTGAATGGCAGTCGCGACCTCTGGATGAGGTGTACCCCATTGTTTATCTGGACTGCATTGTCGTTAAAATCCGTCAGGATAAACAGGTCATCAACAAGGCGGTTTACCTTGCTCTGGGGGTTAACCTGGAAGGGCACAAGGAATTGTTAGGCCTGTGGCTCTCTGAAAATGAGGGAGCCAAGTTCTGGCTGAACGTCCTGACGGAGCTTCAGAACCGAGGCGTCAAAGACATACTCATCGCCTGTGTCGACGGCCTGAAAGGCTTTCCCGAT
>NZ_JAFFZO010000011.1 GCF_016924145.1 Amphritea pacifica | reverse complement strand
GGTTGGCGAGCCGAATAGTTAAGCGCTATTTGGAAGTATTTTTCTTGCCAGCCTATTCTCCAGAACTCAATCCTGACGAGTATCTGAATTGTGATCTGAAGAGCATGTTGCACAGTGGTGCAGCGATTCGAAGTGTGAAAGAGCTGAAGAAGAAAACACGATCATGCATGTTGACGCTACAAAGAAGACCCGCGCGGGTTAAAAGTTACTTCAAATCGCAGCATATAAAATACGCGGCTTAGACGATGTATTTATCCGCCTGGTTAATAAAAAGTTAATGGGATATCAACAGTGAATGAGCCAATTATCTGTGCCGGCTTTCACCGCAGTGGAACGTCTTTGGCAGCTCAACAGCTTCATAGTCTGGGATTTTCATATGCTCTGGAGCCAATGAGGGGAAGTCTATCCAACCCCGATGGCCATTTTGAAGATGACGTGGCGATGCGACTGCATGATCATCTGCTGGATCTCTGTAGCACCGACTGGATGTACGCTGAGCAAACGCCATTTGTGGCACCACCTGATACGGTTCAAGAACTGCGCAAATACATTGCAGCCAGAAAGCAGGTATCCGGCAATGCATGGGTGATGAAAGACCCGAGAGCGACGCTGATGCTGAATGACTGGAAACAGGCATTAAATAATCAGGGGCGTTTTGTTCTCATGTACCGTCACTGGTCTTTTTGTATTCAGTCTCTGTTCAAGCGTCATTCACAGGATCTGGCATATTCTTTACCAACAGGCAGAGTGCTGGGTAATGCTCTTGCATTTTGGAAGGATGTCACCCTGTCAGCCAGAATGTGGCTCACCTATAACCAGCATTTAATCGAATTTGCTGAAAATAATCCTTCTGTTTGCCTTGTTGTATCGCAACATGACCTTATTCAGGGAATATCTCTTGCTCAGTTGCTGCATGAAAAATTTCAATACCAGTCAGAAGGTGACAGCTCATCGTGCGTGAATAAAGCCTACGTTGATGAATCTATTGATGCTGATGTTCTGAAAATACTGCCGGCGGATTTGGTACAGGCAATGGACCGGATGTTTGAACGGTTGGAAGCCCTGGATCACACAGGCTCCTGTATGGAAATACCTCCTGCCCTTGATAAAGATCTGCCGGAGAATCTTGCAGATTACTTCTGCGAAAAAATATCCTCAGTGACGACAATAAAGGAAGCCCAGGCTGAGCAGATAGAATCTCCAGTGAGTCAGTTAGCAGCTAATGCAGAGCAACTGACGTTTGATGAACTGCAGAAGCAGGTCAATTCTCTGGCCGGATCACTTTCGATAGACAATGCTGAACATTTTTTAACCATTTCTCAATATCTACATAAAAAAAATGAATTTCATTATGCCGGTCATGAATGGCTGGGCCGATGTGCATTAGTCAGTAAACAGTTTGATAAAGCAGAGCTTCATTTTTTACGGGCAATATCATGTAATCAATCACCACCTTATTTAAGAATGCTGCTTGGTGATTTGTACAGAGAAAAATTTGAATACGGAAAAGCGGCTCAATATTATCAACAGGCTTATACCCTGAACCCTAATAATGTTACTTTCTCTATCAGAACGGCTGATATGGCTATGCTTCAGGGAAATCCACAACAAGCGCTTAAATGGTATAAAAAAGCGCTGCTAATGACGCCGTCTGAATGGCTGACGATAAAATACAGCCAGGCTCTGTCTCAGGTTAAGGGGAAAGAACCTGCGCTGGCTTACCTTAAAGAAGCACTCAATAAGTCAGGTGGCGATGTGATCAGAATACAGCTCCTGACAATGCAGCTGGAAATGAGGAAAGAAAATGCGATCAGTGATTACCATAGCTATATCCGATCAAAAATAAACCGGCAACGAGTGGCTGGTTTTATAAAATTACTTGGTCAGGAAGATTTAACCAGAGATTCATTGAATTCTCTGGTACGCTGGCTGTTAAAGGCTTACTTAAAGATTTATTCAGCGTCAGAGATCTTGGCACTGCTGGTTCCGGTTTCCGGAAGCTCTTCGGTCACCCCTGCAGTTACTGCGGTAGTGGTCAGCTACAATATGGACCGAGAACTGCCGAGAACCCTGCTGACATTACAGGCACCTTATCAGCAGGGTCTGGACCCGGATGATATTGAAATCATCCTCATTGATAACGGTTCCAAAAATATACCAGCACCAGATCAGTTTCCCAATATCCGGAACCTGAAAATCGTATCTTTTCCATTTAAAACCCACTCACCGGTGCAGGCACTGAATCTGGGTATACATCTGGCCAAGGCAAATCTTGTTGGTGTCTTTATTGATGGTGCGCGAATGGCATCTCCGGGCTTACTGAAGAACGCTCTCCGTGCCGACAGACTGTCCGATAATACCGTTGTTGCGACTCTGGGGTTCCATCTGGGACCAGAGGTTCAGATGACCTCTGTAGCTAAAGGGTATAATCAGGCAGTCGAAGATCGTTTGCTGGAACATATTCGATGGCAGGAGGATGGCTACCGGCTTTTTTCCATCAGTTCTTTGGCAGGCTCCAGTGCTGGTGGATATTTCAAACCTATCGCAGAAAGCAATGCCTTGTTTTTGTCTAAAAACCAATGGAGAAAATTAGGTGGAGTTGATGAGCGCTTTATAACCCCGGGAGGGGGTTATGCCAATCTTGATTTATATAAGAGAGCCTGTGTACTTCCCGGAAATAAACTGGTTATCCTGCTGAATGAAGGTACTTTTCATCAGGTACATGGTGGCGTAGCGACTAATTCACAACGGGATGATGCGACACAACAAATTTTTACCGAGGAGTACCAGAAAATCCGGGGTAGTGTGTACAGAAGACCCGATACTCAACCCTTATATCTCGGCCAGTATATACCGGCCTCTGCTTCTGTTTTGAAATATTCGATTGAGCAGGCTTCTGGATATGAAGACGTCAATATCAAAGCCTCTGACAGCAATAAGGAATTAAATCGAATTTTACTGGACTCTACATATTGTTCCCTGTTTGATACCGATAAATCGGTTTCTGATCAACTGATTGATTCACCCATTATAGTGACTGGACGAGGAGGTAGTGGAACCCGCCTTCTGTCTCAGCTTATTCAGAATATGAATATCTTTATGGGAAACGATATCAACGAAACAGAAGATTCTATTGAATGGGTTGGACCAATCTACGATATGGTTATCAACAGGATTCAGATTGAGCATGATACCTTTGAAATGAAGCATATCCGCCGCCTGCGGAATAATGCTGAAAATATTTTACAAAAATCTGACATTCATTCAGGTCTGTGGGGCTTTAAATTACCTGAAACCATGATGTGCTTACCTGAATTGAAACAGGCTTTTCCATCAGCCAGGTTCATTCACCTTACCCGGCACCCTGTGGGTATCAGTATGCGCAGAACTCATATGACTTCACGTTCAGATAATCCTGTTGGTAAAAGAGTGCTGGAGGATGCATACAGATACATAGGAAACGATCCTGGTAGCATTGCTGGTGGAGTGGATGAAGTCAATAATTCAGTTAGCTGGAATTATCAATTGAGTAAAGCGGTTTCATTTTTTTCTGATCTCAGTGAGGGAGAAGATTTTATTCAGGTCAAGTATGAGGATATTTTATCTTGCCCTGATAAAGTTCTTGGTCGATTGTGTGAGTTTTTAGACCTGAATGATGATTGTGAGCATAATCTGGAACTTGATAGTGATAGGACCAATAGTATCTCTGAACAGAATCAGATGACTGATCTCGTTTGGTCTGTCTGTGAAGAAGTTGCGACCAGAATTGGGTATAAAAAACATGAATATTAAGCATTGATATTATGAAATTGGTATTAATCGGTGGTGTCGGTGGCAGTGGAACAAGAGTAGTCGCCAAAGCTTTTCGCGATAACGGAATTTTTATTGGCAGCCACTTGAATAACTCGCTGGATAATCTGGATTGGCCTGGAAATATTGATCTGATACTTCGCCGGGATCTGTCGTTTAATGAAAAGGTAGAGCGCTTAAAATCGGACTTTCAAGCGTTTTTCAAAAAGATGATTGACGAATCGAGTTCGGGGGATTTTAACAGAGATATTGTTGCAACTAAGGTCCCCGGAAGTTTTTACTACCTGCCTTATATTTGTCAGTTTTTTGACCAGGTATCCTATATCCATGTGATTCGTCATGGTCTGGACATGGCGTTTAGCGGTAACAAAAATCAACTGAGAAACTGGGGATCAATGTTTAATCTGGATTGTTCGTCTGAGGATTGCTCGGAAAGCAGACAACTCAAGTATTGGCTTTCCGCCAATGCTTATGCTTTGAAGTTACAGGATGAATTACCGCTGGATTGCAGTGAATTGATTCAATTTGAGCGCTTTTGCAGACAGACCTCAACTGAGGTTGAGCGGATTTTTAACAAACTGGGTGTAGATGTTGATATTTCAGATAGCTTCTTCGAATCCGTTGATCTACCCGAATCTGTTGGCCGTTATCGTGGACAGGATTTGTCTATATTTGATGACGAGGACCTGTTATCAGTCAGTCGGTTAGGATACAAAGTTTGATTACTCTCTGATATTAAATAGTTGTCTATGAATATAAAACAGATACCCATGATTATTGTTGCAGGCTGTCAGAGGAGCGGTACCACCCTGACCGGTCAGATATTAGGTGCACATTCAAAAACTTTTCTTATTGATGAATTTGATGGTTTGTACCAATTTATTGATTCATACACAGGTAAAAATGAACTGAAAAATCAGGATCTTGATAAGATCGTGTCTGCCGCTTCTGTCAAGTATAAAGACGTTCGTGCCTGCTTCCGTTGTCTGGAAGATCTGACAGGTTATATTGTGGTGGCTAAGGCCCCCAATGTTACCTATGACTATGATTCGTTAGTCAGATTCTCTGATTCAGTAAAAGTGCTCTTCCCCGTTCGGGAGGTATTTTCTGTTGTGGCATCCATGCTTACTCTTAAAGGTATTCCAATGATCGAAAATCAAATCAGACGGATATCTGAGAATCAGCGCTTATCTTCAGAATTTTCTGATGAACTGAAGATATTAAATGATACTTCTGTACCTGCTTATCTTAAAGCAGCGCTCATATGGAATATAAAGACAGGCATGTACAGTCGTTTTCTAGCTTGTGGGTTTGATACATTTGTTTTTAAGTATGAAGATCTTGTAGCTAAACCATTTGATGTGATCAGGAAAATGCTGGAGCATTGTCAATTACCTTATGACGCATCCGTTATTGATTATAAAAGAAAAATGAAGGGAGAAGGACCAGGCAATACATCCCGTGAAAGTGATATCAATACAGAATCTTTAAATAAGTGGAAGAATCTTCTTAATACTGAGAAACAGCTCGATATTATGCGGGTTGCTTATCCATTGATGACTGATCTTGGATATAAAAAGGCCTATCTTTTCAGATAGGTCTTTGGGGAAATATTGTTATCTCCTCTTAGGGGAGGTATAAGGAGAATAACCGCCCCCCCCCTGTATTTCAAGGCTGAGAACTGGAGGCTGGATATGCCTGAAATATCCGTCTATCCGGCCTCAATCTATCCACCCCCCTGGATTTTCGGTAGAATCCGCCCGCTTTCACTGCCTTCCTGGCCTTACCAAACTTAGTTCAGTCAATACCCCACCAGGCAACCTATCCTTCTGTTGCTGTACCGTGTTGAGAAGTGTGAAATCCAGCGCTATGCAAACCAGACTGAATCGGGTAAGGCCCGCGTTGCCGGCAGCAACTCGGGTGGCGGCGGTAATGCGCCTTTCTTCATGAGGTGAGCCAATATCTTGTCGATAATCTGCTGATCCTCGATGCTGGCGATCACCCTGGCTTCACCTCCACACTTTGGACAGACCGAGACATCAATGTTAAATACCCGTTTCAGGCGCTGTGCCCAGGTCATGGACTGGTGCCGCTGTTCGGGTGTTTTGTCTTCATGTTCCTCGTGGGGACGGCCCTTACCGCGTTTAGCCGGCGTCACATCTACCCGGTGTTTGCTGTTGGGCGCGAATACGCCGTGGAACCGGGTCAGGTTTACTCTCGGTTTCGGCACCAGGGCAGCCAGCTTGGCAATGAAATCCAGCGGTTCAAAGATGACGTGCGTAGTGCCATCGCTGTAAGGCGTTTTGAGTTGATACCGGACATTCCCTGAGGGTGTCAGTTACAGCCTTTTCTCTGATACCGCTGGTCTTGAAATATATCGGCATAGCCTCTCCAGCTTCTGCCGTTCCCAGGCCTGTGCCGCGACACCGGCGTGTAGGCTAAAGCCAGATGCTTTCGCCACCTGGGCAAAGCGGTCATCATCTTCCCAGGACGGGATCGTCTGCAGCGTGAATACCTTGCGCCCCTGCTGTGGCCCCACGGCAATTCGGTAGCTGACAGAACACCCCAATACCTGTTGCATGGGGTCCACCTCATCCGCATCATCCAGATTCAGGTAACTGTTTTCTTCATCGCGTTCCAGGCTGCCTTCGCGTTCCAGAAACCCGGCCACGCGCTGGCTGATCGTATGCACCAGCTCCATCAGTTCCTGCTGTTCCGGCCCATTGGTGCGCAGGAACCGTGTTCGTCCGTGTTTGGTTTCCGTGTAACCCCCATCCAGGAACAGCATATGGAAATGTACATTGAGATTGAGCGCACTACCGAACCGCTGGATCAGCGTCACCGCACCGGTCTGCGCGGTCTTTCGAGTGAATTCTGCCTTCTGAATCAGATGGGATGATATGGCCCGGTACACGATCCCCAGCACCCGCCCCATCAGTTGCGGACGGCTAGCGAACAGGAATCTCAGTTGAAAAGGAAAGCTCAGCACCCACTGGCGTATGGGCTGTTCCAGTAATACCTCATCGACCAGCAGTGCAGCACTTTCCGCCATACGTCTGGCTCCGCAACTGGGGCAGAATCCGCGCCGCTTGCAGCTAAACGCGACCAAGTGTTCATGGTGACATTCGGTGCATTGCACCCGCAGGAATCCGTGTTCCAACCGCCCGCATTTGAGGTAATCCGCAAATTCTTGTTGCACATGCTGCGGCAAGGACTTGCCCTGCATCGCCATCACATCCCTGAACTCCGGATAATGCCGCTCGATGATTTGATAGAGAAGTGTCTGTTCCGGTCGATGACGTTTATATGGTGGGCTTTGTGGCGACCGATCCGTGATCGCGGCTTGAGGCATATCGTTCTCCATTCCATGGAGTGCCAGATGTTCTCATATTGTTCTCTATGCATCTAGACTTCGGGCAATAAGAATTGAATCAAGCCTGCTTCCCTTCTTGTGACGTAACGCAGCCTACTAATGCCTAAATACGCTCGACAGACGTAAATTTATTCGACTGCTAAACATTTTCTCTTTGCTCATTAAATTGGCACCGTGCTAAAGTTTTGGCATGAACATTATCACCACCCGAAATAGCACCTGCCTGCCCGATTTTCCGCGATTTTTTCTCGCTCGACCCGCCGTTAGTATGAACTGCGTATCAAAGCACAGTGGAACATGTGAACTCATGAGGCAAGCAACAATCGCACAGCAACCCCCACTTTGGGGGTTCATCGCGCATGCCTGAGCGTCACCCAATCCGAATCGAAAGAAAGCCAGCGGTGTTAAATCGGACCGGGATGAGTCACGCGACCCTCTATCGTCGAATCAGTGAAGGCCTGTTCCCTCCCGGGGTTTCCCTTGGTAATCGTTCTGTCGGATGGCTGGCCCATGAAGTGGACACGATGTTAAAGGCATTTGCCTCGGGAAAAACGACAGAGGAACTTCAAGCTGTGGTAAAACTTCTCGTAGAAAATAGGCAGAATCTGGTCAATTAATTGAGCGATTCCCCCCCTTCGAATTAGCTGCTGGAGTTAACTGCTATTCAGAAAACGGTTCTTCTGAAGATATATAGCTGTCACAGACATACGCTGAAAAGACTCACTTGACCAAGCTTAAGGTATCCGGTCTGGACATTCACAGTATTGGTGCATTTGAAACGAATGCAAATGATCCGGAGAAGAATATTGAGGTTATGAAACTTTCTGATACCGAGCATGGAATCTATAAGAAACTGGTTCTGCAGAATAATCACATCATTGGTGCAGTCTGTGTAGGAGATGTCAGCGACAGTTTCTGGTATCACCAGCTGATGACTGAAAAGACAGATATCCAGGCATTTCGCAGCAACCTGCTGCTGGGAAAGGCTTATTCTGATGTTGCTTAAGATGTAGCAGATATATTTCCTGTTTTACAGAGATTTACGGACATCTGTTAAATCTTATGGGCCTGAAAAGTTTCAGTCGTATTTAGCCCGGACATAATTATATATGGCGTAATCAAGCTGCTTATTCGCCATAAATTCTTCCTTTAAATCAGCAGGAATCATACTCTGATCCCTTTCCGTCGCATTAAGGTGAAGCAGTGTTCCTGGCTGATATTCCTTATGTATTTTATTTGCAATCCGGGCCATGGATTCATCCAGATGTTCTGTTACTCCAACTTCAATAAACAGTGACTCAATAATTTCCTGATAATTATCCATAGTCACTTCACAAGGAAACTGATTTAAAATACTGACCCGTGGACCAAGCACATATTCCCGCAAATCACCGTCGGGGATTCTTGATGCCTCCCTGCCCTGCTTGCGCAGGTAAAAGTAGGCAGAAACAGCCCTTTCAAAAGGGTCACGCAAAATAGTAACGAATTGCTTTGCATCCGGATAATAGTGTTCAACACCAAACCCCCGGGCTTTATTAAAATGCCCATACACAGCAACGGGACGTTCGTTGGAATGCATACCAACCAGATCGTATTTTTGCGGCATCGCTCCTTTGACTGCATCGTAATAATGAAATAAGAGTCCGTCAGAATACCAGCTCTTGTATATTCCCCTGACACTCACGCCTGCCGTTTTGGGTACATGAATGACCACTAATGGTAAGTTACTGTCGTATTCTTTCATTGCATTCTCTACATCAAAGGAGCACAGATCCTGCTTTGTTTCAGATTAACATTAACCCGACCTGCATTTATGCCAGGTTAACAGTAACAAACCTGATCAGCTATTAACCGGTTATAAGGAGTTTCTTTTAGGTAAAAAGGAAAAAGGGGACAGATTTATTTTCCTTCTCTCTCATACTAGCTTCCAACTCTCGCTGGCCGGCCTTGACCTCTTCGTTCATAACGCCTCCCTGTAATAGCCTCAATCTCATCAATAAAACGGCTATTTCCGGTTAATTGATTACGATTAACCGACTCCCTTAGCAGAACCGTTTCGTCCTGATCAACCCTTCCGCAGATATATGATTCATACTCTACACCCTTAAAACCTTTCATCTTGCTGTTATCGGTATATCTATCCGTCTCAGCACCATTGTAATGTGCCGCATAACTCGACCATCCATAATCTACAGGCGATTTCACCATTCCTGCCCTTACAGGGTTTAGCTCTATATACCGTAAACATGCGAAGAAGTAGTTCTCTGCATCAACTACACTAGACTTATACCTACCTTCCCACAGCGTACCTCTTCGCCCTTCCTGCTTATTAAAGTAGCGAGTCTGTCTACCCGCGAGCCTTTTCATAAGTTCACCTAAACCAGAGGCTGTTTCTGGCTCGAGTAAAAGATGTACATGATTAGTCATCAGACAGTACGCATGGACAACTACCTGAAACTCATCTTTAAACTCAGCTAAAGTATTTAGGTAATATTGATAATCTCTATCTTCCGCAAAAACCACTTGCTTGTTATGCCCTCGCTGAACTATATGATGAGGGTAACCCGGCAAAACCAGTCGTCCCAAACGTGGCATATCTACCTCTCCTTGGCTGATATTTTTTAAAGGAACTCACTTATTCACTCATTCTATGAATAAATAAATCTGTCCCCTTTACCTCCATTCGAATACTATCTGTTTTTCCCTCATCCCATTCTATACCTTGACTTGTAGCAGTGTGCTCCATAAATTCAAGAGCTGACTTTCCTGATAATGTATCACCTTCAACTACACCATTTGCTAGCTCAGCATATCTATCACCTTTATCAGCCATATATTCATACATTTCACTTAAATGAGATGTATCACCAGTTTCTTTAGCCTTTTCGACTAAACCTTTCGCATAAGCTATATCAGCTTTAGAAATTTGTACGGAGTGACCAGACATAGTAAATTCCCTTTTACAGAAAAAAATTAAATTTTATAGAAACAAAAAAATTAAATTTTATAGCGATATATTAGCTTTTTAGATTTTTCTTTAAGTTCATTCCATTTATACAATATTGACCTAGGGTATTCTAAAGTTACATAAGCTTTCATTTCAGGAAATGAGAAAGTATGCTGACAAACTTTAAAGGATGATGGGTTAATCAGCTTACCATTCCAACAAACTATTAAATCATCAACAACACCGTCTTTATTTCCACTCCAGAATAAAGATTGATTCCAAGTATGAAAAAGCTCAACATATGGCCCATCCGGCTCTGAATAATTCAACCCTGTTTTTTTATCAATACCTCTATAAATATATTTAACACTTACTTTTCTCCTATCCCCCCATGGCCCGGCCTCAACATAGTTATCATTTAAACGATTTATAATGAGGTTGAGTATTCTTGATATCCCATTCCGCCCATTTTCATCTATAATCTTACCTTTCATATAAATACTATCTAAACTAATCATCATTAATTTTTTTTTAATTGACATATCAGTTGGATTAAGTTCTATCTCTCCGAAGTTATTTCTATATGGTTTTAGGTCTTCCCAAGCAACATACAATGAAAAAGCATTTACAGAATCACTATAAGTCCTTTCCACTCTTCCAGTGCTTTTATTTTTTGACCAATAACTACTATCAGAGTATTGAAATGGGTAATATATATAATTATTAGGGACCTTTATTGGCACTCCATTTATACTACCTACTGAAAATTTTTTTATAGTATTAGAGCTACTCCCAAAATAGTTCAAACTCAATATAGCTAATCCGAGTAAAAGTGAAGCTGTTACGACAGTCTTTTTTACTAAGCTTAAAGTCATCATAATTATCTCTCCCTAACACTCTCACTCTTATACCTAAGCAACGGTGTTAGAATATATTCAATCAAATAACGCTTACCGGTTTTAACCTCAGCACTGACACTCATACCCGGCACCAGTGCGACCTCTTTTCCCTCGACCCAGAGGCTGCTTTTAGCCATCAGTATCCTGGCTTTGTAGATCAGGCCCCGGTTTTCATCAGCGGTTGCATCGCTGGATACATTATCCACTTCGGCTTCAATAATGCCGTACTTGGTAAAGGGGAAGGTGTGTATTTTGATCTCGGCGGGCTGGCCAGCTTCTACAAAGCCGATATCTTTATTTTCAAGCCAGGCTTCAACTACCAGTTGCTGACTTTCCGGGACCAGTTTCATCAGTTGCTGAGCGGGAGTAACGACGCCTCCGATAGTATGGATCGCCAGTTCCTGCACGATGCCATCTACCGGGGCTTCCAGTACCTGCTTCTTATTCAGGTCCTGCGCTTTATTCAGCTCTTCCTGCAAGCTGGCCTGTTGTCGGTTCAGCTCGATCAGTTGTTGCAGGTTGTCCTGCTGGGTCTGGGCCAGCAGTGAGTTGCGCTGCTGCTCTAACTGCTTTTGCTGTGCAGCCAGTTGCTGATTGGTTGCCAGTGCGGCCTGCAGATCGTGTTGCTGCTCTACCCTCTCCTGCTCCAGCTCTAAAAACTGTACCCGGGCGGCCATTTTTCGATCAAGCAGACTTTTGAGGGCATCGACCCGTTGGGTAATCAGGGGCAATGTTCCCCGAAGTTTAGCGATAACGGCGGCGTTAACCCGCTGCTCGGCCCGCTTATCTTCTATCTGTTCATCCAGCCGGGCATTCTCGGCGTTATAGCTGTTAAGCTGTTGCAGTAACAAGGCCTGCTGATTAGCAATATCTATCGGGGTACTGTTTTCAGGCCATATCAGGCCGGACTGATCAGCATTCATCGTCAGCAGCGGACTACTAAGTACGCTGCCACCATTGCCGGATAAATGTTCACTTTGCTGCAGGCTGTTTAGTAACCCTTCGATACGGGTGCTATTAAGGCGGTTCTGTCTAAGTTCCTGCTCTAACCTGACCTGATCAGCCTGAGTCTGAGACCGATCCAGAATAATCAGCGGCGTACCGGCCTTAACCCGCTGTCCTTCATGCACCAGAATCTCTGCTACCACCCCTTTTTCATAGGGTTGTATCAGTTTGACCTGCCCCTGGGGGACGATTTTGCCTTCAGCTACCGCCACAATATTCACCTGCCCGAAACATGCCCAGATCACGCCGATGGTAAACAGGCTGATCAGTAACCAGGCGGTAATACGCCCTACCGGGTGGGGTGGTCGCTCTTTGATCTCCAGAGCTGCAGGCAGAAAATCCAGCTGCTGGGATTCAAACCGGTCGTCACCCAGTGTCTCCCGTTGCTGCCAGTTTTTCCTGATGGTGGTTAACATCCTGTTATGCTTCCTTTCCCTTTAACCGCTCATTAAAAGCGTTCTGTGTTAAGCCGGTTCAGCTTTGGATTCTGTGTTGGGTTCTGTTTTTGAGCCGTTTTTTAAGACCGGGCGTATAGCTGGCACACCGCTCTGATAGCTGTGCAGTGTATGGTAGTAGCCTTGTTGCTCTAGCAATGCATCATGGCTGCCGGATTCTACGATGCGGCCTTTATCCACCACGATAATACGGTCACATTGCCTTACGGTGCTCAGCCGGTGAGCGATAATAAATACGGTCCGGTTATGACAGATCGCATGCATATTCTGCTGAATAATGCGTTCTGATTCGTAATCGAGGGCACTGGTGGCTTCATCAAAAATCAGTATCCGGGGGTCGGTAATCAGCGCCCGGGCGATTGCGATCCGTTGTCGCTGCCCACCGGAGAGATTACAGCCATGTTCGCCAACCGGGTTGTCATAGCCTTCTGGCAGCTCCAGAATAAATTCATGGGCACCGGCCAGTTTCGCGGCCCTGACAACGGCTTCCATGGGTAACCCGGGATTCGCCAGGGCGATATTTTCCCGCACACTGCGGTTAAACAGAAAGTTCTCTTGCAGTACGACACCAATATTACGCCGTAGCCACGCGGTATCCACCATCGCCAGATCGACACCATCAACCATAACCCGACCGCCTTCCGGCACATACATACGTTGCACCAGTTTAGTCAAAGTACTTTTACCAGAGCCTGAACGCCCTACAATGCCGATCACTTCACCGGGTTTCACATCCAGTTGTATACCGTTGAGTATCTGGGGGCCATCGGGCCGGTAGCGGAATGAGGTATGTTCAAAGGTAACACGGCCCTGTAGTTCTGGCAGGGTACTGCGGTTGGGGTTATAACCGGGTTCTTTCGGGGTATTCAGGATATCTCCCAGCCGTTTTACCGAGATGCCTGCCTGTTGAAAATCCTGCCACAGCTGTACAAGTTTGAGAATCGGCCCGGAGACCCGCCCCGCTATCATATTAAAGGCTACCAACTGTCCCACCGTCAGTGAACCATCAATCACCAGATGCGCCCCCCACCAGATAATCAGCAAAGTGGTGATCTTATTTACAAAACCAGCTACCTGATTGGCGATATTGTTCAGATTGTTGGTGCGGAATGAGGCGGTGACATATTTCGCCAACTGATCTTCCCATTTGCGCTGCATCTGGGGTTCAACTGACATCGCTTTAACGGTTTCCACCCCGGTGACCGATTCCACCAGAAAGGCCTGATTTTCAGCCCCGTATTTAAACTTCTCATCTAAGCGATGGCGCAAAATAGGGGTAATAAAGATTGATAGCAGGATATAACAGGGCAGGGTACCCAACACGATCAGTGTCAGTGTAGGGCTGTAAAACCAGAGTACCGCAAAAAACACGACGGTAAAGAACAGATCGATCACTAGTGTCAGCGCAGTACCGGTAATGAAGTTACGGATGGTATCCAGCTCGCGGACCCGCGCCACACTCTGGCCCACCTGCCGAGCTTCAAAATAGGCCAGGGGTAACGAAATCAGGTGATTAAACAGTTTTGCGCCAAGCTCAACATCAACACGGTTGGTGGTGTGACTGAACAGATAGGTACGCAAACCGCTCAGAATGGCGTCAAACAGCGCAACAACCACAAAGCCAAATGCCAGTACATCGAGGGTAGTAAAACCTTTATGGACCAGTACCTTGTCCATCACCACCTGAAAAAACAGAGGGGTTATCAGGGCGAAGAGTTGCAGGAAGAAAGAGATCAGCAACACTTCGCCAAACAGCTTTCGGTATTTTACCAATGAGGGAATAAACCATTTAAGGTCAAACTCTTTAAAACCATCTAACAACCCCCCGCGTTTAGTTAACAGGATAGTATCGCCGGACCAGATCTCAGCCAGCTCTTGTTCGGTTACGGTCTGGGGCTGTCCAATACCCGCGCGGAGTATCAGAACCTTATTCTCTTTACCCTTTTCTGCAGAATCCGAGTGTGAAACTTTGGCAAGAACAAAAAATTCACCGCTGTTATCAACACCGATAGCGGGCAGACTGGCATTACTGAGGTTATTAAACGGCAGATTAACCTGACGCGCTTTCAGGCTAAGCTTTTTGGCGGCACGGAGCAGTTCAGTTGATGTAAAAGGCTGACCGGGAACAGCAAACTGGTGACGCAACTGCTGCGGTTCGGCTGGCATACCGAGCACACGAAGAATGGTTACCAGAGAGAATAAACCGCTATCTACTGCGGCTGTAGACGATTCCATCAACAAAAATCCCTTTTCGCTAAACAACCTGGAACTGTTTAGAATTGGTTATTAAAACTGAAACTACCTTTTCAGAGAGCACATTTTTAACAGGTCATTGTCTGTAATTCAAGACAATTCAGTTACAACGTTGTTATAGAACCTGAAAATGTCGATTTTTTAAAGGGCAGGATTCATTGAACTTGATTCCGGTCACAGTTGTGGTCAAATACCGGATCTAATCAGTACATAAGGATATGATCTGTGAATGTTTTATTCTGTTGGGAGCTGGGTGGTGGCTTAGGCCATATCAGTGTGATACTTCCTCTGGCACGAAAATTTGCTGATGACGGGCATACTGTTGCACTGGCAGTGAAAGACCTGTCTAAGGTACCAACAAATGAAAAATCTCTGATCTGGTTGCAGGCGCCTGTCTGGTTACCCAGACTCTCAACTAAAGATTCACCAGTAAATTTCAGCGAACTGTTATTTCATTCAGGCTATCTTGACCCTGATCGATTGCAGGGGCTGGTAACTGGCTGGCGATCAATATTAGATATGTTTAAGCCAGATCTGATGGTATGTAATCACTCACCGACAGCCATACTGGCATCTCACGGTAGAGATATAACCAGAGTGAGTCTTGGTCACGGTTTTTATATACCACCCGATGTAGCGCCCATTCCCCCGTTCCGGCCAATGATTAACACTCAAACAGAGAGACTTGATCAGGCTGATAGTAAAGCCCTTTTTGCGGTTAACAAGGTATTACAACGTTCAGGCCTCAACCCTCTGAAGAAAATACATCAGCTGTTTGATCTGGACAGACATTTCTTGAACTGTTTTGAAGAGATGGATAATTACGTTCAACGCAGGGAACAAAAAACAATCTATATCGGCCCCTGCACTCAGATTAACAGAGGCAGCGCTGCAAGCTGGCCTGAAGGTAATGGAAAGAAAATTTTTGTCTATCTGAAGAGCGAGTATAAAGAGATTGAAGCAGTTATTGATGGTTTAGTCAGATGTGGCTATAGAGTGCTGGTGTTTTGTAAAGGTTTATCCAATCATCTCAAAAACAAACTGGATACTCCCCTTATTCATCTGGCAGATAAACCTTTAAATCTGGCAGAGGTTTTACCAGAAGCAGACCTTGTTATAAATCATGCAGGCATTGGTACTGTATTGAATGCAGCCCTCTACAGCTGCCTACAGATTACATTACCTATTTTCGCTGAACAGCTACTGACCGCCCAGATGATTCGCAAACAAGGCGTGGCTGCTTTTCTTACTGCCCCAGAAGTCAGTTCCAAGCTCGTCAATACAATAAAAGAGATCCTAGCTAAAAACTATAGCGAGTGTGTAAACCCTGTGTTTGCAGAAAAACTCAAAAATCATAATGTTGAAAATGCTAACGAACTGATGTTTCAGGAGTGTCTGAAACTTGTGAATAACAGACCCATCTGACTCACGAGTTAATACGGGAATATTGCACCTGACATTCCGTCACTGTTGAGATCTGCTACAATGCTGCCTCATTTGAATACCGATGGAGTACAGTTCTTTGACCCAGTTTCGCCCCTGTATCGACCTGCACCAGGGTCAGGTAAAACAGATTGTGGGAGGCAGCCTGAATGATCAGGGTGCCGAGACCAATTTTGTCAGTCAGTATGATGCTGCGTATTACGCTGGCCTCTACCGTCAGCATAATCTGACCGGTGGCCATGTGATTGCGTTAGGGCCTGGTAACAAAGAGCAGGCACTACTGGCGCTGCAAGCCTGGCCCGACGGGCTGCAGTTTGGTGGCGGTGTGAACAACACCAATGCGGCGGAATTTATTGAGGCCGGAGCTTCCCATGTGATCGTCACCTCCTGGCTGTTTGATCACGGACAGTTCAGTTGGGATCGATTAGAAGCGATCAAAGCGATTACCGGCAAAGAGCGGCTGATT
This sequence comes from Amphritea pacifica, assembly GCF_016924145.1. Taxonomy (GTDB): domain Bacteria; phylum Pseudomonadota; class Gammaproteobacteria; order Pseudomonadales; family Balneatricaceae; genus Amphritea; species Amphritea pacifica. The sequence goes on along the minus strand of NZ_JAFFZO010000011.1, from coordinate 115,009 downwards.
CTTGATCTGAGTTGCCGACGCACAGACACTGGCTGGAATATCGCCACCGATCGCTGGCAGACCGTGACTGATACTCAGGTGGATGCAGAGACTCTGGCCAAACTCAGTCAGCACTGTGCAGAATTTCTGATCCATGCGGCGGATGTTGAAGGTCTGCAATCGGGAATTGATGAAGAACTGGTTAAACTGTTGGGTGAGACCTGCCCGATTCCGGTGACCTATGCCGGCGGCGCTCGCTCACTCGACGATCTGAAACTGGTCGACCAGCTATCTAATGGCAAGGTCGATCTCACCATCGGCAGCGCGCTGGATATCTTCGGCGGCAGCGGTGTCACACTGGAGCAATGCATTGAATGGAATCAGCGTTAAAACTATTTTACTGACGCTGCTGCTGACATTAGTCGGCTGCAGCGAGCAGAAAGAACTAACCTATATCCCGCCTGAAGCCGTGATCCTGGCGTTTGGCGACAGTCTCACTCATGGGGTCGGCAGCCGTAATGGCGGGGATTATCCTACGCAGCTGGAACAACTGACGGGTCGTCGGGTTATCAATGCCGGCGTCTCTGGAGAAACCACAGCTGAAGGCTTACAACGTCTGCCTGCATTGCTCGATCAGCACCAGCCTGCCCTGCTGATTCTGCTGGAGGGTGGCAATGATATTCTGCGCAATCTGGACAGAGCGCAGCTAAAACAGAATCTGTCCCAAATGATCTCGCTGGCAAAGTCGCAGAATATTGATGTTGTGCTGATCGCGGTTCCGGAAAAAAACCTGTTCTCTGCCAGCGCCCCTCTCTATCAGGAACTGGCTGAAGAGCAGCAACTGGTGATCGAGCCTGAAATAGTTGCCAGCCTGTTGCACGACAACCGTTTTAAATCGGACCCGGTCCATTTCAATAACCTGGGTTATCAGCAGCTTGCATTAAGACTATCGGAGCTATTGAAAGAACATAACGCGTTATAATTAATGGAATTTTTCCAGGCTCTCAGAGTCATAGGTCTGAACAACTATCTTTCATTATCGCGATTAAGCGTAGGACAGGTTGTATAAATCTATGCCGTTACGAATCTCTTTATTCATTATCAGCGCGATTCTGACCATTCAGTGCCCCAGGGTGAATGCAGAAAGCCGGGAGAAAAGCTTTACCGTTTCTCAACAGAGCATCAACCATTTTCGCCAGATATCGGTGCGAATACTGTCTGCCTACAAAACACCGCCACGGTATATCGGTTCCACCAGGCACTGGCATCTGTTTCTGAAGAAAGAGACCCGCAAAGCGGTAGATAAGCACTTCAGCACCATATTCGGCTATAAGATCCCCCGGGATATCAGCAACATTGAGAATGGCTGGGAACTAAGTCTGCCTGCCGTTGCGATCAATCCTGACAACTGCCCCGAAGTAGCCCGTTACAGCGATGACAAAACGAGTTTCAGCCTGCCGCAGGGAACAGAGATAGCCGCCCGTTGTATCAGCCAGTAAACATCCACGTAAGGGATAGGCAAAGAGCTGTGTTAGCACAGAGAACACAGAGCTCACAGAGACAAGCGTAAAGGCTAAAGGGGGCTCTTCCCGGTGCTCTCTGTGATCCCGCTTTATAGGGTAGGAGCCGCTTCCAGCGGCGAAGGGCTGCGCAAATGCAAAGCTTTATCGCTGCAAGATGCAGCTCCTACAACAGCGGGCTCACCACGGGGGACACAGGAATCGCTTCCAGCGGCGAGGGGCTGAGCAAATGCAAAGCTTTATCGCTGCAAGATGCAGCTCCTACAACAGCTTTATCGCTGCAAGATGCAGCGCCTACAACTGCGGTCTCACCACAGAGGGCACGGAGGACACAGAGACAAGCGTAAAGGCTACAGGGGCTTTTTCTTATCAGCAAGCAATAAAAAAGCCGCATTACGCGGCTTTTGATCCCCTTCAAACCCGGTTGATGTATCAGGCCACCCGGCGGCCCAGCATCCGTTGCAAGGTGCCATCTTTGGTCAGCAAGTGGTGTTTCACAGAAGCCACAACATGCAGAGCGATCGCGGCGATCATCACATTGCCACCCAGACCATGCATGATTTTTCCCGTTTCCCCCAGCAACTCATTCTTGTCGCCACCGGCAATCAGTTCTAAACCAAAAACAGCTATTGAATGCCCCCCACCAATCGACATCAGCATGCCGGAGATCGGCATCAGCAAGGTGCCAGCCAGGAGGATAAAGTGCACAACCGTGGTTACCTTTTCCTGCCATTCAGCTACCGGCGATAAGTGCTCGGGCATACGATTACGGATGCGCCAGATAAGGCGATAAAGGGCCACCACTAATACCAGCACACCAATCGACTTGTGCAGACCGATCAGCTCAATTTTTTCCGGGCCCCGCGGCAGCTCTTCGATAAACATTCCGAATGCCAGACTGCCAATCATAGCAATGGCAATTATCCAGTGCAGAGCCACCGTTGTTTTAGTAAATTGAGAACGACTATCCATGCTGAACTCCATAAATGATTTGATCAGGCTATTTTAATCGTCCTGATCAGAATATTAAGTCGTCCGCAGGTAAAGAAAGGTAAAGTTTGATCTGTGTTCAGATGAAACAAGACGGTATATTCTCTCCTCAACGATTATTAAGGTAATTTTAAGCATTAATGCTTAGACTGGACCAATCCACACCAAGCCCGCAGGGAGAACTCACTATGCGCAAGGCCACCATCGGTAAAGCAGGCATCGCCCTGCTCTCTTGCACCATCGCCGCGACCGCGTTTGCCGGTTTCGGCGATCTGTTGAAAAAGGTTGAAGAGAGCGGCAAACAACTGATCGAGCAGAAAACCAGCACGCCATCCACGACAGGCAGCGCAGCCAACAACAACCTCGACTACAACACGGTAATCGCCGGACTCAAAGAGGCGCTGGAAGTGGGCAGTCGGCAGGCCATTGAAACCGTGAGCCAGGAAAATGGTTATTTTAACAATGCGCAGATTAAGATTCCGTTGCCGGACCAGTTGCAACAGGCCAGTGGTCTGCTGAGAAAGTTTGGTCTGGGTTCACAGGTCGATCAGTTTGAACTGAGCATGAACCGGGCAGCGGAACAGGCCGCGCCGGAAGCCACCGGGATTCTGGTGACAGCGATCAAAGAGATGAGCATCGAGGATGCCCGTAATATACTCAATGGCCCCGATAACGCGGCAACCGAGTATTTTCGTGAAAAAACCTCAACCCGTCTGAGCGAGCTGTTCCGTCCTTCGGTGAAAACCTCGATGGATCAGGTTGGTGTGACAAAGTACTATGGAGAGCTGACACAGGAAGCGACTAAAGTGCCTATGGTCGGCGATCTGGCGCAGAATTATAATCTTGAAGATTACGTCACCGAGGAAGCCCTGAACGGCCTGTTCACTATGCTGGCTGCGGAAGAGAAAAAGATCCGTGAGAATCCGGCGGCGCGCACCACCGACCTGCTGAAACAAGTATTCAATTTTTAAGGAATAACAATGTTAAAGAGATATCTGCTATCACTTCTATTGAGTGTCACGTTTCTCAGCCCGGCAGTTGCCGAACAGGTTAACCCGGTTGTGGTGATGACCACCAGTGCCGGTGTTATTGAGCTTGAACTGATGCCGGAACAAGCCCCACTGACCGTAGCTAACTTTCAACGCTATGTCGAAAACGGTTTTTTCACCGATACGATTTTCCACCGGGTGATCGATAACTTTATGATCCAGGGCGGCGGTTTTACCGTGGATATGGAGCGTAAAGATACCCTGCCACCGGTCAGTAACGAATCCACCAACGGCCTGCCCAATATGCGCGGCACTATTGCGATGGCCCGCACCAATGATCCAAACAGCGCCACCTCGCAGTTCTTTATCAACCTGAAAAACAACGACTTCCTCAATGCCAACGGCCCACGCCCTGGCTATGCGGTGTTTGGTAAAGTGGTCAACGGCATGGATGTCATCACCCAGATCGGCCATGTACAGACCGGCCGTCAGGGGCCTTATAAAGATGTACCGCTAGAGCCGATTGTGATTCAGAGTGTGGTATTAAAGCAGTAACTTAAAGCAATTGTGGGAGGCACGCCCCCGTGCCGATTGGCATAACTGAGATGGTCAATCGCGACGAGGGCGTCGCTCCCACAATAATAAATTATTTTCGGACTTCAGCCCTCCGTTTTTAACCCCTTTCCACCGCCACATAGGCACCGCTTAATGTCATCGCCACCTTATCCCCCTGACGGATCTCAACATCGAGATTGAGGCGGCCACGGCCTTTACTGTCCATAAAGCTTATAAAGGTATCCAGCTCGGCCTGTTCGGGTAAGCGGGTTATCGCGCCAAAGTCTCCGGTCACCGGCAACAGATACTTAAGCTGGCTGTCACGGATCATCACATCGCAGTCACGTCCCTGCTGTCGCATATAGAGGGTCACCATCGCCCAGCCGCAAAGAGTCGCGAGGGTCGCCAGTGAGCCGCCAAAGCCGGTGCCTTTATCATTAACATTGGGCGCCAGGGCGGCAGACAGGGTGAGTGAAACACCATCGTAAGTGGGTTCGGCCAGGCCCATATGATTGATCAGCGGTATCTGACCTTTCAGCCACTCAAGAAACTGTTCGGCGGTTTGCTGATGCTCACTCATGGTTGCCTCTCTTTTCAGTTCCACTCTGTCACAAAATCGTTTACTTCCAGTTGCGGTACAGGCTTTCCTTTTGCGGGCGCGCCAAGGTAGATAAATCCGATGATCTGTTCATGTTCGCTTAACCCGAGACCTTTTTTTACCGTTGCGTTATAGGCCATATCACCAGTGCGCCACATCGCGCCAAGCCCCTGGGCATGAGCCGCGAGTAGCATATTCTGTACGGCGCAGCCCGCCGCAATCAGTTGCTCTGAACCAGGCACCTTGAAATGCTCCTGCAACGCCGCAATTGCCACAATCAACAATGGTGCCCGTAGCGGCATATTTTCCAGTTTAGTGCGTTTTTCTGCGGCCAGGCCTGGTTCGTCCTGAAGCGCGGCCTGAACATAGAGCTGCCCCAGTTTGTACAGCGCATCACCCTGTATCGTCAGAAAGCGCCATGGCCGCAGGGCGCCATGGTCCGGTGCCCGCAGTGCCGCACGAAACAGAATATCAAGCTGATCAGCGCTGGGCGCAGGCCCTTCAAGCCGGGGAATTGACACCCGGTTAAGCAGATTATCGATAGCGTCCATAGAAGATCCTGTTAGCTGTTGTGGTTATTGTCGGCTTAATCGCAGGTTGTCAGGCTGGCCCGCCTGGCTGCTGCGCCATGGGTTAATATCAAGTCCGCCACGTCGCAGATAACGGGCATAGACGGTCAGTGCTTCCGGTTGACAGCGGTTCCAGATATCCATAAAGATCGATTCCACACACTGTTCATGAAAATCACCGTGTTCACGGTAGGAGATCAGGTATTGCAACAGTCCTTCGCGGTCAATCGCTGGCCCACGATACGCGATCACAATGCTGGCCCAGTCCGGCTGACCGGTCACCGGACAGTTGGATTTCAGCAGATGACTGTAGAGCGATTCTGACACCACTTCGCCGGTTGCTTTAAGACGCTCCGGAGCGGGACTATAGTCGCTGACTTCAATATCCAGCTCATCCAGACAATCGCCCTCAAACGCGCTAATCGGTTCGCTGTTATCCAGCGGCTTGAGTAATACCTCCACCCGGCCTCCCGCGGCGGCCGACAGGTCCTCAGTCATACGGGCAAGCACCTGCGCCTCAGAGTCAAAACGGGTCAGGTTGAATGAGTTGAGATAGAGTTTGAAAGACTTGGACTCAATGATGTTGTCACTGTCAGCGGGAATGCGAAACTCCGCCAGCCTGGCGACCGGCTTGCCCCGGTTGTTTAACCAGGAAACCTCATAGGCATTCCAGATATCGCAGCCCTGAAACGGCAGCTCACTGCGCTCAACTCCCTGGGACTTCCAGTTAAGGTGCCTGGCAATCGGATAAAGCAGGCCGGCATCATACTGATTGATATACTGAGTATCGGCCCCCAGCGGCGCGTGTTCCAAACCTGTCTGATGATCTTTCATAGCAACCGCCTCGCTTACTGCCGGATCCCTTTTCCTGTATTCAGGAGATACATTGAATAACTGAACAGTACCACAATTACACCGATGATCATGGCATAAGCGACACCGATATTAATATCACTGACCCCCAGAATACCGTAGCGGAAGGTGTTTACCATATAGAGTATCGGGTTGATCTGAGAGACATGCTGCCAGAACTCCGGCAACAGGGTTATCGAGTAGAATACCCCGCCCAGATAGGTTAACGGCGTCAGCACAAAGGTAGGAATGATCGATATATGATCAAAGCTGTTGGCAAACACCGCATTGATAAAGCCCCCCAGCGAAAACAGAATCGCGGTGAGGAACACCACCGACACGATCACCCAGAAATTATGGATATAGAGATCGGTAAAAAACAGCGATAGCAGGGTGACAATCAGCCCCACCAGCAGCCCCCGCACCGAACCACCGATAATATAACCCGCCAGAATAATCCAGTTAGGGGTGGGTGACACCAGTAGCTCTTCGATATGGCGCTGAAACTTAGTGCTATAGAAAGAAGAAACCACATTGCCATAGGAGTTGGTGATCACCGACATCATAATCAGGCCGGGAACAATAAACTCCATGTAATTGAAGCCCCCCATCTGCCCGATCCGGGAGCCGATCAGATTGCCGAATATGATGAAATAGAGTGTCATGGTGATCGCCGGCGGCAGCAGCGTCTGTGCCCAGATCCGGGTAAAGCGGCGGATCTCTTTCACCAGAATGGTCCAGAAGGCGATAAACAGTTCGCGGTTACTCATGGTCAGAGCCTCCCTTTGCATGATTCCCAAGGGTTTTATCCACCAGCGAAACAAACAACTCTTCCAGACGGTTACTCTTATTGCGCATACTGGTCACCTCAACCCCCTGTGCTGATAACTGGGCAAATACCTGATTCAGTCCCTGAGATTTTTCCACATCCACCAACAGTGTATGGTCGCCCTGTAGCGTAGCCTGATAGCCATCCAGCGGTGGGCACTCAGTTTGCGCCGGGCTGATATCCAGAATAAAGGTTTCAGTGTTCAGCTGCTGCAACAGTTCACGCATACTGGTGTTGGTGATAATAGTGCCCTGATCAATAATCCCGATATGCCGGCACAGGCTTTCCGCCTCTTCCAGATAGTGCGTGGTGAGAATAATGGTGGTGCCTTTGGCATTAATCTCCCGCAGAAACTCCCACATAGAGCGGCGCAGTTCGATATCCACACCGGCAGTTGGTTCATCCAGTATCAGCAAGCGAGGCTCGTGCATCAGCGCCCGGGCGATCATCAGGCGGCGCTTCATCCCTCCGGACAGACTGCGTGAAGGACCGTCCCTCTTATCCCATAAGCCCAGCTTACGCAGATAAAACTCACTGCGTTTCTTCGCTTCTGACGCCGGAATGCCATAATAGCCAGCCTGGGTAATAAGAATATCTTCGACCTTCTCAAACATATTGAAGTTGAACTCCTGGGGCACAACCCCCAGCTCACACTTCGCCTTGCTGGCATCGGTATCAAGATTGTAACCAAACACTTCAACCTGACCGGAACTTTTATTGACCAGGGATGAGACAATCCCCAGGGTAGTTGATTTACCGGCACCGTTGGGGCCCAGCAGGGCAAAGAAGTCACCTTCCTGCACCTCAAAGGAGATCCCTTTGAGAGCTTCGAAGCCGTTATTGTAGACCTTGCGCAGGTCTTTTATGGAGAGCGCAGTTGTCATGCAGTTTCCTGTTGGATCCTGTGGGAAGTTCTGAAAATAAGAATGCAGTTGAGATCAGAAAAGATAGATTGGGGCAAAAGAGCGTTTTTTCAACGGTTACCGCCGCTTAAATTCTGCGTTAAAATACCCCTTCCTGAACCCTGCAACCGCTTCGGAATTCTATGACGCCTTATCAGTTTCATCACCTTAATTTCCTGAAAATCGCCTATAACAACTTCATCCGTCAGGAACCATTTACACTGGATGATATCACCGCGGAGGAGGAGCAGTTCATCCTTGATTTTCAGCAACTGATCCATGATTTCGAAAATGGCTCAGAACAAGCCTATGAGGATGGCGAGATGTTTATCGAGCGGGCGTTCCGCATGTATCCTCAACTGGCGCACCTGATCGCCAGAGATCTGCTGTGGTTTTTTGGCGGCAGCTGCCTGCACAATATGCCCGATGACGAGATCGAAAAGTTTCAGCGGCTGGATGAACTGCGTTTTGCTGCGGAAGAGCGCGGTGAAGCATTTGATTATATCAACACCCGCGCCAGCGTTTTCGGTCAGAACTGAGCCAGGTCAGCGCCAGAATCAGGCTCTGTTGCTCAAATCGCCGCCGGCCGGGGTGTGTTTCACTCTTATGCCTGAGATTTCTGACCGCAGATATAGTCCATGAACGCTTCAGGCGGCAGGGGTTTGCTGAAGTAATACCCCTGAATAATCTGGCAACCATTCTCCCGGAGAAAGTTCAGCTGTTCAGTGGTCTCCACCCCTTCAGCCACCACTTCCAGCCCAAGCGAGTGACACATCGCCAGGGTGGCTTTGATAATCGATTCATCATTGCGGTCAATGCCGATATCTTTAACAAAGCTGCGGTCAATTTTAAGCCGGTCAATCGGCAGCTTTTTCAGATAACTGAGCGATGAATAGCCGGTACCGAAATCATCCATCGCCAGGGTTATCCCCCGCTCCCGCAGGTAGGTTAATTTACCCACGGTCACTTCCGGTTGCTGGATAACAAAGTTCTCGGTGACCTCCAGCTCCAGGCAATCCGCACTCAGGCCTGAGTCGGCCAGCGCCTCTTCTACACTTTTAATCAGCCGCTCATGGGCGATCTGCTGACCTGCCAGATTGACCGCCATGGTCATCTTCGGTAAACCGATCCGTATCCACGCCTGCATCTGCTGGCAGGCCTCACGTAACACCCACTCTCCCAGCGGAATAATCAGGTCTAACTCTTCTGCCAGTGGAATAAACCTGTCGGGCGGCAGCAGACCAGCGGTAGGGTGTTGCCAACGCACCAGCGCTTCGACCCCGACCACCCGATTAGATTCCGCATCAACCTGAGGCTGGTAATAGAGTAGCAGCTCATCATTCTGAATCGCTTTACGCAGATCAGCGCCGAGGGAGAACCGTTCAAACCGCTGATGGTCTTTTTCCACATCGTAGATGTAATAGCAGTTTTTGCCGGAATCTTTAGCCTGAAACATCGCCACGTCAGCATGTTTAATCAGGGTTGCGCCATCAGCACCATGGTCGGGGAACAGGCTGATGCCAATACTCACCGTCACCACGATTTCATATTCACCAATCCAGAAAGGTTGCTGAAACGCCTGAAGAATTTTACTGGCAACCACTTCGGCACCTTCAAGATCCCGGACACTGGTCAGCAGTACACTGAATTCATCGCCCCCCTGTCTGGCCAGCAGGTCGCTATCACGAATACAGTCACTGATCCGCCGGGTTGCCACCTTGAGTAATTTGTCGCCCACATTATGACCCAGGGAGTCATTTACCTCTTTAAAACGGTCGAGATCGATAAACAGCACCGCCACATGGCTATCCTGGCCTCGGCATTTCTCTATCGCATCATTCATGCAGCTCATAAAAAACAGACGGTTAGGCCGTTCGGTGAGAGGGTCATGATTGGCCAGCCACTGCAGCCGGCGTTCAGCCCGCTTACGATCACTGATATCCATACCGATACTCAGGATCAGCGGCTCTTCGCCCTGAGAGTTTCGCAACCGTACATGCAGCCAGGAAAGGTCATGGCGATTACCCACCCCATCCAGCAGCACACTGTCGGTACGCACCTCAGATTCAAGCCCCTCCACCAACCGCTGGGTATGGGAGAGAAACTCCTGCCGTTCCTCTTCCCGCTGCAGGGAGTCTATAAAGTTCGCCTTACGCAAAGACCTGACATCCAGGTCCATCAACTGCAGACCAAAATGGTTGACGCTACGCAACTGCCCTTTAATGTTCTGAGTAATAATAACCAGAGGGGCAGTTTCCAACAGGCCAAAGAGAAAATCCCGCTCTTTGGTTAAGGCCTGACGGCTCTTTTCCAGGCTGTCGGTGCGTTCATCAACCTCATCCTGTAATCTTTCAAGCTGTTCACTCAGGAGTACGGCGCTCTTCACCAGCAGGTCCCGCTCATCCTCACCCAGGGTTTTATCCCGGTTGCGAAACTGCGCCAGGGTATGACGAAACTGACTAAACTCGCCACTGCTGAGTTGGGAAAGCTCCTCTGCCAGCAGGGTAAAAAAGCTGATCGGTTTTTGCAGCAGCAACGAGAGTAATATCAGCGCCGTCAGGATCCCACCGACCCCCAGCAGCAGATAGTTCATCAGGCTTTGGCGGATGCTTAACAGATGGCCAGAGATATCGTCGAGAATCACCCAGTATGCACCGCCCTCAGAAACCCCTTTGAGCGGTGAAAACAGCACCTCGTAATAATGACCATTATGTTCGAGGACATAGCTTCCCCCTTCGGGTTTAAAGCGATGATGCAGACTGACCTGTTCTAACAGCTCCTGATTCTGCGCCCGGTTTGTCAGAGAGTTGATCAGCAGTCCCCAGTTCCCCAGCTCCCCGCCCCCCTCCGGCGCCTGCAGAACCAGACCTATATCGAGGGCGGTCTGCTGTTTTATTTCATAGATAACATCGTAAAGAAAGCGCCCCACCATCAACACGCCCTGCTTCTTGCCATCAAGCTGGATAGGGATCGCTACATAGCGCAGGCAGATTGAGTTGCAGATCAGTTTTCGTAGCGGGCGCTCGGTATCAAACACCCGCTGAATATCCGCCTCACTGATATGGACTTTTTCCCCCCAGAAGCCAACCATCCGGGCCTTGCTATCATAGAGGTAGGCTGCATTCACAGACCCTGTCAGTTGAAACGCATCGAACTTAAGGTTGATGGTCTGGCTCAGACGCGCCAGCGGCGAAATATATTGATCCTCCTGACTGGTATCGATCAGGGGCAGCAGCTCTGCCGCTTCAAGCAAACGCTGGTAAGACGCCTCAACAGAACCATCCAGCCGGGCCACCTCAGACTCGTTGATCTGTTCCCGCTGCTGTCTGAATTGCTCATTCAGCTGTGACAGCGAAAAAAAGGCATACATCCCCTGCACCCCAACCAGTACAACCACCAGTAAGATGAAGATCTTCCACCTGAGACTTAAAAACTTTCTGTGAGTGCCATCCATAATGCGTTATCTCACGACTTCATTGTTTAAAAACGGTAGGTTGCCTGCAATGAAAATGCGTTCCAGTATTTATGCAAGACCGACGCGTCCGGGTTATCCTGCTCTGCTAACCAGCCAGTGCCTTCCACATTGTGCAGTTCAGCCCTGAAGAGCCACTTCGGAGCAGGTCGCCAGCCAACCCCCAGCGTCAGATCCCTGGCATAAAAATTATGCGCAGGCCGGGTATAAAACAGAGCACTATTCTGTTTCCCAAGGGGGTCATCTTTATCCAGCTTAAGATCATCATAGCGTAGTAACAGATCCCAGCTGTAATTAAAGCGATACTGTAGCTGCAGATAGTAGGATTCAATGGTGGTCACCGGATTGAGGGTGAAAACACCGCCCAGCTCACGCCAGTCGAGTTCATGCAGCATATACTCGCCGGTAAGACTCCAGTTTTCTGCATTGTACTGCCCAGACAATGCCAGAACATTGAGTTTCAGGTCGCCCTCATTAAGCTCGTTCCAGAGGGTTGGGTCATTGCCCGGCTTATAGCCCAGCCGGTATTCCGAGGCCGTCAGCCCCACCCGGATTCGGCCACCATCAACACTGTAGATAGCCCGTCCCATTACACCATCGGAGTCGTTAAACTTACCTGCGGCATCAAACGCAAAGTAGGCATATTCCACGTTAGTATCCGTTTGCGGACTACCGTACAGCAGATCCAGATCCAGCCAGCCACCCGGCGCTTCCAGAGAGCTATATAAAATCACCCCATCAATAGAAAGCTCCAGATCCCGCGCCTGATCAAAATAGAGAGACTGCGGCAACATAATACTTGGTCGGGTAAAGGCAACATCGCGGGTTTCATTGTAAAAGCCAAACGGAATTTTCAGCCGGCCGGCCCGCACACCCACCGCTTTTTCCACTGAATCATTAAAGCGGTAATCCAGCAGGGCATAATCGAGTTTTGGCTCACCATTATCGACATTACCCGCCTGACGGGACATTATCTGCAACGCACCCCGCAACTTGGGGGTAAAGCGATAGGCCGAGTTGACAGCGACTTCGTGAAAATCAAAACTGCCATTGTCACTGCTTTCACCGTACAGATTGTTTTGATCTGTATAGAAAAATCCCTGGGTCAGAAAACCGTTAACTGACAGGTTGTGGTTCTCCGAATCACTCGCATATATCCCTGCAGAGTAAGCACTAATCCCCATACACAACAGGGTTGTAAGATGTTTAAAATTCATCGACAACCCTCACCTGTTCAGGACTTAACTTAACAGAATCAGCGATATAACCAATCGATCCCTCGGTTTGGCTTACCATACGATACATCTCCTCCATGTTATCAACGGTTACCGGAAATGCTCCTGTTCCGGTAAATACCTGACGGTCCCAATTATTGCGAAGTTGGTAAGGAAAGACTTGCAGGCGCTGTTTTACAAACCGCTGATGCAGAGGGTGGCGGTCGGGCAATACAAACACCCTTATCGGCCGTCCATCTGGCCAACGGGTTATCCGCATTGCGAATGCAGCGAGAAGAAAGTTTTTGTTTATCGCTTGCTCCTTTACATCCAGTGACACAATCACTGAATCAGCCAGAGCCTGTCCTGCAGACAACCCTAGCACAATATAGAGCAACGACATCCTTATCAGCGAAATCATTAAGATGATTAACCCATGAAATCATTAAGCTTTTATAAGCATTGGAGAGTAAGTATATACGATGCATCCGGCACAGAATACGCCAGAGCATAAAAAGCCACTCAGAATGAGGATTGAAAAGGGTTGCAGGCAATAAAGAGATAAAATGATGAAAGAGATAAAGTGGCGTCCCATAGGGGGTTCGAACCCCTGTTACCGCCGTGAAAGGGCGGTGTCCTAGGCCACTAGACGAATGGGACGCAATACAGACAGACTGTAGAGTTGGAGCGGAATATCGGGCTCGAACCGACGACCTGAACCTTGGCAAGGTTCCGCTCTACCAACTGAGCTAATTCCGCTTTACAAAAGATGGCGTCCCATAGGGGGTTCGAACCCCTGTTACCGCCGTGAAAGGGCGGTGTCCTAGGCCACTAGACGAATGGGACACAGTCACATTTGTAACATTCCTCGTCAGAGGAGGCGCGTATATTAATGACTAACCCTCCCCTCGTCAAGAAAAAAAAAGCAAAAAAAACCACAGAAATAACAGATCTGTAGCACACAGAAAATTACGATAAAAGGATGTGCAGGGAGCAACGGACAAAGCACAACGAATTCAGGATGTAGCAGTGAAAAATAAAATGGAGGAGATATCGGGGAAGAGATGGAGCGGAATATCGGGCTCGAACCGACGACCTGAACCTTGGCAAGGTTCCGCTCTACCAACTGAGCTAATTCCGCGTCGCAAAAGATGGCGTCCCATAGGGGGTTCGAACCCCTGTTACCGCCGTGAAAGGGCGGTGTCCTAGGCCACTAGACGAATGGGACGCTACGTGACTCCGTTTCCGGAAGACGGTGCGTATCTTATTGATATGACCCGTTTCGGTCAACCCCTTTGACACGCTTTTGTAGCAATTATTTCATCATTAGCCACACAGCAAAAGCGTCTTCAACAACAGCAAACGAAACCCCTGTATCAGAGAGGGACCGCCGTGCTGAACTTATCCCGCCGCAGGGAGATAAGGGTACGAAATTTAGCCAGATTGGCATCGGTCGACAGGTATTTGCGGGTAAAGGCTTCATAGCTTTCCATATCCTCCACCAGCAGCATCAGTAAAAAGTCCACCTCACCCGTCACCTGATAACACTGCGTCACCTCTGGAGCGGCGTCCATTTTCCGTTTGAAAGCATCATAGATATCCAGTTGATCCCGCACCATCTCCACTTCCACAATTATGTTGATATAACGCCCCACCATACGTGGATTGATCAGCGCCACCTCCGCCACGATTACCCCACTCTCCCGCAACCGGCGTACCCGGCGAAGACAGGCGGGAGGAGAAAGGCCAATCCGTTCTGCCAGATCCTGATTACTGATACGGCTATCCTTTTGCAGGATATTGAGAATATTGCGATCGATGCGATCCAGATCAAATGACATAAAGATGCCTGATAAATTAATTTTAGTAAGGATTAAACCCACCAAAATGAAATTGAATTTCGTTAATAAGTAATTTACGAAACATTAAAACAGAATTCTTAATTACACTAGCAACTCTTGTCAACACTGCAACAGAGCACCAGCCAGCGCCCCTACTCTGGCAACCCTACTCAGGAAAGAGCAGCCATGCCGCACACATCAGCGAGTCAGTTTTTCAATCACACCCTCCCCAGCCTTGCCCAGGAGATATTTGAAGTGTGCCTGCTGCTGTTCAAGCTGATGATTCCGGTGCTGATTATCGTCAAAGCCCTCGAAGCGTTAGGAGCGATTCCCTATATCAGTGTGGCACTGGAACCGGTGATGCGGCTGGTTGGTTTACCGGAGTCAATGGGGCTGGTATGGACCACCACCCTGTTAACCAACATCTACGGCGGTATGCTGATCTTCTTTCAACTGGCACCACAGGAAAGCCTGACGGTGGCCCAGGTTACCGTGCTCAGCTCAATGATGCTTATTGCCCACAGCCTGCCTCTTGAATTGCGCATCACCCAGAAAGCGGGGGTTCGTATTATGGTCGCTCTGCTGATACGTATTATCTCAGCACTGCTGCTCGGCGCGCTACTGCACTGGAGTTATCAGTGGGGCGGCTGGTTGCAGCAACCGGTCGAGCTGATCTGGCAGACGCCAGCCACCGATAACAGCCTGTTAAGCTGGGGGATCGGCCAACTGAAAAGTTTTGTCATGATCATCCTGATCATCACCGTGCTAATGAGCCTGCTGCGCTTTCTTCGCTGGATCCACATAGAACGCCTGATGATCTGGCTGTTGCAACCCCTGCTCAGGATACTGGGCATCGGCCCTCAGGCGACCTCACTGACCATTATTGGTGTCACCCTGGGGCTATCTTTCGGCGGCGGACTGTTAATCAGGGAAGCACAAAACGGTCATATCAGCGGGAAAGACTGTTTTTCTGCACTCTGCCTGTTAAGCCTGTGCCATAGCGTTATCGAAGACACCCTGCTGGTGCTGACCCTGGGGGCAGATCTGTCAGGAGTGCTCTGGGCACGACTGGCGTTCAGCCTGTTATTTGTTGCCATTATGACCCGCTGGCTCAACCGCACTTCAGAGGCTTTTCAGCGACGCTGGTTACTCAACTCATCCAACAGCAACACCCGAAAAGAAGGACCTCTGAATGCAAACTGATCCGCAATCACCCAACCGGGGCATTGTTTTTGCGCTGTGCGCATATGGCATGTGGGGGATGTTTCCCATCTACTTTAAAAGCGTTGCGTCTGTCAGCCCTTTTGAAGTGCTCTCCCACCGGATTATATGGTCAGTGATTTTCATGGCGCTGTTTATCGCTGCGACCGGTCGATGGCAGGAATTGAGCAAAAATATCCGTCAGAAAAAACTGCTGTTGAAACTCACCTCTTCAGCGATTCTGATCTCGATAAACTGGGTGGTTTTTATCTGGTCCGTAGGACAGGGGCATATTCTGGACACCTCCATGGGTTATTTTATCAACCCGCTTGTCAGCCTGTTATTAGGCATGATCATTCTCGGCGAGCGACTCAGAAGGGTTCAGTGGCTTGCGGTTTCATTGGCGGTTGCCGGGGTTGTCTATCAACTTATCCTGCTTGGCAATCTGCCCTGGGTTGCACTGGTGCTGGCCTGCAGTTTTGGCACCTATGGCCTGCTGCGCAAGCAGATTGAGGTGGACCCGTTCTCGGGCCTGCTGATTGAGACCCTCTTACTCAGCCCTTTCGCCTTGTTTTATCTGGCCTGGCTGGCACAACACAACGAGATCACCTTTCTCACAGAGGGTTTGCAGATGTCAGGCCTGCTGATCGCTGCCGGTATTGTCACCAGCCTGCCACTCATCTGCTTTGCAGCGGGGGCTAAACGTCTGACACTAACCGTCAACGGGCTGCTGATGTACATCACCCCCAGCCTTACCTTTATGCTTGCCGTAGTGGTCTACGATGAGCCACTGGATGTCAACCGCCTGATCACCTTTGCACTGATCTGGAGTGGTCTGCTTCTGTTCACCGCGGAGAGTATCTGGCGGATTAAGAAGATGCCGGTTAAAGCGGTTAAACTTCCCACATAAACAAAAACACCAGCCAAGGCTGGTGTTTTTGTCAGGTCTGGCCGCTTAACTAAGCGTGCTTATGGCGCCAGTTCTTCATAGGGCAGCCCGACATACTGTTCAGCAATCACCCGACGACCATTTTCTGAGTTGAGGTAGTAATCCAGCTCAGATTCCATAAACCGCTTGAAGGTGGCTGCGTCCATATCACCGGTCTCCATCTGACCGAAGTTGTGCAACATATTACTCATCCACCAGGAGAACCGTTCACCGTTCCACACCCGGCGCAGGGCGATATCGGAGTACTGAGTGATACATTCGGGGTCGTTATCCTTATACACCCGGGTCATGATCTTGTAGAGAGTAGCCACATCTGACGCCGCCAGGTTAAGCCCCTTAGCACCAGTCGGTGGTACGATATGCGCTGCATCCCCCACCAGGAACAGGCGACCATACTGCATCGGTTCGCAAACAAACGAGCGCAGTGGCGCAATACTCTTTTCGATACTCGGCCCGGTCACCAGACCTGCAGCCACATCCTCAGGCAGGCGTTTTTTCAGCTCATCCCAAAACGCCTCATCGGACCAGTCTTCAACCTTATCGGTCAGCGGCACCTGCAAATAGTAGCGAGAGCGTGTTTCAGAACGCATACTCGCCAGGGCAAATCCCCGTTCATGCTTGCAGTAGATCAACTCACTGTTACATGGCGGCGTATCACTCAGCAGCCCCAGCCAGCCAAACGGATAGACCCGTTCAAACTCGGTACGTTTATCTGCCGGAATCGTCTGGCGGGAAACGCCGTGGAACCCATCGCAGCCAGCGATATAGTCACACTCCAGCTCATACTGCTCACCTGCATGAGTAAAGGTAACAGAGGGGCTATCCGATTTTACATTTAACGGCTGTACATCTGCTGCTTCATAATAGGTTGTCAGCCCCACCGCTTCCCGGGCATCCATCAGATCCTGAGTAATCTCAACCTGACCATAACAGACCACGGTTTTACCGCCAGTCAGGCCTTTCAGGTCGATATGATAACGTTCTCCATTAGCTGAGATCTCAAAGCCATCATGAACATCTCCATCAGCATCCATGCGCTCAGCCACACCCGCTTCACGCACCAGATCGGCAAACCCCTGCTCCAGAATGCCGGCTCGGATACGGCCTAAAACATAATCACCGGTCACCCGCTCAAGAATAATATTGCTGATCCCCTGCTTCGCCAGTAGCTGCCCCAGCAGCAAACCGGAGGGACCCGCACCAATAATCGCTACTTGTGTTTTTATAGTTTTCATCATCGCCTCTTGTCTTAACAGCACAGAACTGCAATGCATTGCATTGACCTGTGTCTATAGTGCTGGTAACAAGCGCTTTAAAACATAGACGATTAGATCTATCGATTGTACTTTTTTGACAGTTGCATGACTCACCCCTGCTCATACAGATAAGCCAAGTCAACCGGTTCACCGCCCCTTTCAGTCCGATGATGACGCAAGACGTTTGGAGAACAGCTGATACCCTGCCAGAAACAGGCCAATAACGATAATAAAGCACACGGCATCGACCTTTACTCTGCACGACAGTTACTTCATCCCTTTATCCCAATCTGTGCATAACATTGAAAGTAAACGCTCTGCACTGACATGGGTCAGGCATTTTTACCAACAGCCATTAATACCGCCATAGTGCCTTTTGAGCTATTCATTGCAAACGGGTTTGTCACTTGAATATCACCGAGTTTATTTGCTTTGAAAGCACGTAACACTCTATTTTCAGATAACCCTATCTCCGAGGAATCATCGTTCGACAACCAGTCCCACTGCATGAACACACCGCCCGGCTTCAAGAGAGACGTTAACAGCCCAAGAGCCCCTTCATAGTCTGGTAAAAATCCACAAACAGATGACGCCACGATTAAATCAAATTTTTTGGCCAGGTCTGGATGACTATCAATCAAATCCTGAGTCAGGAAGCCTGAAATAGCGGAAACATTACTCAGTTTTTTCTTAGCCAGGAACTTTATCATTTCTGCTGAGCCATCAAGGGCAACGATATCTTTCACCCCCGGACTCAGAAGCTGGGTAAGTGCGCCGGTACCACAACCAAAATCAAAGACAGACAGCCCCTCAATGCTGATAACATTTGAAAGTTCTGCAAAAGCCTTAGCGGCATATTCTTTTACTGAGGGATCAACATCCCACCCCTCAGCATATTCATCCCATTCATTGCTCAATACTGCTACTCCTGAACATGGTCGACCAGACCTGATGACAGATCACGCTTTAGCTCTCCGCTATTTTGTGATGCGCAGAGCAAAATATCCGCGTGAAGCTGATGGTTATTTTCGCGGTTGGTCATCCGTTTTTCTGAAGGCTTGCTAACCACAAACCACCACCAGCCAGAATAAGACCCGAAAGACGACTTGTGTAAAATTTCACCCTATTAGAATAAATGGCTCTTCCCCCATAACCCGCAGACACGGCATAAAGCGTATCAAATACGACCGCTATTGATAGATATGTAAATGCCAGAACCATAAATTGGAAATTGGCCGGCAGTGTCGGATCAATAAACTGAGGAATGAACACAGCCAGGAGCGCAAGGCTTTTCGGGTTTGCCAAACCAACCCAAAAGCCACGCGTTACAGATCTCCTATGGGTGGCTTCACCTTCTGGATGGTGTGCGGTCAGCCACGTTTTAATACCAAGATAAACCAGATAACCCGCCCCGGCGATTCTTAGCAGATCAAATGCAAAGCCATATGCTGATACAAGCCACGCCAAGCCTTCGATTACCATCGCAATTTGAATAACCTGAGCAACCGTAGTCCCCAGAACCACCATTAAACCCGCACGAATACCTTTTGTGGCAGCAGTTGCTACGATGAGTGTGATATTAGGACCCGGAATTGTACATATGACGGCAGTGGCAGCAATAAATGCCAAAAACAGCTCAGTATTCATTAATCATCGCTCCAGTAATGCTCACTGTGAACCTTCGCATCTCTCATTAAACAACATAACACCCAACACTGCTGGCAAATTGGAGCGACGGAAGGAAAAAAATTTTATCCGTCTGCCGCCGCTTGCTATGTGATTTGGAGACACAACTAAACACCGGATTCCACCATACCCCTGATCTTGACCGCTTTTTCGAAGTGATCCAACTGATGAGTTTCTATCCACCACCGGGCTGCTTCCATAAGAATCTCGGGTTGGTCGTTTTTGTTTTTAAAAAAGGCATAGAACGATAACCCAACCTCCGGGCCCTTCTTCTCTATTTTAAGATCACATACTTCGATAATCTTTTCTCTAAGCTCTTTTCGCAAATCAGCCCTCCTGTATTGAACAGTTCGCATAACACGGCTTTCACCGGCTTGTCTGGTACAGCGCATGGTTATTCATTTTCAGGCACACCTTCCTGGTATTGAAGCACGCCTTCAGGGATGATTTCCCAACTTGCCTTTGAACCAACAAAAATATGTCTGGCAATCTTTACTTTCGGATCACCGTTAATACAACCTAAAGTGACACCATGGACCGTGCCATTAAAAAGACCACAAAGCGTTGACCCACATTTACTACAGAACTGAAAACCAAAGCCTTGCTCATCAACATAGGATGTCAGAAGGTCTTCCCCTGACAGCCACTCGAACTCTTTTGGATCAACCAGCGCATAGGCCGAAGCCTGAGAACTAAATACTTTACGACAACGAGAACAATGGCATGATCGGGCATCACTCAATGATCCTTCTACCCGACATTTAACTTCACCACAAAAACATTCTCCAGTAATTGTCATGCCTCTCTCCCAGATACATAAAACCAGACATCAGCCGGATTAAAGGAATCTGATTAAAGGGATCAAAACCTTTAATCAGTCCGGTGAAGGCCACACTTTTTGTGACCGGAACGAAGTTGAGCAGCTTGTTAGTACACTAAGTCACTAGCATGACTACTGGTGCTGAAGGATATTGATAAGCTTGCCAAACGGGTCTCGAACATAAAAGCGACGAACACCCCAGGGTTCTACTATCGGTCCATATTCGAGGGGTATACCAAACTCCTTAGCCTTCTGGAGTGCTGCAGACAGATCGTCGACCTCGATAGACAGGTCGGGTACTGCCGTACCTGAACCGCCTTCCGACGCTACGCTAACTTGCAAAGTCATTTTTTCATTGGAGCCAAAGGTTTTGATCCAGCCATGATCCATCAGGATATCCAGACCGAGAAACGCCCCATAAAACGTTTCGGCCTTTTCCAGTTCATTGCTATCTATATTAGTGACAATTCGACGAACTTTCATCATGACTCCCAGGTATCCATAGTGTTCTAATGCTTAGCTTAGCGCACCGGAAGCCTATACAGAGCGAAGCGGTGTAAAAGACATCTGCCTGGCACGAAAAAAAAAGGGGGGGGACAAAGCCCTTTACCCTACCTTGATCGTAGTGATCAAAAAGGGTTTTAACCCTGTGGTACAGCTTAATGAGAAAGAAACAGGCACAAAAAAGCCTGCAGTAATCAGGCTTTTAAGTTGAATCATTGGTCGGGATAGCGGGATTGACTCGTCGTTTCACTCCTCACCCTTCGGGCCATCGCCAAAGGCGGGCGATGCTAAGTATTTATATCTGTCGCTTCGCTCGGCTGAGACAGCCGAGTGCAACGAGACAACGTTGTACTGGTACAACGGCCCGAAGGGGAGCAACAACGTTGCGAATAAATCCCGCTTCAGCAAGACATATAACAGACACAAAAAAACCGGCAATAAGCCGGTTTTTTTTATATCTAATTGGTCGGGATAGCGGGATTTGAACCCACGACCCCTTGCACCCCATGCAAGTGCGCTACCAGGCTGCGCTACATCCCGACACAGTGAGACCGAGGTCTCGATAAGAGGTGGCTATATTACGCCAACCGAGTGCTTCTGAAAAGGGCTTTTGTAAAGTTTCTTACAACTTTATTTCACTGATTTCAGCAGCTTACGAATATCTTCCAGTTCTGTAATCGTTTGTCGAATCAACTGCTTATAGCGAGCTGTGTCATCCTCCGCCTGTTCGCCATTCAACCACTGCCGGGCACCACTGATGGTGTAACCCTGCTCATGGAGAAGCCCCTGAATCTGACGGATAATAAGAACATCCTGCCGCTGATAGTAACGGCGACCGCTGCGCTTTACCGGAGAGATCTGTTCAAACTCCTGCTCCCAATACCTCAGCACATGCGGTTTAAGGTTACACAAACGCGCTACTTCACCGATGGTGAAGTAGCGCTTTGTGGGTATAGCAGGCAGATCATCCGAGACCAGTTCAGTCTCCTTCATAGGCCTCAACACGTTCTTTCAGTTTCTGCCCCGGACGGAAAGTGACGACTCTGCGCGCAGAGATCGGCACCTCTTCTCCGGTTTTAGGGTTACGCCCCGGACGCTCACGTTTGTCACGCAGGTCGAAGTTGCCAAACCCTGAGAGCTTTACCTGCTCATTTTCAGCCAGGCTCATACGGATCTCATCGAAGAAGGCTTCCACCATCTCTTTTGCTTCCCGTTTGTTCAGCCCCAGATCTTCATACAGGCGCTCAGCCATATCTGCTTTAGTCAAAGAGCCCATCAGAATCACCCCTGTCGATTAAACTCTTAATGTTGCACCAAACTCATTTTTCAGTGCAGACACAACAAAATCAATAACTTCGTTGATCTCTTCATCGTTAAGAGTGCGCGAAGGATGCTGCCAGGTCAAGCCCAGAGCGATGCTTTTTTGACCAGGTTCGACACCTTTACCCTGATAAACGTCAAACAGGGTCACCGCTTTCAGGAATTCGCCCCCCTGTTGCTGTGCAATGGCACGAATATCATCATAAGCAACAGAGTCGTTTACCAGCAGAGCCAGGTCCCGGCGGCTCTCAGGGAATTTAGACAGACTGGTGAAACGTGGTAACCCACCCTCCAGCAGTTCTGCCTGTACGATCTCGAACAGGAAGACCGGACCTGAGAGGTCTAAGCTCTTCACCAGTTCAGGATGCAACGCCCCCAAATAGCCAACGGTTTTACCATTACGCTTAATCGCCGCCGACTGCCCAGGGTGCAAAGCCACGTGACGCTCAGCAACAAAGCTGAACTGATCGGCACAGCCCCCCAGCGCCAGCAGAGACTCAACATCTCCTTTCAGATCGTAGAAATCCACCGAGGCGGAATCAGCACTCCAGCCTTCCGACTGACGCGGGCCACAGATCAGTCCGGCAACGACGTTTTCCTGAATCAGCTGATCGCCTTCCGGCAGAAAACGCTGTCCGGTTTCAAACAGACGGACACGGGACTGCTGGCGATTCTGGTTGTACTGCAGTGCTTTAACCAAGCCAGGCCAGATAGTGGTCCGCATCACCGCCATCTCGGCAGAGATCGGATTCGCCAGCGCCTTCGCTTCATGTTTATCGTCAAATTGCGCCGCCAGGCCGCTTTCAATAAAGCTGTAGGTTACCGCTTCCTGATAACCCCGACCCACCAGCTGTGAGCGAACGCTTCTGATGGTCACTTTAGACTCATCATTCGCGATCATATTCAGCTCTGCCGTCGGCACTTTAACCGGCAGGTTGTTATAACCATACACCCGCGCCAACTCTTCGATCAGATCGATTTCGATACTGATATCAAACCGGTATGAAGGAACCGCCACTGACCATTCACCGTCGCCGCTGCGCTCCAGCGTCATCCCCAGACGGGTGAGGATCTCTTCGATCTCCAGCGCAGGCATCTCAAATGCCAGCACCTGATTCACCTTGCTCTGACGCAGAGTCACGGTTGCCGCAGCGGGCAGATACTCTTCCGAGACCGCTTCGACCACAGGCCCTGCTTCACCACCGACAATATCCAGCAGTAAGCGGGTTGCCCGTTCAGTTGCCTTGCGCTGCAACTGCCAGTCGACGCCCCGCTCGTAACGGTGTGAGGCATCGGTGTGCAGGCCGTAGGAACGGGCGCGTCCGGCAATACTGATCGGGTTGAAGTAAGCACATTCCAGGAATATGTCTTTAGAGTCAGCGGTAACACCGGTCTCTTCGCCACCGAAGATCCCCGCCATCGCCACCGCTTTTTCACTGTCTGCAATCACCAGAGTGTTGTCGTTGAGTTGCGCTTCGTTACCATCCAGCAGTGTCAGCTTCTCGCCCGGAGTGGCCTTACGCACCACGATTCCGCCGCTGAGTTTACTCAGATCAAACGCATGCATCGGCTGACCCAGTTCCAGCAGTACGTAGTTGGTGACATCGACAACCGGATCAATGGAACGGATGCCACAACGGCGCAGTTTCTCAACCATCCACAGCGGCGTCTCAGCCGCCATATTCACGTTACGGATCACCCGCCCCTGATAACGGGGGCAGCCTTCCGGATCGTCCAGGGTGATCGGGAAGGTATCATCAATGGTCGGAACCACGACGTCAGCTTCAACATAACCCACAGACGTCTTATTGAGTACGCCCACTTCACGGGCCAGACCGGTAATCGACAGACAGTCTCCACGGTTTGGCGTCAGATCGACATCGATCACCGCATCATCGAGGCCCAGATAGTCACGCAGATCTGTGCCTACCGGTGCATCCGCCGCCAGCTCCATGATACCGGCATGGTCATCGGAGATGCCCAGCTCATCATCGGCGCAAAGCATACCGAATGACTCAACCTGACGCAGTTTGGCCTTTTTAATCTTAAAATCACTGCCATCGGGCGCGCTGAGAACAGCCCCCACTTTAGCGAAGGCGGTTTTCAGACCACCCCGGGCGTTGGGCGCACCGCAGACAACCTGAAAGGTTTCGCTACCATCAGTCACCTGACATACCTGCAGTTTATCTGCATTAGGGTGCGGCTCGGCAGAGAGTATCTCGCCGACCACAACGCCGCTGAACTGACCGGCAACCGGCACAATCTCATCGACTTCAAGACCGGCCATGGTAATCTGATCCGCGATCCCCTGAGTATCTGTGGCAGGGTCTACCAGTTCACGCAACCACTTTTCACTGAATTTCATAAGTCTGTTTTCCGAAAATTCTTAACTACTTTTAAACGCCGTTATCCGTTTCTGATCAGTCAAACTGCTTGATTAGTTAAACTGGCTAAGGAAACGCAGATCGTTTTCAAAGAACAGGCGCAGGTCATTAACGCCATACCGTAGCATCGCCAGACGCTCTACCCCCATACCGAAGGCAAAACCGGTGTACTGCTCGGGATCGATACCGGAATACTCAAACACTTTCGGATGTACAATGCCGCAACCCAGCACTTCCAGCCATTTACCATCACCGCGGTCGATATCCACTTCGATAGAAGGCTCTGTAAACGGGAAGTAAGAGGGGCGGAAACGTACTTTGACATCTTCCTCAAAGAACTCTCGCAGAAACTGTTCCAGCGTGCCCTTCAGGTCAGCAAAGCTGATATCTTTATCGACAATCAGACCTTCCACCTGATGGAACATCGGTGAGTGAGTCTGATCGTAATCGCAGCGATATACCCGGCCCGGACAGATGATTCGGATCGGCGGCTGCTGGCTTTCCATGGTCCGTACCTGAACACCGGAGGTGTGAGTGCGCAGCAGGGTGTTGGCATTGAAATAGAAGGTATCGTGCATCGCCCGTGCCGGGTGATGCGAAGGAATATTCAGCGCTTCAAAGTTGTGATAATCATCTTCGATCTCTGGGCCTTCAGCCACGGAATAACCGATCCGGGCAAAAAACTCTTCGATCCGCTGCAGGGTTTTAGTGACCGGATGCAAACCACCCAGTGACTGCCCCCGACCCGGCAGGGTGACGTCGATCGTCTCCTCCGCCAGTTTCGCTTCCAGCGCAGCGGATTCCAGATCTGCCTTACGTGCATTAAGCACATCCTGCAGCGCCTGTTTCGCTTCATTAATCTTCGCCCCAGCCTGGGGACGCTCTTCTGCGCTCAGTGCGCCCAGACCCTTCAATAGCTGGGTAAGATGACCTTTCTTACCCAGATACTGAACCCGCACCTGATCGAGATCCTGTGCGCTTGTTGCCTGTTCTGCAGCCTGCTTGCCTTGCTCAAGCAGGATTCCAATGTTTTCCATTTACCGCTCCAGATAAAAATAGGGGAAGAGTTTGCACCCTTCCCCTATTAAACGATCAGTTATTACCCTGTTATAGGTAAAGGTGTCTTACAGTGCAGCTTTAGCTTTTTCAACGATAGCAGCAAAAACATTTGCTTCGTGAACAGCCAGATCAGCCAGCACCTTACGATCGATCTCGATAGATGCTTTCTTCAGGCCAGCAATAAAGCGGCTGTAGGACAGACCATTGATGCGGGCAGCAGCGTTGATACGAGCAATCCACAGCGCGCGGAACTGACGCTTACGCTGACGACGGTCGCGGTATGCATACTGACCTGCTTTAATTACAGCCTGTTTAGCTACGCGGAATACACGGCTGCGAGCGCCGTAGTAACCTTTAGCTTTTTTCAGGATCTTCTTGTGACGACGGTGTGCGATAACACCACGTTTTACACGTGCCATATTTCTTTCTTCCTAACTTAGAATTTGTGGTTACTACGACTTAGATGTAAGGCAGCATGCGGCGGATCAGTTTCTGATCAGCAGCTGCAACTTGCAGCATTGGACGCAACTGACGCTTACGCTTAGTCGTTTTCTTAGTCAGGATGTGGCTTGTGTAAGACTGTTTGTGCTTAAAGCCTTTCGCAGTCTTTTTAAAACGTTTCGCAGCACCGCTGCAAGATTTCATTTTAGGCATTACTAAATCCCCACGCATTCGTTAATTATCTTTCGTCCTGATAAACAACAAAACCCGTATCTGGCTCACAGTGAGTCAGCACGGGTTTTACGCTTATGTCAGACTACTTTTTCTTTTTCGGAGCAATGACCATAGTCAGTTGGCGGCCTTCCATTTTGGGACGCTGCTCAACGGTACCCAGCTCAATCAGGTCTTCTTCGACCCGACGTAATAACTGCATACCTAACTCCTGGTGTGCCATTTCACGGCCGCGGTAACGCAGAGTTACCTTGGCCTTATCGCCACCTTCAAGGAAACGTATCAGGTTGCGTAGTTTTACCTGATAATCCCCATCTTCCGTATTAGGACGGAACTTTATTTCCTTAACCTGCATCTGCGTTTGCTTCTTCTTAGCAGCATTCGCTTCTTTCTTCTTCTCGTACAGATATTTACCGTAATCCATCACCTTACAGACGATAGGATCTGAATCAGAAATCTGTACCAGGTCAAGGCCAACCTCTTGAGCCGCCTCTAGGGCGTCTTTGATAGGAACTACGCCTATCTGTGTACCATCTGGACCAATCAACCGACACTCGCGGGCGCTGATATTCTCATTTATAGGCGGTTTATTCCGCTCATTACGCCCTCTTCTGTTATCTCGCTTGATAGCTGTATCTCCAATCTATTAATTATTCTTTGCGGCCTTTCTGAGCAACATCCTGCTTCAGATGCTCGCAAAACTCTTCAATCGACAATGTGCCGAGATCTTCACCGGTGCGGGTACGTACTGCCACAGCGCCGGTTTCTACCTCCTTATCGCCAACAACCAGCAGATAAGGAACTTTATGAATTGTGTGCTCGCGGATTTTAAAGCCGATCTTCTCATTTCTCAAGTCCGCAGAGGCAAAGAATCCAAGATCTGTGAGTTTTTCTTCAAGTTCGCGACAATATTCCGCCTGTTTGTCGGTAATATTCAAAATCGCAACCTGTTTTGGCGCCAGCCAGGTTGGCAAGGCACCGGCAAAGTTCTCAATCAGAATACCGATAAAGCGCTCAAATGAGCCGAGAATAGCCCGGTGTAGCATCACCGGCGTTTCACGATCACCGGATTCATTGACAAACTGAGCCCCCAGTCTTCCCGGCATAGAGAAATCAACCTGAATGGTACCACACTGCCAGATCCGGCCGAGACAATCTTTCAGCGAGAACTCAACTTTAGGACCGTAGAACGCACCTTCACCCGGCAGCTCAGCCCAGTCAAGACCCGCGGCATCCAGAGCATCACCCAGCGCTTTTTCCGCTTTATCCCACACCTCATCAGAGCCTACCCGTTTTTCTGGGCGGGTCGAAAGCTTGTAGATCACCTCGTTGAAACCGAAATCCGCATACACCTCATGCAGGAAGTCGATAAACCGTGCCACTTCGTTCTGAATATCATCTTCAGCACAGAAAATATGCGCATCATCCTGAACAAATCCGCGCACCCGCATAATACCATGCAGGGCACCGGACGGTTCATTCCGGTGACAGCAACCAAACTCGGCCAGACGCAGCGGCAGATCACGGTAGGAACGCAGTCCCTGATTGAACACCTGCACATGACAGGGGCAGTTCATCGGTTTAATGGCGAAATCACGGTTTTCAGAATGGGTGGTAAACATCTCTTCTGAGAACTTATCCCAGTGACCGGACTTCTCCCACAGGGTACGTTCAACCACCTGGGGCGTTTTAATCTCATCATAGCCATGCTTACGCAGTTTCTGACGCATGTACTGCTCGATCCCCTGATACAGCGTCCAGCCATCGGGGTGCCAGAACACCATCCCCGGCGCTTCTTCCTGCAGGTGGAACAGGTTCAGTTGCTTACCCAGTTTACGGTGATCGCGCTTTTCCGCTTCTTCCAGACGGTGCAGGTACTCTTTGAGGTCGTTCTTATCACCCCAGGCAGTACCGTAGATACGCTGCAACATCTCATTGTTTGAATCGCCGCGCCAATATGCACCGGCCAGTTTCATCAGTTTGAAAACTTTAATGTGACCGGTCGAAGGCACGTGCGGGCCACGACACAGATCGATAAAATCGCCCTGTGAGTAAAAAGAGAGATCTTCATCGCTGGGAATCGCTTCCAGCAGCTCAACCTTATATTTCTCACCCTTCTCTTCAAATAGTTTCACGGCTTCATCGCGGCTCATCAGCGAACGGGAAACCGGATAGTTGGCTTTGACCAGCTCTTTCATCTTCGCTTCGATCTTCTGCAGATCTTCCGGCGTAAACGGACGTTCATAAGCGAAGTCATAATAGAAACCATCCTCAATCACCGGACCAATGGTCACCTGCGCGGTTGGGAACAACTGCTGCACAGCCATCGCCATCAGATGCGCACAGGAGTGACGAATCACCTCTACACCATCTTCATCGCGAGGGGTAATAATTGCCAGCTCAGCGTCATCGGTGATGGTGTGGGATGTATCCACCAGCTCACCATTAACTCTGCCAGCCAGGGCAACCTTAGCCAGCCCTGCGCCAATATCAGCGGCAACATCGAATACGGTAACGGCATTGGCAAACTCACGCTTGCTGCCATCAGGAAGGGTAATTACAGGCATTGTCTATTCCTATCTGTTCAGTGATGACCAGTACCACAGGCCACACTTAAAAATTTGACGCTGTTACAAACCAGGTAACAACATTAAGGCGCGATATTTTAGCGGATGTGAGGGTATAAAGCTATTTCAATCAGGTGAATTTACCGTATTAAACGATCAGTCGAACAGATTCGCCAGGCTATCAATTACCCGTCCCCCGGACGTTAACTTTTGCTCATCCTCAGGGCGGTATTTTCCGCTGCGTACCAGCACCGCTGGTATCCCCGCATCCAGTGCGCCCAGAACATCGGCATCGATATCATCACCCACCATCAGGCACTCATGCGCCTGATAGCCGGTCGAAGCTACCGCCCGATAAAAAAACGCCCGGCCCGGCTTGCCCATCACCTGCGCCTCAGTGCCCGCGGCCCATTCCAGCGCCTTGACAAACGGCCCGGCATCCAGCTGCAAACCCTCGTCTGACATATAGTAACGATTCATGCCGATAGCGATCAGTGGAGCACCCGCCTGACACAGCCGGAAAGCCTGATTCAGCGATGCATAACTGAGACCATCTCCGGCATCCCCCAACAGTACAGCGTCGGCCTGTTCTGGTGGATAACACTCGAATTTGGCAGCGATAGCATCGGGCAGAATACAATAGGGGCGCAGACCGCGTTCATCTATAAGATCACAGGCAGCTCTGGGGGCAGTAAACAACTCCTGCGGTTCAATACTGACGCCCATACTGCGCAATTCCTGCACAATCTGCACCGAAGACTTACTCGCGGTATTGGTGAGAAAGCGGACTGTCAGGCCCTTTTGACGGGCTTTCTCAATAACTTCAGCCGCCCCCTCGACAGGCTGACTTCCCTGATAGATAACACCACTGATATCCAGCAGCAGAGCTTGTATTCCAGTTAACACTCAGGCACCTCCTGACGCACGCCGGGATAGTCCCACTTTTTCATAAATGATCGCCCAGCAAACCGCTCATTCATTTTCCAGATGCCTGCGGGTATAGAGAATATGTTCGGTGGCCGCCGTGCGGGCCGCATCGGCATTGCGCGCCATGATCGCCTGATGGATCGCGCTGTGTTGCGAACGGATACCATCCGGATAGCGGCCATATTTTTTCAGGGTGCGGGTCAGCACTCCGTAGATCGCGTTAAAAAAGCGGGTATAAAACAGCTGACTGAAAGAGATCACCAGCAGATGATGGGATGACTCGGCAATCATCATATGAAACCGCAGATCCTCCTTGGCCTTTGCCAGGGTTGTTTCCCGCTGTCCCCGCTGTTGCATTTTCTGATACTCAGCATCCAGCGCCTTAAGCTGATCATCGCTGGCACGGGTGGCCGCATAGAAAGCGGCCTCACCCTCCAGCATCGCCCGGACTTCCAGCACCTGACGCTGAAATTCAGGGTTATCGCCAAGCGCTTTGCCCTCCCCGACAGGCATCTCAAAGTAGGGTTCCAACAGGTTTTTTACCCGGGTTTTCCCTCCCTGCTTCACCTCAATATAGCCCTCGGCTTCCAACTGCCCTACCGCTTCGCGTACCGTCGAACGGGAGATCCCCCGGGATTCAGACATGCGTCGCTGCGACTCCAGTTCGCCACCCGGCAATAACTCTCCGGTGTACAGGCGCTCTTTAAGTTGCAACAACAGACTTTCGCTCAGATTGTGATTCATCGGATAATAATTCTGCGGTTTTACCGCCCTCTGGTCAGACCAGTTATCAGTGTAGCATTTCTTTCCCGGCCTTCATTAACTATCTTGCATAGCATCAATTCAAATGAAAGACGCCAACCAGCGGGAGCAGAGTCAGTTTTCTGGCCCGTCTCTCTGGGTCGAAAACAATAACTACGGTAACGCACATGCCAAATATATCCTCCGGGCCACGAGTCGGCCTGTTTGTCACCTGTCTGGCCGATATGTTCCGCCCCTCCGTGGCCTTCGCAACGGTTAAACTACTGGAACAGGCAGGCTGCAAAGCGGAAGTGCCCGAACGCCAAACCTGCTGTGGACAGCCAGCGTTCAACTCCGGTGATCGCAAAACCACGGCGGATATCGCCCGTCAGACCATCGATGCCTTTGATGGTTATGAATATGTCGTTGGGCCATCCGGTTCCTGTATCGGTATGTTGCACTACTATCCGGAGGTGTTTGACCCCTCTGACAGTTACTACCAGCGGGCCCTGGAGCTGAAAAACCGTAGTTTTGAGATCACCTCATTTCTGTTCGATGTGATTGGCATGGACAGTCTGCAGGAACAACTCAGGCAGTTGCAGTTTAATCATAAAGTCACCTACCACGATTCCTGCTCTGGCTTACGCCAGCTCGGCATCAAACAGCAGCCACGGCAACTGTTGCAACAGGTTCAGGGAGTAGAACTGGAAGAGATGGAGGAAGCGGAAACCTGCTGCGGTTTCGGCGGCACTTTCTGTGTCAAATATCCGGAAATCTCCAACCGAATGGTCTCCAACAAATCTGAATTTATCAGCAATACCGGCGCCCATACAGTGCTGGGCGGTGACCTGGGTTGCCTGCTGAATATGGCCGGCAAACTGAAGCGGGAAGGAAAACAGGTCGAAGCCCGCCACATTGTCGAAGTATTGGCCGGTATGACCGACACCCCCGCCATTGGCGAAGCCGATTATGGCCTGGCACAACAGCTTTAAGGAGCGAGACGATGCAGATAAATACCCCGTTCTTTAAACAACGCGCCCACGATGCACTGGCCGATGCCAACCTGCAAAAGGCACTGGGTAACCTGAAAGCCGGTTTCCCGGAAAAGCGCGCCATTGCCGTCAGCCGGATGCCCGAGTTTGAACAGCTCCGGGATCAGGGGCGCGACCTGAAAAACCATATTCTTGAACACCTGGATCTCTATCTGGAGGAGTTCGAACGCAAAGTCATCGAAAATGGTGGCCATGTTCACTGGGCCCGCACCGCAGATGATGCCAACCGGATCATTCTCGATATCTGCCAACAGGTTGATGCAAAGACCGTCACCAAAGGCAAATCAATGGTGACAGAGGAGATCGGCCTGAACGATTTTCTCGAAGCCAACGGCGTGCAGCCGGTGGAAACCGATCTGGGGGAATATATCCTGCAGCTGCGCCATGATCACCCCAGCCATATTATCGCCCCGGCGATCCATCTGAATCTGGAGGATGTGTCTGAAGCGTTCCACGCCAACCATCATCGACCGAAGTCAAGCGACCCGGCGGTACTGATGCAGGAAGCCCGTGAAGTATTACGCGAGAAGTTTGTCGCGGCGGATGTCGGTATTACCGGTGCCAACTTCTGTGTTGCGGAAACCGGTTCTACCATTATTGTCACCAACGAAGGCAATGGTGATCTGACCCAGACCCTGCCAAAAACCCATGTTGTCGTCACCTCCATTGAGAAAGTGGTGCCCACCCTGGAGGATATGACCCTGTTCCTGCGACTGCTGGCCCGCTCCGCCACCGGTCAGGAATTTTCGGTGTACAACACCCTCTCCAGCGGCCCCCGCCGTGAAGGCGACCAGGATGGTCCGGAAAACTTCCATGTGGTACTGGTGGATAACGGCCGCAGTGAAATGGTCGGCAGTGAATTTCAGGATATGCTCCGCTGCATCCGCTGCTCCGCCTGTATGAACCACTGCCCGGTCTATGGTGCAGTGGGCGGCCACAGCTATGGCTGGGTCTACCCCGGCCCGATGGGATCGGTGCTGACACCGCAGATGATCGGTATCGAAAAAGGCGGCATGCTACCCAACGCCTCTACCTTTTGCGGCAAGTGCGAATCGGTCTGTCCGGTTAGAATACCGTTGCCAAAACTGATGCGTCACTGGCGCGAAGATGAATTCGAAAAACACCTGCAACCCAAAGCTGCCCGTTACGGTCTGGCCGGTTGGGCTTTTCTGGCCAAGCGTCCGGCCCTGTATAAACCCTACACCCGTATGGCCAGCTGGATGATGAAAACCTGGGCTGGCAAGAACGGTCGGATTAAAAAACTGCCTTTAGCGGGCGGCTGGACCGACTGGCGCGATATGCCTGCGCCACAGGGCAAAACTTTTATGCAAGCCTGGAAAGAGCAACAGAAAGCGGGAGGTCAGCAATAATGAGTCGCGCAGAGATTCTTGGCAACATCCGTCGCGGACTCAGCCGCAGCGAAGCCCATACAGAGCGTCAGCAAGCAGTACAGAACAGGTTAGCTTGCAAACTAAGTAATCTGATTCCCCAACGGGCTCAGCTACCTGCAGCAGAGCAGGTGGAACTGTTTAAAACGATGGCCACCGAAGCGGTCGCTGAACTGATCGAACTGGATCGTTTTGATCAGGTTCCCAGTGCCTGTGCTGACTGGCTTTCCAGTCAGGGGATCCGGGAGCTGATCTGCGCCAGTAATAGCGAGCTTCGTGAGCTGGACTGGAGCCCCCTTGCGCAGCAACAGATTGACAAAACAGAGCGGGTGGCACAGGCCGGTGATATCGCCAGTCTGACACTCAGCTTTGCCGGTATCGCAGAGACCGGCACCCTGATGCTGCACTCGGGTGAACAGAGCCCCACCACCCTGAACTTCCTGCCGGACAACCACCTGGTGGTACTGCACCGCTCTGCGATTGTTGGCGTCTATGAAGAGGCCTGGAAAAAGCTGCGGGAGAAATTCGGTAACACCATGCCGCGCACAGTGAATATGATTACCGGCCCGTCCCGCAGTGCCGATATTGAACAGAAACTGCAGATGGGTGCCCATGGTCCTAAAAAACTGGTTATCTTGCTAATCAACGATTAGCGCCTCTGCTGACCTGCACAGCCCTCCCCTCCGCAAACAGGGTGCCTCCACACCCTGTTCTTGCCGCAATCTTTGCTATTCCTGCGTTACGGCCCATAAAATTGACCGCTGACACCGATCTGAGTAGTCAGATTATGGTCAAAAGGCGCAGAATACGGTACTAATAGCCCTTATACTCATAACCCTACTCAGAATACAGGAACGCCTTTGTGCAGGCTTTTAAGCAGTACAGTCGGACACACAAGCCCCATCAGCATCTGATTTGTTGCGCAGTATTGCTGCTTTTACTGCTGTGCCCACCGACCGACGCGATGGACCTGAGTTCAGAACCCATCAGCCCGATCCAGGCGGACAATCAGTTAAACCCGGATAAAGTCAGTCTCGGCCGCATACTGTTTCATGATCCCCGCTTATCCTCCGATAGCAGTATCAGCTGTGCCAGTTGCCACAATCTGTCAAAGGGGGGTGCCGATACTTCTGCCGTATCACAGGGTGTCGGCGGCGCGCTGGGTTCAGCCAATACCCCGACGGTATATAACAGCAGCCTCAACTTTGTGCAGTTCTGGAACGGCCGTGCAGCCGATCTGAATCAACAGGTGAACGGGCCGGTTCACAACCCGGTTGAGATGAACAGCAACTGGCCGTTAGTCGTCCGGCGTTTAAATCAGGACCCCGCCATCAAACAACGCTTTGAAAGCCTCTATCCGGATGGTATTAATGGAGCAAACATCCGTAATGCCATCACTCAGTTTGAACGCTCGTTATCAACCCTGAATGCGCCATTCGACCGCTGGTTAAAGGGGGATGAATCCGCCCTGAGTGCCGAGCAGAAGCATGGTTACCGCCTGTTTAAATCCTATGGCTGCATCAGTTGCCATCAGGGCACCAATGTGGGCGGCAATATGTACGCCCCGTTTGGGGCGGTCAAGGATATCTCAGAGTATTTCAATACCCGGAGTACCCCACTCAGTGATACCGATCTGGGTCGATACACCGCCACCAATGATGCAGCGGACCGATACCTGTTTAAGGTGCCCAGCCTGCGTATGGCATCGGTTACCGCCCCCTACTTTCATGATGGTGCGGTGAAAGAGCTGAAAACAGCGATAGAGATCATGGGCCGCTTCCAGTTAGGCCGTGAAATTCCTGCAGAGCATATTTCGGCAATCAGCAGCTTTATCAACTCCCTGAAAGGTGAGCATCCGGAACTGCAGCAATGATCTGGTTTAAAGCCCGGCTCTATCTGACATCGATGGTGGCAATCATACTGCTGGCCTGCCTCTTCTATCTGCTGCATGACGATAAGTCTCAATCTGGCCAGAGACGTTCTGAAATTCTGTTGCAACTTCAGGTGCTGGATAACGCCCTTGATCTGGAGATCCTGCTGATCAGCTCAATGCAACAGCAAAACTATGATGAGATCGTCAGGTTAACCCAACAGCTAAAACAGCAGGAGACCGACCCGGAGATAGCCAGCCTGTTCCGGGAGCTGCCATCAGAGCTGGCTGGCAAACTAAAGCAGTATCGCCACACCCTGGATCAGCGAATACAACTGACGGAACGGATAAAAACCCTGGCAGCAGTGGTCCGAAACGGCTTGAACTATATGCCTATGCTGCTCAACCGGATTGAAGAAAGCGATGATGCCGGCTTACCCCGAGCCGAACAGATCGTTAACCTGTTGTATCAATACCATATTTTCCGCAGCGATCTGGATGCCCGGGAAATCAGAGATCAGTTAAACACCCTCACTGATAACGGTTCAGACGGCATTGCCGATCTGATCTTTCATATTCAGACAAATCTGACTGCCCAGACCCAACTGACTCAACTCCTGGCTGAATATAAGCAGATCCCGAATAGCACTGCGTTCAACCAGCTCTACAGCAGTTATCTGAGTTATCGCAATAAGGTTACCCAGCAAACCGAGTATTTTAATTCGGTGCTGATCGGGCTGACCACCGCGCTGATACTGTTGCTGACCTTTCTCTACCTGCGGCTTATCCGTTCCCATCAGCAGACCGAGCAGGCCCGGCTGCGTCTGAAAGATGGTGTTGATAACATCAAGGAGGCGTTTGCCCTGTTCGATGCCGACAACCGGCTGATTCTGAGCAACCGTAACTTTTCCAGCTTTTACCCCTGGATCACCTCACTGCTGAAACCCGGCACCCATAAAGAGATCATTCAGAAAGCTATCGATGAGAAATGCCGCTATCAGCAAGAGAGCGCCACCAACCGGCGGGTTGTACAGCATATCGAGAACGGCAACTACTACCTGTGTAGTAACACCCCCACCAATGAGGGCGGTGAAGTGTGGGTCAGGGTCGATATCACCGAGACCCGGCTCAGGGAACAGGAACTGAGAAAGCTGTCCCGGGCACTGGAGCAAAGCCCCGCCGCAGTAGTCATTACCGATATCAACGGCCTGATCGAGTATATCAACCCCAAAGCGGAACAGGTGAGCGGATACTCACTGGAGGAGGTGCTCGGTAAGAGCCCTGCTATTTTCAGCTCCGGCGATATTTCACCGGTCAATTACCAGGATATGTGGCAGCAGATGCTGGCCGGAAAGGCCTGGCAGGGGACCTTTCTCAACCGGCGTAAGAGTGGCAAATTGTATTGGGAAGCGGCAACCATCTCAGCAGTAAGAGATCCCGGCGGTGAAATTACCCACTTCGTCGCCGTAAAAGAGGACATTACCGAACGCCGTTCTACCGAAGAGCAGCTGCGGATGAATGCGGCGGTGTTTGAAACCACCAACGAAGGGATCATTATCACCTCACCCGACGCCCGGATTATCTCTGTCAACCCTGCGTTCACCGAGATCACTGGCTATCGCGCTGAAGAGGTGATTGGCAAAACCCCACAAATATTTCAGTCTGGTAAACAGAGCGATTCCTTTTATCAGGAGATGTGGCAAACCCTTGAGAACAACGGCAGTTGGTCAGGCGAGGTGTGGAATAAACGCCGCGATGGTTCAGTCTACCCCCAGTGGTTGTCGATCGCTGCGGTCAGAAACAGCGATGGCCAGCTGGAACAGTATGTTGCGGTTTTCTCGGATATGACGCAGCGTAAAGACGACGAAGAGAAGATTCGCCAGCAAGCCAACTTTGATGCGCTCACCTCCCTGCCCAACCGGATTATGTTGAAACGGGAACTGGCCAGGATACAGCAACTCAGCGATCAGACCGACAGTAGCTGTGCGTTGCTGTTTATCGATCTGGACCGTTTCAAAGCCGTTAACGATACCCTGGGCCACTCGGTCGGCGATGAGATGCTGCAACAGGTGAGTATCCGACTGGCTTCGGTTATCCGTGATACCGATCTGCTGACCCGCTTCGGCGGTGATGAGTTTGTTATTGTGCTACAAAGTATCGCTGAAGCCGATGATGCATCACAAACTGCGCAACGGGTTATAGAGGTGCTGAGTCCGCCGTTTCAATTAGCAGGCAGAACACTCTATATCGGTGCCAGTGTGGGGATCTCCTGCTACCCCAACGATGCCAACAACGGTGATTCGATGCTGCGCAACGCCGATATGGCGATGTACCTTGCAAAAGAGAAAGGCCGTAATCAATACCAGTTTTTCAACGCCGAGATGCGCGAGCATGTCAAAAACCGGACAGAGATGGAACAGGCCCTGCGGCTGGCACTTGAACGAAACGAGTTTGAACTCTATTACCAGCCGGTCTGCAATCTGGAGACTCACAAGGTGGTGTCAGTTGAAGCACTGATTCGCTGGCACCGTCCCGGCAACGGACTGACCGGCCCGGGAGAGTTTATCCCGCTGGCAGAGGAAACCGGGCTGATTCAGCCGATAGGGCTGTGGGTGTTACAGCGCGGTTGCGAGCAACTGATGCAGTGGCAGGAACAGGGACTGGATAACCTATGTATGGCGGTTAACGTGTCCAGTAATCAGCGGCAACTGGGCTTCGATGCCCGGATGGCTGAAAAGATTATTAAGCGTACCGGTGCTGATCCAGAAAAACTCGTTTTTGAGATAACCGAAAGCATGTTTCTGGATAGCTCTGATGCCGCTGTAACCTGGCTAAAGGAGTTTAAAGCGCTGGGGGCAAAACTGGCGATAGATGATTTCGGCACCGGATACTCCTCACTCAGCTATCTGAAGCAGTTCCCGGTCGACAAACTAAAAATTGACCGTGCCTTTGTCCGTGACCTGCCAGACAATAAAGAGGATGCCTCTCTGGTCAGCGCGATTATTGCGATGTCCCAGAGCCTTGATCTGGAGTTGATTGCGGAAGGGGTTGAGACGCTGGAGCAACTGCACTACCTGAATCAGTTAAACTGTACGAATATTCAGGGCTTTCTGCTCAGCAAACCGGTGACCGCAGAGCGTTTACCTGAAGTGATCCGACAGATAGAGTCAAGCGTCCTGTCTCTTAACCCGGCGGACTACGAAATCTGATTCCAGCGATAAAAAAACCGCCAGACGGCGGTTTTGTTCAGGTCGGGGCTGTTAATTAATTTAATACCGCCCCATCGTTGTTGGCAGCTATCATGCCATGATGTCGATATTCTGCCCCAGCGGAGATGAGGGATCGACGGCAGCCGAAGCCGCGCTTTCCAGCAGTTGCAGAGCCATAGCCCCTTGCAGTTCAAGATTGTCTTTTGCTTTACCCGCAACAGCCAGTGCAACCTCATTCTGTAACGAGGCTTGCTGATATGCAGAAGCGGAAGCCGCTGTTATTTCCATCGTAATACTCCTTCGCGATATAGAGTATATCGGCAGCACAATGGGAACTTGAGCAACAAATCAAACAAAAAACGGCATTTTTTACAACTCGCTTACCTCTGACAGCGCACCGCAACGCTGCTCCAGCGCCAGCTGAATAAAGTCACGGATTCCGGGGAGGCTGCGACGGTTTTTCATCCACACCACATGCTCTACCACGTCCTCCGTTGCCTCTGTAATCGGTATGACCGTCAAACGCGGATCGGGACGGATATCCTGCTGCAGCGCAAAGCCGATCCCCAGTCCATGGCTCACTGCCTCAGACATATCCAGCCGTCCATCCACCACCACATTACCCGACACCCTGAGCTGGTTACGCACAAACAGTTGTTCCAGCAACTGCTGGGTACAGGCTTCTGGTTTATAGACGATCAGCGGTTCACCGACCAGTTGACTGACCGACAACGCTTTATGCTCAGCCAGAGGGTGATCCGGCCGCAATACCGCCACCAGACGGTGAGAGGAAAACGCCAGGCGGGACAGTTCGCTACTCTCATCCAGCAACGGAAACAGACCGATATCCACCTCCCGGTTGAGTACCAGCGCCCGGCACTCCGACGTAGTCACCGACTTTATTTTCAGGGTTGTCTGCGGGAATCGCCGGCTGAACTCAGCGATCAGCGGCATGAAGATGATCGAAGAGGCGTTGGCCACCTGCAGGGTCATCTTCCCGGGCGACAGCGTGGGGTTGGACAACACCTCTATCGCGGCTTCAAGATCATGATACTGACGGGTAATCTGATACAGCTGCTTACCCAGATCCGTGGCCCGCACCCCTTTACTCAGCCGTTCCAGCAACGGCGTGCTGAAACGGGATTCCAGCTTGCGAATCTGAGCAGTAATGGCGGGCTGACTTACCTCCAGCAGATCCGCCGCCCGGGTGAAATTACCCGCCTGTAACGTCGCGTTAAAGGCGCGGATCTCAGCCATTGAGTAATCCATACTAAATACGCTCCAGTTGAGAATAATTTAAACCTGAGCCGGCAAACTGTTCAGCAACCTGCAACAAGCTCGGTGAGCGTTGCGACCGTCCCTCAGGTGAGTTCAGCAGCGGGATTGAGGCGATCAGTTTCTGGGTATAGTCCTGTTGCGGATCGAGGAAGATCTGCCGCACCGTGCCCTGCTCCACCAGTTCGCCATAGCGCATCACACATACCCAGTCACACAGGTTGGCGATCACGCTCAGGTCATGGGAGATAAACAGGATGGTCAGCCCCAGCTCATCTTTCAGCTGTTTCAACAGGCTCAGAATTTCCGCCTGAATCGACACATCCAGCGCGGCGACCGATTCATCCGCAACTATAAATCTGGGTTTGCAGACCAGTGCCCGGGCGATACTGATGCGCTGTCGCTGGCCTCCGGAAAAGGCATGGGGGAAACGGCGCAGATGCTCCACCTCAATATGACAGCGTTGCGCCACTTCGATTACCCGCTGATCGGTCTCTTCACGGTTTTTGGTGAGTCTCATCGCTTCCAGGGGTTCAGCAATAATATCGCGCACAGTCATGCGTGGGTTTAGCGAACTGTACGGGTCCTGAAACACCAGTTGCGCGGTGCGTGCCAGCCGTTTGCGTTTAACCGCTTTACCGGCGCCAAACTTCACTTTCTTTTTGGTGTGATGGTATTCAACATGACCGCTGCTGATCGGTGCAGCCCCCAGCATCGCCTTACCCAGCGAGGTCTTGCCGGAGCCACTCTCGCCCACCAAACCGATAATCTGTCCTTCCGGCAGGTCCAGGCTGATATTCTTCACCGCGGTAAACAGCTCCGTTTTACGCCCGTTACCCGACACCGGATAGCTGATCGACAGATCTTTCACCGACAGCAGCGGCTGCGGTGTATGCTGCGGGGCCTCCGGCAGATTCTCCAGATGCGGCAAGGCATCCAGCAAACGTTGGGTATAGGGGTGTTGCGGCTGAAACAGCACCCGGTCGGCACTGCCCGCCTCGACGACTTCACCCCGCTGCATCACAGTGACGTTGTCCGCGATTTTGGAAACCACCCCCAGATCGTGGGTAATAAACAGCATCGCCATCCCCAGTTGCTCCCGCAGCTCCATCATCAGCTCCAGCACCTGCGCCTGAATGGTCACATCCAGCGCAGTGGTGGGTTCATCGGCGATCAGCAGTTTCGGTTGGGTCGATAGTGCCATGGCGATCATCGCCCGCTGACGCATACCACCGGACAGTTCAAACACATACTGATCAAAGCGCTTCGCCGGATCGACTATACCGACCCGGTCAAACAGTTCGATACCGGCACGGCGGGCCTGATCTTTGTCATAGCCCAGATGGATCTGCATGGTCTGAATAATCTGATCACTGATGCGGATCGCCGGGGCAAAACTGGCCATCGGTTCCTGAAAGATCATCGATACCGCATCGCCGCGCACCAGCCGCAGATCACGGCCGCGCAGTTTCAGAATGTTAACCTCCTGCCCCTGATGGTTGAGGGTGATCTGGCTGGGATGCTGAATCACCGCATTCCCCGGTGCCAGGCGCATAATGCTCTTGGCGGTGATCGATTTACCCGAACCACTCTCGCCCACCAGCCCCATCACCTCTCCGGGACGGATGCTCAGATTGAGGTTTTCCACCGCGCGCACCCGCCCTTCATCGGTATGAAAGTCGATGGTCAGATCGCGAATTTCCAGTAAATTTCTGCTCACATTCATCACTTCTTCTCCGAATAGGGGTCAGCGGCATCGCGCAGGGCATCACCGACAAACACAAACGCCATAATCAGGCACACAAACACCAGCACCGGGAAGAACTGCCAGATCATATTCTGCTGAATATCCGGGTCCTGCGCTTTCTGCAGTAACACCCCCAGACTGTTGACCGGCTCGGTCAGCCCCAGCCCGAGGAAGCTGAGGCTGGTTTCCGCCAGAATCACATAGGGGAAGTTGATCAGGGTGTCGACGATGATATAGCTGGTAAAGCTGGGGATCAGGTGACGCCAGATGATCCGCCAGGTGCCGGAGCCACACAGCTGCGCCGCCAGCACATAATCCTGATTACGTTCCGTGAGAATGTGGGTGCGCAAACGCCGCCCGAGGGTGGCAAAATCCAGTGCGCCAATCACCAACGCAATCGCGAAGTAGCGTTGCACCGGGGTCAGGTCGAGCTGTGCCAGCGCCACCGCACAGGCAAGATAGATCGGGATTGGCGGAATCACCCGGACCGCTTCGGTAATGCTCATCATAATGGTATCGACCCGGCCACCAAAATAACCGCTGACACCGCCGACAAACAGCGAAACAAACAGCTTCACCACCAGCGCCACAATGGCAATACTGATGGTCACCCAGATCGCGTGCAGGGTACGACTGAAGACATCTTTACCATCTTCATCCGTGCCCATCAGATGGATCTGCCCCTGCTCAACGCCGAACAGATGGCGGTCCCAGCGAAGATCCAGATTCAGCCCGCCAACACTCAGATCAATCAGACTGTATTCCCAGCCTTTAACAAAGAACTGAAGATAGCGGCGCTGCTCTTTATCCACTTCAAACCGGTTCTGACTGGAGGAGGTTAGCGCACCGCTGGCAGTAAACGCATCGAGGGCATCCAGCCCGCCACCGGCCAGCGCTTTCAGATCTATTTTGCTTTTCGCTTTGGTATAGGTGTAGGTGAACGGTCGCAGCGAGAAGCCGTTATCATCCCAGAAGAAGATCGGCTGTGGTACACCGCGCCGATACTCGGCATCGGCACCGCGAATGGTGGGATCAACCGGCGAGAAAAATCCGGCGAAAAACCCCATCAGCACCAGCGTAGCGAGAATCCAGGCAGCCACCACCCCGGAGGTTTTGCGTTTAAAGCGCGCCTTAATCAGCGCCAGTTGTCCGGCGGTGTAATAAGACTCATCGTTTTGTGGCTTCGGCTTACGCCGGAAGCGGGCTAACAGTGCAGTCATCATCAGTTCCCCAGGACACTCTTACGTACACGTGGATCGATCGCCGCCAACACCACATCGGTTATAAAATTCATACTGATCACCACCAGCGCCACCAGAAACAGAATACCGGCGGCCAGCTCCTGATCGTTGGTCATAGAGAGCGCTTCGATCAGCAATGCGGCGGAATCCGTCAGGCCGATCACCACCGCGACAATCGGCAGATCATTGAACACCCGCTGAAAGTCAAAACCGATGGAATTGAACAGCGGACTGATGGAGTGCCGTACCGGATAACCGGCCCAGAGGGCAACCCCGTCTACCCCGCGGGCACGGGCGGCATCGACATAGAGTTTGTTGGATTCATCCACCACCAGGGCGCGCACGGTTTGCAGCTGTAGTGCGGTGGCCGACCAGCCGATCACAAAGATCGGCAACCAGATATGGCCGAGGAAGTCATACAGTTTGCCAGTACTAAAACCATCAACGCCAAACCAGGGCACATTAGCCCACTGGTCAGAAAACAGCCCGGTAGGCATCGGCTCACCGGCAAACACATAGAGCAGAATAATAGTCAGCGCCAGCAGGAAGTTGGGCAGTGCCAGGCCAAGGTAACTGATAATACGCAACAGCAGATCCACCATTTTTTGCAGGCTGAGAATCGCCGTACCGAACAGTTGTTCAGCTTTGCTGTGTTGCGGATTTGTATCGCGCCAGGATTTATTGATGGTGAAGGCTGACAGAATGCCAAACGGCACCGCGATCAGATAGGCAAACACCAGCCCGGCAATACAGAACATAAAGCTCATCCAGAAGCGGTTGCCCAGCGCCAGATTAACCGACTGCCGCTTGGCACAGCTAAACCCCAGATCGCCTCGCAGGGTCAGGTTGGTGACCCAGCGGCCCCAGCGCTCCGGCAGCGATTTATCCAGCCCCATGCGCACCCGTTCCGCCTGAATATCCGCCTGGGTGATGGTCTCCCCCTGGGTGTTTTTATAGGCGATATACTTCTCGGCA
The DNA here is from genome assembly GCF_016924145.1 of Amphritea pacifica. Lineage (GTDB taxonomy): Bacteria > Pseudomonadota > Gammaproteobacteria > Pseudomonadales > Balneatricaceae > Amphritea > Amphritea pacifica. Next base: position 71,857 of record NZ_JAFFZO010000011.1, on the reverse strand, counting down.
CAATCCCCCGGCAACACCTCCATCAGAGAGAACACAATACCGCTAACCAGCAGCAGAGTTGCCAGCGCCAACAGATAGCGGTTAAACACATAGTGAAAATACTGGCTGTCACGGCCGCTCCACCAGAGCAGGCCGCCGACGCTGAGGAGAATCCACAGCAGCCAGGTATCAGATAAGAATTGCATCATTTCAATAAGACTCCTTGCTGAGCTTACTAACCCTATTTCCAGGTCTGATTATCTGAACCCGGGTTTACAGACCTGAGAATTGGGTTAGTAAACGACTACCCAAAAAAACGATCATCATTAATCGCTGCTATAACGGCTAAAAGGGAGAGGCCCCGCCCCTCCCTTTTCTGATTCACTCAGGTTTATTGCTGAGCAACCCCTTCATCGCTCAGGTACCACTGCGATGGCAGGTAGGGGTACATGCGATAGAACTCATAGGAGGAGGTCTTAGGCACTTCAAAGTTTTTCAGTGAGTTGCTGTAATAGACGGGAGATACCGCTTTCACCGTACCGATGATAAACAGGTCATCCACTACTCTGTCGGCGATCTGACTGCCCACCTTGTTGGACGCTTCGGTACCCGCTTTGAGGGTGACGAAGCGATCCGTCAGTTTCTTCATTTCCGCAACAGTCGCAGGCGGCGCCACCCCTTCAGCACCGTTGGTGTCCAGATACTGCGACCACAGCATACCGGTACGCAGATCGAAGAAGCTGCCATACGGTGGCACCAGGGTCTCGGTGTTGCTGGCGATATTGGCCAGCGGACGGCCCATAACCCAGCTCAGCACACTCAGGTCGTTGGCTGTCTGAGAGTTACGGTACTCATCTGAGGTCACTTCCTTAATGGTGGTTTTCACCCCCACATCGCTCCAGCTTTTTGCCACGATCTCAACTACTTCAGAGGGCGTCCCCTGAGTGGCATACTGGATGTTCAGTTCAAACTTCTTGCCGGATGGCAGATCACGCAGGCCATCGCCGTCTTTATCCACAACACCGGCTTTGTCCAGCAGCTCACCAGCCAGTTTCGGGTCATACTGAATCCAGCTGTTTTTCTGTTTGTCCGTAATAAACGGCGTGGTGTCAGCGTCAAATCCGGTGTACTGGGTGGGTGTACCCAGGCCGAAATAGGCGATCTCATTGATCTGATTACGGTCCATGGCAACCGACATCGCCCGACGGAAGTTAACGTCGTTAAACACCGCCCGCTTTTCGACATCTTTATCGGTCAGGTTGAAGGCAAAGGTGGTCTGGGCAATGGTCGGGCGCAGTGCCACGGTATATTTACCCTGATCTTTGTTTTCCAGCAACACCGGTGCCTGCGGCAGGTTAACCGCCTGCGCTTTATAGTCCACATCACCGGAGATCAGCTTAGCGGTCTGAATATCCTCATCACCGATATAGACTTCATTGATCTCGTTGATATAGGGCAACTGGTTACCGGCAGTATCAACCTGGAAGAAGTATGGGTTCGCCACCAGGTGACGTTTTTCCAGGGTATCTTCAACCACCAGATGGGACTCAAGGGTCGGCATAATGGCGGTGTAGCCCGCTTTGACCAGACGCTCAGTGGCGGCTTTATCTTTCAGCAGCGGCGTCGGGATATCCTTCCAGTCAGACTGACCGTAATAGAAGTTAACCAGCGCATAGCCATCGTCGAACCCCAGTGACTTCGCCAGTTTGTCGGCATCCTTGTTAAACGCCGGGTGGAATTTTTCCAGCAGATGCTTCGGCAGAAATGGCTGAGCATAGTCCTGCGCGAAGTTATCCAGATAACCGGGGGCGGGCTCATTCATGGTGAACTGCACGGTGGTGTCATCCAGAGCTTCCACTTTGACAGGCTTACCGGCGGAGAGGAAGCGATCCTTTGGCTTCTCGATCACATGGCTGTCCATCAGGATGTTGTTGTACCAGAAGGCGATATCGGCAGCGGTGAACGGTGCCCCATCAGACCACTTATGGCCCTTACGCAGATTCACTTTCAGTACGGTGAAATCAGCGTTCCACTCCCAGGATTTCGCGACCTCAGGTACAACTGTCGCCAGATCATCGCTGAAACGTACCAGGTTAACATGACGTACAGAGAGCAGATCAGAGGTACCAGACTCAGTGGCTTTAGAGATACCATCCAGTACCCCGCCGTACTGACCGATGCTCTGATAAGGCGCAATCACTAACGGCTCCTGCGGCAGACGCTGGGCCAGAGGTAACAGTGCAGGGTTACCGGCAATGCGGCTGTTCAGCTGGCTGATCGCCGGGTTTTCACTGAAGCTCAGTGTGCAGCCCTGCTGGCTTTCAAATTCAGCTTTTTCAAACAGGTGAGGATAGGCACCACCCGCGTCGGGTCCGGTAACCGCCGGGCAGACAGCCAGTGCGTTACCCGCCATCAGTGCCATAGCACCGGCGATGAAAAGTTTAGACATGGTTTTGCTCCTGTCGTAATAAGGGTTGATCGTGGGTTGGGGTAGATCGGTTTAGCTGCGGCGCAGTCCATTTCGGAGCTGTCCATTGCAGCACTGGCCAGTTGCGCTGGCTGGCAATTGCCAGCAGCGCGGTATCGGGGTTAGTCGCCACCGGGTATTCGACCTGTTCCAGCAGCGGCAGATCGTTAATTGAATCACTGTAAAACAGCGCGTCCTCGAGGGACTCCTGCTGCTCCGCCAGCCAGTTATGCAGGCGGGTCACCTTGCCTTCGCGAAAAGTCGGAACACCGCGGACATCACCGGTATAAAAGTTATTCTCAGTCTGCAGCTGAATCGCCAGCAGATCATTGACCCCCAGTTGGGCAGCCACTGCCTTAACGATAAACTCTGAGGTGGCGGAGATAATCAGAGGCCGCAGCCCCTGCTGCTGATAATCCGCCAGCAATTGTTGTGCTTCGGGATAGATGCGAGGCGCGATATAGCGTTCAACAAAACGCGGCATCAGCGCGTCAATCTGATCGACAGACAGATGCAGCACCGGTTCAAGCAGAAAACCGACGTAGTCAGCCAACACCAGCGTCTGGGCGTGATAGCGCTGCATCATCAGAACATCCTGCTGTAAAAACGCCTCTGACGCGATCCCCTCATCCACCAGAAACTGGCAGAACAGGGTGCAGCTGTCTCCGGCTAACAGGGTTTCATCCAGATCAAAGATCGCCAGAGTCATCGGTTCAGTCCTTTGTTCAGCCCTTGGTTCAGCAGTGCAGTCGCAACCGGCTTCATGTGACCCTCAATCCCCAGCAGCTCACACAGAGTGCCGCACAGTTCAAGCTGGCGCGGCGCGGCATCCGGATCATGGGAGAAACGTTCACCGATCACATACAGGGGCACGTCCCGCTCTTCTGCCAGCGTACCGCCATGACTTTTGTCCCCATTCATACCGTGATCGGCGGTAATCAGAATCTGGTAACCCGCATCGATCCAGGTCAGCAGGTATTCAGAGAGATAGGTATCGGAATGACGGGCGGTGTTGCGATAGTGAGCACTATCTAACCCGGCCCGGTGACCAGCATCATCGATATTCATCGGATGCACTAAGAGAAAATCGGGATCATGGTGACGGCGCAACCATTCAGCATCCAGGTAGAGATGGCTATCCGGGTAGCTGTCTTGATGATAAAAAATCCCATACTGAATCAGTTGCTCGGGATCATCGGTAAAACGGTCCCGCAGCGCATCGTATGGGCTACGGTTATACAGCTCACTCACCCAGTGATAGGCCGCCGCAGCAGTGCTCAGTCCGGCACGACGGGCCAGGCTGAAAATACTCTGCTGATTGGAGCTACGGATAATATGGTTGTGGACAATACCACTGTCTGCCGGTGCAACACCGGTCAGAATCGCTTCATACAGTGGCCGGGACATTGATGGCAGTTCACACTGCAGTTTGTACAGCGTTGCCCTGCACTTTTTAGTCGGACTCTGTTCCACCAACCCCTGGGTAAATCCCATACACTGTTGTGCGGTCTCATAGGCAAGACCATCCAGCAGCACCAGTATCACTTTATTCGACATATCTTCAACCAGACCCGAATTTCACATCATGGGTCTGAAGCTTACGGAGGAATTGTGAACCCCAGAGGACAGACAAAAGATATTTTTATTACAACCCTATAGAAACACTTACAAGACAAAGTTTTGGTTATAGGAAGTCATAAAAAAATAGAAAGAACATGGAAGGCCGGATGTGTCTCCACTTTTTGAATGGTATGATCAGGTTCGTTGAATAAGATAATGCCAGTTACAAACGATCGAAGCGTAGAGATAGATCATCGGATTTAATCGCCGCGCGATACCCAAAGGGTATGCCAGCGAGCCTCCTCAACCTTGATTATAACGGTACACTTTACCGGTAAACTCTTTAACACAATCTGACAGAGTGGTTTTACTTTAACCTCAAATCGGTTATCTTCTGCACTCTTCAAAAACCAACCTCACAAGGACAGTGAGTATGCTACACGCCATGGACAGGGCTCAGTTATGCGACGGCAACGATCTGACTGCCGAAAAACTCCCCTATGTTTTACGTCCACAGAATGCCCTCAGTGTCGCTCAGCGGATGTGGTCCAATGACTTCGAGCGCTCGAAGCTGATCCGCTTTGACCCAATGCCCCGGCATACCCGATATACACAACGCTTACCCTTTCCCTCATCGTTGGAAAACGCTATCCGTACTGGTCGGCTAATACTATGCCCGCATGATCACGGCACCGGTTGTCAGTCAACGAAATGGTGAGCTGCAGACATCCGGCTTAGAACGGGAATCACTGTTGTTTCGCACCACCATCGAACGGGCGCTGAATCGCAGTAGCTTCAGCAGTGGTCGTATCAACCCTGCGGATCAGCCGAAAACAGCACCAATGAGTTTTGCCGATAGTATCGCAGTCAACAACAAATACCTGCTGAGCGAAGACAAAAAAGCAAAAGATAAAGAGTATGTGGTTGACCTTCAGTGTGTCTGGGATAATGGCCAGTCAGTGGGTGAAATTCCCATACAACTGAGCTTTGATAATGGTGTAGTGCAGCGATACATGCTACCCGCCAATGGTCATCTGCAGGTCACAGGGGTTTCCTCCCTCTTCTATAAAGCTCAGCTAAAACCAGATTTGGATAACACCGAGTTATCAGCACTTCGTACCTCGATTCAGAAAACCCTCACCGCGATCATTGAGAAAGAAAAAGCCCAGGCGGCAATACATCAGTCCCTGCAAGATCAGATGGGTGTTGTTGATAATGTTCGGGTGCATACCGGTGCTGTGATGTGGGGTATCTGGAACCTGGCTAAAGACTCAGTTGTTGCTGTTAAAGAGTGGTCTGACGTTATTAATCCAGTGGTTGCTTATAACAATGCATTACAAGCTGCTTATGTGGCACGTCAGACAGGGCCTGAATCAGACTGGTCGGAAACCTTCAGAGAAACTTATAACGATCTTCAGCACAGGGAGTGGGTAGAAGCGCTGGGCTTTGATCCTTCAAAGATCACCATGGCTCAACTGGCAGAAGCCTATGAATTTGCCAACTTTGTGTATGAGGATCCGCCTACTCAAAAAATGCTGACTAAGTTCGGAAGAGAATACATCGCCGCTCAAGACAGTGTAGAGTTTGCAGAATCCGTGGCACCAACGGTAATTGTAACTATTCTGGGTGCGATCTTAACGGCGACGACACTGGGGGCAGGCGGGGCCGTTGTAGCAGGGAGAGTGGCTAAAGAGTTTGCCGATCTGGGTAAACTTCTGGTTGATCTGGGTAAAGCGCTGAAAAAAGCTAAACTTTCAGAACGCATATTCAGCAAGATGAGTAATAAGCTGGAGAAGCTGGAAATTCGGCGCCCGAAAGCACAGAAAGTGGCAGAGCCTAAGCGGGTTGATGGGAATCGAAATGATGGTACGATGCGGGGTGGGAGTGTTGTTCCAGACAATATCCCCGATGGGATATTGCGTGATAGCAGAGGGGTTTATGGTTACTTACCGAAACAGGGGTCAAGATACGATCATGAGTTATTCGATTTTACTGACGAAGCATTTGTGGCTAGAAATCGACAAATTCGAGAGGGCTATATTAGTGGAACTGGTGAGCTCGAAAATGCTATTTCGTCGATGAGAGAGGCTGGGCGGAGTTCAGAAGAAATCGCACGGCGAGTTGTGTTGCAACGAAATAGCCAGAAAATGGAGGCTCGATCATTGATGACTCAAGCCGAGGTCAATTTGTTAGAAAGTGGCAACATAAAACGATTTAGAGACCCTAATGCAGGGGTAGGGCCGACCCCAAACCAGATGTTTGATAAGTTAGGAGATTGGGATCTTGTGATTGAGTCCTCTCTCAGAAAAGATCCTGAAATTAATATGCTTCTGGGCATTGATCCTTCGAAATACTAGGGGTACATGAAATGTTGTTAGAAAAATTCAATGATTACCCAAAACTAATTAATGTGGGCGATGAACTTGAATCATCTAAATATACATACGTCGATGAAGTTGGTGGAGAAGTTGTAACTGGTGTTGGGGATATTCTAGAAGGAGAGCTAATCTACTTTTATTCATCTAATGGAAAATTGCTTCTCAGGTATCGAAATATCGAAACTGACTTGACTGAACCTGACATCTCGCTGAGTTTTAATCAGCCTGAAGATGGTGTTTCAGAATTTAAGGTAAGTAATAGGAAGGGCATTATTTTTTCGTTGAAATATGATGCGTGGTGGAAAAGCAAACCAGCTGGTAGCCCTGCTGGATTTGGGAGCTCTGGAGACGAAGACGAGGACTTGTTGGCATACTTAACATTAATGAGCCAGTCAGAGAATAGGTTGCAACATTTGATTCAGAAATACTCCTAGCTTGTTGTTCCAGACAAGGCGTTAGTATCTCCAGCAGAAGTTAGCTGGAATACTTCAAGAGCCTTAGGCATGGAAATAAGCGACCCAAGAGATTATGCAGTTGGTAAGCAAATGTTTGAGTCCTTGCAGCAAGCAGGGGTGTCCCCAGATAGGGCATTGCGTATGTCACGGGATATGTTGGAATCCGGCACTGATTTACCATCTACAGTATCACTACAACAGGGCGACCAGTTATTTAAGTTAGTTCCAACAGGGGCACCACCGAGTGGCTCAACTCCATATTTTGTGACTGGGGATGTACTAGAGCGTTTGCCTAATAATCCTCAAACTATTGGGGAAATACTCGGTTTGCCACAAGTCCCCAATAGCTTTGAATTATATTCAATAACAGCGAAAAGCAATGTTGATGTTTTCCAAAGTCAGATCGCAAAGTTCTCGGTTAACAATGGAGAGTATTTGAGAAGCGGCGGAGAGATTCAAACGTTAGTGACAAGGCGTGATTTGTTTACGGAAGCTCAATCTATGAATCGTTACATAACGGGGCAATAAAATGTCAGAAGACAAACTTAAAAGACTAAAAACTGAGGCAAAGTCACTAGAACAGCTTCTTAAACAAGAAGCTGTTTCTAGCGAAAATGCAGTTGTAGCTTTGAATGAGCTTGAAGTCATATTTAACCAAGTTAAGAGCATGAATCAGTATGCGGTATTGGGGCGCATAAGGCTTGATCGTTTATTCATTGAAGGTGATTTGGCAAACAATATGGAGCTATCCGATTGTTATAGTAGATTTGCAAATTTAGCGGAGGGTCTTGAGGTGTAGTTCCCAACCAATTGGCCGGACGCTGGACTATGAATCAGACACTGAAAATAACGCTTTTGAAACGCAAATTTCAGAGCCTGGAATACATCGAAGAGTTTATTACAAACTACCAGCAATTTATTCAAACAGGGCTGGATGCTTTCGATGCTTACAAAGCGTACCGACAGCAACATCCAGAGTTCAAACCAAACGATGTAATGGCCTTTGAAGAATCGTTTTGGCAGAACCGGGTTCTACCCAACTTTCATGGAATGCTTCAACGCTCAACAGAAGCATTGGATAATGCCAGAAAGGGAAAGGTAACCACTGTTCGCTCATTAGCGGGTAGTTTTCGCGGCCTCAGCCGGGGGGTTGATGGCGTTGGTGAAACCTTTATGGAGGTTGTTCAAACAGGGTTGGAAGAAAAATTTTTAAAACAGTGTAAGCAAACAAACAGGCCAATAATATTGAAAAAGTATCAACAACTGGTGGAAAGACTCATCCATTCTGGACGAGGAAATCACTGGCCCCATTGATGAAAGTGAATTGCTGAAGTATCTCAAAGCAGGTGAGTCTGTAAGCTAAGCGGATCGTACATAAAAGAGTTTCGATCTATTACCTCTCACGTTATTGCTTTATCTCTATGGCCTTCGAGCCCTCTGTAGTGAATTTTTATATGCACGAGGCAAGTGGGTCAATGGGGCGGGTCTTGCGTTTTACAGAACAGCAACTCAACTGAATAACTGTTAGTTATCGACATGCAAAATACAAGACTTATCCCGGCCCTGATCGAATATTCGCGCGTGACTTGATTTGCCACATATTCTTGCGGTTTTTGCCATTGCGACAGAACGTGGTTTTGCTTAAGTTCAGGAGTCCTGTTCTTACTCATAGAGAATAATAAGCATGGAAGGCAAAATGACTCACAAAACAGTTCTTTCCTCCCTGATAACAGTGCTAATGGCGTCTCAGATTCAGGCGGCGGATTTCAGTAATACCTATTATTTTGGCGATAGTCTCACCGACTCGGGCTCATTTCTACCGCTTCTGCAGATGGTCGACCCGACGTATACCGGGGCCGCTAAATTTACCACCAATCCAGGCCCCGTCTGGTCTGAACTGCTCGCCAGTCAGTATGGCGGTACGCTGAGCCCTGCCAACCAGGGCGGCACTAACTATGCTGAAGGTGGTGCCCGCATTAGCGGCAGCCCCGGCATTGGAGCGGCACCTGCCAGTGGCGCAACGCCGATTGCAACCCAGGTGCAAAATTACCTGAGCGCTAATGGCGGTGTTGCTGACCCCAATGCCCTGTACACGCTTTGGGGTGGTGCCAATGATATCTTCTGGATCGCTGGCGGCGGCGTGCTTCCGGCTGACATCACCAGTTATATTACGACCACAGCCGGTGAGCAGGTACAGGCACTAGCCGCACTGAAAGCGGCGGGTGCACATTATCTGCTGGTGCCAACCCTGCCCGATATCGGCGCAACTCCCTTTGGTGTGTCTCAGGGGGCCGCCGGTGCCGCCAGCCTGACCGCCCTGTCTGCGGGTTATAACAATGTTTTACTGGCTACCCTGCAGGCGAGTGGTATCGAGGTGATACCGGTCGACATGTTTACGCTGCTTAGAGAGGTTTCGGCACAACCAGCAATGTATGGTTTTACCAATGTCACGACGCCTGCCTGTGGTGCAACGGCCTCGCTACTCTGTGTTGAAGGTGCGGGAGGGTATGCTAGCGGGACAGACCAGACATTCCTCTACGCTGATGGTGTTCATCCGACCAGTGGCGGTCACCAGATTATCAGTGATTACGTGCAGAGCATTCTCAGCGCGCCGGCCTTTGCTGAAGGCATGAGCCGTGCCGTTCACTACCAACAGCTTGCCCTGATGGATGCGATTGATGGACGTCTGGCACAATCTTTTCTGCAAGCGGAAGACAGTACCGATCTGTGGGTTATCGGAGAGGGCGGTACGGGGAATGCCGAACTAGAGGGCAGCCGGGCATCCATCGGGGCAGGCATCACTCAGCGTAATGCAGATCACAGCTTCGGCTTTGGTTTTCATGTCAGCCGCGACGATGTTGACCTGTCAGGTGGTTCTGTCGAGACGCAAGCCCGCTCCTTCAGTCTGTACAGTGGCTGGCAACGTTCCCAATGGCAGTGGCAGACCAGTGTTGTCGTCACCAAAGGTGACTACGACACCCGTCGTAAGGTTGATCTTGGACCAGCGACACGCACCGTTAAAGGCAGCACCGAGGGAACCCAGATCAGTATGCAACTGGGCGTAAACTACCTGTTTGGCAGTGACTCCCTGAGTCATGGCCCCATTGCGCGACTGGGCTACCAACTGCAGGATCTGTCTGGATTCACCGAAGAGAGCTCAACCGGCAGCGCCACGGCGATGAAATATGACAGCCAGACCCGTAATCAATTCACCGGCAGTCTGGGCTGGCAATTGCAGTCAACACAAGGACGCTGGCAACCTTTCGCTGCGGCAGTCTGGACACAGAGTTTCGGTAACGATCCAGACCCGGTATCCGTTGCGCTGACCAGTATGCCAAACAACCGCTTTAGTCTGCCGTCTGTCAGCGAGGATGACAGTTATGGTCAGATCACGCTGGGCATCAATGGTCAGATTTCACAACAAACCTCACTGAATGGCCGCGTAGTGCAGATGGTTGCCAACGATAATAGTGAAGATACGCGCCTGAGCCTGGCGCTTAACTTTAGTTTCTAAACTAAAAGGAAAAAGAAAAGGAACGGGCGACAGATCTATTTCGTGAAGTATTCTGCTAACGATACACGAGGGAGGGGGCTAAGCCTCTCTCCGTGTTCTCTGTGCCCTCTGTGGTGATATTTGAGATCATTCAGTCTCTGCTATGACCAACATCTGTGCCCAGCGAAAACCCTTGTTCGCTTCCCTCCTCCCTAACCAGTATTACTGCGAGTCTCACGATTCAATGCCGCCCCCAGGCGATTAAAATAGCGCTTGAACGCAGCATTGATACGCTGCCGCTGTTCGCCTTGCGGATAGAGGCCATGCCGGGCTTCGGCTGTGGCTTTCGTCCCGGAAACCAGAAAATTATTGGCTATAGCAGCATCCTGAACAAAAGCTTCAAACGCCCGGGCGCAGAGTTCTTCAGCCTGGCTGTAATACACCTGATTCATCTCCCTGTCGATCTTAACGGATGCCTCAAATAACTCGCTGGGGGAGTCACCGTCCTCATCCAACATAATGTTTTTGAAACAGGCGTACAGGTCATCATTCAGGGGATGAACCACCGGCGTCGCCTCTGACAACCAGGCTTTTGAGGCAAACATCCCTGTCGGGGCATCTGCAAAGGCCGTACCGCCAAGGTAGTGATCCAGCGCATGAAACCACTCATGGGCAATACTGCCGGGCCCGGCATTTTTAGCCAGCGAGAAGCAGCGCGTCGAGGGCTGATAATGCGCCGCGACACCGGGACGCCCACCGATCCCATATTGCAGCGACAGGGTTCCACGCAGAGATATCAGCGTCTCTGGACTGCTTAAGATGGTCATCAGATCAACCAGTGCATCATAAAACAGTCCAGCTGCCCTTTCCTGCTCCGGCTGCGTCACCCAGCGGCCAATGCCGATGGTTCTGAAATCAAAACGTTTTCTGACATCAAGAAAGGTAACGGACTGCCCCTGTCGGACAACGGGGCCATGGCGATAAAATTCACGGGATAAAGTCATAACTGCAGGAATACCATAAAAACCGCTTCCAGGGAAAAGGCACCGCTATATTGTTGATGATCTATCTGACCGATAACGGCAGGAGCCACCTTCACATAAACGGCATGCACCCCGTTAATCCGGCGTTATTGAACGGGGCATGCTTCGACACTCTGTCGTAAACGCTGCTCAATCTCCGCTGCGGGCATCGGTTTGCCGAAAAAGAACCCCTGCATCTGCTGGCAATGATGCTGTAACAAAAAAGCGGACTGCTCTTTGGTTTCCACCCCTTCCGCAATCAGTTCCATTTTTAAGCTTTTGGCGATCCCAATGATCACTTCAGTGATTGCGGCATCATCCTCTCTTTCAGGGATCCCCCGGATAAAGGACTGATCGATCTTGATCTTATCGAAGGGCAGGTTTTTCAGATAAGCCAGACTGGAGTAACCCGTGCCAAAATCGTCTACCGAGAGCCGCACGCCCTGTTTACGCAACTCATTGAGTATGCGGACAATTCTCTGAGTATCGCGGATCAGCGCGCTTTCGGTAATTTCCAGTTCCAGGTATTCGGCCGGCAGGCCATATTGGCAAAGAGTGGCCATCACTTTATCGACAAAATCGGGCTGGCGCAGCTGCACCGCTGAAATATTCACCGCCATGGTCAGTTCTGGCAGACCGAGATCGAGCCAGCGCCGTGTCTGAAAACAGGCCTGATTCAAAACCCAGTCGCCGATGCCATTAATGATTCCGCTCTCTTCAGCTGCAGGTATAAACTGGGCCGGGGAGATATCCCCCTGTTGCGGATGGTGCCAGCGGATTAAAGCCTCGACGCCAGTAATCTGTCCACTGGCTCCGTCAACCTGCGGTTGATAGAGTAACACAAACTCCTGATACTCCAGCGCAGAGTGCAGATTTTTATCCAGAGTAACGCGATTAAGCACCCGGGCATTCATCTCCTCAGTAAAGAAATGAAAGGCCCGCCCCCCTTCTGCTTTGGCCTGATACATGGCGGTATCCGCGTTCTTCAGCAGTGTGACAATATCGGGGCCATCCTGTGGATAAACACTGATACCGATACTCGCCGTTACCCGTAGTTCGTGCTCATTGACCTCGAAGGGTGGATCAAGCTGTTCGATCAGCCGTTGCGCCGTTTCTGCCACCTGGGTCAGGTTGGCATACCCCCGCAACAGAACGGCAAACTCATCCCCTCCCTGACGACTTATCGTATCCTGATCCGTCAGCCCTTGCCGCAAACGTTCTGCCACCTGAACCAACAGTTTGTCACCCACTGCATGACCAAGGGTGTCATTAATATCCTTGAAGTGGTCCAGATCAATAAACATCAGCACCAGATCCGCCCGGCGACCTTTTGTATCAGCCAGTGCAGTTGCCATCCGCTCTTCCAGAAGAGCCCGGTTTGGCAAGTCAGTCAGTGGATCATGTCCGGCAAGATGACGCATACGTTGCAGTGTTACTTCGTAAGCCGAGGTCATTCGTCCCGCCAGCGCCAGTGCCGAATCGTAACTGCGGAGCCAGACAATGATCCAGCCCAGCAACACTCCTCCCAGCACGACGATGCCGACAATACTCCAGACTAGCTGTTGGTGCCATGCAGACAACTGATCGCTTTTTGTATGACCGATGATCAGGTAGAGGGGATAGGGGCCGACCTTACGCACCATATAACTTCGTTCGACATTATCCACTGCAGAGATGGTTGTGTACTGGGTATCGTTGGCACCACTCGCCATAAAATCACGTAACAGAGGACTCTTGATAGGTTTACCCAACTGGTCCTCTTTTGCGGGGAAGCGGGCCAGCATGCGCGACTTTCCATCGACCAGAGTCACGCTGTACGATTTTCCCAGATTGAGAGACTCATAAAAGTTTTCGAAGAACTCGGCTCGCACAGCTGCCTGAATCAGCCCTGCAAACCCACCCTTGTCATCATTGATGCGCCGACTGACAGTAACCACCCAGTTATGGGTGATACGGGCAAACAACGGTTCAGAGATGATTAATTCGCCGTTGGGATCGGCACGATTACGTAAAAAATATTTGCGATCACTGATGGTCGCGGAATGGAGAACACCACTGGCATCGTAGATAAATCGCCCCTGAGCATCCGCCACACGAAGACTCTGAGACTCACCGATCAACGCAAGGTGAGATGCCAGTATCTGATTCATAACGGAGGGCGCAGGGCGGAGGTTTGCTGGCGTTCCGGTGAGCTTTTGCTGCACTGAGAGCAGTACTGTATCGATCTTTTTGAGGGTGGCGTCAGCCTGACTCTCTAATACCTTCACCAGGCTCGTCTGCTGAGTCAGCACCGTTTCTAACTCCCGCTCTCTGGCATGGTACAGGCTGAGGGAGATCAGTACGATGTAACTGACAAAGGCAAAAACAGCAAACGCTATAATTGCCGCACGCCGCCGCCATTCAGTGCGGGAGTAACGAAGAGGCTTGTTCACAGAGACACCAACGCAGCCTGACTAAGAGAATGACCATTCTATGACATTCTCACAGTATAAAACCAGTCAGCTTTATATCCTGCTTTTTTCACGCTAATAAGTTGTTTTTAATCAATAAAACAGCGTTTAACCGGGCTAATTCTGAACCCGACAGTTCAGAGCAAACTCACTACCCCGGTACTCTTAGCCCCCCTGGTGTAAACAAGTCCTTTCACTTAAAGGCATAAGCCTCCAGACTCATTTCGATATCAGCCCCTCCTGTTTCTCCCAGTCCCGATAGTTAAACACCTGTCCCTCTGCCCGTACCCGTGCGATTGATTCCAGATCCAGCTCAGCATAGACCCACTCGGCCCGGTCTGACGAGCCTTCGATCAGGATGCCATTATCGGGAAAACCGTAATCGACCGGAGTGTAGATGCTGGCCCGACCGGTGTTGATATCGACCGCCTCTGACCAGTCCGCCCGGCCAAAGGTGGGGGATTGCAGCACATAACACTGATTCTCCAGAGCGCGGGCCTGACAGCCTATCCGTACCCGGTGAAACCCGGCCTCGGTATCAGTACAGCTGGGCACCAGTATCAGGTTAGCCCCGGCTTCGACCTGTTGACGGGCGATCATAGGGAACTCTGAGTCATAACAGATATTGATGCCCAGTGGACCGATATCAGACTCTATTATTTTGATTTCACTACCTGCCGCCACCCGCCACTGTTCATTTTCGAAGCGGGTCATGATCAGTTTATCCTGATAACCGATCAGGCCATCCGGACCATAGAGGTTAGCACGGTTGCGAAACGAGCCATCCGGTTGCTGTACCGGGAAAGAGGCCGCTAAGATCATCAGATCAAACTGCCGCGCCAGCTCGATATGCAACCTCTGCCATTGCGGATAGAGGGACTGCATCGCGTCCAGCTGACCATGAAGATCGTTGTAAACCGTTTTACCCAACAACGATGGCAGTTCCATACTGCCATATTCCGGAAAGAGCAGTAATTTCGCCCGGTTATCAGCCGCGGTTTTCACCCAACAGGTTAACTTGTCAGAAAAATCTGACCATTGTGTAAAAAAGCCGATGTCGTACTGAGAGACCGCTACTTTGACGTTTTTCATCCGCTGTTTCCGATTCTATCTGCATATACTGATCGGCCAGACCATCTGACTCAGATCCTGCCAGAATTATAGCCGCTTCATCCAGAAGGCCATCGGCTTGGGCGATTCATGGGCTTCGCCTGACTCTTTCCAACTGAATGTGGTACTCAGTTCCGGGTGTTTACGGTAACCCCGTTTACGCCAGAAATCATCAAGCGGCACATAACCCGCAGGACGGGCCGGATGGTCATCGGGACGTTGCACACCACAAAAACAGCATAAGTCAAAGCCGCCAACTTCATGGGCATGAGCCTCCCGTTGCTGAAAAAGCTCAACCCCCGCGCCCTGCCCCCGATAAGCGGAGAGCAGCACCGATTCACCACAATAAAAGACCCTGTCGAGATCAAAACCAGCCTCGATAAAGGGTTGTTTAACCTCTGGGGTTTCATGTACCAGCGGAATACCGGTGGAAGCACCGACCACATGATCCCCATCAAACGCTAACACGATGATACTGTCGGGCGCCTGTATATAGGTTTGCAGGTAACGCTCCTCATAGGCCAGATCACCGTCATAGAGATAGGGCCAGTCACGAAACACCCGGATGCGTAGTTGCGCCAGTTCAGGAAGGTAGCGAACTAAGGCTTCACCTGAGAACCGCTTAAATCTCAACATCGCCGATCAGCCTGACACCTGGGCGATCCAGTCTTGCAGATTGTAGTAGTTGGTCACTCGCGCCACCTGCCCATCGCGGATATCAAAGAAGGCACCCGCGGGCAGATTGTATCGCTGTCCGTCTGCTTCAGGCAGCCCCTCATCAGTGGACAGATATTCACCGAGAACGGTGAACTCTGCGGCAGCACGATCACCGGCTTCATTGGTGGTGATGGAGATATTGACGATCTCCTCTTTGTAATGGGTATTCATGCGATCCATGAACTGAGCAAAAGCCGCTTTGCCCACTTCCCGGTCCCCCTGATTGATATCATGAATCACATCATCGGTAAGCAGGGCCAAAAACCCATCCATATCCTGACGGTTAAATGCTGCGTAGTAATCGGTTAATAGTTGTACAGTTGCCTGATTCATAGTGTCCTATCCAACGTCGCCATAGATCAGCGATCTGATAAAAAGTCTGCTCGCGCCATTCTAGTACACAAGCGATCTCATTCAATTACTTAAAAGGAGGTATGCCGTTTAATTACGCTGGCTGAAGCATATTACTGGCACTGGCAAAAAGCGCCTTGTCTCACAGCGACCTGGAAACCAGCCAAAACGAAAAAGTGGCGTATCAGCCGATCACATCAATCCACTTATCGCTGTAACAATGCTGTCAGATAATGGCGCTTATTTGCTTATTTGCTGATCTATCCGGAATATGATGAACGCTTTAACGATCTTTAAACAGTTTTTCCTGCTCGGCTGGATAAGCTTTGGCGGCCCTGCCGCTCATATTGGTTATTTTCGCACCACCTTTGTGACAAAGCTCAGCTGGCTCAGCGATACCGAGTACGCTCAACTGGTCGCTCTGAGTCAGTTTCTGCCCGGCCCCGGTTCCAGTCAGGTGGGCTTTGCCGTGGGTTATCACCGCGGCGGACTGATCGGCGCGTTAGCCGCCTTTACCGGGTTTACGCTGCCATCGGTCCTGCTGATGCTGGCGCTGGCAGTGCTGAGCAGCTCTCTGACTGACAACGCGCTGTTTCAGGGTGTGATCCATGGCCTTAAACTGCTGGCAGTAGTGGTCGTGGCAGATGCCACCCTGGGGATGGCCAGAAGCTTCTGTCAGCGAAAGCTGACCGCAGCTATCGCGGTGATCTGCGCCTCGGTGATGCTGACCATCCCCGGTGTATGGAGCCAGATCGCTGTGCTGCTGGCGGCGGCAATGGTCGGCCTGATCTGGTTGAAACCACACCCGGTCGATTTAGCATCAGATAGCACAGAGCGGGTTGGCAACAGGTTGGCAAAAACTGCAGCAAAACAAGTACATTTTTCGCTGATTCTCTTTGTAGTTCTGTTAACGGGGCTGCCACTGCTGGCACCATTCAGCCCCTCGGTTCAGCTCTTTTCTGACTTTTATCAGGCCGGCAGTCTGGTATTTGGCGGTGGTCATGTGGTGCTGCCACTGCTGCAAAATATCGTCGGTGACCAGCTCAGCAGCGATAACTTTATCACCGGTTACGCCGCTGCTCAGGCGGTGCCCGGACCGATGTTCACACTGGCCACCTATCTGGGCTATCAGTTGCTTCCTCCGGTCCCCATCACGGGAGCCCTGCTTGCCACTGCCGGTATTTTTCTGCCTGGTTTTCTGCTGCTTCTGGGGGTGTTAAAAAACTGGCAGGTACTGGCCGCAAAGCCCGTCCTGAACGGTGCTGTCAGTGGCGTTAACGCAGCGGTTGTGGGTCTGCTACTCAGCGCTCTCTATCAACCGGTCTTTATCACCGCGGTCAACAACTCTGCCGACGTTGCCCTGATGGTCTGTGGTTTCTTCCTGCTGAGAACCTTAAAACTACCGATTGTGGGGTTAGTGGTGCTGGCGATCATGACCGGTATTTTGCAGACGCAGTTATAACAAAAAAGCCCCCATCATTACTGATGGAGGCTTTATAAAAACAGCTTAGATTATTCAGCAGCTTTAGCAGGTGCTTTGGCCGGCGCTTTAGCAACAGGAGCAGGAGCAGCAGCTTTCTGACCAGCCGTCAGGATAGCCTGAACTTCAGCAAAGTAAGCTTTGGTGCTTTCAGTTGCAGCCAGTGCTTCAGCCTGCAGCGCTTCAAGCTTAGCCTTAGCTTCTTCAGATTTGTAAGTCACAAAAGAGGTGAAAGCTTCAACATCTTTGATTTCAGCGAAGGCTTTGAAATCAGCCTGAGCCTGAGCAATCTGTTGTTCAATCGCAGCTTTCTGAGCTTCGAATGCCATAGTAAAGGTCGCTGTGTTTAGTTCGATCAGCTTCTGAACAGGAGCGCCAAAAGCAGAGAAGTCAGCAGCAGGAATAGTCTGGAACATGATGTATACCTATATTAGGATTTTAGTCGATGGGGTGATGGTACAGCGCGCTATGCTGCAGTGCAACAATTATCTTATGACTTATTATTAATGTTCTGTTAATTACTTAAATTAAAAGAAGATATATAAAAATCTATCTTTTGTGCAAATGCTAAATATCGAGTAATTACATGTTCTTAGCCGGCGTTGCCGCACTTGATTTTGTTCTGGGGAAGATGTGAATAAATTCGCAGTGATTAGCGCTGTAACGATTAACACAACTGTAATGAATCTCAGACATCTCAGCTGGACAGCATCTCGGCTAACTGATCAAACACCTTTCTGACCCGCAGGCTGGTATGCAGTTCACGGTGACAGACCAGCCACAGGGGCAACACCATCGGCGGCCCGAAGGATTCAAATGCGCGTACGAACGCGGGTTCCCGGTCACCGATTGGCTGAGGAAACAATCCTAACCCCAGGTGCCGTTTCACCAACTCCCATTGCAGCAGTTGTGACAGGGTTGTCACCCTGATGTTCTCAGCGGAAAGCGACCAGCCATGACCGGTGCTGTTGAGCAACTCCTGTAACCGGTGGTTCTGTTCAAAACCGATGATCTGGATATTGTTTAACTGATGGACAGAGGTAACGCCGCTATAGGGTGCCAGGTATTTCGCTGTGCCGTATAGCCAGATCGGGTCTTCCCGCAATTTGCGCACAATCAGATCCGGTTGCGTGGGACGAAAACTTCGCAGGGCGATATCCGCCTCCCGCTGTTTCAGATTAGCCACCTCATGGGACACCTGCAGATTCAGCGTGATACCCGGCAACTCGCTACGTACACGTTCGATCACCTCAGGCAGCAGAAACACCGCTTCGAGTTCGCTCACGGCGACGGTCACCGTGCCCTGCAGGGTTTGCGACTGACCCGATGCCGCCAGTGATAAGCGGCTGGCAGCCTCGCCCATCGCCTGCACATGAGCTACCAGCCCGAGCCCGGCGTCCGTCAGTTTCAGTCCCTGCCCCACCCGTTCAAACAGTGTAACGCCTAACTCAGACTCCAGCGCCGCCACCTGTCTTCCCAGGGTCGGCTGCGTCAGCCCAAGGGCACGCGCCCCCGCTGACAAAGACCCCTCTTCCACGGTGACCAGAAATGCCCGTGCTCTGTTCCAGTCAAAATTCACTGTTTTCCAGTCCACACCGTTCCCTCTACAACAACCTATACGAATATGCATACATAGTAGGCGTTTTTTGCCGATTTAGTCTGCATAAATACGCAGATAAACTGATCCCGACATTAAATATTCCCTTAAATTGGATCATGACAATGAACACCGTAAACGAAATCCGTCTGGCTCGTCTGGCAGGCTGCCTCTATCTGCTGCTGATTCCGATGGGGGTATTTGGCATTATGTATATCCCGGAGCTTATTACGGTTGCCGGCGATAACAGCGCAACGCTCGCGAATCTTACCGATCACGCAACCACAATACGGCTGAGCATTCTCTGTGCTTTCGCGATTCAGCTTACCCAGCTGTTTCTGGTGATCGCACTCTATTATCTGCTGCGCCCTTATGGCGTGATCGCTGCCCGGTTTATGGTGCTGTTCACACTGGTCACCATCCCCATTGCGCTACTCAATGAACTCAGCCATATCACCGCGCTGTTGCTATCTGAGTCCGACCTGCTCCGCGAAGTATTCAACCCACAACAACTGGATGCGCTTACCCTGTTCCTGCTGGAGTTACACCGGCAGGGTATCATGATCGCGCATATCTTCTGGGGACTGTGGTTAATGCCGATGGGCTATCTGGTGTACCGCTGCGGTTTTCTTCCCAGAGTGATTGGCGTATTACTGATCATTGCTGGGATCGGCTACTGCCTCGACACGATCACCTTTTTCGCGCTTGCCACTGACCGTTATCTGATCGCCCAATATACTTTCCCCGGGGAAGTGCTACTGCCGCTATCGCTGCTATGGAAGGCGTATCGGGCCGAAAAGCGAATCGTTTCAGATTTCAATCAGGGTTCTGAATAGATATGTTTTGCTCCGAGCCAGTGTTGCCCGAGAAGGTGCTGATAAACGAAAAAGAGCGCCAATCCGCGCTCTTTTTGCTTTTTCTGGCAAGGAAAACGTAGTTTTCCGTCTAACCACTAGCAGGAGTCGAAGACTACGTTCTCGCAAGCAGCGCAGCTGCGTTCTGCTTTAAGGCTTTTCTCCCGCCGCCAGACGGATTTCGATATCTTCCAGCACCGGAATCAGATCGGCGATGCTGTCGATTACATAGTGGGCACCGGCCTGTTTGAAGCGGTCATAGGCTTTAGTACGCAACGCCTCCTGCTTGTCTTCACTGAGTGCACTCCACTGCTCCAGACTCATACCCACTTCGTTGCCGCTGACCGCCACGCCGACCGTCCACATACCGGCGTTCAGGCCTTCATCTATACCGGTAAGGGTATCGTCGATCTTGACGCAGGCGGCGAGTTTTTCCACCCCCAGTTCAATCGCGTTCATCATCGCCATATAGGGATAGGGACGACCTTTGGGCACCTGTGTAGCGCAGACATTCGATTGTGGTGAATAACCCTGCGCCGCGGCACGCGCCAACAGGCCCTCAATCATAATATCGGCATAGCCGGTATTGGCTCCGATCATGATGCCGTTCGTTTCAGCCCAGGCGACAACCTCCGTCAGCCCGGGAATCAGTACCGCGGTTTCGGCAATGGCGGCGATCTGCAAAGGTACAAACTCGTTATACAGTCGGTCGATATCGTCTTCCGTCGGTATTTCGCCCCTCGCCTCAAGCCAGGCCGTGCGGATGCGCGGGTGGTTGCAAAGCTGGCGGATATGTTCCCGCTTCTCGGTGCCCATCGGTCCCCGGGCTTCAGTTTCAGAGATGGCCACCCCCTGACTGGCAAACAACCCCTGAAAAGCACGAATCGGCGCCATCGAACCAAAATCGACGGTGGTGCCAGCCCAATCCATAATAATCGCTTGCAAAGACCTTACGTCTGTTCCGCTATATTGACCTTCGTAACGGTGCATTGTTCTCTCCCGGCAGTCATTTCGACCCGCCAATATCAGTTAAGGATTTGGATTACCATCCGTGATCTGCATCTCATCGAGCACCGCAGACACCGCTTCCAGCAGACCATCGATCTGCCCGTCAAACAGCTGGCCAATGCAGCCCAGCCGGAAACTCTCTGCCTGAGTCAGCTTGCCCGGATAGATAATGTAGTTGCGGGCTTTTAGCAGATCGTAGAAACGCTGAAAGTTAAAATTTGCATACCCCGGTGCGAAGAAAGTGACAATGATAGGGGATAACCATTCATCCGCCAGCAGCGTTTTAAATCCAAGCTGGCGCATCCCGGCCACCAGCCGTTGCTGATTACGCCGATAGCGGGCAAAACGTCCGGCGACACCGCCCTCCTCCTGGTGCTCTTTTAGCGCCTGAATAAAGGCCGCCACCACGTGGGTTGGCGGGGTAAAGCGCCACTGGCCGGTTTTCTCCAGATACTGCCACTGATCGTACAGGTCCATACTCAGGGAGTGCGCATGGGTGGCACAGTGCTGCAGCACTGTTTTTCGGATCAGCGCGAAACCAAACCCCGGCACCCCTTCAAAACATTTATTGGCGGAGGAGATAAGAGCATCAAAGCGAACCCGGCTGCTGTGGATGTCGATCGCGCCAAAGGCACTCATCGAGTCGATGATCAGTCCCCGGCCATGTCGCTCAACCACTTCAGCGATCTCCGCGACAGGGTTGAGAATGCCCGAACTGGTTTCACAGTGAACCAGCAGCACATGGGTTATCCCCCGGTCCTGCTCAAGAATAGCGGCCACTTCGGCACCCCGCGGCGGTTCATAATCGCCTTTATCCAGAACAACATAGTCACGGGCCATATAGTCGAGAATTTTCGTCATCCGCTGACCATAAGCGCCATTAACCAGCACCAGCGCTTTACCCTGCCGGGGGATCAGAGTGCCCAGCGTTGCTTCTACAGCAAAGGTGCCACTGCCCTGCACCGGCACACAGACAAAGGCATCCTGATCATCAACAAAGCTTATCAACTGATCACAGACCGCTTTGGTCAGCGCCCGAAAGTCACCGTCCCAGGAGCCCCAGTCGTGCAACATCGCCTGTTTAACGGCCATGCTGGTGTTGATGGGGCCAGGGGTTAGCAGCCAGGGCTGAGGATTCTTTTGTGGTTGATTCATATTCACTCCCGCAACATCAGAGCACTCTCTGAAGGTTTTCAACGGGCGTTATTATCGGAGATTGATCAGCACATCACAGTGAAGTTTTAGTGAAACACCATGGGTAAAACTTATACACATCATCACAATTTATAGGACGATAGAGACAGATTACCTATTTTTAGGCACATTTAAAACCGGTATGGATCGCCACTGTGCCATCCACATGGCCTCCCCTGAATCAGACTCGTCTGCCTGTCTTGGCGACATTGCTGCACTTCCAATATGAATATTTTTCACAAAAGCGCTTGAAACATTAAACTCCATATAATTATAATGCGAATCATTCTCAGTAGCATTAAGATTAAGGTTTATAATGAAAACCTCAGACAACCTCACTTTTGAACAGAGCCCACCATCAGAGCTACATCCCGCCCCAAACGCTCAGTCGACCGACCCGGGGATGGTCGGCATCCCGCAACAACCAGTGATCCATTCAGCACCTGTTGATAGCATCAATGCTAATGACCTGTCCCGACAGCTAATCGACAGTGATAGTTTAAGCGCCAGTGCTGATCAGCTTGTCAGGATGATTGAGATTGGTGGGCCGGTGGTCTGGATACTGATAGCACTCTCGGTGTTCTCCCTCAGCATTATCTTTATCAAGCTCTGGCAGTTTGCCGTTATTAAACCGGAAAGCTGTCGCGACATCGCCGTAAGTCTGAGTAAGTGGCGCAGCCATGACCCGGCAGGAGCCATCCAAGCACTCCACTCACAACGACCGGTATCGGGCATTATCCGCTATGCGATGCAGGGTATTACACAGCAACAGGACCCCCACTTACTGCAGGAAGAGCTGTCCCGACAGGCCAGCCATCTGGTTAACCAGCTCAGGGCCTTGCTCCGGCCACTGGAAGTGATCGCCAGCCTCAGTCCCCTGCTGGGTCTGATGGGTACGGTGCTCGGAATGATTGTGGCCTTTCAGCAGATGGAAGCGGCTGGCAGCAATGTCAACCCCGCCGTTTTGTCCGGAGGGATCTGGCAGGCACTGCTAACCACCGCCGTTGGGCTGGCAGTCGCTATTCCGGTAGCAACAGCGCATAGCGTTTTAGAACGCAAGGCCGAACGCTGCGCCATGTTGATCAACGACTCTGTCACACAGGTGTTCACCTGCCCATTAGTGCAGAGTGAAGCAAAGACCGTGTCGCTGCGGGAGCATAGTCGTGCTGCTTGAGATAACACCGCGGGCCTCACAGAGCATCAGCCTGACGCCATTGATCGATGTCGTGTTTATCCTGCTGCTGTTTTTTATGCTGTCTTCCACGTTTAACAAAACCCGGCAACTGGAACTTAAAGCCACCTCACCCGGCACCCAGAGCCTGCTGCCAGAGGTTAACCGGTTGCTGCTACTCACTGACAACAGGGCTGACCTGAACGGCACGATTTACACCGTGGATTCAATCGCGTTTTCGCAACAACTCAGCGCCATCGCCAATGCAGGTGGAGCCGTCACGCTGACTGCACACTCCGCAGTCAGGGTTCAGCAGACGATCCATATAATCGATAACCTGCGAGCGGCGGGGATCGTACAACTTAATCTGAGCCCATCGGTGTCTGAATGAAAATTGTCGCGACAGGGCAACGTGTCTCACAACGAAGTAATCTGGATAACAGCATGATTCCGGCAATCAACATCGTCTTTCTGTTACTGATTTTTTTCATGCTGGCAGGCCATATCGAAACCAGGGATGAGCAACTGCGCATTCCCGCCTCCAGCAGTGACAGTGAACTCAACCCCGGTGAACTGGAAATTAAAGTCTCCGCCTCCGGTGACTACCGGATCAACGGTCATAGCATCGACGGAGATCTGCAATCCACTATGGCGGGACTGGGGCTTTCTCCACAAACCGTGGTGCTCTGCCATATCCATCGTGATCTGCCCTCCTCTGCGCTGGACCCCATTATTCTGGCGGTTCAGAAACATGGCATTAAGACGCTTCAGATAGCCACAGAGCACACCCTATGATCACCCGCCGACAGATGATCTTCAGTATTACAGCCGCCACCGTTGTGCATCTGGGTGTCCTGCTGATCTGGGTGGTGCCGATGGCGACTGAGGGCGCCATCGCAGAAGGACAGGAAGGTCTGCAGGTGAGTGTCGGGCTTGCAGGCAGTTTTATGGCAACACCTGAGCAAAGCAACAACACGAAACAGAGCACCGAAGACGCGCAACGACCGGAACAGATCACTAAAGAGGAACCCCGGCAACAACCGACACCGCAAGCCAAACCCGAACCCGAACCAAAACCCGAACCAAAACCCGAACCAAAACCCGAACCAAAACCTGAACCAAAATCAGTGCCGAAGCCTGTGCCAAAAACTGAGCCGAAGCCAGCACAAAAACAACAAACAGTACCCGAGTCGGTGCCGGACCGTTCTGAAGCAACTCCTGAGTCAGAGCAGCGGCCCTCTCAGTCAGCGACAAGAGCAACAGGTGTGGGGGAACGTGCAGAAACAGGTGGCAATCCCGCCGCCCGGCAGAGCTATCTGACCCGGGTCATGGCCAGAATCGCACGCTTCAAACGCTATCCCCGCAGCGCCAGAAAGGATGGCGTCACCGGGGTAGTTCTCGTGAAATTCATTATCCGGAAAAGCGGCAGGGTTGAATCCGCTGAAGTGGTTAATAGCTCCGGTGACGCTCGTCTGGATCAGGAGGCCGTAGAGATGCTGGTTCGCGCCAGCCCCTTTGCCGCGGTACCCGATGAACTCAGCAGCGATCATTTAGAACTGACCCTTCCGGTTGAATTTTCACTTAATCCAACACGAAAACTGTTTTAAGGAACACCGATGGACAACATAACGATGGTTTCTACGCCAGCACACACCCTAAGGAAAAACAGAACGGCGGGCTTTGCCCCCGGTACTCTGGCACTGGCAATTTCAGGTGCGTTAATGGCCAGCGTAGCAACGGCGGATGAAACCAGCATCGCGCTGGATAAACTGAAGATTGAAGAATCGCTGACACCGGATACCAACCCGTATGCAGTGCCCGGTGCTCCCTATCTGGCAGACCGTGTATCCGACCCACGCAGAACCCGTTCACTGGCCGAAACGCCGCAGACCATTACCGTGCTGACCGCCGCTGAGATATCAGACTCTGGCCGGAGCGATCTGCGGGAGATTCTTGATGGACAGCCGGGTATTACTCTGGGGACCGGAGAAAACGGTAACGCCTTCGGTGATCGCTATATCATTCGGGGCCACGAAGCCCGCAGCGATATCTTTATCGATGGTCTGCGAGATCCGGGGATGACCGTACGGGAGAGTTTTGCCGTAGAACAGGTGGAAATCAGCAAAGGGCCCAGCTCCTCTTTTGCCGGTCGGGGAACCACCGGTGGTGCTGTCAACTCCGCGACGAAACGAGCCAGCACCGAATATGACTTTACCAAACTGTCGGCCGGTATCGGCACCGATAACTACCACCGGCTGACCCTCGACACCAACCAGGTTATCGATTACGACACCGCACTGCGCGCCAATATTCTGCATGCGCAGGAGGATGTTCCGGAACGATCACCTGCCGACAGAGAGCGGATCGGCGCGGCACTGTCACTGTCTCATCAGTTTACCGATCAGTTGGAAATGACCGCCGACTATTATCACTTCGAAGGTACCGACAGTCCGGATCTTGGCACCTATATCGACCGTTCCAGCGGTAAAGTGGTCAGAAACATACCCGCCTATGTGCAGGATGAGGACTTCCTCGAGTCACAGGTGGATACATTCACTGTTCGAATGGGGTATGAGATCAACCCTCAAACCCGTATCGTCAACCTGACCCGTTATGGCACCACAGATAATGGTTATATCACCACCGGTGCCAGGGGTACAACCGCCTATTCAACCATGACCGATGCCACTAATGATACCAATGGATATACCTCTGCAAGCCTGAGTACCCATCAGGGCTGGCAGGAAGTTGAATACTTCGCCAACCAGCTGAACCTGCTGACAACACAGGAGATCGGCGGACTGGATCATGAGCTGGTAATCGGCGCAGAATACAGTCATCAGAGTGTGCTCAACGGTGTCTACAATACATCATCATCTGGTTCCGCCAACTGTTTCACTGTTGGCAGGAGTGGTGTGGGCGAAAGTTACTGTATCACTGATGCCGACGGCAACACCGTAGCCGGGGTCAACCATCTGATGCAACGCGATATTACCCGCGGCGATGCGGATTCCGACTGGAATGTTGAAACCCTCTCCCTGTCATTGATGGATACCGTTGATCTGACCGATAGATGGACCCTGTTTGGCGGTATCCGTCACGACTACTATGACTATAAAACCACCGCCAATTTCGATCCTGACGGGCGTAGCGGCCCCCAGCCCAGTGCTCCGCATGACTTCACCGATAAAGGCGGCTACTGGAATGGCCATATAGGGGCCAGTTATGACATCACCCCACGCGCCAACATCTACGCCAGTTTCTCGACGGCAACCAACCTGAATGGCGGTGAATCCGATGTCGGCACCAGCTGCGGCTATGGCGGGATCTGCGTTGATGCCAGTGACCCGCAGCTGGGTGATCCGGAACGCACCCAAAGCTGGGAGCTGGGTACTAAATGGCGTTTGCAGGATGACCGTTTACTGGCGACAGCTGCACTGTTCCGGATTACGAAAAATGATGTTATGGAACAGCCTACCGGCGACTCTTACAGTACTGAAGGCTCTTTAAACACCGGAAAAAACCGGGTTGAAGGCATTGAGCTGGGGCTGGCAGGTAATCTGACCGAACGTCTCAGTATTCAGGCCGGGCTGGCGGTTATGAACGCCGAAGTGCTGGAATCGGTCAACGCCGATAATGTCGGAAAAACCCTGGCCAACTTTGCCGATAGATCAGCTTCACTGCTGCTGAAATACCAGGCAACCCCCGCCTTTGCTCTGGGAGGCTCAGCCACCTATGAAAGCGCCCGCTATACTGGCCAGCCGGATACCGCTGCCAATGAAGACCTTGGCGTACCGGAGTATACGGTATTTGATGCCTTCGCCAGTTATCAGGTCAATCGCGATCTGAAGTTCCGTCTCAATGTCGGCAACCTGTTCAACAAAGATTACTATCTGGCCGCTTATCGTTCGGGTTCATTTACCTACATCGGCGACAAACGGAACGCACAACTCACCATGGAGTACAGCTTCTGAACCGTTGATGAAACCCATTACAGGGCAGCCATAACGGCTGCCCTGCATTCAGAACTCAGGCAAACAATGAACACTCATACACCCCATCATTCACCTCTGGACTACATTCCGGCAGAGATTGCCTGCGCCAGAGACTATGTATCACTGGCGCAAAGGTTTATCCCGGCGGATATTCTGGCCTTTATCAGCGGTGGCAGCGGCCAGGATATAACCCTGCACAACAACGAAACAGCATTTCATCGCTGGGCGATTACCCCGAGAGTAATGCCCGCCCCCGAAAACGCCACTACCGCAATACAACTGTTTGGCAAACAGCTCCGGCACCCTCTATTGCTGGCGCCGGTTGCCTATCAGACGCTGGTGCACCCGCAGGGGGAGCTGGCCACCGCCTATGCGGCGAAATCAACTGATACCTGCATGCTGGCCAGTACACTCTCCTCGGTAACTCTGGAACAGATTGCGCAAAGAAGCACCGCTGAACGCTGGTTCCAACTCTATTTTCAACCCCGTCAGGAAAACACCAATGCGTTGATCCAGCGGGCCATTGCGGCCGGATATCAGGCCATTGTAGTCACCCTCGATGCGGCGATACAGGCCCCCAGTCTCCGTGCAGTCAGGGCGGGGTTTAAGCGTCCCGAAACGGTTAAAGCAGCCAACCTGATTGACCCGGGCTCTGACACACCCCGGCATCACAGCAGCTGTGAAAGCCGGATATTTAGCAGCCGTCGGGAAAACGCCCCCACACTGCAACAATTGCAGCAACTGATCGATGAAAGCCCGGTACCAGTAATTATCAAAGGCGTACTGCATCCTGAGGATGCCGGGCTACTGCAACAATCAGGTGCTGCCGGGATCATCGTCTCCAACCACGGTGGACGCACCCTGGACGGCGCGCCGGCCAGCCTCTCAGTACTACCGGCTATACGCGCGACGGTGGGTGATCAGTACCCGCTGTTATTCGACAGTGGTATCCGCAGCGGCAGTGATGTTTTTAAAGCGATCGCCCTGGGCGCAGATGCGGTACTGATCGGTCGCCTGCAACTCTATGCCCTCAGCGTCGCGGGGGCATTAGGTGTCGCCCACATGATCAAACTGCTGCGCGAAGAGCTGGAACTCTGCATGGCGATGAGCGGTTGCGCCACCCTTGCCGATATCAGGGCCACAGAACTGCATAAACCCTTTTAAGGAGGCTCACATGCTGATCACAATTACCAATGTCTTACAGGCCAACGAACTGCAACAGTTCAGAGAGCACCTTGACCGTGCAGACTGGCAGAGCGGCGTTAAAACCGCTGGTTCGCTCGCCAGAAACGTAAAGCATAACCAGCAACTGGACGATAGTCAGGAACCCGCCATCAGCCTGGGGAACCATATTCTCAAGACCCTGTCCTGCCATCCGGCCTTTATCTCTGCGGCCCTGCCCGACCGGATCTACCCTCCCAAATTTAACCGCTACAGCGAAAATGAGACCTATGGTGCACATATCGATGGGGCGCTGATGCAGATCCCCACAACCCACCTGACATTACGCACAGACCTGTCTGCCACCCTGTTTCTGACGGAGCCGGATGAATATGAGGGCGGTGAGCTGACCATAGAGACACAGTATGGGCCTCAAAGGGTCAAACTTCCGGCCGGCGATATGGTGCTCTATCCATCCACCAGCCTGCACTCGGTATCTCCGGTATCAAAAGGTGTCCGGATAGCCTCGTTCTTCTGGATTCAGAGCATGGTCAGAGATATTCAGCAGCGCGAAATGCTGTTCAATCTGGACAACTCAGTACAGGTACTCACCACCGAACTGGGAGCAGTCCACCCCGAAACGGTCCGCTTAAGCGGTCTTTACCACAACCTGCTGCGTCAGTGGGCAACCCCCTCCTGACGCTGTTTTACTGTAAAGGTGAACGATCCATGAAATATCTGTTGTGCGCACTCAGCCTGATACTGACATCAACACTGTTTTCCCCGGTACAGGCAGCTGAATTACGGGTGTATTCGACAAAAAATGCCAGCTATCTCAAACCGCTTTTTGATCAATACTCCCGCGAAACCGGTACCGCGGTGAGCTATCTGGTGGCGCCCGCCAGCACCCTGCTCGCCCGTCTGGAAGCAGAAGGAAGCAACAGCCAGGCAGATCTGCTATTAACCACCGGTGCCGCCAGTCTCTGGCTGGCAGCGCATAAAGGTCTGACAGCGCCGGTAGCCTCGGCCATGCTGGAGGACAATGTTCCGGGACATCTGCGATCTCCTGACAACCATTGGTTTGGCTTTGCCAAACGCACTCAGACACTGATCTACAACAGTGCCAGTCTGAACAAAGCCGAATTGAAGGGCTATGCTGAGCTGGCGGATAAACGCTGGCTGGGCAACCTCTGCCTGCGGACATCACAACAACCCTACACCCAGTCGCTGGTGGCGATGCTGATTAACCGGGAGGGGGAACAGAAAACCCTGGCCATGCTGCAGGGTTGGGTCAATAACCTGGCGGTACGCCCTTTCGAAGAGGATGCACAGATATTTCCGGCGATGGAACAACAGATCTGTGATGTCAGTATCGTCAACGCCTACTACTTTGCCCGGTATCAGCATGAACACCCTGACACCCCTTTAAAACTGTTCTGGGCCGATCAGGATAGCAGCGGCGTCCATGTGGATATCACCGGTGCAGCGGTCACCGCCCATGCCCCCCACAGAGAACAGGCTATCGACCTGCTGGAATGGCTGACCACAAAACCGGCGCAGGCGCTGTATGCCAGGCTGAGTCTGGAGTACCCGGTAAACAGCCAGGTCTATCCGGTGCGCGAAATCGGCCGTCGGGGCCGCTTTACCGAAGACCCGGCCAATCTGTCCGCCAGCGGAGCCAACCGGGAACGGGCTATCCTGCTGTTACAGCAGGCGGGATACCGTTAGCATTAAAACAGATCGATCTGCGGGACATACAACGCTGCAAAACTATCGCCCAGAAACATCAGGATGCTGTCGGCCACCGGTGTCAACTGACGATCAAGATAGTGCTGATAGTCAATGGGTGAGCGGGCAAACATCCGCGGTTCCGGGCCATTCACGGTCATCAGATACTCAATGTACATCCCGGCGCTGAAGGGCCGCTTCTTTCCCTCCCGGGTAAACCGGTCCTGAGCTTTCTGCGCCGCCTGTACATGGGGCGGCCGGTTTTTGGTGTACTCATCCAATGGCCGACGCAGCCGTTTACGGTATACCAGCTCATTATCCAGCTCACCCGCTTTCAGTTGGTTAACGATCTGTTTCAGATAGTCGCTATAGGGCTGCTCACTGAAGATCAGGCGATACAACTCCCGCTGTACCCGCCGTGCCAGCGGCGTCCAGTCGGAGCGAACGGATTCCAGCCCTTTAAAAACCAGCTCCTCCCGGCCATCATCAAACAGACGGATTCCCGCATAACGCTTCTTGGTGCCCTTCTCTGAATGGCGCATAGTAGGCATCAGGAAACGACGGTAGTGGGTTTCATACTCCAGCTCCAGATGGCAGGGTAAACCAAAACGCTGCTGCACCTCCTCCTGCCACCACTGGTTAAGAAACTGCTCCAGCCGCTTACCCTCGCTGGCTGCCTGTTCTACCGGAAACTCATCCCCCAGCCAGACAAACACCGAATCGGTGTCACCATAGATGACGGTGTAGCCAAACTGCTGCTCGATCTTCGCTTTGGTGCGGGTGAGGATCTCATGGCCGCGCAGGGTGATTGAACCCGCCAGACGCTGATCAAAGAAACGACACACATTGGAGCCCAGCACCCCGTAGAAGCTGTTCATGATAATCTTGATCGCCTGAGAAAGGGGCGCATTTTTTTCCGCTTTTGCCCGGTCCCGCGCCTGCCACAGGCGTTCAATAATGCCAGGCAAAATCGCCTCTTTACGGGTAAAGATCGCGTGGTTAAAACCCGGCACCAGATCCTCCGGCGGACACTCTGTACCGGTGCCTTCTGCCAGTGCATAGGGATCGATCATAAAGGTGCGGATAATACTTGGGTACAGGCTTTTAAAATCCAGCACCAGCACCTGATGATAGAGCCCCGGGCGGGACTCCATCACATAGCCCCCCGGGGCTCCCATCTGCGACTCACCGGAGGCATACACCGGCGCCACATAACCTTTACGGTGCAGGCGGGGCAGATACTGGTTATCAAACGCGGCCGCCGAACCACCCACTTTATCCAGCGGCAAGCCGGTCAGGCGGCTGCGCTCAATCAGATAATGCAACAACTGGGCGTGTTCGAAGATATCCCACACCAGCTTGCAGTCTTCCAGATTATATTCCGCCAGTTGGCGGGGATTTTCCCGGTAGACCTGCTGAATCTCTTCGCCCCGGTTGAGCCCCTCATCCATCTGTTGTCCCAGCAGTTTGCCGCGATCCAGCAACTGATTAGAGACATACTCGAGGGAGAAACTTTCAAACTGCCAGGTAGCGCCTTTCAGAGTATCGATGCCGTCCAGCACCACCCTCCCGGCGATACGGCAGAACCACTTCCCATTGGCCGATTCGATCACCTGAATGCGGCTGCCATCCCGGCCCAGATTCAACTGCACCTGCAATCGCTTAGCCCGTTCCTGCAACACCCTGAAATCGAAACCGACCACATTCCAGCCGATAAAGATATCCGGGTCACAATGCTCCACCTCGCGGACAAACGCCTGTAACAGTGCCCGCTCATCGTTAACATATTCCAGCCAGGGCTCGTTCGGGCCATCGCCAACAATCAGCACCTTACTCAACTGATCGGAGTAGAGGCCGATGGAGAAGATCCGGTCCGCGCGCATGGTGGTTTCGATGTCCACCGACAGCATGGTTAAACGGGGCTCAAGCTCAGTCGGTTGTAGCTTTGCCGTCTCGTCGTTGAAACGTACCCGGGCGCTGTCCTGAATAAACCGTTCCATCAGAAACCGGTCGACGGGGCGGATATCCTCCTCAATCATCGGGATAGCGTAGGTTTGCAGCAGATCGGTCAACTGACGGTAGATCGTTAGCGAATGACTGTAGAGACCATAGACAGGACGTTGCTGCAGATCCTTAAGCGGCAGGGACTGTAACCGCCAGTGGTTGTGCAAGTCTGGCTGGTTTTTAAAATGACTGCTAAGCAGTGACTCAATGCGGGGAACATCCTCTTCAAGGACAAAAAACACCCCCTCCTGACCCGGCACGGTGACGGGAAAAACACTATCGCCAGATTTTAACCAGAACTGAAAGCTGATCCCGTGCGGGGTATCAAACTGTTGCCGGGTGAGAATAAACCCCTCACGCGCTGTGCCGGCAGCGGCGCTTGGCTGTTGCACCGTGTCAGCCAAACGGTCTGATCACTTCCAGACCGGGAAAGCGCTGATTCACTGCGGTTTCAGCGTCGGCGGTAAACAGCAGCTTAAGATTGGGACCGGCATCCATAGTGAAATAAAGCTCCAGCCCTTCAGCACGGGCCTGCCAGACCGTCTGCATGGCAGCAACAGAGTCCGGTTTCCAGTAGAGCAGCGGAGGCCAGGAGGCGATCATGGTGGCGTGCATTGACAGAGCGTTCTGTTCAGCGGTCTCCCCCAGGCAGGTAAAACTCTGGTCAGCAATCGCCTGGTGCAGACGTTCCAGATCAGCCGCGGCCTGCAAGGGCCAGCTCTGATACAGATGGGCGGTGTCCACCGTGCGGTTCATGCCGGCACGGGAATCGACTGCTTTCTCCCCAGTGTCTACCTTTAGCAGACCAATTCGCAGTTGCGGCCAGCGGACATCTAATGGCAGCGCAAAACTATCCATGCCATCTTCGCGAATTCCCATCTGCCACTCCACAAACCCCTCATAGAGCGAACGGCTGGCGCTGCCACTGCCCATCCGGGCAAAGGCGGACAGCACTGAAGGCTCCAGATTTAATCCGTAGAACTGGTCGATAGCCAACATCAGCGCGGCAAAGCCGGAAGCGGATGATGCCAGCCCGGCAGCGGTGGGGATATTGTTCTCGGTTTCGACTCTGACGCAGTGATCAGTGCCGCGACGGAACAGATCGATAAAAGCGATCACCTTACGGGCAAACTTATCCCCGGCAGCCACTTGAGCTCCGTTGAGCCAGACCTGATCGCTATCGCTCACGGAAACTTTTGTCCGGCTGCCCAGATGCGCCAGCGAGACCGACAGACTACTGTTTACCGGCAGGTTCAGCTCAACATCCCGCTTGCCCCAGTATTTACACAACGCAATATTACTGGGGGCAAACTGCGTGTCGCTGCTATCAGCCACCGGCGTAACCGTTGTCGGCAGATAGGCGTTAATCACACTCTCTTTGTTCATCGGTTTAGAGATATTCAACCGTCACCCCCTCCGCAGACACCGCCACAGGTATTTGTTCGTAAGTCAAACCATAGTCGGATGGATCGCCTAGTGCCAGTACACAGTCCCCCAATCCTGATCCTGAAATTTTCGCCCCCAGCACCTCAGGAGAGCTGCGCAGGCTATAGATAATCTCCGCCAGGTTGCGGTCATTCACCCCCAGCGCATCCATCAGCCCCTGATAGATATTCATTAACCGGCCCAGCTGCGGCCAGTCAGCTCTGTCGACTGCCAGCTCCGCCTGCTCTGCGGTCTGCCCCATCAACTGGTACAGTCCGGTATACAGCTGTGGCGCCTGCGCCGCAAACTCTTCAACCCGTTTCAGTACATCCGGGGTTTTCATCTTGTAACCGACATAGAACAGACTGATCGGGGGGATCCCCCCCAGTGCCCGAATCTGCGGCTCGGTACCGGGTGATGCCACGGTGTACCCCACCACACCTCCATAAACAGCAGCCACCAGGTCGGTGCCGGACCCCCGGCCATCCTGCACCTGATGCACCACGGCCAGGGCTTCCTTAAAGAGTATTAGCGGATCGCTGCACGGTTTACCGGCGAAAGCCTGTAACGCCGACACCACCGCAGCAGTGACGGCGGCTGAAGAACCCAGCCCAACGGTGTGGGAAAACTCTGTCTGAATGAGCAGATCAAAACCGCCAGGAAGCACGGCGGCCTGGCGCTCGATAGCGGTCAGAACAAAGCTGAGTTCAGCTTCGGCGCTAAGTGAATCCAGGTCTGAACGGTATTGCGCCAGGGCCGAATCGATTGTCACGATGCGGTCCCCTCTGGGGGTCAGGGTGACAGTGATACGTTTATCCACAGCACAGGCCAGCGCCCGCTGACCAAAGAGTACGGCGTGCTCCCCCATCAGCATCAGGCTGCCCGGTGCCGTCACCTTAATCTTCAAGTCTGGCTCCCTCGCTATCTTCCTCTATCGCCATAAAACTATAGCCGCTTTGCTGACAAAGCGATGTCAGGTCGCCGCCTGGCAGGTAGGCGATCAGTGCTCCGGCCGAATCACCGGATACCGCACCGGCACCACTCACTTTGGCCGCTCCGCCCAGGTTTTCCAGCGTCTGAATAAACTGTTGTACCGGCTCAGGGACCACCCCGATCGCGGTCAGCAGACGGTGATTTTCCCGCATCAGTTGCCGTGGATCATCGCCTTTAACAATGGTCGTACTCAGTTGCCGGGTAAGTTCGGCAAACGCCTGCCACAGGTCCGATTCACCAAAGCGGCGGCGAACAACATCAACACACTCCCCGGTACCCACCCGTGGTATGCCGGTATGAATATAGTACCAGCCCTCACCCAGCCGGACCGGCAGTTGCTCAACCTGACCAGCAGCCACCTGCACCATACCGCCGTATGAGACGGTAGCCGCATCGATCAGCCCACCCCGCCCATGGCAGAGGCGTTCGCAGTATCGTACCCGCTGAAACAGTTGAGCGGTTGTAAGGGGTTGTGAGAAAAGCGTCTGCCCCAGGACCGTTACAGCAGCACCCAGTGCGGCAGAGGACCCCATCCCCGACCCCAGCGGCAATTGAGAACGGATCTCCAGCGTTACACCGCCAGCAGGATCATCATTATTAAGGCATTGACTGAGCGCATACAGCGCAAGCTGATGGGGAGCTTCGAGAATTTCTCCGGCTCCTAGCAGGCCCTGCTCAAACTGTGTAAAACGCTGATTCAAATGTTCCGCCAGTTGGCGCAGCTCAGGCCAGCTGATCTGCGTCTGCCAGCCCGCTTCGGGCAAACTCAGACTCAGACCATCAATGGCAGCGGGCGAACTGTGGCAATGGATATAGCGGTTAACCGCCAGGGCGATAGCCGGTGCCCCATAGACTGCCGAGTGTTCTCCACTGAGAATCAGCTTACCGGGGGCACACGCCTTCATGAAACAGAGCCCTTAACTGAAGCGCCCTTAGCAGGCGATATATTCACGCTTATGATGAGAGATCCCCACCAGACGGAAACGTCCGGTGGTACCTTCGGTCTTGGTATGTACTCCGCCATCCACCGGGTCGGTATCGTTATACAGCTCCAGATACTCTTCGTAGGACACTTCACTACGGGCCTCAAGCATCGTCTGGTGTCTGTCGCCGTGCAGATATTTCTCATAGCCAGCGACAATTTTTCCAGAGAAAAACTCGGCGACCGAACCGGAACCATAACTGAAAAAGCCCACCCGTTTGCCCGCCAGATTCTGTTTGCAGTTTTCCAGCAGTGAAGCCAGGCCGATATACATGGACGCAGTATAGCTGTTGCCGATAATACGGTTATACAGCAGTGTGTCTTCAACCTGCAGATCCAGCAGTTCGGGAGACAAAGCGCTGCGATTGATCCGCGCCAGATGCTTGTGCGCTTTCTGAGCCATCCGGGTAAACGGCAGGTGATAGCAGAAGTGCTGGAAATCATTAAAGGCCAGCGAACTGACTTCGCAGAAATGCTCCCAGGCATGCTTCAGCGATTGCAGATAGATCTTGGTGGAATATTTACCATCCACCAGTGCGGTAGAACGGTAGTTGGGACGCCAGAAGTCCATCACATCTTCGGTGTGGTTACCCACCTCAGGATCAAGCTCCACCAGACGGGGACTGGCTGCAATCAACATGGCAACCGCACCGCATCCCTGAGTCGCCTCGCCGGAGGTTCCCAGATCATATCGCGCCACATCAGACGCAATCACCAACACCTTTTTTTCTGGCTGACGGGCAACCAGAGCGCAGGCCATCTGAATCGCGGCGGTGGCACTGTAGCAGGCCTGTTTCAGCTCAACCACGCGACACCGGGATGTCAACCCCAGTAAACGGTGGACATAGACACCCGCAGACTTCGACTGGTCGATACCGGTCTCGGTGGCAAACATGACGGTGCTGATCGCATCAGTCCCGACCCGCTCAACCAGAGGCAGAGCAGCATTGGCAGCCATCGTCACCACATCTTCATCCGGAGCAGGCATTCCCATTTTTTCCTGCCCAAT
Source organism: Amphritea pacifica (assembly GCF_016924145.1). Classification (GTDB taxonomy): domain Bacteria; phylum Pseudomonadota; class Gammaproteobacteria; order Pseudomonadales; family Balneatricaceae; genus Amphritea; species Amphritea pacifica. The sequence goes on along the minus strand of NZ_JAFFZO010000011.1, from coordinate 35,274 downwards.
CCCCTGATAATACTTGTCAGGATCGATCTCCTGGACCATCGCCAGGTTTTTCAGATCCAGAAAATAGTTGGAGGTGTAAAAGCTGATTTCATCAATACCGACGGACATACGTACTTAAAATCCTCAACGCTCGCCCAGAATGAGAGCCCGATTCATAAATAAACTGTTCACATCCGGCGCGCCCAGCAAAAACATAGCTGTAGTGAATTCACGCCGGCGTTGCTCTATTACCCTGACCACTGAATCGACGGATTCCATTGCCGGTTTCAGGAACGGTGCGGCCATGCCGCAGAGCGAGGCGCCGAGTATAACAGATTTAACCATATCAATCCCATCCCTGAGACCACCACTGGCGATGAAACCTGCACTATTTTGATACGGTTGCGCCAGTTTCAGCGCCTGCGGCGTCGGAATACCCCAATCCTGGAAACAAAGTCCCAGATCATCGTCACTGGCAGCACTGCGATGATGCTCGATACGGCTCCATGATGTCCCGCCTGTGCCGGCCAGATCAAACCACTTTATACCCGCGGCAAGACCCTCTTCTATATCCAGAGGCGAGAGCCCCGCCCCCACCTCTTTCAGCAGTACCGGCTGCGACAGTCCTGCGGCCACCGCGGCAATTTTTTCCTGCAGCCCAAAGAAGTCAGTATCCCCCTCCGGCTGTACCGCTTCCTGCAGCGGATTCAGGTGCAGATAGAGACCATCCGCCTGCAGAAGATCGACCGCCTGCTGGCACTGTTCGAGGGAAAAGCCATAGTTCAGCTGAACCGCACCAACATTACCCAGCAAAACGGTATTCGGCGCATAGGCGCGCAGATCAAAGCTGTCCCGCGCCGCTGGCTGAGTAAACATCACCCGCTGAGAACCCACCGCCAGCGCCACACCGGTGCGCTCAGCGGCTTCGGCAAGATTGCGGTTAATGGTTTTAATCAATGCGTGGTCGCCACCGGTCATCGAAGAGATCAGCAACGGAAAGCTGAGCTTTTTACCCAGAAACTCAACCGAGGGGTCAATCTGATCCAGCGCCAGCTCAGGCAGTCCCCGATGACATAGCTGGATCTGATCAAAAAATCGTCCGTCACGATCGGTCCTGGGGTCGTTTTCGATCGCCCGGATATGCTCAATTTTTCGGTCGTTCGTCTGATCAGACATCAGCGTTCCATTTTCAGATGGGATTCCATCAACTCACCCGGATTCGTCTGAGCGGCCATCAGGGACAGCTCACCACAGAGCACTGTAGCAGCGCAGATAGCAGCCAGTCGGCGGGCATTTTCACCCGGCTCCCGGGACTCTTTACAGCCAAGAGCAGCGAGATTCTGCTCAACAAAATCGATCCCTTTGCCATTGCCAACGCTGCCGACAATCAGATTTGGCAGTGTGCAGGAGAAATACAGATCCCCATTGCGTACCTCGGCATGCACAATCCCCTGCGAGCCTTCGATAATATTGGCCGCATCCTGCCCGGTGGCCAGATAAAACGCCAGTAACATATTAGCATAATGGGCATTGGCGCTGCGCAAGCCGCCCGCCACCATCGTACCGATAAGATTTTTCTTGATATTCAGGTCGACCACCTTCTCCGGAGTGGTCTTAAGCCGCCGTTCACAAAGCGCCCGGGGTATCAGGATCTCACTGATAACGTATTTTCCCCGGCCAAGAATACCGTTGACAGCGGTGGCTTTTTTATCGGAACAGTAGTTTGCCGAGATTGAAGAGTAGCGCAGCTGAGGATATTCACTCAGAATCCACGGAATCAGCTTATCTGCCGCATTGGTCACCATGTTATGGCCCGAGGCATCCCCGGTGGTAAACTCCAGACGCAGATAGATCAGATTGGCTACGATCTGGCTGTTCATCTCGATCAGTTTGGCAAACCGGCTGGTGGTTGCCACCACCTGGTTCAGGTCATCCTTACGGGATTTGATCGACTCCAGAGCTTTATATGCCTCTAAGGCATCCTCTGCTTCCAGCAGAATGGAACGGCTCATCCGCTCATCGACAACGGTGGTTTTTATCCCCTCGTCGGTCAGTGCTGAAATCCTCGCACCCCGGCCAACCGAAGGCCAGAGGGGCGTTTCATAGGTTGCCAGAGGGACTGACACTTTTTCGTTCAGGATATGTCCACTGATCTTTATCGGCCCGACGGTACGCATCGGAATCGGTGCTTGCTGGACTTTATGGGATTTCATAATCTCTCGGTACAATAAAAAAGGGCTGCTGCAATCATATGAGTATGACCTGCACTGCAACCCTTCAGGAAGCTCGTTTAGTGTGGGGATTTTATATAGCCCCTCCCCATTATGCAATCAAAGGACCACTGGCGCGCCCCTGGGTCATGACGCAGGTCAGCCGCGAATTTGTACCCAAATTGCCAGCACGGACTTGACCCGATGAAATAAGGCCCGCCATACTTAGCGTAATTTCATCTATCAGACCAGCGGAACCCGGGCCTATGCTTTATGCAGTCAGAAATGAACAGGGACAGATCACCTCTCTGTCAGCACACCCTGTTGAGAACTCAACGGTAGCGGACATTACCGACCCGGATGTAATCAGTTTCCTTTCCAGCAATAATGAAACCGAAAGCCCGCAAGAACTGCTCGAGAAGTCTGACTTAGAAGTCAGCCGTATCATTGAAGATCTGATCGACCTGCTGATATCAAAACAAACCATTCTGTTCACCGACCTGCCAGAGGCAGCACAACAGAAGCTACTGACGCGTAAACTGGCCCGTTCCGCTTACCACGTCGATGACAATGATAAGCCGGTCATAGAAAACTCCATTCTCGGTGACGACGACACCATCTTATTCTGAAGTATAAATAGCCGGACGGCTGAAACAGACGGGGACCAGGCAGCTCTCAGGACGCGTCAGCCCCCTCTTGAATTTCGCGTTTAACTTCCGCCATCGACCTGACCATATCGGCACAGCGATCTGACAACGACAGATAACGTTTCTGCTGACGCAAGCCCAGGGCGCCATAGTTGATACTGTAGAGCGCATTATCACACTGCAGCAACAGCTCGTCCCGTTGATTTCCGGGATGGCGGGCCTGCTCAAGCGCAGCCTGCACCAGATTCAGAGTCAGGCTTGGATTATTGGGCAGAATGCTATCCGCCTGGACAAAGAAACTGAGTGCTTTCTGGTAGTCTTTCTTTCGGTAGCACAGCATCCCCTGAATATTCAGCTTCCCCCACTCCAGGGCGGCACTGTCACGGTTAACATGTTGCTTCATCGTCTGCGCTTCTGTTTCCATAGAGGTGCCCTCCATCCCCTCAAGAAAGGGCTCCACCCACTCAGCCTGCTCGGTCAGTTCAAGCTCGCAGAACAGATCAAAAGCATTACGGGCTGCCAGATTCGCTCGTCCCTGAGCACCCGCCCGACGGTAGACCTGGGCAACCATCAGGCGCGACTTAAACTGCACGATAGGCTCACCGGGAAACGCCAATACAGCATCTTCAAGGGTGCGAATAGCATACTCCTCTACATCCCGGTCAAAACTACTGCGGGCCAGTAGTGCGGACACCAGACTGAAGTAATAGTCATCCGACTGAAAACAACTTTGCCGGGCATGACGAATCGCATTGCTGTAGGCCTCCACGGCAATATTCCATTCCTGATTCTGGGCGGCAAGACTACCCAGCGCTCCCTGCAGTTCGGGAACCGTGGGTTGCAGCATCACCGCTTTACGCAACAAACTGATCGCTTCCCCCCGCTCACCAAGGGCGCGGTAGGTGCGTGCCAGCCAGGTATAGGCCTCGACGCAAAAGTAGGACTCATCAATCACCTGTTGCAGAATCTGGCGGGCATTCAGATAATCCCCCAAGTGACATAGCGCTACCCCCTGCCCGACCCGGGCCCAGGGCTGAACACGTTGCGCCACAATAGACTCAAACAACTTTTCCGCTTTGCTATAAGCACCCTCTTCAAGCAGAATGATGCCCCGAATCCGATGAATATACAGCTTTAGCGCTGGGTAACTCTGACTCAGTTTGTCGCACATCAACAGAGCCTTTTGTAGCTCTCCCTGATCCAGTAACTCATCCAGGGGCTGTATCACCTGTTTAACCCGCATAATCTTTTCTAAGCGAACACGCACTTTGGGCTCGGAATAGGGCTTGGATATATAGGTATCAGGCGAATTATCGAGGGAACCGAACAGCAACTTAGAGCGCTCGGGGTCTACGATCAGGGAAAAAACTGTGGAAAACTGGCGAATCCCTTCCGCCGAGGCTTCCTGAATCAGCTGCAGGCCGTTCTTATGATTCTTACCCAGATCAAACAGAACAAAGCAGATGTCATAGTGCATCTCACGCAACAGTACCAAAGCCATATTTACAGATGAGGCGACCTGAATGTCAGCCACGCCCATGCTCCCCAGGATTATCTTGAGTTCAGCAAGATCTTCCAGGCGGTTATCAACAATCAGAACTTTTTTATCCGAGTAGCTGATTTCCATAGGCCCTACATCAGAATGGAATTTTTCAAAGTATCATATAAATCAGATAATTATCAAAGCACTCCAGAGACAAAAAAGCCCCGATATGGGTACATACCGGGGCTTTTTACAGTTTTCAGAATCAACCGTTGAGCAGATCACGTCCTTTACTGGCCGCAATACGCATACGCAGCGCATTCAGCTTAATAAAACCAGCCGCATCTTTCTGATCGTAAGAGCCTGCATCATCCTCAAAAGTTGCAATACTCTCGTCGAAAAGACTGTTTTCGGAACGACGACCAACAACAATAACATTGCCTTTGTAAAGTTTAAGGCGAACATCACCGTTTACATTACGCTGCGAGAAGTCAATCATCTGCTGCATCATTTTCCGCTCTTCTGACCACCAGAAGCCGTTGTAGATAGTCTTGGCATAACGGGGCATCAGCTCATCTTTCAGATGGGCAACTTCACGGTCCAGAGTAATCGATTCGATCGCCCGGTGCGCCCGCAGCATAATCGTGCCCCCCGGGGTTTCATAACAACCACGGGACTTCATACCAACAAAACGGTTTTCAACGATATCCAGACGGCCCACGCCGTTTTCGCCACCCACCTTGTTCAGGTATTCAAGCACGGTTGCCGGGCTCATCGGCTTGCCATCGATAGCAACGATATCACCCTTCTCGTAGGTCAGCTCCAGATAGGTTGGCTGATCCGGTGCTTCCTCTGGGGAAACAGACCAGCGCCACATATCGGCTTCAGCTTCAGCCCATGGGTCTTCCAGAATGTCACCCTCATAGGAGATGTGCAGCAGGTTGGCATCCATAGAGTAGGGAGATTTCTTCTTATTGCTGGAGAAATCAACCGGGATATTGTGCTCTTTACAGTAGTTCATCAGGGTTTCGCGGGAAGTCAGATCCCACTCACGCCATGGCGCAATAACCTTCACGCCTGGTTTCAGGGCATATGCCCCCAGCTCAAACCGCACCTGATCATTACCTTTACCGGTTGCACCGTGGGAGATCGCATCAGCACCGGTTTCATTGGCGATTTCGATCAGACGTTTAGCGATCAGCGGACGGGCGATAGAGGTACCCAGCAGGTACTCACCTTCATAAATAGTATTGGCACGGAACATCGGAAAAACGAAATCACGCACAAACTCTTCGCGCAGATCTTCGATGTAGATCTCTTTGACGCCCAGCGCTTCGGCTTTGGCACGAGCCGGTTCAACCTCTTCACCCTGACCCAGGTCAGCCGTAAAGGTTACCACTTCACAATTATAAGTTTCCTGTAACCAACGCACGATTACAGATGTATCAAGGCCGCCGGAATAGGCCAGCACAACCTTTTTAATGTCGGACATAGAGAGGCTCCAAACGCAAAATCAGCCCGTAGAGAGCACCATAGTCTCTACCGGATACCTAAAATAGGAAAGGGCGCAATTGTATCACGATTACGCCAGAGTAACAGGGGGGTAAACGCTACCCTCACTCTGTAGCGGTCAGGGTTAATTACGGTCTAAACGGATAGTTACCCGGCGACTACGCTCACGGGTCAGGCGATCATTTTTCTGTGCCACAGGGTAACGTTCACCATGATAGCGGGTGGTTATTCGCTCAGGGCTGACACCCTTCTTCTCCAGATAAGCGGTCACCGCTTCCGCCCGTTTCTTCGACAGATCCCGGTTAGCCAACCGGCGCCCCTGTGAATCGGAGTGACCGTCAACATAGATCGACTTCACTGAATCATCGTTGTTGACGTAGATCGCAATCAGATCAAGACGCGCTTTGGTGGAGTCCGACAACTGCCACTGAGCAGAGGGGAACAGAACAGCCGTTCTGGCGATCTGCCGGTAATTCACCGGCAGCAGGTCGGAGATGCAGTCAGCATAGGCCTGGTAAGCCGGCGGAAAGTTAGCCGCAGAGAGACCGATACGCACCGTTTCTCCGGTTTCCGCCCAGTTCTGCGCCAGAAAGGTCGGCATCCGTCCGCGAAACAAACTCGCCAGCATCTGTTGAGAATAACTGGTCGGTACCGGGATAGTACCATCGGCGGCAAACTTAACCTGCCCAATCTCGCGGGTAGCAATACCCGGTTGCCATGGCGAAGCCCCTTCCATTATCTGTACCTGCCCTTTCAGACCATGCCCCTGCAGTGGCTTGAGGGTAAAACGCACCGTCTCTCCGGCTTCCTGATTAAACTCCCCCTCACCAAACAGCGGGATCTTCTGGGACAGGCGACAACTGAATTTTGACGCTTCCAGATCCCAGCGGGATTGTTCAATGGATGCTGAATAGCCTACCGCGAAGCCCGGAATCGAAACAGTTAATAAAAGCAACAGTACAACGATACGCATAAACGACCGGAATCCAAGTAAAATTGAGGAGCGTGCCAGTCTCCCTGTATCGGCACAGGCCAGAAAACCTTTAGATTCTACCACGTTGCCAGTCTCACACAGAAACCGTACAGAGTTATTTGTGAAAACCAGAGCAACTCTTTACACTTAAGCCCGGTTAATTACAAATCTGGCTGTCTGAATCAGCCATTAAGGATATGCATTGAACAGAAGCGCTCAGTACCAGCACCCGATGTCAAACCGTTTCCGGGGCTATCTTCCCGTTGTGATCGACGTGGAAACCGCCGGCTTTAATGCTCAGACAGACGCTTTACTGGAGATCGCAGCCGTCACGCTGACCATGGACGATGACGGCAATCTGATGATCGATCAGAGCTATGAATTCAACGTCGAGCCTTTTGAGGGAGCCAATCTTGAGAAATCGGCCCTCGACTTTACCGGCATCGACCCCTTTAACCCACTGAGGGGCGCGATCCCTGAAGAGGAAGCGCTGGAAAAAATCTTCAAGCCCATCCGTAAAGCGGTAAAATCGCATAACTGCAAACGCGCTATACTGGTTGGCCACAACGCCTCTTTCGATCACGGTTTTGTTAGCGCCGCCGTCAACCGCTGCGATATCAAGCGCAACCCTTTTCACCCCTTCTCAACCTTTGACACTGCCACCCTGGCGGGATTAGCGGTGGGCCATACGGTTCTGGCCCGGGCCTGTGATCTGGCCGGGATTGATTTCGATGGTCATCAGGCTCACTCGGCACTCTATGACACAACGAAAACCGCAGAACTGTTCTGCACTATCGTCAACCGTTGGAAAGAGCTGGGCGGCTGGCAGATGGTCAACGATATCTACGAACAGGAATAACAGACCGCTTCAGGCTGTGTGTATCACCCCCAGCCTGAAGCTCCTTTTGCCTGAGCCTCTCATCTTCACATTTTCTCCTTTTTTCCCCCATATTCGCTCCACTTTGTCCGCTTAAACTTTTCCCGAAGCTTACGAAATTCACTCGCTTTCGATTCAGAGGGGAACCGACTATGGCATATTCGCTTATTATCATCTGCGCCCTGGCGCTCATTACCCTGACCATTCTCTACCGTGTAAAAGCCAGCGCCAATGCGCCCCAGAGCCGGCCGACCGCCCTGAACATGCCTCAGAAAGCGGAAAAAACAACAGCGTTTCGCGGCAAGCTACTGATTCCGGAAGCAGATTGCTGCATGGCTGCGCACGCCCTGAGCAAGATTACATTCAGCCTGCAGGATCAGGTTCGCCTCCCTCTGGCCGCCTGTGACAAAACCACCTGCCTTTGTGACATCAAACTGATTCACAACCGCAGGACTGGCGAGCGCAGAGTCCGTGAAGACCGCAGGACGGAGATACGCTTTGCTCCCGGGCACCCTGACCGACGGCAACAGCAGGGACGTCGCAAAGAGGATATTATCTGGAGCGGTGGCTATGCCGGTTGATCTGGCATAACAGCCTGCTAACCCTATAAAATACTTTCTCTGATTTAAAACAAGAATGATATTCATCATGATATTGATAGCGCAAAGAACAACACGACCTGTACTGACCCTGATCGCAGCCCTGCTCCCGGTTCTGAGCCAGGCGGACTCTGTCACCCGAATACCCGATACCGGTCAGAATCGCTGCTACAATGACTCCCGCGCGATTCAATGCCCTGAAGCGGGTACTGAGTTCTTCGGCCAGGATGCGCAATACGCCGGTAATGCTCCGGCTTATAGCGATAATCATGATGGTACAGTGACCGATCTGAATACCGGGCTGATCTGGTCAAAAGCTGTTTCCTCGCACAAGCTCAGTCTGACTGAAGCGCAAGAGGAGGCTAGGAAGATGCATCTCGCGGGCTTTACTGACTGGCGGGTTCCCAACATTAAAGAGCTCTACTCGCTGATCGATTTTCGCGGTTACACCGGTTTCTCCGGTCGGAAAACATCCGGTATTGAGGAGACCATTCCGGCCAATGCGGTACCGTTTATCAATACCGATTACTTTGACTTTCTCTACGGCGCAGCGGATGAGCGCTATATTGATGCCCAATGGTTAACCCGAACCCGCTACACCTCAACCACCATGGACAACATGGACACCCTGTTTGGAGTGAATTTTGCCGATGGTCGCATCAAGGGTTATGGCTATCAGCCCGCCGGCACCCAGCACCCCCGAAAACGCTTTTATGTTCGTTATGTTCGGGGCCAGGCGTATGGTGACAACAACTTTGTCGATAACGGTAACAACACCATCACCGATATCAGCACAGGGCTGACCTGGGCAAAGACCGATAGTGGCAGGGGGATGACCTGGAAAGAGGCCCTTAAGTATGCTGCCCAGCTCAACCTGGGCGGTCATTCCGACTGGCGGCTGCCTAATGCCAAAGAGCTGCAATATATTGTTGATTACAACCGGGCACCGGACAGTACCGGCACCGCGGCGATCGATCCGCTATTTGAATCAACCCCGATAACCAATGAGAAGGGAGAGAGGGATTATCCGGCATACTGGACCTCAACCACCCATCTGGATGGACCGCGACCGGGAGATCATGCAGCTTATATTTCGTTTGGCCGCGCCATGGGCCAGATACACAATGAAATTATGGATGTCCACGGTGCAGGGGCACAACGCAGCGACCCGAAAACAGGCCAGGCTGAGATGGGCCAGGGCCCGCAGGGAGACGCTGTCAGAGTATACAACTATGTCCGGGTGGTACGGGGCGGCAGCGCCACTCAAACTCAGCCCTCAACTCAGATCAGCAGAAACCGCTACCCCTATAATATCAATCTGAATAACTTCAGCGTGCAGGCCAGTATTGATTCTGCCCGGCAGATGCAAAACGATCGTCAGCCACCACCCCTATCTGATCAGGATTTTTCCAGTCACTTTGTTAAACGACTGGACCACGATCACGATAACCGGGTATCCCGACAGGAGTTCGACGGCCCACCGGACCGTTTTGACGTCCATGACAAAAACCATGATGGCTATCTCTCTGCAGATGAAGCCCCGCCACCTCCGCCAATGTTGCGACGAAGGCAGTAATCATCCCGGAATCTCTAACTTATAGCCCACACCATATACCGACTGGATAACCTCCTGATCCGGAAGCTGGGCTTCGAGTTTCTTGCGCAGGTTCTTAATATGGGTATCGATGGTGCGATCACTGACAACCCGTTGATCATCGTAGAGGTTGTCCAGCAGATGCCCACGGGCAAATACCCGTCCGGGCTGCGCCATAAAGGTATTAAGAAGCCGGAATTCAACCGGCGTGAGATCCAGATTAGTCCCGTTAACGGTTGCTTTAAACGCGTCTTCATCGAGCGTTATCCCCGTTAATTGCGCCATGCTTCCGGCTACCTGCCCTCCGGCTCTCCTCAGCACCGAGCGCACCCGCGCGACCACCTCCCGCGGACTGTAAGGCTTACAGACATAGTCGTCTGCGCCTAATTCCAGTCCTAGCAGGCGATCGATCTCCTCCACCCGCGCGGTGGTCATAATGATAGGAACCTGGGAAAACTGTCGCACCTCCCGACAGATCGCCATACCATCTTTGCCGGGTAACATCAGATCCAGCAGCAACAACGCCGGATTATGCTGGCGAACCCACTCCACCGCACTGCCCCCCTCATAGAGGATATCGACGTCATAGTCAGCCATCAGCAGATAATCCCGCAGCAGCTCTGCTAAACCCGTCTCATCTTCAACAATAAGAATATGCTGTTTCACTTCAAACCTTCCTGTGATTAATGCATCAGCCCCGGTGTCAGGGCGAGGTCCCCAACCCGTTTCAGGGTTCATCTGCCAGCGGAATCACCACCTCAACCGCCAGCCCGCCCAGCTCAGACACCGCAGCAGAGATCTCCCCCTGATGAGCGTCAACGATGTTACGGCAGATCGCCAACCCCAGCCCGGCCCCACCGCTGGCCCGGTTCCTCGACTCATCCACCCGGTAAAAGCGATCAAATAAGCGCTCCAGCATCTGCGTATCGACCGTCGGCGCACTATCCTCGACTCTGATCACAGCTTTACCCGACACACTGCTGACGGAAACAACGGTCTGCCCCCCCGCATCGGTATAACGACGACTATTTTTCAGCAGATTATCCATCACCTGTCTCAGCCTGCGGGGATCCCCCAATACCGTGAGAGACTCTGGCACGGTCAGCGTCAGACTGAGCTGGCATTGACTAAACGAGTGTTCGGCTGCGGCAACCGCGCCATGCAGAGTATCAGCCAGGTTAAACAGCTGTTTTTTATAGCTCAGTGCACCAGCATCGGTCAGTGCCAGATCATACAGATCATCAACCAGGTGACTCAACTGCATATTCGCGTCATGCAGCTTACCGAGCTGAGGCTGGTCGACCGGACGAATACCGTCCTGCATCGCTTCAATTTCACCGCGCAGAAGCGCCAGCGGGGTTCGTAGCTCATGGGAGATATCCGCCATGCCCCGGCGCCGCAACAACTCATTGCGCTGCAGTGCCTCGGCCAGCATATTAAAATCCTGAGCCAACTGCCCCAGCTCATCTCTGGAATGGATATCAAGGCGGATATCAAACTCGCCTTTTGCCAGCACATGGGCCCCCCGGGCGACCTCCTTGACGGGACGCAACAGCGAACGCCCCATCGGTACCCCTACCAGCAGCGCTAACAGTAATGCTCCCAGCCCAATCGGATAAATAGCATTTAACTGTTCATCTCTAAACGCTTTATCAAGTCGGGAGGCCGGAACCGCCTGAGGCGTCAGGCTCAACCACCCAATCAGCTCACCATCCAGCTCCACGGGACGAACAACAGCCCGACCGCTGGTGTCAGGCGGTCCGATCAGACGCTGCTTATCAGCATTCAACAATCGTAAGCGGGTACTGATACCGGTTTTATCACCCGGTGCGAGCAGGGCAGGTCTGGCAGTATAAGGCTGCGGTGCCCGGGAGGATGACGCTGCTGCAACTACAGCATCGCCGTCGCTCTCTGAGGCATCACTGCTGCTCGGCATAAAGGTCATCCACAGACGATGATTGCCTTCGATGAAATCCCAGTTGCCCTCCCGGCGATATGCGTTAACGAGATCCTCAACCGTCTGATCCAGACGCCCCATTTCGATTTCCGAAAGGTATTCATCAAACCCTTTCTGAAAGCTCAGACGCATCGCCACAGCCATCGCGGCCACCAGCAGAACGCTGGCTGCCAGCAAGACCAGCACCATTTTACCTGTAATTCCTATTCGCATTGGCAGAGTATGATCCGATGTAAATGACGAAGCCAGAGCGGGGAGCAATCTTCACATTTTTTCCACATTTTTCACAATGTTCCTCCTTTTTTGATCACTAGACTACCCATATCAAGAAGTTTTGGGAGACAACCATGTTACTGGCAGCGCAAATTACAGATCTTGCTCTTCTGATTCACACATTGCTGAACAAAGGCAAATTCGGTGGTGGGGATAGTCTGGATAACCTGAAACAACAAAACAGACAGCTTATCGCTGAAAACGAGGCGTTGAAACACGCGCTCGAGAGTGAAAAAAACCGCGCCTGCCGGGATAGCCTTACCGGAATTGCAAATCGACGCGCCTATGAGCAGCGCCTTGAAGCGGAGATCAATCACAGCAACCGTAGTGACAGACCGTTCTCTTTATTGGTGTGGGATATCGATAACTTCAAGCAGATCAATGACCGGTTTGGCCATCAGATTGGCGATCAGATCCTGATTGCCTGCGCGCAAGAACTGCATAATCAGGTACGCAGCTGCGACTTCACTGCCCGCTTTGGGGGTGAAGAGTTTGTCTCCGTCATTCCGGACTGCCCGCTGAGTCAGGCCTGCAACATTGCGGAAAGCCTGCGGAGCAGGATCGCCGAGCTAGCCATCGCCACCAGCCGGGGGGTTATCCATGTCACCCTCTCCTGCGGGATCGCTGAATTTACCCCCAACAGTGATGCAGATGAGTTATTTAACCGCGCGGACCGGGCGCTCTACCATGCTAAAAAACACGGCAAGAACCGCATAAGCAGCATGGGCTGAAACAAAAAAAACGCGCCCGGGGCGCGTTTTTCTTAGCTTATAACGGTGACACGCTTACAGCTTGTCAGCGTTCTCGCTCAGGTAGGCTGCTACACCGGCAGGAGATGCGTCCATACCTTTGTCGCCTTCGTTCCAGCCAGCCGGACATACTTCACCGTGAGTCTGGTGGAATGCCAGAGCATCAACCATACGCAGCATTTCGTCGACGTTACGACCCAGTGGCAGATCGTTAACCACCTGGTGACGTACCAGACCATCTTCGTCGATCAGGAAAGAACCACGGAAAGCAACGCCACCTTCAGACTCAACATCGTAAGACTTACAGATGCTGTGAGTCATATCGGCAACCAGCGTGTAGTTAACCGGGCCGATACCGCCTTCGTTAACCGGGGTGTTACGCCAAGCGTTGTGAGAGAAGTGAGAGTCGATAGAAACACCGATCACTTCAACGTTACGCTTTTTGAACTCTTCAATACGGTGATCAAAAGCCAGCAGTTCAGATGGACAAACAAATGTGAAATCAAGTGGGTAGAAGAACACGACAGCCTTCTTACCTTTAGTCGCTTCAGACAGGGTGAAAGCATCAACAATATCACCGTTACCCAGAACCGCTGGTGCGGTGAAATCAGGAGCCTGCTTACCTACTAATACGCCCATTTTTTATCTCCATTGTTAAGTAAAGCGTTAAACGATTGTGCAAACAGCACGTTGTACACAAGATGTAATAAGTGCTGATAGCTTAATTGCAGTCACTTTATAACACTAATTAAAGTCAACTATGCAACCGATAAACTTCATCTATCAGAGCCTTTCAGAGAGAAATATTCATCTGACTAAAACGGATCTCTGTCAGCCTTCCGCTGAATCATCAGCAACAGCAACAGAATCGATCAGCTCTTTCAGCTCTCCGCTGGCGGCCATCTCAGCGATGATGTCACAACCACCGATCAGCTCACCTTTAATCCACAGCTGTGGGAAGGTTGGCCAGTTTGCATATTTTGGCAGTTCTGCACGAATTTCAGGACTCTCCAAAATGTTAACAAACGCAAAACGAGCGCCGCAGGACATCACTGCTTCAGAAGCACGGGAAGAGAAACCGCACTGAGGAAAACGTGGCGTACCCTTCATATATAAGAGGATATCGTTGGATTCAATTTGCTCTTTTATCGTGTCTATAACGCTCATAAATCTACCTATACTTTAACGGGTCGCCAGAGCTCTGGCATTAATCTTTATTGATGAAGAAATCCTAGCATAAACCCGATTAGTTTACTCGGGTATAGCGCGAAAAAAAATCAGCTTTAATCCTCGCGACTATAATAAACTCTGATTAGAAAAACTGCATTTGAAACTATATGGGGTCAACTATACTGGATCTCAAGTTCTATGCAGCATCTTGCTTATTCTAAGGCAAGTACATAGAATGGCTGGTTTTCCGTTCGGCAGCCTGATTATCGCTGCCGTTTTGCGTTACATAGAGGGACTAACAGAGGGACTTAGATGTCTACACAGCCCGTTATGAATACTTACTCGCGCCTTTCCGTCGCATTTGACCACGGACAGGGCTGCTGGCTGTTTGATACAGATGGCAACAAATATCTGGATGCTCTCAGCGGTATTGCTGTATGCGGTCTCGGCCATGCTCATCCTGCTGTCACTACAGCGATCAGTGAGCAGGCCAGTCAACTGATCCACACTTCTAACCTGTACACCATCACCAACCAGGAGCGTCTGGCGGAACGTCTGACCCAGATATCCGGTATGGATAACGTATTCTTTGGTAATTCAGGAGCTGAAGCGAATGAAGCCGCTATCAAAATAGCGCGCAAATTCGGCCATACCAAGGGGATTGAAAAACCCACCATCATCGTGATGGAAGGTTCATTCCACGGTCGCACCATGGCCACTCTGAGTGCCACCGGCAACCGTTCGGCTCAGGCAGGCTTTGAACCTCTGGTCGGAGGCTTTGTCCGTGCCCCCTATAATGATGTTGACGCGGTCAAAAACATTATCAGTAACAACGCAGATGTCGTGGCTATCCTGGTCGAACCTATTCAGGGCGAAGGCGGCATTATCATTCCGGCGGAGAATTATCTGAATCAGCTGCGGGATATCTGCGATGCTCATGATATGTTACTGATGCTGGATGAAGTCCAGACCGGTAACGGCCGTACCGGCACCTATTTCTCCTATCAGCAGAACGGTATCCTGCCGGACGTCGTCACCACCGCTAAAGGTCTTGGGAATGGTGTACCTATAGGTGCCTGCCTCGCCAGCGGCAAAGCGGCGACTGTGTTCGGGCCGGGTAACCATGGTTCAACCTACGGTGGCAATCCACTCTGCTGTGCCGCTGCGCTGGCCGTTGTAAATACCATTACTGAAGAGAAGCTGGATCAGCGTGCAGCGGAGCTGGGCAACAAGATTGCCGATGGCTTTCGTGCTCAGATCGGTGGAGCTGCCTATGTCAAAGAGATTCGCAACAAAGGTCTGATGCTGGCAATAGAGCTGACCGAAGCCGGTACAGAACTGGCGGTGCTGTCTAAGGTTAAGGGTGTACTCCTTAATGTGACCGGCGGTGGTAAGGTTGTGCGCATGCTGCCCCCGCTGATTATGAGCGATACTGAAGCGGAGCTGCTGGTCAACACCGTGTCCCGTATCATTAAAGTCTATATGGCTGACGAATAACTGAATCTGAGCTAAGGCCTGACCTGTCCGGCCTTCTTAATTATGACAACAAGACATTTTCTGACACTGCTGGACCTGACACCGGATGAGCTGAACACGCTGATCAGGCGTGCTATTGAACTGAAACAGATACGTAACAACGGCGAGATCTACGAACCGCTGTCAAACCAGGTAATGGCGATGATCTTTGAAAAATCATCAACCCGTACCCGGGTCTCTTTTGAGGCGGGTATGGCGCATCTGGGTGGACACGCTCTGTTTCTTTCCTCACGGGACACTCAACTGGGCCGTGGTGAGCCGATCGAGGACAGTGCCCGGGTTATCTCCAGCATGTGCGATGTTGTTATGATCCGCACTTTTGAGCACGAGACAGTCACGACGTTTGCCCAGCACTCCCGGGTACCGGTGATCAACGCACTGACCGATGATTACCACCCCTGCCAGTTGCTGGCGGATATGCAGACCTTCCTGGAACACCGCGGTGATATCAAAGGGAAAACCGTCAGTTGGATCGGCGATGGCAACAATATGTGCAACTCCTATATTAATGCCGCCCGCCAGTTCGATTTTAAGCTGCAGGTGGCCTGCCCGGAAGGATTTGACCCGAATGCCGATCTGCTGGCGGCCAACGGTGACCGGGTTTCGATCTTCCGTACCCCTGAAGAAGCGGTACATGGCAGTCATCTGGTGGTTACCGATGTGTGGGCCTCTATGGGCCAGGAAGATGAGCAGAAAGAGCGCGAAAGAGAGTTCAGAGGTTATCAGGTAACGCCTCAACTCATGGATCTTGCCGAACCCGATGCGATATTTATGCACTGTTTGCCTGCTCACCGGGGCGAAGAGGTCAGCGCGGAGATGATGGACGACCCTCGTTCTGTTGTGTTTGACGAAGCTGAAAACCGTTTACACGCTCAAAAAGCGCTGCTGGAGTTTCTGCTGGTTAAACCTAAAGCCCGCTAGCAGCCTTGCAGATCGCTGGAAAGCCCAGGCCCGCCCTCTGCGGGCCTTATATCATACAAAGATGCCGCATGAGTTAAATTCATACTATACTCTGGTTCACAGAATAAAAATTGAGGCATTCCAGCATGATCGAACTTCGACACCTGAAAACTCTTTCTGCGCTAAGAGATTCAGGCAGTTTAGTTGAAGCTGCCGAACGTATCCATCTGACCCAATCCGCCCTCTCCCATCAGATCAAAGACCTCGAAGACCGCCTCGACTGCTCACTGTTTATTCGCAAAACCAAGCCGATCTGTTTCACCAGCGCAGGCCAGAGAATCCTGACCCTGGCCGATGAAGTACTGCCGATGATCCGTAACGCGGAGCGAGATATCGCAAGACTGGCCGGTGGGGAAGCGGGACGCCTGAATATCTGCATCGAGTGTCACAGCTGCTTTGACTGGCTGATGCCAACCATCGACCACTTTCGCCAGAACTGGCCCGAAGTGGAGATGGATCTGACCACCGGCTTCAGCTTTCAGCCTCTACCTGCACTGGCTCGGGGTGATATCGATCTGGTGGTCACTGCCGACCCGGAAGAGCGTACGGGGATAGCCTATATACCGCTATTTACCTACGAATCGGTGCTGGCCATGAGTAAGCAGCATCAGTTGGTAGCGCGCCGGGCGATTCAGCCGCAGGATCTGGAGCATCAAACCCTGATTACCTACCCGGTTGAACAACATCGCCTGGATGTTTTCAAACACTTCCTGGACCCTGCTGGCATTGAGCCAGAAGAGGTGCGCACCTCAGAGCTGACGGTGATGATTATGCAGTTAGTCGCCAGTGGCCGCGGAGTATCCGCGTTGCCTAACTGGGCTATCCACCAGTATATTGAACAGGAATATATCACTTCCCGTCCACTGGGCGAAAAAGGGGTCTGGTGCACCCTTTACGCAGCGATTCGGGAAGATCAGAAAGATTCAGACTTTATGGTGGATTTCCTTAACACCGCCAAAGAGATCACCTTCCGTAATCTGAGTGGTATTAAATCTGCCTGATGCGTGCACTCGGAGACACAGAAAGCGCCACTACCCTGCTCTATCTGCCAACACCGCCCATCATTGATACCGGGACCCCTCTTAGCTACTCGCGACTATGTGAGTTAAACGGCAATCACTGGCGTAAAATACTGATTATTCTGGCCAAACTGCAAACCACTGAATCAACATGGCGTGACTATCGCGACGAGCAGTTGCTGAGGCAACACGAGGCGATCGTTTTCGGCGATCAGTTGCTCACCGGGCATCAGTTGCATATTGTTGCCGGCAAAGCCAGCTGGCTGCGGCTGGGATTAGATCTGCAACACTTTACGCCGATGGAAGCGAGTGGCAGATTATTCCGGCAAGAGAATATTATTCTCACCCCCTACCCGGATTACCGGCAGTTTCCCAACGCCCTGATTGATCAGTTAAGACCGGTTATTCAGGCATTCAGATCCGGGGGATAAGATAAGATCAGCCCTGCCACTCATCCAGCACCTCCTGAGCAGCCCGGAACGCCTCCTGAGCGGCAGGCGCACCACAATAGACAACGGAGTGTAGCAACACCTCCTGAATCTCCTGTGGGGTACAACCATTATTCAGCGCACCACGGACATGGCCTTTCAGTTCCGCGGGCGCTTTCAGTGCCGCCAGCATCGCAATGGTCACCAGACTGCGGGTTGAACGTGGCAATCCCGGCCGCTGCCAGGTTGATCCCCAGGCATGCTCATTAATCCACTCCTGTAAGGGAGCGGTCAGCTCTGTTGTATTAGCCTGGGCACGGGCGACAAATGTTTCACCCATGACCTCAGTGCGCACCTTCAATCCGTTTTGCTTATCCTGCTCTGACATAAGATCACTATCAACCCGGTTATTTTTATAGAACTTTTCCTGAACCTATATTAAACACTATTGTGCCAGATATCCCGGTCACAGCGACGAATAACGGCTATTTCAACCTACAGGCCTTACCTGAACCGACGAACAACGTTAAACTATCCCTCTTTTATTGAAGCCCTAAAAATAGCCTCCTTTCAACTCGGTATGTATTGATGGAAAACTGGTCTCCAGACAGCTGGAAAAACAACCCTATTCTACAGCAACCTGAATACCCGGATAGCGAAGCGGTCCGCCAGGTGGAAACAGAACTGGCAAAGATGCCACCGCTGGTATTTGCCGGTGAAGTACGCTCCCTGCATCAACAGCTGGCTGACGTGACAGCCGGCAAAGCCTTCCTGTTACAGGGTGGAGATTGCGCTGAAAGCTTTGCCGAGTTCAGTGCCACCAATATCCGTGACACCTTCAAAGTACTGCTACAGATGGCGGTAGTGATGACCTTTGCCGGCAGCTGCCCGGTGGTTAAGGTTGCCCGCATCGCGGGTCAGTATGCCAAACCCCGCTCCGCGGGCACTGAAGTGATTGATGGCGTTGAGCTGCCCAGTTACCGTGGAGATATCATTAACGACATCTCCTTTGAAGCTGCGGCTCGTCAACCAGACCCTCAGCGACTGATCCGCGCTTACCATCAGGCTACTTCGACACTCAACCTGATGCGCGCCTTTGCACAGGGCGGTTTTGCCGATCTGCATAAGGTTCATCAGTGGAATCAGGGCTTTGTGCAACAGAGTCCGTTGGGCGAAAAGTATCAGCATCTGGCTGATCAGATCGACGACACCCTGGCCTTTATGGAAGCCTGCGGTATCAGCAGTGACAGCGTTCCTCAACTGAGGGAAACCACGGTTTACACCTCCCACGAGGCGCTGCTGCTCAATTATGAACAAGCCCTGACCCGTCAGGACAGTCTGACCAATCGCTGGTATGACTGTTCTGCACATATGCTCTGGATCGGCGACCGGACCCGGCAGCTGGACGGTGCGCATATCGAGTTTCTGCGTGGGGTTGAAAACCCGGTCGGAGTCAAAGTGGGCCCAAGCATGAAACCGGATGAGCTGATCAGACTGATCGACGCCCTCAACCCGGATAATCAGCCAGGCCGGCTGACCCTGATCAGCCGTATGGGCGCTGACAATATCACCGAGATCCTGCCTGAACTGGTGCGCAGGGTGAAAGCGGAGGGACGTGAGGTGGTCTGGAGTTCAGACCCGATGCACGGTAATACCATCAAAGCCAGCAGCGGCTACAAGACCCGCAGCGTCAACAGCATTCTGAAAGAGATGAAGGGCTTCTTTGAAGTCCATCGCGCCGAAGGCACCTATGCCGGCGGGGTACACTTTGAGATGACCGGTCAGAATGTGACGGAGTGTGTCGGCGGCGCTTACCAGATTACTGAAGAGGGTCTGGCAGACCGTTATCACACCCATTGTGATCCCCGTCTGAATGCCGATCAGGCGCTGGAACTGGCGTTCCTGATTGCCGATACCCTGAAGCAGGCTCGCCAGCGTTAATGCAGCACTATGCAGAACTGGAGCAGCTGTTAGTCAGGATAGAAGCGGAGATGCGGGCCTGGTCACTCTGGTCCGCGACACCGCCGGCGGATTCAGCACTGCAAAGCTGGCAACCGTTCTGCATCGATACCCTGAGCTTCTGGCAGTGGGTGCAGTGGATCATGGTGCCACGCTTGCGGCAGATGATGGCCCGGCAACAGCCACTTCCCCAGAGCAGTGATATGACACCGATGGCGGCAGAAGCCGTCACCGCCAGCGGTATAAAAAGCAGTAAGCTGATCGACTACTTCACTGCACTCGACCAGCTTCTCTCGACCCGTCACTAGCCGTTGGTATTACCTGCGACCGCAGATTCAGTCGGTCAGCAGGCCATCCAGTACGATCTGGTTATAACCAACCACACCTACCACTTCACCACTCTTCAGTACCGGCGCCATCGCCAGGCCAAAATTATCAAACAAGCGGGCGCAGTAACGTACATCCATCTGCGGATCGACACCGATTACCGGCTTGGTCATCACCTCATAAACATTGATCCGTTCCGGCGCTCTATCCTGCGCCAGAACCTTCTTGGCAATATCAGAAAGCAGCAGAATACCGTACTCATCATCATCGTGGCGCTTATTCACCAACAGCGCCGTCACCTGCCTGGCTTTGTATATCTCAATCGCGGCTTTAATAGTGATCAGGCCATCGACCATAGCAAAATCATTGGTCATTACATCCTGCACCCGGATTACTTTGCGCTCTCTCATAGCTCATCCTCGACGACATTTGTCAGGGTTTGAATCTGGTGGGCCACGCCCACAGCATCCTCCACATCCAGCTGAATCGCGATGCCCTGGCCGGGTTTATCGTCAAAATCAGCCACTTCGGAAATAGTTTCCAGTATTTTCCGGCTCAGATGCTCCTCAACAATGAACAGCAACACATCCCGCTGGGTTTCCAGAGACAGACCAAAAAAGGTCTTCGTTTTCGTTACCCCTTCACCGCGGGCATTATTAATCACCGTGGCACCCGTTGCCCCCGCCTCACGGGCAGCCTTCATCACCTGATCGGTTTTGGAATCTTCAACAAATACTAATAACAGCTTGAAGTGCATAGCCCCGTCCTATTCCTGTTTAACCATCTTTGCACGTTCCCGGCGACACCTGTCACGGCGGGCAACCATTTCTGTTATCTGCGCATAACCCATCACCGTTATCATCGGAAACAGGCTGGCAAATGCGATCAGGCCAAAACCATCAATCAAAGCGCTGCGCCCGGGGACAGTACTGGCCAGCCCCAGCCCCAGCGCTGCCACCAGCGGCACAGTCACGGTTGAGGTGGTCACCCCGCCGGAATCATAGGCCAGCGGGACGATCAGCTTGGGCGCAAAAAACGTCTGAATGACGACAACAATATAACCGCTGATAATAAACCAGTGGATCGGATAACCGGTGACAATCCGCCAGGTCCCCAGGCTGATACCGATAGCAACCCCCAGGGCGACCGCAAGACGCAGCCCCCACACACCGATTGCACCGCCCGACACCTCATTGGCCTTAATCGCCACCGCAATCAGCGAAGGCTCGGCAATGGTCGTACTGGCGCCGATGGCAAAAGCAAAAATATACACCCAGTAATAATCGGACCAGTGCAGGGCCTCTCCGGTGGTCGCCACCGTGCCACGGATAAACGCCGGATCGGTAAGCTGTTGCGCCATCAGCTCACCGATGGGAAACAGTGCTTTATCCAGACCAAGTAAAAACAGCGCTAACCCCACGATCACATAGATAAAACCGAACAGTACCCGTTTCAGGTGGGGGATGGGGCGACGAATCACCAGCAGTTGAAAGCCAAAGACAATAGCGATAATCGGCAACACATCCCTGATGGTGGCCAGCAAGATTGACAACAGCTGCGTCAGGGTCTCCATCAGACCACCATTCCATATGCCATGACGAAGATCATCGGAGTCAGAGAGGCAAACGCAATCAGACCAAAGCCATCGATCATCGGGTTACGCCCTTCAATCGCAGAGGCCAGCCCAACACCTAATGCCGTCACCAGGGGAACAGTAATCGTCGAGGTGGTCACACCGCCCGAGTCATAAGCAATGCCAATAATTTCACGGGGAGCAAAGCCGGTCATGATTACCACCAGCACATAACCAATAGCGATCATATAGTGGATCGGCCAGCCCTTCAGAATCCGGATAACCCCCACCACAATTGCCAGACCGACAGAAAATGCCACGGTATAGCGTAATCCTGAAGCGTAACCGGACCTGGCCGAATCGGTGGATTCAATCATACCGCCTTCTGCGGCAACGCTGGCCGCTTCGGCAGCAACTGCGATCAGCGCCGGTTCGGCCACGGTGGTGCCAAACCCCAACGAGAACGAAAATAGCAGCAACCAGAACAAACTGCCCTTACGGGCGAAAGCGTTCGCCAGCACCTGACCAATGGGGAATAAGCCCATCTCCAGACCGTAGATGAAAAAGGTCAGGCCCGCCACCACACACAACAGTCCGGTCAGCAGGCCCACCAGATCCGGCACCGGTTGCTGCAACACCACCAGTTGAAAGAACGCGATCACCAGGACGATCGGTAAAAGATCACGTAAACTTCCAGCCATTGAACGCCCGAGGGCGATAAACACATTACTCAATTGCGCTCCCTTATAACCGACAGATCCTATTCGTAACACCGACCTGGTGCTGTATCACCAGGTAGTACGGAACAGAAAACGCTTACCCGCCATCCGATCATATAAAAATTAACCGTTAAGCTACAGCACTTTAGCGCTCAATATGATGTGTCGCGCGGATCACCGGACGACGTGGTTCCAGCATCGCTGTATCTGGCTGCCCGGCACTGTTAAAATAGCCGCCGTTGTTCCCCAACCAGGCATCCCGATGGCACATTTTGACACACTGACCGACTTTATCCGGCAAACTGAAGCCCAGTTCCGCATCTTTGATATGGGCCGTTGCATCAGTAAGCTTTCTCCTGACACCTTCCGCAAGGTCGAGCTGGGGCAGATCCCCTTCCCTAAACCCTTTCTGCATCAGGCCTGGATCGCTATTCTGATGTGGAACCCTAAGCAGGCCAGCGAGAATGTTGTCTGGTTTCTCAAACTGCCATTAGATGAGCAGGGGTTTCTGGTACAGGCGGCGCGGGATGATTTCCTTAACCGGCTGCTGCAGAACCTGACAAACAGTATGGGAAAAGGCCCGCTGGACCAGCCAACCGATGCCACCGAATACCGGGATGCTCTTAAAGATAACCCCTTTAGCTTTACCCCGGATCAGGAGAAGATGGCAGCATTTCACGCCACCGCCACCCTGACAACCCGACAGCCCGCATCCAGCTTTTATGATGGGGCAAAGCAGTATTTTCACGGTAAAGCCGACCTGAATCACTGGGACAGTCTGGGTTATCAGGGCATCGCCGACTATGTCATTCGCCATCAGCAGGGTAACAATGAAGACAAACTGGCGGAGATATTCAGCCAGTTACCGGATACACCTCTGGAAGCCTGCTGTACCTTTATCGAACATATTCAGCCCAGTACATCACTCAGCGAAGCGATCCGCCTGCGACTGGATAACGGCGTTGCCGAGGGGAAGGTTTCCGCTAACCAGATCGGTGCTCTGATTCGGGCGATCTCCCAATGCCCTGAAGATGAGCA
This sequence comes from Amphritea pacifica, assembly GCF_016924145.1. Lineage (GTDB taxonomy): Bacteria > Pseudomonadota > Gammaproteobacteria > Pseudomonadales > Balneatricaceae > Amphritea > Amphritea pacifica. Next base: position 11,692 of record NZ_JAFFZO010000011.1, on the reverse strand, counting down.
GAAAATTGCGGTGCTGACCCGGGTATTGCAAAGCCCCTATGGCAAGCAGGCCGAAGTCATTGCGGCCCTTGCCAGCCGCTGCTGGGCCAGCCTGCAATACCCTGAGCTGCTGCAACAGTTTCTTGAAACCCTGGCCGTCAACGATGCCGGCCAGGCGTGCTTTAACCGGGTAATGGCTGACCTGATGTTTATCCCCACCCTGCGGGCACTGACACTACAGCAGTTTCGTGCAACGGACCGCAGCGAAGCCCTCAGCCGGGCGATTGGCGGTATGTTTGGTGATGGTTTCCTGTGAAAAAGACGTTCGCAGCGCTCCGGAGGGCAACCCCGGAGCGTACTGAAAAACACTCTATCGGTGACTTATCTTTTCATTAGCGGCTGATGTTGCCAATCACTATCTCTCGGTGAGCAGCAGGGTCTCCCTGTGCACCGGCAGTCTCAAAGCTTAATCTGATCTCCCCCATTTTGACGAAAGTGAACACCGTCGTCACACTGCCAGAATCACCACGAGGGTAGAAACCGGTGAGATCCACCCGGCCATCAGCGCAGCTAAACTGGTCCGCCTTATCACAACGAAACTCAACCTGAACGACGACCTTTGGGGAAAATGCAACCGCATCCAGGACAACGCTGCTGCCGGCAGTAAGAACCCCCACCGTACCGTTATCACTGCCCGCGCTGTAGTGCCCATAGACGTTATGGGTCGATGAGTTAACAAACCTGACCCGGTTCTGCCAAACCGTATTCGTCTGAGCTTCTGACATCTGGACATCTGCCACCCGGGCCTGTTCTACAGACCCGGCATAGGCGGGAACAACACCCAGCGCAGCTAAGCTGAACACGACTGCTAGCCCATAGCGGCTCATATCACCCGAGACCCCAGCGTAACAAACAGTGCAATTCAGTGAAGACAAGCACGGCTTAAGCCACCGACATATAATGCGTTGCACAGATCTTATTGCCGGACGGATCGCGTAAATAAGCCAGATACAGCGTCCTCCCGCCACTACTTCTGACACCCGGAGGCTCTTCACAGGTCTGGCCTCCGGCGGCCACGCCCGCGGCGTGCCAGGCATCAACCAACTCAGGCGAGCTGGCAACGAAACCGATGGTCATACCGTTGCCGTGGGTTGCCGTTTCACCATTGATCGGTCTGGTCAGCGCAAAAACGCCTCTGTCACTGAGGTAAAAACAACGGCCTTTATCATCAAACACCCCAGGCTTATGACCAAGCACACCGAGTATCGCATCATAAAACCCCCTGGATTTTTCAATATCATTTGCACCAAGCATTACATGGCTGAACATCACGGCAATTCCTTTTTATTAGATAAATAATAATATGTTTCTTTCGCTGCACATTTGAGGTGCAGACTGATGTACATTTCCTGCGATTATTCACAGACCAATATCAATATCGATACCGCCATTCTTACCCTGAAACAGAGTCTTCAATCCTTTAAATAACCAGACAAAAATATCGAATGGGAGCTCTATAATAAATTCCAGAATATCAAGCAATGGGTGACCAGGCTCCCGTTGTCCGCGCGCCTGACCAGGCCATATCAAAAAAGCCAGATACAGACAGATAACTGCCGCAACCAGTGCAAACCAGCTAAACGGGTCAATCGCAATAGATACAAGTAATACAACACCCATAACGAAGAGGATGGTTGCCACGATCACTCTGACTGTTTCCATGTCCTAATGTCCTGAAATATTTACCGCGTTAACGGCTGAAGCCCTGCCCTGTTAAAAACAGCTTTAAAACGACCTGAATCAGCCATTTAACCAGAACCTCGATTAGCCGACTAGCAATAACGGCTGAAAATTGCCGCGCCAATCCCGGCTACCGCCCGGTTTCCATAAGTCGCTCGCACCTTCCGGAAACGCAGCAGTTGAATATTATTCAAACATTTAACACAATAAAGCAGAATCTGCTGTCTGGTCAGACGTGCATCTCCAGGTCTAATGAAGGTATGTTGTGTGGTCATAAAAACAACCAAAGCACAGAAGCAGAACAACAGAAAAGAGGCAGATAATCTCTATCGGGTTCTATTCAGCAACTCGAAAATTCCAATGCTGTTAATTGACCCCGTCGATGGGGCTATTGTTGATGCCAACCAGTCAGCCTGCGACTATTACGGTTATCCGCACCAACAACTCACATCCCTTAACATCAACGCGATCAACCAGCTCTCAGATATTGAGATCAAAGCTGAAATGCACAAGGCTGCAACCCAGAAACGGGATCACTTCTTTTTTATTCATAAACTGGCTGATGGCAGCCTGCGCGATGTGGAGGTCCATTCCGGGCAGCTGGAGATCGACGACAAACAGTTACTCTATTCCATTATCCATGACATCACCGAACGTCGTGCGGCAGAAAAGGAGCTGAAAGAATTAAACCGTAACTTTATTACGCTGCTGAACAACACCTCCGATTTTGTCTATTTCAAGGACCGGAACAGCCGCTTTCAATTCTGCAGCCAAACACTTGCCGACATCACCGGCCACAGCCACTGGCAAGATATGGTCGGTAAGCACGACCTGGAAGTCTTTCCGCCGGATACCGCAAAAATCTATTACGAGGAAGAGCAACCTATCTTCAGAGAGGGCGTTGCACTACTCAACCGGGTCGATCCCTACTACGACGAACAGGGCGAAAAAGGCTGGGTCAGCACCAGTAAATGGCCGGTATTTGATGAAAATGGTGTTGATGTTGTCGGTCTGTTCGGTATCAGCAGAGATGTCACCGCTCAACACAAAGCTCAGGAAGAGTTAAAAATTGCCGCCAGTGTTTTCCAGAATATCAGCGAAGGTGTGATGATCACCGATAGCAAAGGCACGATTATCGAGGTGAATCAGGCATTCTGTCAGCTGTCAGGCTATTCCCGTGATGAGATCATTAGACGAACGCCGAATTTTCTCAAGTCGGGTCATCATGATGCCTCATTTTTCCAGTCATTGTGGCAATCAATAAATGACAACCGATACTGGCAGGGGGATATCTGGAATCGCCGCAAGGACGGTTCAATTTTTGCCTGTCGGACCTGCATCAGCGTCCTCACCGATGAGGAGGGTAAGGTTGACTGTTATATCGGTCTGCACTCAGATATCACCGCCCAGCTACAACATTTTAAAGAGATCGAGCATCTGGCCTATTATGATGCCCTGACAGAGTTACCCAACCGGGTTCTGTTCGCAGACCGGCTAAACCAGACACTGGCTGTCGCCGATCGTGATAAGACCTCAGTCGCGGTCTGTTTTCTTGATCTCGATTCTTTTAAACCGGTTAATGACAACTACGGTCACCGGGCTGGAGACCTGCTCCTGATCGAAGCCGCGAACCGCTTAAAAGATTGCATTCGCGCCGGAGATACTGCGGCCCGGATGGGGGGTGATGAGTTTGCACTGACGCTGACACAATTGACTTCGGAAGTGGATCTACAACACGCCCTGGACAGGATACTGACTTCGATCGCCCAGCCCTTCACCCTTCCCATCGGCGAAACTATCTGCGTTTCGGCCAGCATTGGTGTCTGCCTATATCCCCAATACCGCAACCATAAGAGCCAGCTTCTTCGCTATGCCGATCAGGCGATGTATGAAGCCAAAGCGAAGGGACGTAACCAGTACTTTATCCACGGAACTACCGCGACGGCTGACTGATCTGAGACTGAACCGGTTATCCCGGTCTGACAGCAATACTCGTCCCTGATTTACTGATAATCATCCGGCAACTTAACACTCAGCCCCCAGCTTTCAGCCCGTTGCTGGCTGGCCTGTTTAAAGCGCTCCCGCACATCGCTGCCGGCGGGCTTGGTCAGATAAAACAGCAGAGTGCTGGCCTGTTCAGGACTCAGCTGCTGCTGTTCACCCCAGCGCTGAATAAACTCAACCAGGGTGTTGTCACTCTTGTCTTCCAGCGCAACAGGCACCTCGATAGAGAGATCCTCCCCTGCCCGCACCCGGCGACAGATCACCTGATAGTTATAGCGGAAATCGGGAAACACCCGATCCTCCTCTTCAGATCTGAGACGGAACCAGCCGGTCGCTTTTCCTGCATGATAAAGCGCCACATGAGTCCACTCATGCTGGGTCGGATGATCGGCATAACGGCACACCTCCTCATAGGCGATCTTCGCCGGAGGCAGGCCGAAATCGCCACTCTGCTCATTAAGGATGGTGATAAATTCTGAGATGGTGGGCATCCACGCCAGGGTCTCTTTACAACGATTGATCGCCGACACCAGCTCCGCTTCGCTATACCCCTGCATACTCAGCGCCCATTCGCGCTTGGCGATACGGATCTCGTCCTGAGTTTCAAAACAACTTTTAAATTTATGCCCATAGATCGCCATAAAACGGGCGAACAGCATATTGATCAGGGTTTTGGTTTCGTTGCTGATGGCTGCGGATTCAGCAGCCGCTTCAGCGTCACCAGTCGGTGTCCTTGATGTCCATGATGGCTGCGGTAACCCGCTGGCGCTTTTCCCGATTATCTGGGCGGGTGTTTTCATGGTTTACACCTTTATTTGCTTCTTCTGCCCGCTGTTTGCGGGCATCACGTGTTTGTTGATTAACCCATTCCCGCTTAACCCAGGCAAGGAATTTCTGATCCCAGTTGGATTCTTTACGATCTTTATCCAGCCAGTAAAGTATAAACTCATCCAGCAGCCCTTCTGCAAAGGGTTGCGGAATGCTATGCCGGGGCAACATATCCAGCAACATCTGCGAGGGTCGCCAGCCCAGAAACATAGTATGCAGTTTCTGGTTTTTTTGTTCGATCTCATTCAGCCGACTGGCAAAGTCATTCTCTGCCGTAGTCTCACGACTGGGGGTCACCTGACGGCTTTTCGACCAGCCGATACTGCCACCAAAGGTGGGCGCAGGTCCCGGCCGGCGAATCTGAGCCTGATGTACCCGGCGACTGATCTCACTGCGTTCCGGCGGCTGCTCAACCACTGGTAGTTCCTGCACCGTCACCGGTGGTGCAGGCGGCTCATCGGGGAACACTGGAGACGATGAGGCTGCAGAGTGCTGATCTATCGGGGTCTGCAACACCAGTTTAATCGCCCGGCCGTGACCAAAGGAAGCCTGAATATAGCCCTGGGATACCAGGCTGCTGGTGACCATCGCCAGCTTCTCTTCATCCCAGAAACCGGCAAGTGACAACCACTCTGCGCGGCTTAGCACAGCAGACGGAAGCCCGGATTTGTCCGGCAACCCATGCATCTGTATATAATCGTGGTATATCGCCAGAAGGATCGCCTCATCAGAGCCTGCCGTACGTGCCAGCGAAGGATAAAACAGTACGGGTTTTTCCGGAAAGCGGAAGCTCATAATGATTCCATACATCAAACGCAGAAAGTAAAAAGAAAAACAGACTGTCATCCCGGCGCTACAGGTAAGCCGTTAAATAAGCCCGGTCAGGCTTAACCTACCCATGTATCAGACTGGCTGAGCCAGTGCAGAAGGGATGCCCCATCCGCAATTGATACTCAGCGCAGCGGAAAGACGGTCTACAACTGAGATCAGCCGTCCTGAGCAAACTGCTCGACTGCACGCAACACATCACGGCGACTGATCTGGCCGATCAGTTTACCATTTTTTATCACCGGCAAGCGACGTCTTTTATTAATAATAAACTCTTCGGCCACCGAGATGATGTCGGCGTCATGAGAGATCGTGTACACCTCCGGTGACATGTAATCGCCCACCTTTCCGCCCATCTCTTCTTCGTGGTAGGTCAGGGTCAGAATCGCTTTAAGACAGTCAGCCTCGGACAGCAATCCAACCAACTCCCCCTGTTTACCAATCACCGGGGCTCCGGTAATCCGGTATTTCAGCAGCAGATTTATCGCTTCAAACAGATCAGTTTCCGGCGTAAATGTAATCAGCTTTTCAGCCATATAATCGCTGGCTTTAACAGATCGCAACATCGAGTATCCTCCAGGCGGACATCAGTAACCTATCGGCCGGTCCTGCCGGCGCTTTATTGTAAAGTTTTATTACAAGCTCTTTGATCGGCTTTATCTTAGCCCAGCTGTCAGTAACAAAACACTGTCCGAGATCTATCAATTAGGCGAATATCACTCGCCAGCCCCAGAATGAGTACAGCGGTCAGTTAAACACCACCGTCTTATTCCCATGCACCAATACCCGATCATCGAGATGCCAGCGCAAGCCCCGTGACAGCACGGTTTTCTCAACATCCTTACCCAGTCTCACCATCTCCTGTGGCTGATCACGATGGCTGACACGTACCACATCCTGATCGATTATCGGTCCGGCATCCAGCTCCTCGGTAACATAGTGGCAGGTTGCCCCAATCAGTTTAACACCGCGCTCGTGGGCCTGGTGATAGGGCTTTGCGCCGGCAAAAGAGGGTAAAAAACTGTGATGGATATTGATAATCCGGTGGCGATACAGGTCACATACCGTGCTGGGCAGAATTTGCATATAGCGAGCCAGAACAACCGTGTCGGCCTCATGCTCGACTATCAACTGATGCACCCGGTCAAAGTGGGGTTGTTTATCCTCTTTATCGACGGGCACATGGTGGTATGGGATACCGTGCCACTCGACCATGCTACGCAGATCATCATGGTTGGAAATCACACAGGGGATCTCACAATCCAGCTCGCCTTCATGGTAGCGGTACAGCAGGTCTGCCAGGCAGTGAGAATCACGGCTGGCCATCAGTACGACTTTCTTGGGCACCGATGAATCGGTAATCTCCCACTGCATTTTGAATGACTGAGCGATCGGTGTGAACTGCTCAATCAATTGCTCGCGATCAAAGCTCCCAGACGCAGTGACAATTTCAACTCGCATGAAGAACCAGCCACTGGAACTGTCAGAGTGCTGGTTAGCATCGGCTATAGAGCCGCCATGACTGGAGATAAAATTACTTACCATCGCCACAATACCCAATCGATCCGGGCAAGCCAGTATCAGTCTGAATCTGCGTTCCATCATGTCCTACTTTTCTGTCAGTTTTTGAAGTGAGCGACATTCTATCAGCTATCCGGACTCACGCCACCTGTCTCGTTAACAACCAGTGAAACCACCGGAATAAGTAGCCCTGTCATGTACAGCCCATCCTGTTGTCTGTTATAAACAGATCAAAAGACCATTTAATCTGGCGACAGGATTTAGTCACAACAGGACTCAGATCCGGACAGGGAGCAAAGCAAAGATGATCTCCACCCCCGAACGAGCCACAACACTTCAGGCCCGCAGACTGGGTATTGATACCCGACAGGAACCGATAATCTATCTCAGGGCTGACAGCCCGGTATGCCGCTCAGAAGGGTTCTCAGCCCTGTCACGGGTGCTGGTGCATACTGAACATTGCAAGATTATCGCCACCCTCAACATCATAACCGGCGAGATGTTACGCCGGGGACAGATCGGTTTTTCCGAATCGGCCTGGCTGAGATTACAACTGAATACCGATGACAACGTCTGGTTGACTCACCCTCGCCCGGTGCAGTCCCTGTCCCATGTACGGGCAAAGGTGTATGGTCACTCCCTCAGCAAACAACAGTTTCAGGAGATCATTAACGATATCGTTGATGGTCGTTATGCCGATGTACATATCGCTGCCTTTATCACCGCCTGCGGCGACGATAAGCTCGATGATGCTGAGATCATCGCTCTGACCCAGGCGATGATAGACTCTGGCAGCCGCATAGACTGGGGGCAACCGATGGTGATCGACAAACACTGTGTGGGAGGATTGCCCGGCAACCGCACCACTCCCATCGTCGTATCCATTCTGGCCGCCAGTGGCCTGACTATGCCAAAAACATCATCCCGGGCGATCACCTCCCCCGCCGGCACCGCTGACACCATGGAAACGATGACCGAAGTCAGTCTGACACTGGAACAGATGAAACAGGTCGTGAAACAGGAAGGTGCCTGCCTGGCCTGGGGCGGCTCGGTACGGCTGAGCCCCTCTGATGATATTCTGATTCAGGTTGAACGAGCCTTGGATATCGACAGTGAAGGACAACTGATCGCTTCAGTGCTATCGAAAAAAATAGCCGCAGGTGCCACCCATGTACTGATCGACATTCCTGTGGGTCCCACCGCTAAAGTGCGCTCGCAGAAAGCGGCCGATAAGCTGGCCGCCTCGTTTCAGAAAGTCGGTGAACAACTGGGGATTAAGATTCAGATACTCTTTACCGATGGCAGCCAACCCGTAGGCAACGGTATAGGGCCAGCTCTCGAGGCCAAGGATGTTCTGGCGGTGTTGCAGAACGACACCGATGCCCCGCAGGACCTCAAACAAAGAGCCCTGACGATGTCCGGCACGATGCTTGAGATGGCCGGAGTCGTTGCACCCGGCGAGGGCATAGAAAAGGCGACCACCATTCTGGAAAGCGGTCTGGCGTGGAAAAAGTTCTGCGCAATCTGTGACGCTCAGGGCGGCATGAAGCAGCCCGATGAAGCCCCTTACCTGTTCAAACTGATGGCTGACAAAAAGGGAACCGTAACCCAGGTTGATAACCGTCGCCTGGCACAGGTTGCTAAACTGGCCGGAGCACCAGTCGATCCAACCGCCGGCTTAGAGATCCATGTCAAACTGGGGCAGCAGGTTTATCCCCATGAACCTCTGCTAACCATCCATGCGGAAAGCTCCGGCGAGCTCAACTACGCGGTCGACTATCTGGAAAGCCATCCCGATATTATCTGCCTGAACACGGATGAGGGATCAGCAGAGGAGAACATTGATGAAAACCCTACTGATTAATCTGGAATCTGACCCACAGCTGGAGGCTCAGCTCCTCAATCAACTGGATGCCCAGAAAGGCGAAACAGAACTGCGTCGCTTTCCCGATGATGAGACCTATCTGCGGGTGCTGACCGACTGTAAAGACCGCAACGTGATGATCTTTTGCAACCTCTACCAGCCTGATAACAAGATACTCAGGCTTCTGCTGCTCAGCTATACCCTGCGTCAGATGGGTGCCCTGAAGATTGGTTTAATTACCCCCTATCTGGCCTATATGCGGCAGGATAAGCAGTTTCATGAGGGTGAGTGCGTCAGCTCACGTCCGTTTGCCAGACTGATCTCTGAAAGCGTCGATTTTATGGTCACTGTCGATCCCCATCTGCACCGTTACGACTCCCTGGATGAGATATACAGCATCCCGTCACGGGTGGTTCACGCCGCCCCACTGATTGCCGACTGGATCAAGAATAATATCCGCCAACCGTTGCTGATCGGGCCTGACAGCGAAAGCGAGCAGTGGGTGTCCAGCGTAGCTGAGCTGGCCGATGCACCGTTTCAGGTGCTCAGTAAAACCCGGCGCGGGGACTTCGACGTAGAGGTCACGCTGCCAGAGGTAGAACGCTGGCGACACCATACGCCGGTATTGGTCGATGACATCATCTCCAGTGGCCGGACCATGCTGGAAACCATCGCCCATCTGCAACATGCCGGAATGCCCAAAGCCACCTGCATAGCCGTGCACGGCATTTTCGCCGGTGATGCCTACCGGCAACTTTTAGGAGTCGCCGATGTGATCACCAGTCGCTGCATCCCCCATCCCAGCAGTCAGATTGAAATAGCCACCGCTATCGCCGCCGCGACCCGGGAACTACTGGCGGAATGACTGAGATCCCTATACCTCAGGGGGAGTTAACGCTGGACCCGAAGTTTATTGCCGACAACGAAGCCCGCACGCTGTTCGATTCACTTGAACAGCAACTCAACTGGCAGCAAGCGCGGATCAGAATGTTTGGCCAGATGGTGAGTATTCCCCGCCTGCAGTGTTTTCAGGGAGAACCGGGCATCCACTATCGTTACTCAGGTCTGAGCCTGCAAACCGAACCCTGGCACCCACTGATCCATGCGCTGAAACAGCGCGTAGAAGCCGCCGCTAAACACAGCTTTAACAGCGTGCTGATCAACTATTACCGTGGCGGACAGGACAGCATGGGATGGCACAGTGATGACGAACCGGAACTGGGCAGCAACCCGGTGATCGCCTCCCTGAGTCTCGGTCAGAGCCGCCGTTTTCTGCTGCGCCACCGGTTTGACAAAAGCATCTCTCAGCAAGAGCTCTTGCTCAACAGTGGCTCTCTGCTGATAATGGCAGGTCAGTTACAGCATTACTGGCATCACAGCGTGCCTAAAACCAGCAAACACCTGGAGGGACGGATCAATCTGACCTTCCGGCAGACCTTCACCACAGATACCCAGATGGAATAACCGATGAACCCCGTTATAGAGTTACTCAACAGTCACCGATCAATCCGCAAATTTACCGATCAGCCTATTCCCCAGGAAACCGTAAAAACCCTGGTACAGGCGGGGCAAGCCGCTGCAACCTCCAGTTTCATTCAGGCCTGCACGGTGATTCAGGTGAATGATCAGGACAAGCGCAATCAACTGGCGGAATGTGCCGGAGGGCAGGCCTATGTCGCTGAGGCCCCTGTTTTTCTGGTGTTCTGTGCCGATATGCAGCGCAACAAACTCGCCTGCGAAATGAACGACGCCGAGATCAATTCTGGCTTCACAGAACAGTTTATTACCGCCACGGTGGATGTTGCCCTGTTTGCCCAGAACCTCACGGTTGCTGCGGAATCCCTTGGTTTAGGCATCGTCTACATCGGTGGCATCCGCAACCAGATCGCCCGGGTTTCAGAACTGCTTGAACTACCTGAGCTGGTCTACCCGGTGTTCGGCCTCTGTCTCGGTTATCCGGATCAGAACCCGGAAGTGAAACCCCGCCTGCCGGTCGAGGTGGTGCTGAAACAGGACAGTTATAGCGACAGTGGCGATCAGGAAACTATCGCCGAGTATGACCAAGCCGTACGGGAATACTACCAAACCCGTACCGGCGGCAATAAAGAGATGACCTGGAGCGAACAGATGTCCGGCATGCTGGTGAAAGAAGCGCGGCCGCATATGTTGCAGTACCTCAAAGACCGGGGATTTTTATTGAAGTAATTAGGGCCTGCTAAGCCCTGGTTTTGCAGCGGCCAGTGGCTAGAACGCGGCTGCGCCGCTTGGAAAAAACAGAACGCTGCTTCGCAGCTCGCTAGTTGCCAGACGCCACTTCGTGACTTGCCAGAAAAAGTATTGGGCGGGTGTACGTTTAGGTACGCGGCCCCAAAATAACGCCTCCAGCAACGGCCGATTGTAACGAGGTCCAGCGACCAACGGGAGCGACGCTGGCTGGCTTTGTTATGTGTTTTTACTATTCTTGTTGTTTATATATTGAACAGTTGTATAACTTATTACGCCCAGAGTGGCAGTATAATACTTAAGGTAAATTTTGTTCAATTCCCACTGCTCGTGACCTATGAATATTGATATATCTTCAAAAATTCCAATCACACCAAGAATTCCAACAAATATTATAGGCAAAAATACAAGCTGACTTTTCCGCATAAATTATCCCTTACTATTTTTTACACACATAACGTTATCAGGTTTTTCTTTTAACGCTAGAGAACCCCAACCCCAAAACCTTGTGCGCATAACGAGACTGTCGGATTAGACATTTTGACATAATAATATCCATCTACCGCAGCCTTCACCTGTTCGTTTTAACGTTTTGCCTGGAAGTAATAATGATTATTCCTCCAGTTCAAACACGCTCTGTATAATGTTTCAACGCAATACAGCCTCGATTTCAGGCATATACTGCCACTTAATGCCTGATCTCAC
>NZ_JAFFZO010000109.1 GCF_016924145.1 Amphritea pacifica | reverse complement strand
CCAGATAACAGTCGAACTCGGGGAAAGGATGGCTATAGAGCTCTTTATTGTTTTTATAGCGGATGACCATGCCGGTGCTGCGGCTGAACGTAAAATGTTTGACCGCTTTCATAAACCAGGGCATGGGAAGGTAGCCATGCTCAGAGGCTTCAGCGTAGCCCCAGATGAGGGCTGAAGGTAAAAGGATGAAGAGTATATAGACAAATATAATGTTAATTACTTCTGTAGGTGATATCGGTTCGTATATGAAGGGAAATACGACAATGTATACAGCAAAAAATGGGCTTACCATAGTGCAAATCCCTTTGCTGAAGACAGTAAGGTAAAAGTAGATTAATCCCCAGCGATTAAGTGAGCCTATGGTGCACTGATTTTCATCCCAATAGGTTTCCCCTTTATTGTCTTCGATGCGCTGTTTAATCTCTGCAGGTGTTGGCTCCTGGATCATACTGACGGGAACCGTTTCGTTGGCCCGGCTCCACGGCAGCGGATCAC
>NZ_JAFFZO010000108.1 GCF_016924145.1 Amphritea pacifica | reverse complement strand
ACAACTTGCAAATACACTTAAATGAATTTACTTGGTGTCGCTTACTTTGATAAAGCTTTTGTGCTTCATCTCAACAAGCGCCCACACGAATTATCTGATCTGTCTGTTAAAGAGCGTTGCTTGAAAAAGAGGGCTGAATTCTTCAGCCGCTTTGCGAAAGCTATTCGCTTTCGCCGTCTCAAGCGAGGTGCGTATTCTACTCAACACCCCGGTGAAGTCAACCATTTTGTTTGAGAATTTTAACGAAATTTTCAAACCGTCTGATCCGCTTCCTGTTTTGTTTATCGCCACCTGAAGAACCGTGTAAACACTGATTTATCAAGGCGTTAAACTCAACAGCCCCACCTGTTTCAGCGGCCGTTTCCGGTGGCTGTCTCAAGCGAGGAAGCGCATTCTACCGCCGTCGGCAGAGGAGTCAACAGGGGGAGCACGAAAAAGTTAAGAATATTTGAAAAACATCGAAGTTTTTAAGACCGAGTGGCTAGAACGCGGCTTCG
>NZ_JAFFZO010000107.1 GCF_016924145.1 Amphritea pacifica | reverse complement strand
TAATGACCCAGCGCTATACTGGTTCTCATCCCAGTGGGTCTCGCCTTTATTCTCTTTTAGGCGCTGCCTGATCTCGGCTGGTGAAGGCTCCTGGATCATACTGACGGGAACGGTTTCGTTGGCCCGGCTCCAGGAGAGGGGGTCACCACCCTGCAGTAGTTTAATCAGCGAGCCCTGTTCGGGGCGTGGCTTCTGGTTGGCGTAGCGTTCGCTATTCCAGGCGGTGCTGCTGTAGGGCTGTATCTGTTGGAAGTCCATTTCTATCAATTCAGTCCGTTAGTGTGCTCAGGCGATATCAGGCTTGAGTGCCGCCATTAAACAGATCGATCTCCGGGCCCATACTAGGCATAAAGCGCTGCTCAGCGCGTAGTTGAGCGATCGCCTCTTTAAACTCGTCATCATCCATTGAGAACCAGTAATCGGGTTGTCGATTGGTTTTAGCATCGTAGGCGGCGGTGGTGGGATCGCGGGGCCGGGCCGGTTCCAGCTCCGGAATATCAGGCATTGGCTGGCTG
>NZ_JAFFZO010000106.1 GCF_016924145.1 Amphritea pacifica | reverse complement strand
AGCAGCAGCGGGTAGCGATTGCCCGCTCCCTGTGTATGAACCCGGATGTGATGCTGTTCGATGAGCCGACCTCGGCCCTCGACCCCGAGATGATCAAAGAGGTGCTCGATGTCATGATCGAACTGGCCAACGAAGGGATGACCATGCTCTGCGTCACCCACGAGATGGGCTTTGCCAAGACCGTGGCGGACCGGGTTATCTTTATGGATGGCGGGCAGATTATTGAAGAGAATGAGCCCCATGAGTTCTTTAACAACCCGCAGCATGAGCGGACCCAGTTGTTCCTGAGTCAGATTTTGGCGCATTAAAAGCAGTTGCTAGATGCAGCTTCGCCGCTTGCTAGTGGTTAGTGGCTAGAAAAAGCATGAAAAAACCGCCTGTTATGGCGGTTCAGGCTGTTGATAAAGTCCTCGTCAAATGACGAGGATTTTTTATAATAGGCTCATGCTAAGAGAACGCCCCCCAACCCAGTCCGCCCTTGAGTTTGTTTGCATCGATGAACTTGTTCCTCAAGAC
>NZ_JAFFZO010000105.1 GCF_016924145.1 Amphritea pacifica | reverse complement strand
TGTTTGAGAATTTTAACGAAATTTTCAAACCGTCTGATCCGCTTCCTGTTTTGTTTATCGCCACCTGAAAAACCGTGTAAACACTGATTTATCAAGGCGTTAAACTCTACAGCCTCACCTGTTTCAGCGACCGTTTCCGGTGGCTGTCTCAAGCGAGGAAGCGCATTCTACATGGGCTGGCAGGAGAGTCAACAGAGGGAGCACGAAAAAGTTAAGAATTTGTTAAAAACATCGATGTTTTTAACAACGAGTGACTAGAACGCGGCTTCGCCGCTGCCAGACGTCGCTTCGCGACTTGCTAGTCGCTAGGAGAGCCTTCTTTATGGGTGTTGTGAAAGCCAACGTTGTAAGCGAGTCTGTAGAATAAAATCTCTTAGACCCTAAACATAAAACCGCCTCGCGGCGGTTTCAGGTTACTGATAAACCCCAGTATTTTTGCTGGGGTTTTGTTTTTCTAAGGCTATTCCAGCGACGTTAGCAAAAACGAGGTAAAAGATTTATGGGACGCTTTGACTCGGCTTAGAGCCTTTCAG
>NZ_JAFFZO010000104.1 GCF_016924145.1 Amphritea pacifica | reverse complement strand
GCCATTGATCATCGACCAGAGGCTCATACACCTCACCCCACATATGTTTCCTTGCCATAGATTACATTCTTGGATTTCTGGTGGAAACCATTTCTTGGTTAAAAACTCGTACGTGTTAGCCTTCGGTATTATTGAAAATGGTCATTCATGGCTATTTTCGACAAAATGGGGGTTGTGTGGCCATTGATCATCGACCAGAGGCTCATACACCTCACCCCACATATGTTTCCTTGCCGTAGATCACATTCTTGGATTTCTGGTGGAGACCATTTCTTGGTCAAAAATCCGTAGGTGTTAGCCTTTAGTATTATTGAAAATGGTCGCTCATGGCTATTTTCAGCAAAAATGGGGGTTGTGTGGCCATTGATCGTCGACCAGAGGCTCATACACCTCACCCCACATATGTTTCCTTGCCATAGATCACATTCTTGGATTTCTGGTGGAGACCATTTCTTGGTCTAAAATCCGTAGGTGTTAGCCTCTAGTATTATTGAAAATGGTCGCTCATGGCTATTTTCAAGGTCGCTCATGGCTATTTTCATAAAAAATGGGGGA
>NZ_JAFFZO010000103.1 GCF_016924145.1 Amphritea pacifica | reverse complement strand
CTAGTGTAGTGTTTCACTCTTGATGATTCTTAATGTATCCTCAGCTCAAATACCCTGAGAGAATCGGACTTATCGCATGCGAATTGCCACCCCTATTGTGCTTACTGAAGAAGAAAAGGCTGAGCTGAACAAGCTTGTTCGTTCCGGCTGCACCAGTGTCAGACTGGCCCAGCGTGCACAGATCGTACTCCTGGCGGCTGACGGGATGCAGAACCATGATATTGCCGCGCAGCTAGGCGTCACGCGGGCTCTGGTTGGACGTTGGCGCAGCCGTTATGCCGAATCGCGACTGGCGGGAATTGAGCGCGACCTGCCGCGTGGAGCGCCACCGGTCAAGGTAGACGTGGCTCAACTCGTAGAGTTAACCACGCAAAGCCAGCCTAAAGCAGCGACCCACTGGAGTACGCGCAAAATGGCCGCTGAACTGGGTATCAGCGCCGCCAGTGTTTCTCGGCACTGGCGTGCCAATGGCCTGAAGCCTCATCTCGAGCGCAGCTTCAAAGTCTCGCGAGACCCGAAATTTATCGAGAAGCTGGAAGACATTGTCGGGCTGTATTTGTC
>NZ_JAFFZO010000102.1 GCF_016924145.1 Amphritea pacifica | reverse complement strand
CTGCTTGTTAAATCGCTGCAAGATGCAGCTCCATCATAAGTGACAAGTACGGTAGTTTTTGTTGTTGTTTCAATCGCCGCGAGGGCGCGCCTCCTACAAAACGTATTACGAGCCATAGAGAGATTTTGCTTTTTCTAGCGACTAGCAAGCGACGAAGGAGCGTCTAACAAGTCACGCAGCGACGTCTTGCCTCTGCTTGTTAAATCGCTGCAAGATGCAGCTCCATCATAAGTGACAAGTACGGTAGTTTTTGTTGTTGTTTCAATCGCCGCGAGGGCGCGCCTCCTACAAAACGTATTACGAGCCATAGAGAGATTTTGCTTTTTCTAGCGACTAGCAAGCGACGAAGGAGCGTCTAACAAGTCACGCAGCGACGTCTTGCCTCTGCTTGTTAAATCGTTGCAAGATGCAGCTCCATCATAAGTGACAAGTACGGTAGTTTTTGTTGTTGTTTCAATCGCCGCGAGGGCGCGCCTCCTACAAAACGTATTACGAGCCATAGAGAGATTTTGCTTTTTCTAGCGACTAGCAAGCGACGAAGGAGCGTCTAACAAGTCACGCAG
>NZ_JAFFZO010000101.1 GCF_016924145.1 Amphritea pacifica | reverse complement strand
GAGTTATTGTCAAATCTGGTGTATGGGATCAGGCGGCATTCCTATCTGATTGATCCCTTACCTGTTCTCCATCCTTGAACTCAACATTATTGACTACCAGGGTCAGTAAGTTGAAACCTTTGATCCTTTTCCATCGTTTCTGAGCCGATTCCAGCAGTTTGTATACCATCGCCAACGTGGTGTCGCGAGAGCCGCAATTGCGGGTTCGCTTGGTACGTAACCTGACTGTCGCGAAGGTCGACTCAATCGGGTTAGTCGTCCTAATATGCGTCCAGTGTTCCGCTGGAAAATCATAGAACGCCAGCATCTCTTGCCGATCCTTGGCCAGGCACTCCATGGCTTTGGGGTACTTGGCGCTGAAGCGTGTCTGGGCGCGATCAAAGGCTGCATAGGCCTCATCACGTGTGGCTGCCATCCAGATATCGTGTAGCGCCTCCTTGACCTTAGGCTGCATCGATTTGGGCAGCTTGTTCAACACGTTTGCGGTCTTATGCACCCAGCAACGCTGATGACGACAGCCAGGATAGGTCTTGGTCATCGCTTTCCAGAACCCCAACGCACCATCC
>NZ_JAFFZO010000100.1 GCF_016924145.1 Amphritea pacifica | reverse complement strand
CCTGCCGGACAACACGATGGTGCTGGGGAACACTCAGGCACGCGGTCTGCGCACCTATGGCTGCATTCAGGATGCGGACGCACAGCGCGAAGGCATTAACGCCTCTGCCCGTTACCCGAAAAACTGGGTGACCACCGGCGATCCGGCGCGTGAGTTCACCATGATTCAGTCAGCACCGCTGATGCTGCTGGCTGACCCTGATGAGTTCGTGTCCGTACAACTGGCGTAATCATGGCCCTTCGGGGCCATTGTTTCTCTGTGGAGGAGTCCATGACGAAAGATGAACTGATTGCCCGTCTCCGCTCGCTGGGTGAACAACTGAACCGTGATGTCAGCCTGACGGGGACGAAAGAAGAACTGGCGCTCCGTGTGGCAGAGCTGAAAGAGGAGCTTGATGACACGGATGAAACTGCCGGTCAGGACACCCCTCTCAGCCGGGAAAATGTGCTGACCGGACATGAAAATGAGGTGGGATCAGCGCAGCCGGATACCGTGATTCTGGATACGTCTGAACTGGTCACGGTCGTGGCACTGGTGAAGCTGCATACTGATGCACTTCACGCCACGCGGGATGAAC
>NZ_JAFFZO010000010.1 GCF_016924145.1 Amphritea pacifica | reverse complement strand
TCAGTGATACCTCCGGTTCCAATCCGGCCATCAGTGGTGATCCGCTACTGGACTGTTTTCACGACAGTCAGGGGGCGGTACGTGAACAGCATATCTTCAGCTTCAGTTACAGCGAATCGATTGTCCCTGGTAAAGTCACCCTGCGGGATTTTGATTTCAAAAAGCCCAACCTGAAGCTGGAATCGGCTAAATCCGGTGAACAGGACGTGCCGCTGGAAATCTATGATCATCCGGGCCGCTTTAGCGATTCAGGCCGGGGCAGTAATAACGCCCTGATTCGTTTAGAGTCCCTCAACCGTTACCGGCAAATGGCTAAGGGCAGTAGTGACGTTAACCGGATGACCCCGGGCTACAGTTTCGAACTCACCGGGCATGATCGGGATGCACTCAACAGTGAGTATCTGATTGCGCGGGTTGAGCATGAATGTTCTCAGCCACAGGTGCTGGAAGTGGGAGCCTCGACCGAGGGCAGTCAATACAGCAACAATTATCTCTGCGTTCCCTTCGAAGTGCCGTTCCGCCCCACAACCGATGTCAGATCTCCCCATGTGGAAGGCACCCAGACCGCGACGGTCACCGGTCCCGAAGGGGAGGAGATCTACACCGACGAGCATGGCCGCATTAAGGTTCAGTTCCACTGGGATCGCGAAGGCCAGGGCAATGAGACCAGCTCCTGCTGGATCCGGGTCAGTCAGTCCCATGCCGGGGGCAGTTTCGGCGGCATGTTTATCCCCCGTATTGGCGAAGAGGTGATTGTTGATTTCCTCGAAAGCGACCCGGACAAGCCGCTGGTGATTGGACGGGTGTATCACGGCCTTAACCGTCCGCCGTACAAACTGCCGGAACATAAAACCCGCAGCACCATTAAGACCAACTCCACCAAAGGGGGCGATGGTTTTAATGAGATCCGCTTTGAAGATAAAAAGGGTGAAGAGCAGGTCTTCTATCACGCTGAAAAAGATGTTGATCAGCGAACCAAAAACGATCACCGCAGCTGGCTGGGTAATGACCGGCATAAAATTGTCGAAGGCAAAGTTTACAGTGAATATCGCAGCGATGAGCACCACCTGACACAGGGCGATCAGTTTCAGCAGGTCAACAAAAACCAGCACATCACCATTGGTGAGTCTCAGTTCAGCGCTATCGCTGAGAAGCTGATGCAGTATGCTGGCAGCGAGATGCACTATAAGGCAGGCAACCAGATCATTATCGAGGTAGGCACCGAGCTCACTCTGAAAGCGGGTAGTGGCCTGATTAAACTTGATCCCGGCGGTGTCACCATTGTGGGTGCTGGTCTCAAACTCAATGAAGGCGGCAGCGGCGGCAGTGCCGTCAAAGCCGGTCCCATACAGCCCAACCGCCCGCTGGAAGCGGATAACAGCGTGGCTGGCTTTGTCTCCGATCCAAAGCAAGCCGAAATCATCCAGGCCCCTCTGCCCCTCGACTTCCTTGAGAAAAAAGATGAAGTGCGTTTTAAAATCGCCCCGGTGCCGGGCGCGAAGGGGTATGACGGCGTACCTTATAAACTTTATCGGGATGGAGCGTTAATTAGTGAAGGTTTAACCGGGCCTGGCGGGATGGTCTCTGCACACCATCAGGAAGGGGCTTCTCAATATGAGGTTGAGCTGTATAACGGTGCCCGAATTCAGTTTGATGTGCTGGAAAAATTCAGTGAGGGTGCTGAAGGCGAATTACAGAAGGCCTCCAACAGAGGTTTCAGGCGATTTGATGGGGCGGAGCATCCAGACGGCCTGAATGATCCGGATAAGTACCTGCGCCAGCAATATCAGGATGCAAAAGGAAAAACAGCGACAGGAGATGCCGATGACTAATATGGATATTCAACAGGCGGCAATTGAAGAACGGACTCTGCGCGGAACAGCAACACTAAACTGGTGGGCACAAAAAGAGAATAAATACGATCCCCGGCCGCACAGTGATATTAAGCCGTTAATAAATGGTGAAAGAGCCTTTGGCGCGGTTGAAGACGCAATAATACATGCTAAAAGCAGCATCGATATTATTAGCTGGGGGTTTGATCCCGCCATGCGGCTTAGCAGGCCTGAAAGTAAAGGGTTAAAAGGTAAGGAGATTGGCACACTGTTAGCGGAGAAAGCTAAACAGGGGGTTGAGGTTCGGGTACTGATCTGGAAGAACGCGCTGGCTAATTTTTTGGAAAATACAGTGGTGGGTGATGGGCTATTCAGTAGAGGAGGCACCATGGCCGGCTCAGGTATCATGTCGACCTCTTCCCCACACGATGCGTATCAGAATTTACTGGATGAACGGTTAGAGCTGATTGTGCTGCGTGA
The DNA here is from genome assembly GCF_016924145.1 of Amphritea pacifica. Lineage (GTDB taxonomy): Bacteria > Pseudomonadota > Gammaproteobacteria > Pseudomonadales > Balneatricaceae > Amphritea > Amphritea pacifica. The sequence continues at coordinate 129,491 of NZ_JAFFZO010000010.1, read as the reverse complement.
TCGGTATAAACATCAGCGTGGTGGTACTAATAGCCAGAAAAATCTGGAACGGATTGAATTTAGTTTAGCGCACATTGAAGAGCAGTTGAATAAAGATCATGACTATGGTGGCACAGTACGCGGCAGTGGTGGCACATTTATGGATGCCGATGCTGAAATTTATACCCGCGATTGGTTTAAGCAGGTTCATAGCGGAGGCTTTCCTGGCGTCGAATTTAAAACCCGTGACTTCGATAAGAAACTCGAAGAGCTTGAATTTCACCAGGCGAGGCACCCATATTTAGGCATGTTTTTCGGCCATCGGGAAAAGCTGATGCTGCGCTTACTGTCGGATAAACTGTCGGGTAGAGATACCTCGTTAACATGGAAAATGGTTGGCGCGCTTGGATTCTTCCCCAGTCATCATCAGAAAATGGTGCTGACCGATTATATGCAGCCAGAAATCGCCCGGGGCTTTGTGATGGGGCATAACCTTCACCGCAATTATTGGGATACTGATGCCCATAACTTCGATGAACCCCGGCGGGACTGGGGGTTTGGTCCCTGGCAGGATATATCCACCGAGGTTAAAGGTCCTGTTCTGTGTGATCTGAACGAAAACTTTTGTACCGCCTGGGACAGGGAGTCTCATTTCTGGACCCGTTGGTGGGGAACTACGCTGGCTGACGTTCGTTCAGATATTACGTATAAAGATTTTTATAGTACGCAAAGGCAGGGGATGGCGCAGATTATCCGTACTCATCCTTATGATGGGCGTGGAAATAGCGGACAGGAAACCTCAATACTGGAAAGCTACAAAAACGCGATCAGTAACGCGACTGACTTTGTCTATACCGAAAATCAGTACTTCCGCTATCCTCAGCTTGCAAAGTGGATGAAGGATCAGGCCATACTACTGAAGAAACAAGGGGCTAAGCGTGAGCTTTATTGGTTTGTAGTGACGAATACTGTTAAGAATAGTTTTTATTCCAGTAGCACCTACGAGATGATGCATGAGGTAGGTCAGGAACAGCTGATGCCACAGGTTCAGCGTGACCGGATTTTTTTGTTAAAAGAGAAACGCCTCAGATTGAAGAGCTTAATGGCTAATCCGAGGCAGAGGTACCGGGACACAGGGTTGAGAAAAGAGATTCAGGATCTGGAGCAGGAGATCCGGTTGGATGCAGATGAACAGCAACGGTTGGAGCAGAGCGAAGCAGAGATCAACCGGATGGAAAAACTAGAGGAGATGGATGAAGAGGGGCAAGGCATGACCGTTGCCGAGCAGCAGGAATTGGAAGATCTTCGGAAAAAGCACGGATATGACACAATTAAACCTGAGCTGACTAACCCGCCGGGGCTGAATGTGGTTGTTGCGACCCTGGTTAGCTTTAAAAAGCCACCGCAAGGGAAGTGTAAATATAAAGATATCTATATTCACAGCAAGCTTCAGGTTGTGGATGACCACTACTTCCTGCTCAGTTCAGCCAATATTAATAAGCGTAGTTTAGAAACTGATAGTGAGTTGGGTGTTCATGCACCCAGGCCTGATATTGCAAAACAGTTTACCGATCATCTTTGGAATCTGCATGCGAAGAAGCGTGAAAGTAGCAGTAAATTGAATTTTGGTCATTGGGAAGAAACTGCAACAGAGAATTGGAAATTTAGAAATAAAGGGGAACCACTTACATGTTCACTCACCCGATTCTGGGATACCCAGACCCCCTACAGCAAGGCGCTGGACTAAACCGATGGTTACTACTGCCGCTTTTACTGATACTACTTTTAACCGGAGTCCCCGCTATGGCCTTTGAGTTTGAATGTGCCCGTCAGGCGGATTATCTGCCAGAACTGGATAAAGACGCCGATGAACTGTTTATGCAGGCCCGTCGAGCAGAAGTGACGCCAGGTAACACAGATGAGGAGAATATCAGTGGCCTCTATCAACTGGCGGCTGATAAAGGCCACTGGAAGGCGATGCACAACCTCAGCCGTCGATATCTGGATGGGATAGGAGTGCCAACCGACAGCGGCAAGGCATTGGATCTGACCGAAAAACTGATCGAAATGAATGTCCCCATCGGGTATTACAATATGGCGGTGCTGCTTGAACGAGGACGCGGCGTCCATCAGGACACTAAAGCCGCCTGGCAATATCTGCATAAGGCAGCGTCAATGGGCGAGCCCAATGCCTTGGTGCGACTTGGACAGCATTACGGCTATGATCTGCCAAGAGAAGATCAGGAGGATGATAAGGCCGCAGCTTATTATGCCTGTGCGGCACAACAGAGTAGCGCTATAGGATATAAAGAGTATGCGTCCTGGTTAAAAATAGTTGATAAGAATTACCCCAAAGCCGCTTACTATTATCTGCTGGCTGCTGGGGGTGGGGATTTACGGGCTTCCTTGTTTATTATGCAGGTATTTAGGGATGGTGAGCTAGGTTTTGAAAAAGATCCAGTTCTGGCCTCTAATCTTGAGAAAGTTTTAGATCGTATTGATAAAGATGCCCTCTATAAACTCCCTACTATAGCTGAGCGCTACCCGCTACCTTACCACCCAACACTGGGCCGTTATAACCCCGAAACCGATCAGAACGAGATGCCTGAATAAACGATGGATGAACGATGGATGAACGATTAACAGCAAGGATGCTGAAAACCTGCTTACTGGTTATTCTGCTACTAACCGAAGCTCCCGCCATAGCCTTTGAGTTTGAGTGTGCCCGTCAGGCTGACTATCTGCCACCACTGGATAAAGACGCCGATGAACTGTTTATGCAGGCCCGTCGAGCAGAAGTGACGCCAGGTAACACAGATGAGGAGAATATCAGTGGCCTCTATCAACTGGCGGCTGATAAAGGCCACTGGAAGGCGATGCACAACCTCAGCCGTCGATATCTGGATGGGATAGGAGTGCCAACCGACAGCGGCAAGGCATTGGATCTGACCGAAAAACTGATCGAAATGAATGTCCCCATCGGGTATTACAATATGGCGGTGCTGCTTGAACGAGGACGCGGCGTCCATCAGGACACTAAAGCCGCCTGGCAATATCTGCATAAGGCAGCGTCAATGGGCGAGCCCAATGCCTTGGTGCGAATTGGGCAGCATTATGGTTTTGATCTGCCAAAAGAGGATCAGGAGAATGAAAAGGCCGCAGCCTATTATGCCTGCGCGGCACAGCAAAATAGCGCGTTGGGTCAACATGAGTATGCGGATTGGCTTGAAATAGTTGATAAGAATTACCCCAAAGCCGCCTACTATTATCTGTTGGCTGCAGGGGGGGGGATCAACGTGCCGCTTTATTTATAAGTGGCGTATTTCTTGATGGCGAGATGGGCTTTGACAAAGATAAAGAATATGGAAAGAAACTGTACTCAGTTCGAGCTAGATTGAGAAAAGATCCTCTCTATAAGCTTCCTAATATAGCTGAGCGCTATCCCCTGCCCTACCATCCAACGCTGGGTCGTTATAACCCCGAAACCGACCAGAACGAGATGCCATAACCGGCTTAACGATGACAAGGACTGTCAGATTCCAATGACCTTAGCTAAATGCTTTTATCTTGCTGTTTTAACGATGACCCTGTGTGCCTGCAACAGCGAATCGCAAGGGAATAGTTCGATGACGGAAAAGAGTATCCCCAAAATAGAGCCATTTATTTGTGCTTTTGAAAAAGATCATCTACCTGAAGTTGATCCAGAGTTGGAAAAGCAGTATCAGGAGATCAGAGCCTATGAGAAAAAACAGCTGCCTAATAAAGATGAAGTGAATATCACCAACCAATATCAGCTGTTAGCCGACCAGGGTCACTGGAAAGCGGCTAGTCAGTTAGCCATGCGTTACCTGCATGGGCGTGGTGTAGAACAGAGTTATTTTAAAGCACTGGAGTGGTTTCAGTGGATGGCAGACCGGGATATCCCTCTGGGTTATTACAACCTGGCTGCTATGGCCGAGAAAGGTCTGGCACTCAAGGAAGATAAAGAAGGTGCGTGGCAGTACTATCATCGAGCAGCGCAGTTGGGAAGTCCTCAGGCGCAATATCGCTTGGGTGAGATTTATCTGTATCAGCGTCATGAGGATGCTGAAGGTGTGGCCTATCATCAGTGTGCGGCGAAACAAAATTACCGTGAGTCAGCCAATGCGCTGGCTGCATTCGCGAAAATTGTCGAAAAAAACTACCCTAAAGCTCTCTATTATTACCAGGCGGCGGCGGCGTTAGGTCGTATAGGTAGTATGCTGACTATGCATCAAACTTTCCGTGATGGTGATTTTGGCTACGATGTCGATAAAATAATGGCGGATAAGTATGACAAACTTTATGACCGGTTGGATAAAAATCCAGACCTGAAATTTCCAAATTTAAGTGAAATGCTGCCTCTTCCCTACCACCCAATACTGGGCCGTTATAACCCCGAAACCGATCAGAACGAGATGCCTGAGTAGGTTAAAAATGACAAGGAATGTCAGATTCAAATGAACTTAGTTAAATGCTTTTATCTTGCTGTTTTAACGATGACCCTGTGTGCCTGCAACAGCGAATCGCAAGGGAATAGTTCGATGACGGAAAAGAGTATCCCCAAAATAGAGCCATTTGTTTGTGCTTTTGAAAAAGACCACCTGCCAGAATTAGATCCTGAACTGGATAAACAGTATAAAGAGCTACGTGCCTATGAGAAAAAACAGCTGCCTAATAAAGATGAAGTCAATACCACCAATAAGTATCAGCTATTAGCGGATCAGGGCCACTGGAAAGCGGCCAGTCAGTTAGCGACCCGCTATCTATACGGTAAAGGGGCAGAACAAAGCTACTTTAAAGCGGTGGAGTGGTTTCAGTGGATGGCAGACCGGGATATTCCGCTGGGGTATTACAACTTAGCGGTCATGGCCGAGAAAGGTCTGGCGCTGAAACAGGATAAAGAGGGTGCCTGGAAGTATTATCACCGGGCGGCTCAGTTGGGCAGCCCTCAGGCGCAATATCGATTAGGTGAGATATATCTTTATAAGCGAAAAGAAGACTCGAAGGGTATTTCATACCATAAATGTGCCTTGGCGCAGGGGTATAGCGAGTCTGGTCATTCTTTAGGTGATTTTGGCTTAGTTGAAGATAATTTCCCTAAAGCCCTCTATTATTACCAAGCGGCGGCGGCGTTAGGTCGTACAGGAAGTATGCTCACTCTAGATGGAGTTTTTCGTGATGGTGATTTTGGCTATGAAATTAATGAGCATCTAGCAGATTGCTATTACAGCTATCTGGGACGGTTAAGAAAGAATCCTGATCTGAAGTTCCCTAACCTGAACGAGCTCTGTCCCCTCCCTCCTCACCCGGAACAGGGATTGTATAACCCCGAAACCGACCAGAACGAGCAGTAGCTTGTTTCAGACCCCGGTTTTATTTGTTAAGCCTGAGCAGGAATCAGGCTAACTGTTTTTAAATGCAAACTGTGACTTAACTCGGAGGAAAAGAGTAAGTCCTTAACTTCAAGGAAGAATAAATGAAATCAAGTGTCACCATTCTATTACTCAGCTCGTTGTTAGTCTCTGGCCCGACTGCAGCCGCTGAAGATCTGACTGTAAATCTGAAAATTAATGGTCAAACGTTCAGCAATTATTTTTCGAAAGGTTACCACGGCTATTGGCGCGATGATAAGCCGGTGCGCATAAGGTACTTTCCTTTTCCGGATATAAACTACGGAATGGTTGTGTGGAATGCAGGGAAAAACTATATCAGTAAGTCGATTGAAACGCCGAAATATGAAAATGATCTGGAAACATTCTGGATGGATATGGAGATTAATATAGATATTCGTTCGTATGGCGATTTTGAAACGTTCACCGTTGATGGTATAGACCTGATAAAAGTGAGTTATCAGTATGCTATTTCAAACCCGGGATGGTCTATGAATAAGATAGGCATGCTTCCTGGTTTTGATGGGTGTGCCATAGTCTCTAAAGAGATTGGCATCCGGTCGATTGATGTAGTGGGCGCTGAACTATATGAAAAATATAGTAATACGCCTCGTAAAGTTGCGTTCACTAACCCCATGCTCAAGTTTTATGGTGCAAGAGGAAATAGTATAAAAGCGAGCCTTGATCGCATGCGCCCCTATACGAATAGCACCGTTGCTCTGGCAGTTCTGCCAAAGAGTCAGTGCGGCTTTTCAATAGAAGACGTTGCCATTTCGTTATCTCATCAACCCTTGCCCAACAGTACGCTGATGCCAGCGTTAAAGGTTGTTGAGTATACAGATGATTATCCGTTTAAATTTCCAGGCGAAGCTGTTGAGTTAATCGATCTGCAAACGTTGCTAGAGTGATAACGGGCTGATTTTGGTTCATCGCGCTTCACCGGGACAGGATCTCCACCGTGGTAAAGATTAGTGGAGTTGCATCCTACAGCGTCAGGGCTGACTTATTGCCCCTGAAACGGGCTCCCAGCCTTGTGTAGAAGTCCCTTTAGCATGCCCTTTGGTTAAAGCATAGAAGAAAAATCACCCTTGAAAAAGGCCTGCTGCAGGGGCGGTGAGGCGTCGGATGTTATAATTCCTTCCTCTGTGCTCTCGGTGTCCTCTGTGGTGAGTATAAAAAATCGCCCTTGGAAAGGGCTCCTACACAAGATAGCTTTGCAGAGATTTATGGCGCGCCTACTGGTTGGAAAGCCGCTTAACCGGAAAGACACCAGCGTTTTTTATACTCATCCCCATAATACGGAATGAACCTAATTTTTTGACAGAGGGATGCTGGAGGACTTGGCTTCTAAGAGTCCTCTCATCCGCTCGACATCCAGTCCTTTAATCAGCTCCACCAGATTGGGAAAAATGGCAGCGTGATAGCCGTAGCCACCGTTGATCATCTCATCCAGTGCCTGCTGTTTGCTCCAGCCCTGTTCGATAATCCGGTAAGTCGCTACCACGGTGCCGGTGCGGTCAGATCCGTGCCAGCAGTGCACCAGTAGCGGTCCCTTGCTGTTTCTGATAATTCTCAGGGCTTCAATCAACTGATCTTCGGTGACTTTGCCGGTGCGCAGCTTCAGCTGATGGAGTGTTAGCGGGGTTTCGCCAGCTTCATCGTCATCGTTATGAAACTCTCTCAGGTTGAGCACCTCTTTGATGCCGAACGCCGCTATTTGGGGGAAGGCTTCGTCGCCAGGTTGTTCGGAGCGGTAAAGGTGATTATCAACACGGTAGAAATTGTCCAGTTCTGAGCCGATAACCGGTGTGGCCCAGACGTCGGGACGCAGCCGGGTTTCTGCATGGCTTATCGTGCTGAGTGCGAGCAGCAGAACGGTATAAAGTGCGGGAGTAATGAAGCGAGTCATGGTGAAATCCTTTTCTTGTGAAAGCTGACTGTATCGTAACCGGAAAGGTTATAAAACCCTCGGTGCTGTCATCTTGTTGTCATGCCAACTTAATAAGCTGTGGGTATTAACCTTAATCGCCTACAGACCCAAGATGACCGTTTCGCAGATTATACCTGATCGTTATGCCCAGCTTAATGAATTGATTGAAACCGAGCAGCTGTATCCCCATTTTCAGCCGATTGTCGATCTTCGGCGGGGTGAAGTATTGGGTCATGAGGCGCTGATTCGCGGGCCGGAAGGCAGTGAGCTGCATACGCCAGAGATGCTTTTTAATACTGCTATCGGGGCTGGACAGGAACATCGGCTGGAGCTGTTGTGTCGCCGACTGTCTCTGGAGGCTTTTGCCCGGCTATCACTGGAGGGGAAGCTGTTTCTCAATATCAGCGCGTCACTTCTGGGAACCCCGGATCATCAGCAAGGGTTGACGGCGCAATGGCTCGAATCCCTTGAAATTCCTCTGGATTCTATTGTTATCGAGATTTCAGAGCAGCACCCATTTGATAATTATGGACTTACCCTTGAAGCGATTAATTATTACAAACGCATGGGGTTTAAAGTGGCTGTTGATGATCTGGGGACCGGCTATTCAGGCCTCAAACTCTGGTCAGAGTTGCAGCCGGATTACGTGAAAATTGATCGTCATTTTATTCATAATGTTGACCGTGAACCGGTTAAACGTCAGTTTGTAAAGTCGATCTGCAGTATTGCTAACGGTGTCGGCTCCAAGGTGATTGTTGAAGGGGTGGAAACCCGTTCAGAGCTGGTCACTCTGAAGGAGCTGGGTGCGAATATTGGCCAGGGGTTTTATCTGGGGCGGCCAACCCAGACACCCAGAATGCTCTGTAACAGTGATGAGTGGTTGCCCCGTAAACGGCGGGCTGGCAGTGAAAAGGATATGGCGGAAACGGCCGCGGTGCTGATTCATCCGGCGCCTGCATTGAGTTTCGATGATCAGATGGGGTATACCGCTAAACTGTTCCGGGAAAACCCGCTGTACGATATTCTGGCGGTGCTTGAGGAGGGCCGGCCGATCGGGACTGTACACCGGTCTGATCTGCTGGAGCTGTTCTCCACACAGTATGGCCGGGCGCTGTATGAGAACCGTCCTGTTACCCGTATTCTGGATACCAGGGCGATCATTATTGAATCGGACACCAGTCTGGAGCAGGTTTCCCGTCTGATAACCGAGCAGGATGCGGTCTATCTGCATCAGGGGCTGGTGATTACCAAAGATGGCCATTATCAGGGCATTGGTAACGTTCGGGATCTGTTGAAAAGGATCACGGAACTGAAAATCCGCAATGCCCGGTATGCCAACCCGCTGACGCTGCTGCCGGGCAATGTACCGATCAATCGGGAGATCGATGGGCTGCTGAAACAGACCGAGAGCTTTCGGGTGGCCTATTTTGATATCAACTATTTTAAGCCCTTCAACGATAGCTACGGCTATGTTAAAGGCGACCGGTTGATACAGTTGCTGGGTGAGTTGCTTACCAATAATGCCAATGGAGAGAACTTTACCGGCCATATTGGGGGAGATGATTTTGTTGTGGTGTTCCGTACCGATGACTGGAAAGAGCGCTGCGAAAGGATTCTGCTGCAGTTTGACCAGGCCATAAGGGAATTTTATAGTCCAAAAGACCTTGAACAGGGAGGAATCTGGGCGTCCAGCCGTACCGGGGATTCGGTGTTTTATCCAGTTCTCAGCCTCTCCTGTGGTGTCGTCTATCCCGACCCCTATCGTTGTGTCAGTTATCATGAGGTCGCGGAACTCGCCGCCCAGGCCAAAAAAGAGGCGAAAAAACGGGAGGGCAGTTATCTGTTTGTCTCCCGCCGTCGTAAATTACGCCTCAGCTGATTCGGCCCTCTCCCCGGTTGGGAGACCGTCTGACTGTCGGCTTCAGGTAGCCCTTGTCTTTATTCATCCAGCGTCTCCTGAATTCTGAGCCGGCCCAGCCCCTGAACCTTCCTAAAATACGCTTCAGACATGCTATATTGTCGCCCTGTCAACAGATCAGCATCTGTTACTCACATCGAGAGTCTGAATCCGGAGTTCTGATATGGCCCACTGGCAACCAAGATTTACCGCGGCGGATGCGGCGATTATTCAGCAGCAGCGCACCTGCGATGGCTTTTTCAAGATTAATCGCTTAACGATCCGCCACTCACTGTTTGAAGGGGGAGAGATTGAGATTGTGCGTGAGCAGTTTCAGCGGGGTGATGCGGTTTGTGTATTGCTTTTTGACCCGGATAAAGAGAGCGTTGTGCTGGTGGAACAGTTTCGTGTCGGTGCGCTGGGTAAAGCTGATAGTCCCTGGTTGCTGGAGTTGGTGGCGGGGATTGTTGAGCCGGGCGAGACGCCTGCCGACGTCGCCCTGCGGGAAGCTCAGGAGGAAGCGGGTGCGGTGATTTACGATATTGTCCCGATCACCCGTTATCTGCCCAGTGCCGGTGGCAGTGATGAATATGTTGACCTGTTGTGTGCCCGGGTCGATAGCGCCGGGGTGGGAGGTGTTCACGGTCTGGCTGATGAGGGTGAGGATATTCTGGTTCATGTGCTACCCTTTGCTGAGGTATGTGAATTGGTTGCAAACGGTACTATTGATAATGCTGCCACCATAATTGCGGTACAATGGTTACAGCTGAATCGGCAGAGATTGTTACAGCGCTGGGGTTGTGTGTAAGGCGGCTTCTGAGTATGCGTTCTGAGTGTTGGAGAAGATGAAAAAACGTTATATCCCTGACCTGGTAAAGCAGATGGCCGATTGTGAGGCCAACTATCTGCGCCTGATGCGGCTGATGCCGGATCTTGAACAGTGCGATGAGCGCGAGTTTGAGGTTCACTGGCATCAGCAGCAGAGCATCGTTCGCCTGCGGGTTGAGGAGCGTTTTACCTACACCACCACGGTTCTGGTGTCACAAAGTTTCGATAGCAGCTGGCTGGAGGCCCCCAGTCTGGTAGTGCGGATGTATCATGATGCCCGGGCCGCTGAGGTGATCTGTCTGAAAAGCCGGCGGCATTTTCGCGGGGTTTACAGCTACCCGAATGAGCGGATGCATCAGAAAGATGAAAAGGCACAGCTGAATCAATATCTGGGAGAGTGGCTCAGCCACTGTCTGACCCACGGTCAGGCCGCCGAACCGGTTTATAGTTTCTCATGATCCCGCTGGTTGTCGCACAGATTACCGATTTTCACCTGCAGAATGATCCTGATCAGGATTATCGAGGTTTCAATGTTGAGCAGCATCTGGACCGGGTGGTTGATGATCTGCTGTTACAGACGCCCGCGGTGGATATGATTATCTGCAGCGGTGATCTGGTACATCATGGCGGACCCGAAGGCTATCAGCGCCTGAGTCGGCGACTCGCCAGGCTACCGGTGCCGAGCTACTGGATTCCGGGAAATCACGATGCTGCTCAGCTAATGCTTGAATCTGGTGATCAGCAGGGTGGACAGCTGAACCAGCGCACCGTTGTCGCGCAGGGGTGGGTGATCATCCTGCTGGACAGCACCGCAAACCCTGACGGTCAGGGCAGTGGCAGTTTGTCATCGACCGAGCTGGTTTTTCTTGAACAGCAGTTGCAACAGTATTCTACCCATCACTGCCTGGTGGTCCTGCACCATAATCCGCTGCCGGTTGGGAGTGACTGGCAGGACCGGATTATGCTGGCTAATGCTAACCAGTTCTGGGCTGTTCTGGGGCAACATCGTAGCGTCAGGGCGGTGATTAATGGTCATGTCCATCAGGCATCTGATCAACTATACGGCAAGGTCCGGGTGCTCATGACCCCAGCAACTTCGGTGCAGTTTAAAGCGGGCTGTCAACAGATGGTTCTGGAGGATGATCCGGTGCTGCGGCAACCCGCATACCGCTTGTTGACGCTTCACCGGGATGGTCTGATAGAGACCTCGATCAAAAGAGTCGCGGGTTAAGGTTGCATCCCCCGGCGCTCTCCGGTACTTTACCGAAAACATGTATATATATACAGATAAAATAGCAGCAGTTAAAAAGGTTATTGATGGCACAGCCACTGTTTCTCTATATTCACGGTTTCAACAGTTCACCCGAGTCGTTTAAGGCGCGGGTTTTTGTTGACTGGATGACTGCTGAGGGGAAGGCTGATCAGGTGATTGTTCCTGCGCTGCCCCACTGGCCTGCTCAGGCTATCAGTTTACTTGAACAACTGATCGAAACCCATCGGGATCGCTCCATCACCCTGATCGGCAGTTCACTGGGGGGGTATTACAGCACCTGGCTGGGTGAGAAATATAATTTGCGTGCGGTACTGATCAATCCCGCCGTGCGGCCGTTTGAACTGCTGGAAGCGATGCTGGGGGAACAGGGTAACTATTACAGTGATGAACGATATGAGCTGACCCCTGAGCATCTGCAGCAGTTGTTACAGATTAACTGTCACAGTGTAAAAGAGCCTTCACGTTATCTGTTGCTGACCCAGACCGGGGATGAAACCCTGGATTACCGGGAGGCGGTAGAAAAGTTCAGGGACTCACCGATGCTGGTACAGCGGGGTGGTTCCCACGGTTTTGACCAATTTGAATCTGTTATACCGGCGATACTGGCATTTGCCGAAGGCCGGGTTGAGTTGCCTGCTGTCACTGACCTGACAGCCGGGCGGATAAGGACTGAAACTTCCGATGAGTAACACCTATAACTCTGATGCAATTGAGGTACTGAGCGGGCTGGACCCGGTGCGGCGCCGTCCCGGTATGTACACCGAGACCGACCGGCCAAACCACCTGGCTCAGGAAGTGATCGATAACAGTGTCGATGAAGCGTTGGCGGGCCATGCGACGCAACTGGATGTCACCCTGCATAAAGATGGCGCGATCAGCGTCAGGGATAACGGCCGGGGGATGCCGGTAGATATCCACCCGGAAGAAGGGGTCAGTGGCGTCGAGCTGATCCTCACCCGGCTGCATGCCGGAGGTAAGTTTTCCAACGAGAACTACAACTACTCCGGTGGTTTGCATGGAGTAGGTGTGTCGGTGGTAAATGCACTGTCTAAATTGCTGGAAGTGACCATCCGTCGCGGGGGTAATGTTTACCGGATGACCTATGCAGATGGCGAGAAGGTATCCGATCTGGAGATCGTGGACAGCTGTGGTCAGCGCAACACCGGCACCGAGGTGCGCTTTTTAGCCGATCCGCAGTATTTTGATACCCCCAAATATCATCTGACCAAACTGCGCCATATGTTGCGCGCCAAAGCGGTACTCTGCTCAGGTTTGCGGGTCACCTTTACGGATGCTACCGGTGCTACAAAAGAAAAAGATGAGTGGTACTACGAAGATGGTCTGGTGGACTATCTCAAAGGCACGACTCAGGTCTATGAAACCCTGCCGGAAGCGCCATTTACGGTCTCCTTTCAGGGGGAGATCGACGCGATGGATGTGGCGTTGCAGTGGTTGCCTGAAGGGGGGGACCTGACCTGTGAAAGCTACGTTAACCTGATTCCCACTGCTCAGGGTGGCACCCATGTTAATGGTCTGCGAACCGGTCTGCTGGAAGCGATGCGGGAGTTCTGTGAGTTCCGTAATCTGCTGCCCCGGGGGGTAAAAATCTCCGCCGAAGATATCTGGGAGCGTTGCTGCTATGTGCTCTCTGCGAAGATGCAGGACCCGCAGTTCTCGGGGCAGACCAAAGAACGGCTCTCATCCCGTCATATCGCCAGTTTTATCTCCGGGGCAACCAAAGATGCTTTCAGTCTCTGGCTTAACCGTCATGTAGAAGATGGCGAGAAGCTGGCGGAGCTGGTGATCAGCAATGCCCAGAAACGGTTGCGGTCGAATAAAAAGGTGATTCGTAAGAAGGTGACCTCGGGACCTGCGCTGCCGGGTAAGCTGGCGGACTGTACCGGTAATGACGCGATGCAGGGCGAACTGTTTCTGGTGGAGGGTGACTCAGCGGGTGGTTCAGCCAAGCAGGCGCGGGACCGGGAATATCAGGCGGTGATGCCGCTGCGCGGTAAAATTCTGAATACCTGGGAAGTGGAACCCGGCGATGTGCTGGCCTCTCAGGAGGTGCATCATATCTCCATTGCGATAGGCGTCGAACCGGGGTCGGATAACTTTGATGGCTTGCGTTATGGCAAGATCTGTATCCTCGCGGATGCAGACTCGGATGGCCTGCATATCGCCACTCTGCTGTGTGCGTTGTTTGTACGCCACTTCAAACCGCTGGTGGCCGCCGGACACGTCTATGTGGCGATGCCGCCACTGTATCGTATCGATGTCGCTAAAGATGTGTTTTATGCCCTGGATGATAATGAGAAAGACAGCATTGTTGAGCGCATCAGGGCGGAGCGTAAGAACGCCAGGATTGGCGTACAGCGCTTCAAGGGTCTGGGTGAGATGAACCCACTGCAGCTGCGTGAAACCACTATGTCACGGGATACCCGCCGGCTGGTTCAGCTAACCATTGAGCCGGGCGATGGCACCAACGATGTGATGGATATGTTGTTGGCGAAGAAGCGTTCGCCGGACCGGAAAGAGTGGCTGGAAAGCAAGGGTAATCTGGCGGATATTTAAGCCGCTACCTGTCAGTTAATGATCGCGCGAACAATGAGTTTATAAGCTCCGGGACAGAAAATGAGCGGAACAGTACATATCGATGAAGGCATTGAACGCCTGTCACTGAAAGAATATACCGAGAAGGCGTATCTGGATTATTCCATGTACGTCATCCTTGACCGGGCGCTGCCGAATATCGGCGATGGCCTGAAGCCGGTTCAGCGCCGTATCGTGTATGCGATGTCGGAGCTGGGGCTGAAATCGACGGCGAAGTATAAAAAATCGGCGCGTACCGTGGGTGACGTGCTGGGTAAATTCCATCCTCACGGCGATAGTGCCTGCTATGAAGCGATGGTGCTGATGGCGCAGCCATTCTCCTATCGCTACCCACTGATCGACGGTCAGGGTAACTGGGGTTCCCCCGATGATCCTAAGTCTTTTGCCGCGATGCGTTATACTGAGTCCAAACTGGCAAGGTACGCCGAGGTGTTGCTCAAAGAGGTGGGTCAGGGGACGGTCGAGTGGGGGCCAAACTTTGATGGTACCCTTGAAGAACCGATGACCCTGCCTGCCCGACTGCCCAATATTCTGTTGAACGGCACCACCGGGATCGCGGTGGGTATGGCGACCGATATCCCGCCCCATAACCTGCGGGAGGTCACCGAGGCCTGTATCAAGCTGCTGTCCAGACCAGGGATGAGCATCGAAGAGCTGTGCGAGATAGTGCCGGGGCCGGATATGCCCACCGATGCTGAACTGATAACCCCGCGCCACGAACTGCAGAAGATGTATGAAACCGGCAAGGGCAGCCTGCGTGCCCGTGCTGTTTACAGCCGCGAACAGGGCGATATTGTGATTACTGCGCTGCCCTATCAGGTGTCCGGGGCGAAAGTGCTGGAGCAGATCGCTCAGCAGATGCAGCAGAAAAAATTACCGATGGTGTCTGATCTGCGGGACGAGTCTGACCATGAAAATCCGACCCGTCTGGTGATCGTGCCGCGCTCCAACCGCATCGATGTTGAACAGCTGATGGCGCATCTGTTTGCCAGTACCGATCTTGAACGCACCTACCGCGTTAACATGAATATGATCGGTATTGATGGCCGCCCCAAGGTGAAAAACCTCCGGGAGATCCTTACCGAGTGGCTGGTGTATCGTACTGAAACGGTGCGTCGCCGGCTGCAATTCCGCCTGGATAAGGTGCTGGCCCGGCTGCATATTCTTGAAGGTCTGATGGTCGCTTATCTCAATATTGATGAAGTGATTGAGATCATCCGTACTGAAGAGAAACCGAAGCTGGTGATGGTTGAGCGTTTTGGTATCACCGAGATTCAGGCGGAAGCGATTCTTGAGATCCGGCTGCGTCAGTTGGCCAAACTGGAAGAGATTAAGATCCGTGGCGAGATCGATGAGCTGACCGAAGAGCGGAACTATCTTGAAGAGATTCTTGGCTCTGAAAAGCTGATGCGCAAGCTGATCCGTGATGAGCTGAAAGCTGATGCCAAAGAGTATGGCGATGATCGCCGTTCACCCATCGTTGCCCGGGAAGAGGCAAAAGTGATGGATGAGAAAGCCCTGTTGACCGCTGAACCGATCACCGCGGTAATCTCTAAACAGGGCTGGATTCGTTCCGCCAAAGGTCACGATATCGACCCTGAGGGATTGAGTTATAAATCCGGCGATGGCTTTAAACTGGCATGTCTGGGGCGGATGAATCAGCCGATCATCCTCATGGACAGTACCGGACGGGCCTACTCCCTTGAGGCGCATACCCTGCCATCCGCGCGGGGTCAGGGTGAACCCATTACCGGTAAGCTGACACTGCCGAAAGGGGCGACCATTGATGGCGCTATCGCGGGCAAAGATGGTGATGCGGTGTTGCTGGCGTCGGATGCCGGTTACGGCTTCGTAACTAAAATTGCCGATATGACCAGTAAAACCCGCACCGGTAAGGCTGCCCTGACGTTGCCGAAAGGCGCAAAAATAATGCCGCCGATGCCGCTGAAAAATAAAGAAACCGATCTGCTGGTGGCTGTGACCAATGAGGGGCGGATGCTGGTCTTCCCGGTTAAGGATCTGCCGGAGCTGGGTCGCGGTAAAGGCAATAAGATTATCAATATCCCCTCCGCCCGGGCGGCCTCAAGAGATGAGCTGCTGGTAGCGTTGGTGACGCTGTCAGCCGAGGATACACTGCAGGTTAACTCTGGTCGTCAGCATCTGAAGATGAAGCCTTCCGATCTGGAACACTATCGCGGTGAACGGGGGCGTCGGGGTAACAAACTGCCTCGCGGCTATCAGCGGGTCGATTCCCTCGATGTGATTGTTAAAGCCTCAGCTGAAGAGCCAGCTTCCGACGCAGAATAGTGTCACTGATATGGGTAAAAGAGTGATCTTTGGTCACTCTTTTTTTTAACTTTTACCCTCTGCATCGGGCGTCAGGTGAATGTTTTAGTCCCGGGTGACTGAAAAATAGCCACTCAGAGCGCGCAATTGCTTCCTTCTTGAACAAGTTATCTGTAAAATACCGCGCCTGACACTCTCCCGAATGGTTGTTTTTTAGTCAGTATTTGCAACCGCTCAGGATAATTAAACTGCCCTGTATCAACTGACAATACAGGTATTACCCCCCGCGAACATGCGCCTGAATCGTGTTCGCTGTATAGGAAAAAGCATGACCGAAAGCTTTGCTGACTTATTTGAAGAATCCCTTGAACTCGTTGCAATGGTACCTGGTACCCTGGTTATGGGTGAAGTTATCGACATCGATAGTGACTGGGTTACCGTAAACGCTGGACTGAAGTCTGAGGCAGTTATTGCCCGCAGCCAGTTCCTTAATGATGCCCAGGAACTTGAAGTTCAGGTGGGTGACATGGTTAAGGTTACTCTGGAAAGCGTTGAAGATGGTTCCGGTGAAACACGCCTGTCCCGTGAGAAAGCGAAGCGCGCTGAATCCTGGGGTGTTCTGGAAACTGCATTCGAAGCTGAAGAAACTGTTAAAGGTTACATCAGCGGTACTGTTAAGGGTGGCTTCACCGTTACCGTTAACAAGATCAATGGCTTCCTGCCAGGTTCACTGGTAGATGTGCGTCCGGTTAAGAACGTTGACCACCTGATGGGTCAGGAACTGGAATTCAAACTGATCAAGCTGGACCAGAAACGTGACAACATCGTTGTTTCCCGTCGTGCTGTTCTGCAAGAAGCTAACAGTGCGCAGCGTGATGAGCTGCTGAGTACCCTGGAAGAGGGTCAGCAGGTTAAAGGTTATGTTAAGAACCTGACCAACTACGGTGCATTCGTAGATCTGGGCGGTGTTGACGGCCTGCTGCACATCACTGATATGGCCTGGAAGCGTATCTCTCATCCTAGCGATATGCTGACACCGGGTGATGAGATCACTGTACAGATCATCAAGTTTGATAAAGAGACTAACCGTCTGTCTCTGGGTCTGAAGCAGCTGAACGAAGATCCATGGTCTTCTATCCTGGCGCGTTTCCCTGCTGGCACTAAGGTTCCTGCTCGTGTAACTAACCTGACTGACTACGGCTGCTTCGCGTCTATCGAAGATGGCGTTGAAGGTCTGATCCACGTGTCTGAAATGTCCTGGACTAACAAGAACATCCACCCATCTAAAGTTGTTCAGGTGAACGACGAAGTTGAGGTTATGGTTCTTGATGTTGATGAGAAGCGTCGTCGTATCTCTCTGGGTATGAAACAGTGCATCGCTAACCCATGGTCTACTTTCGCTGAGCAGTTTGCTGCGGGCGACAAAGTTACCGGTACTATCAAGACTATCACTGACTTCGGTATCTTCGTGGGTCTGGATAACGATCTGGACGGTCTGGTTCACATGTCTGACATCTCCTGGGATGCGGATAGCGAAACTGCGCTGCGTGAATACAAGAAGGGCGAAGAGGTTGAAGCCGTTATCCTGTCTATCGATGCTGAGAAAGAGCGTATCTCTCTGGGTATCAAGCAGCTGGAAAGCGATCCGTTCTCTGAGTATGCTGCTGCAAACGACAAAAACGCTATCGTTAAGGGTATCGTTAAGTCTGTAGACGCTAAAGGCGCGAACATTGAGCTGGCTGAAGGCATTGAAGGTTACCTGAAAGTGTCTGATATCAGCATCGATCGCATCGAAGATGCTTCGACTGTCCTGAAAGTAGGCGACGAAGTGGAAGCGAAGATCGTTAATCTGGATCGTCGTAATCGTTCTATCACTCTGTCTGTTAAGGCTAAAGACCAGGCAGATGAGAAAGCGGCTATCAAAGCTGTGGCTGATGCGCCGGTTGAGACTGCTGGTCCTACCACTATCGGTGACCTGATCAAGGCACAGATGGAAGCGAAGAAGTAATACTTCTTTAAGCGATAAAAAAAGGAGCGCTGATGCGCTCCTTTTTTTTACCCTGCCGTTGGCTTGTCAGACGGTGAAACGTTCCGAAATCTCTTTCAGATGTTCAGCCAGCCGTGCCAGCTCTTCGCAGGTCTGAGCGATCTGATTGGAGCCTTCTGCGCTGTCAGTTGATACACCGTTTATCTTAACCACACTCTGGTTGATCTCTTCAGAAACCAGGCTCTGCTCTTCCGAGGCGCTGGCAATCTGAATGGTCATCGCGTTGATTTGTTCAACCGCTGCAGTGATCTCATTTAAAGACTTTCCGGCTGTCAGGGTTTGCTGAACCACAGTGTCAGCTTCGGTGCTGCTGGCCTGCATCGCATTAACGGCGGCTTTGGTTCCTGACTGTAAGCGCTCGATCACCTGGGCGATCTGCTGTGTTGATTCAGCTGTTCGGCTGGACAGCGATCTGACCTCATCGGCAACCACTGCAAATCCCCGTCCCTGCTCGCCTGCGCGCGCCGCTTCGATTGCAGCATTAAGAGCCAGCAAATTGGTTTGTTCAGCAATGTTGTTGATCACTTCCAGTATGTTGGCGATGTTAGTGCTTTCAGCCTCCAGAGTATGAGTCAGTTCAGCAGACTTGGCTAATCGTTCTGAGAGGGTTTGTACTGCAGTGATGGTTGCATCAACGATCTGTTTTCCGGACTCTGCGGCTTGTGCTGCCTGCGAGGATGCCGAAGCGGCGTCCTGAGTGTTCTTGGCGACTTCATGGACCGTCGCGGTCATCTCGGTCATAGCGGATGCAACCAGTGAGGTTTCATCCTGCTGTTGCTCCATTCCGCGACTTGTTTGAGCCGTGGTGGCGGATAGCTCGGTGGCCGAGCTGGCAACCTGTGATGTTGCGGCGGTGAGCTCCATAATAAGGTCGTGAAAGCTGGCCATCATCTCATTAAATGCCTGCCCCATGGTGCCGAATTCATCAGTGTTTTGTATCTCTGAGCGAAGTGTCAGGTCTTTAGTCTCGGCGGTTCTGGAGATGACAGCGGTGAGTGCTTTAACCGGGTCAATGATTGATTTGGCAATCAGTGCTGATACGACTCCCATAATGATCAGAACTATCGCCAGGATCTCTACTTCCTGCCAGAGCACATGCCAGAACTCTTCATCGATATCGTGGGTAAATACGCCGGTGCATATTATCCAGTTCCATTGAGGGTGAAGGCGTGCAAAGGAGATTTTCCTTTGTGGTTCCGAGAGGTCAGGGTGAGGCCACAGATATTCGACAAAGCCTCCCGTGCGGTTCTGTGTTGCGGCTTTAACTAACTCCTGCATAAACGGCGTGCCGTTATTATCTTTCATATCCGCGACGCTGCTACCTTCAAGCTTCTTATTAGTTGGGTGCATTAGCATTTTGGACTGAGTATTGAGAACAAAGAAATACTCATCTTCACCATAACGCAGGCTCCGGATTGACTCCAGAGCGCTTTGTTTGGCCGCTTCCTCAGACTTTTTTCCCGACTCAACCATTTTCTGTTGATGGTCAATTAATGAGTAGGCGGCGCCGGTAAGGTTTTCCATCTCCATTTTTCTCTGATCAAGAAGGTCCCCTTGAAGTTTTAACAGGGAGAGCGTAACAATCATGATCAGGCTGATAATGGCGATTGCAACCAATAGCAAGAGCTTTGACCGGACGCTGATGCTCCGAAGTAGTTGATTCATGCATATACTCCTTCCATATACAGAGATGTTTGCTGAGGATAATCTCAACCGTGGCTATACGTTGTAGCACAGGCTTTGGGTCATTTCTGATAACAATTAGTCTGAGAGAGAAATGTTGTATCTGGGAGATTAGCTCTCTGCCTTTTAATAAAGTTATAGCGTAGTGTTACGGCGGGAGTTGATCTTCATCAACTTTAACGAAGGCTAATGCTCGGATTGGGTAGAATAGCCGTGCATCCGGATGACGTGTCAGCCAGCGGTGCTGTGTCATTCAGTTGCGGCGGGTAAACAGCAGTCCGATGCCTGCACTTGCCAGCAGGGTGCCGCAGCTGCGATTAAATAGCTGCCGTTTGAGAGGCTCGGCAAACCACTGGCGCAGATAGAGGCCAAACAGTGCGTAAATCGCAATCGCCAGCCACTCAAGCAGCAGGAAGGTGAAGCCCAGTGTAAAAAACTGCAGGCCTGCCGGTGCCTCAGTTGTGACAAACTGCGGTAAAAAGGCGGTGAATATCAGGATCGCTTTAGGGTTACCTGCAGCGAGAAAGAACTCCTGCTGCATTAGTTCAAACTGTTTCTTATTCTCCTGTGTCTGCGCTGTTTCCTCGCTGTGGGTATCGGCTGTCCAAAGCTTGAATGCCAGCCAGAACAGATAGCATGCGCCGGTAACTTTGATCACCGTGAAGATAGCTGCGGATGTGTGCAGGATAACGGCAAGCCCGGCTGCTGCGAGAAAGATCATCCCCGCGAAGGCGATCAGTCGTCCTGCACCGGCAAAGAGGGCGCTATGAAAGCCATAACGCGTGGCATTGTTCATCGCCATCAGATTGTTGGGGCCGGGCGACATGTTCAGTGCGAAACATGCCGGTATAAACAGCAGCAGTGTCATTATATCCATGAGTCTGACCGGTTATTGTGGGCTATCAGTGTCCGCTTGTTGCGATGTTATCAACTGGTTACAGATATACGTCATAGAAAAAATACAGGGTGATGCCGATGCTGGCAACACTCACGAAGTTGCGTACCTGTTGTTGAGGCAGTTTTCGCGATAGATGGGCGGCGACATAGCCCCCAACCACTGTGCCTGTCAGTACGATTGAGCCTTCATACCAGGCGATCACGCCATCATAGATAAACATCGCAATTGCGATCAGCGATACAAAGGTTGATATCAGTAGTTTCAGACCGTTCATCCGGTTGATGTCGGTATATCCGGCCAGAGCCAGATAGCTAAGGGATATAATGCCGAGTCCGGCATTAAAGAACCCGCCATAGAGGCACACGCCAAACAGCAGGAGGGTGAGCAGTGTTGCTGCCGCCGTTGAGGCATGGCGATGCCTTGTTCCCAGTTGCCTGAGTGTCCGGTTTAGTTGTCCTCCGAAGATAAACAGCAGGGTGGCAAATAGCAGTAGCCAGGGGACCGCAGTCTCAAAAGAGGCTTCCGGGGTCTGTAGTAGCAGCCATGCGCCGCAGATACCGCCTATCAGACTGATCAGGATAACGCGTGGCAACTGGTCTTTAATCGCCAGAAGATCTTTTCTGAAAGCCCAGGTGCCACTCATATAACCTGAACAGGATGCGAATGTATTGGTGGCGTTGGCACTGATAGGGGGGACCCCTGCCAGCAGCAGTGCTGGAAAGGTGATAAAGCTGCCACCTCCGGCAATGGAGTTGAGCACTCCGCCAAAGAAGCCGGCAGTAAACAGGATCAGCAGTTCAGTTAGCATGGGGATACCCGGGTTGTCATCAGTGAGCTGAGCATAGGTGAATACCATTCGGCATTACAGATACAGGTGTTGCGCAATCTATAGCTGATCTGTATCGCCTTTGCCCTGTGCTGGCTCAGGGAAAAATTTTGCTGAGCAGATGGCGCGCCTGCTTATCCAGTAACTTCTGATAGTTATCATTAACGGATCTGATCAGCACTTTATCTTCTTCGGCGCGCAGGATATCAGCACCGGCCAGCAGGCTGACCTTGAGATCAGGTGCTTCGCTGAGGGCGGTATGGGTTACCAGTTCGTTGCTGTCGGTGCTATGGGTCAGATAACGGGCCTCCTCCTGCATCCGCGGGAGTTTCTTATAATGACCGCGCACCAGCGCCATATGCAGATTCAGGACGGGTTTGAAGCTGCGGATGCGTTGCTGGTTGAAGAGTTTGTAAAGGCGGTTAAACAGCTGGCTGGCGCAGATCGCATTGATTCCGTGGGAGTCATCCTTGTGGGGCTTCAGAAATGCCAGTTGCAGATCGCCGTTACCGATTCGGGTGGCTTCACCCTGATAGATAGCGATCACCATGTCGAGCATGCGGTAATAGTACTCCTGCAGTTCCAGTTGCTCTTCGCTGGCCAGGTTATCTGAGTGACCGGATGACAGATCAAGATAGAGCAGATAACCCGCTTCTTCTGCGGCGACGATCAGTTCCAGTTCCTGTTCAAACGCATACAGATCCAGCTGAATCTCATGCTGACTGTTGCCAAACAGTGGATTGGGTGTCCGCTGGCGGGATTGTGTCTCCAGACTAATCTCTTCTACGCTGACCTCATCAGTCATAGTATCGGTTGGGGCTTTGGTTTCTGCCCGCTCTTTGTGATCGCAGAAGGGGGCAAAGCCAGGCATATGCGGTGCAGCGTCATCCGGCCTTAACAGATCCACCAGCTCATCCGGGTGGCTTTCGTTGTGTTGCGCGGATCTGTCAGCGAGTAACTCTGTTGAGTGTTCGTCATCCGCTGCTACTGATGGGGCGGCATCGTCTGCGTTTAACGCAGGCTCAGTGTTAGTTGCCGGGGAGGGCGTGTTGCGGCTCAGGCTGAACCAGCAACCGGTGAGGGCGGCAATAACCGTTATCAGGGCCAGAATGGCAGCCTGTACCAGCAGCGCGTTAAAGTTTGATCTGCTCGCTTGCGGATTCAGGTATAGCTCAAGGATGGCCAGGGTCTCATCCTGCTGTCGGATCAGTACATCCTGCTGGATAAGATTGTCCTGGCGGATATCTCCTGCCCGGCCGAGTAGTCGTTCTCTCGGATCGGTGAGGATGATGGCGTCGATGTCAGGCTGCTTTACCAGTTGATTGAGAACGTAGTTGAGGCTGACAGAGTCTCCTGCCAGCAGAGCGGGTTTGATCATGGTAACTGTTTGTTGCCCCAGCAGCTCTCCCTGCTGGCGAGTCTGTAGCTGGGCGATTTTCCCTGCTACAACGGTGAGGTAGATGCCGGATAGCAGCAGGCCTGCGAGCAAGATGCAGCCAAGCGTCATCATCAGCCGGGTACGCTGATTGATCATGGTTGTAAAACGAAGCGGTTTATCCATATTCCGACGGCTACATATTCCGGGGCAGTAAAGCCTGCAGATAATAGCAGTTAAGTCACTTCGCAAAAACGGCTTTTTTGCTGTTTTGCTTTCTCTGTCGATGACCCCCGCTGCCGGGCAGGTTATAATGGCCGGTCTCGACGGAGAAGGAAGGTTATGAACGTTAAAGAGTACATGGCAGAACTGGGTCAGCAGGCACGCGTTGCCTCCCGCGACATTGCGAAAGCTGATACCGGAATAAAGAACCGCGCGTTGCTGGCGATGGCGGATGCGATTGATGCGTCCCGTGAAAAGCTGGTTGCGGCAAATGCTGAAGACCTGCAGCAGGGCCGTGCCAATGGTCTTGATGATGCAATGCTGGATCGTCTGGAACTGAAGCAGTCTCAGATCGATACCATGATCGAAGGTTTACGCCAGGTTGCTGCTCTGCCGGATCCGATCGGTGCGATCACCGATATGAACTACCTGCCCAGCGGTATTCAGGTGGGTAAGATGCGTGTGCCTCTCGGGGTGGTCGGCATTATTTATGAGTCCCGTCCCAATGTGACGGTGGAAGCGGCCAGTCTCTGCCTGAAGTCCGGCAATGCGACTATTTTGCGGGGCGGGTCGGAAGCAATTCACAGTAACGCAGCGGTTGCTGAGTGTATTCAGACAGGGCTCAGAGTCGCGGGACTGCCAGAGCACACGGTGCAGGTGGTTAAAACTACGGATCGTGAAGCGGTGGGTGAACTGATTACGATGCATGAATATGTCGATGTGATTGTGCCGCGGGGTGGGAAAAGCCTGATTGAACGGGTGAGTCGTGATGCCAAAGTAGCGGTCATCAAGCATCTGGATGGTATCTGTCACGTCTATATTGATGAAGATGCTGATAAAACCAAGGCGATCAATGTGGCGATTAATGCCAAAACCCATCGCTACGGCACCTGTAACACTATGGAAACACTGCTGGTGCATGAATCCCGTGCGGCAGAGATTCTGCCTGAGTTAGCTGAACGTTATCAGTCGATTGGGGTTGAGCTGCGCGGTTGCGACAAAACCCGTGAAGTATTGCCGGATATTATCGCAGCAACCGAAGAGGACTGGCAAACCGAGTATCTGGCCCCCATTCTGTCGATCCGGGTAGTCCGCGATATGGCTGAGGCGGTTGAACATATCAACCAGTACGGTTCTCATCATACCGATGCCATTATCACGGAAAATTACACCCGCTCCCGCAGCTTTTTGCGTGAAGTGGACTCCAGTTCGGTAATGGTTAACGCCTCGACCCGCTTTGCCGATGGTTTCGAGTATGGGCTGGGGGCTGAGATTGGTATCTCAACGGATAAAATTCATGCCCGCGGGCCGGTAGGCCTTGAGGGGCTGACCTCACAAAAGTATGTGGTGCTGGGTGATGGCCATATTCGTCAGTAACGCTTGATGAGCGAATCCGTCAAAGTCTTTATGGGTGGGACCTTTGATCCTATTCATAATGGCCATCTGCGCACCGCGCTGGAAATTCAACAATGGCTGGGCGTCAGGCAGGTAACCCTTATGCCCTCCAAAGCTCCGGTTCATCGGCAACAGCCGGAACGCAGTGGTCAGCAGCGTCTGGATATGGTGCGTCTGGCGGTTGCCGATGAACCGGCATTGGTGGCTGATGAGCGGGAGGTTATCTCAGCTAATGCTTCCTATACTGTACTGACACTGGAATCTTTTCGCCGGGAACTGGGGCGGCAAGTGCCGGTCTGCATGATTCTTGGAATGGATGCTTATCTGTCACTGCCGCAATGGGATCGCTGGTTTGAACTGCTGAATCTCTGCCATATTGTGGTGGTTAAGCGGCCCGGCTGGATCTATGAACCCTGCGCTCAGATGCAGCAGATCAGCCACGAGCATGAGATCGATGATGTCGACGCCATGCTGCAAAAACCTGCGGGTCATGTGATTTTTCGTGAACTGACGCCTTTGGGAATCTCAGCCACCCAGATCCGGGAACTGATCAGTGGGGGGCAATCTCCCCGTTATCTGATACCGGATGCGGTGTGGAACTATATAAAACAAAACCGGCTCTATAATTTTGAGCAACATAATGAAGGTAAATAATTACTAATGGAAATGGATCAGATGATCAGCGCTGTACGTGAAGCCCTTGATGATATGAAAGCACGGGATATCGTCGAGATTGATGTCACCAATAAATCAACAGTGACTGACCGGATGGTGATTGCCAGCGGAACCTCTAAGCGCCATGTGATGTCCATAGGACAGCATGTGCAGGAAGAGATGAAGCATAAAGGCCTGATGCCATTGGGGATCGAGGGGCAGGATACCGGCGAGTGGGTGTTGGTAGATCTGGGTGATCTGGTGGTGCATGTGATGATGCCGGATGCCCGAAGCTTCTATGATCTTGAAAAACTCTGGGGCTTTGATGAGGAAGTGGGGCAGGACACAGCACATTAAACGCTTCTGCGACTAAGTTATCGTTGTCTGTCGTGCGCTCACCTCTGTTTTGGGGGAGCGACAAAAGGGATCCGCTTTAACATGAAAATACGCCTTATCGCCGTAGGCACTAAAATGCCTGGCTGGGTAACCGAAGGTTTTAATGAATACCTCAAACGGTTGCCCAATGAGTTCTTTCTGGAGCTGGTGGAGATCCCTCTCGGTCATCGGGGAAAAGGGGCGGATCTGGCCCGGGCCAAACGTCAGGAAGGAGAACAGATGCTGGCGGCGATCCCTAAGGGGGATCGGGTGATCGCACTTGAAGTGGGCGGTAAAAACTGGAGTACTGAACAGTTGGCGGAGCAGGCAGAGCAGTGGCAGATGTCCGGGCAGAACCTCTGCCTGCTGGTTGGAGGGCCTGATGGACTGGCACCGGAGTGTGTTGCCATCGCTGATCAGAAATGGTCTCTCTCGGGCCTTACCCTGCCGCATCCGCTGGTGCGTATTTTGCTGGCTGAACAGTTATATCGGGCCTGGAGTATCATACAGGGCCATCCCTATCATAAATAATCTGATACACATATCTGTGAAGAATTGCTTAGATGTCCGCGTTTGATAGCCTGAAGGATCACACAAAAGAGGGACGGGTGTTTCTGTCACGTGCGCTGATCGCTTTTGTGATTGTGGTGCTGTTGATGGGGGTTCTGATCGGCCGTCTCTACTATCTGCAGGTGATTCAGCATGATCAGCTTGCCGCCGTATCCGATGATAACCGTATCCAGTTACAACCGGTTGCCCCCACCCGTGGTCTGATCTATGACCGCAACGGCACCCTGTTGGCCGATAACCGGCCCAGCTATAGTGTCACCCTGCTGAAAGAGAAGGTCGGGGACCTCGAAGCTACCCTGGCAGAGTTGCAAAAGCTGATTCCCATCAGCGAGCGGGAGCTGGAGTCATTCCATAGACGTCTTAAACAGCGTCGTCGGCCCTATGAAACGGTGCCTTTACGGTTTCGTCTGACCGACGATGAGATTGCCCGTATCGCGGTTAATTATCAGCGTCTGCCCGGGGTGCAGGTCGAGGCCGATCTGATCCGTTACTACCCGTTCGGGGCGAGTCTGGTACATGCGCTGGGCTATGTTGGCCGCATCAACGAGAAAGAGCTGAAGCGGGTCGATCCGAAAAACTACAGTGCCACCCACTATATCGGAAAACTGGGGATTGAGCGGTTTTACGAGCCGCTGCTGCACGGAGAGGTTGGCTATCACAAAGTGGAAACCAATGCCCGGGGACGGGTGATGAGGGTACTTGAGCAAACAGATCCGGTGCCGGGTAAGGATATCGTCCTCTATCTGGATATCCGTTTGCAGCAAGCAGCTGAAAAACTGGTGGAGGGACGTCGGGCTGCGATTGTGGCGATCGATCCTAAAACTGGCGGTATCCTTGCGCTGGTGAGTAATCCGGGTTATGACCCCAACCTGTTTGTCACCGGCATCAGTACCAAAGACTATAAAGCCCTGCGGGAGTCGCCCGATCTGCCACTCTTTAACCGGGCGCTGCGGGGACAGTACCCGCCGGGGTCTACGATTAAACCGATGGTAGCGATGGGAGTGATCGATAGCGGTGTGGTCAGCCCCACGCATACCATCTTCGATCCCGGGTTTTATACCCTGACCAGTGGTGGGCGCCGTTACCGTGACTGGAAGCATGGGGGGCATGGCACAGTGGGTCTGGATATGGCCATTTATCAGTCCTGTGATGTCTGGTTCTACGATGTTGCCAACCGTGCCGGAGTGGATATTATCTCCGATTATCTCGGGCGGTTTGGTTTTGGTCAGGTCACCAGCCTTGATCTGCCGGAGGCGCTGCCAGGCATCCTGCCCTCAAAGGCGTGGAAGAAAAAAACCGGCCGGGGTTCCTGGTTTGCCGGCGATACCCTTAACCTGAGTATCGGGCAGGGGTGGATGCTGGCAACCCCGTTGCAGCTGGCAACGGCCGCCGAAGTGATGGCCAATCGTGGCGAATGGAAGCAGCCGCGTATGCTGAAAGGCGTGATGAAGCATAACAAGCATAAAGCTGACAAGTTGACCGAAGGTAGTGTGGTTGATATCAGTGGACTGGAAGGCACTAAAGCGGTATTACCGGATATTAAATTGAAAAATAACCAGTACTGGAAGCGGATAATCGATGCCATGATCGCCGTTGTTCACGGCCCCCGGGGGACCGCCCGTAAAATAGGCCATGGGCTGGACTTTCAGATTGCCGGTAAAACCGGTACGGCTCAGGTGGTCGGAATTAAGCAGGATGAGGTCTACGATGCTGACAGCATGGCAGAACGTCATCGCGATCACGCCCTGTTTGTCGCTTTTGCGCCAGCCGACAATCCGGAAATTGCGGTTTCGGTGATCGTTGAAAATGGCGGCGGGGGATCCAGTACAGCGGCACCGATAGCGCGGGATGTGATCGACGCCTTTATGCAGCTTAAACGTCAGGATTCGGAAGTGGATGAGCTGGCAGGAGTCGCAAAGGATGGCTGATTTTCAGCGTACTATGCCCGATGCCCAGCCGCACCTGGCGCGGCGCCGGGGACTCTGGTCCTACACCCGCCTGGATGCCTGGTTGCTGCTGTTTATTCTGGTGCTGTGTGGTTATGGGCTGTTAGTGCTATACAGTGCCTCCGGTGGTGATATGGGCTATGTGGTGCGTCAGGCGGTGCGGATGGGCGCGGGACTGGTGGTGATGACGGTGTTCGCCCAGTTGCGGCCTCAGTTGTTTGCCCGCTGGGCACCGGCAATGTATGTCATCTCGTTGGGATTGCTGCTGGCCGTGCTGCTGGTGGGGGTGGGGGCGAAAGGCGCGCAACGCTGGATCGCCCTGCCCGGGTTTCGTTTCCAGCCAGCGGAGATTGTCAAACTGGTATTGCCGCTGATGGTAGCCTGTTATCTGGCTAACCGGCCATTACCGCCAAGCTTTCGTCATATTGTGATCTCGCTGGTGCTGATCTTCGTGCCAGTGGTGTTGATTATGAAACAGCCGGATTTGGGGACATCACTGCTGATCGCCGCTTCCGGTGTGTTTGTATTGCTGCTTTCCGGTATCTACTGGCGTTATATCTTTGGCGCGTTAGCGGTTGCAGCGGCGGGCCTGCCCGGATTGTGGATGGTGATGAAAGATTATCAGAAGCAGCGGGTGTTGACCTTTCTGGACCCTGAAAGTGATCCTCTGGGCGCGGGCTGGAACATTATTCAGTCGAAGGCCGCCATCGGTTCCGGCGGTATAGAGGGTAAAGGCTGGATGCTGGGTACCCAGTCTCAGTTGGACTTTCTGCCGGAAAGTCATACGGACTTCATTATTGCGGTCATGGGCGAAGAGCTGGGGATGATCGGCATTCTGATGCTGCTGGGGATCTATCTGATGATTATTGCCCGGGGACTGGTTATTGCGTCTAAGGCCCAGGACAGTTTTGGTCGTCTGGTAGCTGGCAGTGTCACGCTGACCTTTTTTGTCTATGTCTTTGTCAATATCGGTATGGTGAGTGGCATCTTGCCGGTTGTGGGGGTACCGCTGCCACTGGTCAGCTACGGGGGCACCTCGATTGTGACTCTGATGGCAGGGTTTGGCTTGCTGATGTCGGTTCAGGCGCACCGGCAGATGATCAGCCATTAAGAGGGCAGATTCAATAAACATAATAACTCAGCGGTTTTGTTCTGGTGTCACTGTGATAAAGTCAGGATTCAGCTGAGAGCCGTGTTAAGCGCTTCAATGGTTCAGGGAATGCCAGGTGGTTTTGGCAAATATAGGTAGGGTGATATGTTCAGAACAAAATTTTCACAGTGGCTCAGTAGCGCTGTTCTCAGTACGGGTCTGTTATGGGGGGGGCAGGCAGCGGCTCATGGATATGGCGATCACCCAGCAGCCCAGCCGTTTATCGCCGAAATGGCGCAAGAGGGGTTCGATGAAAAGGAGATCCGGACAGTTCTGGATTCAGCTGAACGTCAGGAAAGTATTCTTAAAGCGATCTCCCGGCCGGCAGAAAAACGCCTTAACTGGGGCGAGTATCGCAATATCTTTCTGCGCGATGCCCGCATAGATCAGGGCCTTGAATTCTGGGATCAGTATGCTGAAGCGCTACAACGGGCGGAACAGACTTACGGTGTTCCCGCACAGATTATTGTCGCTATTATCGGTGTGGAGACCCGCTATGGACGCAATATGGGCAGCTATCGGGTGGTCGATTCGTTGTCGACGCTTGGTTTTGATTACCCTCCGCGGGGCAAATTCTTTCAGGGGCAGCTAAAAGAGTATTTCTACCTGCTGCGGGAAGAGGGGGTTGATCCGTTCAGCTTAAAAGGCTCCTATGCTGGCGCCATGGGATTCGGACAGTTTATTCCCAGCAGCTTCAGAAGCTTTGCTGTTGATTTTGATGGCGATGGCAAGAAAGATATCTGGAATAATCCGGTCGATGCTATTGGCAGCGTTGCCCACTATTTCCAGGCTCATGGCTGGAAAGCGGGTGAACCTGTGCGCAGTAATGTAGTGATGGAGCAACTGGCGGATGAAGCCTGGATTAATGGCGATCTGAAGCCTGAGCTGACCCTGGCGCAGTGGTCGGAACGGGGTATCCGTACCCGTAAAGGACTGGATGCTGACAGCAAAGCAACTCTGATCCGTCTGGAAACTGATGGTGAGTTCCAGCACTGGTTTGGGTTACACAACTTCTATGTTATCACCCGTTACAATCACAGCCGCTTGTACGCCATGGCGGTCTATGAACTGAGTCAGGCGATAACGGAGAAGCGCCACCAGGTGCAGGCCAGACAACAGAATGGAGTGGCAGGTTAATTCATGAAACGAGTAATCCCCAATCTGACAGCGTTATTGTTGCTCGTGGTGCTGGGCGGATGTTCCTCTGCCCCCAGTGGCCGGTATGCTGTCGAGAAGGATTACGGCCCGTCAAACCGGGTGGATGTGTCCCATGTGCCGGATGCGGTGCCCCGGGTTGAGCCAAAAAGCAGTGGGGGTAATAAAAGCCCCTATTCGGTGCTGGGTAAAACCTATCATGTGATGGCTTCCAGCCGCGGTTATAAAGAGCGCGGTGTGGCCTCATGGTATGGCAAAAAATTTCATGGTCACAAGACTTCAAATGGCGAAACCTACAATATGTATGGTATGAGTGCCGCCCATAAGTCGCTGCCGCTGCCCAGTTATGTTCAGGTGACCAATCTCAGTAATGGTAAACGGGTGATTGTCCGGGTTAATGACCGCGGGCCGTTTCATGGCGGTCGCATTATTGATCTTTCCTACGCCGCAGCATCTAAGCTGGATATGCTTGGAGGGGGAACCGCCCATGTAGAGGTTGAAGCGATTGATCCCGCTAGCTGGAGTACCTCATCAGCCGCGATAGTCGCTGACAGCGTCAAAACCACGGCACCGCCGCAGCCCAGCGCTTCGATTGTCGGCAAACGTTATCTGCAGGTCGGTGCGTTTGGGCTACAAACGACTGCGATGGAGGCTAAGCAGCAACTGCTGCAGATGCTGCCGGGCTATCAGGTCCGGATCGTACCTTTGAATCTGCCTGATCGAACCTTATACCGGGTGCAGGTCGGACCGGTGCAGCTGAATGCTAATCTGGCGGCACTGGTTTCAAAAATAGAAGCGGCAGGCTATCTGCGTCCACATTTGGTAGACTAGGCGGCGTTAATTGGATTTGCTGAAGTAAACCGCAGATGTGTGGTCGAACCTTTGGGCTGTTTTCAGGTCTCAGCTGTATCTGGACCCTCTGTAACCGTAATAAAAGTATTTATAAAACACTATGATTAGAAAATTTGCTTTTCGCTCGCTGATATTTCGCCTGTTTCTCCTTTCAATCTGTCTCTCGTCACTGCCGGTGCAGGCGGCGAAGATTACCCCGGCTCCGCCTCAGGTAGCTGCCCGGGCGTATATTGTTATGGATGCCGACACCGGTAAAGTGATTATGGCCAGCCGGGAGGATGAACGTTTTCCTCCTGCCAGTCTGACCAAAATGATGACCAGCTATATTCTTGAAGGCGAGCTGACCAAAGGCAATATCAGTAAGAGCGATATGGTGCCGGTTTCCGTCAAGGCCTGGCGTGCTCCGGGGTCACGGATGTTTATTCAGGAGGGAACGCAGGTTCTTCTGAGTGATCTGCTGAAGGGTATCATTATACAGTCGGGCAATGATGCCAGTGTGGCGGTGGCGGAGTATATTGCCGGTAGCGAAGCGGCTTTTGCGGATATGATGAACCAGCATGCCGCCCTGTTGGGTATGAAAAACTCTCACTTTATGAACGCCACCGGTTTGCCCGCAGAAGATCACTACTCTTCGGCGTACGATCTGGCGCTGCTGGCGCAGGCTATTATTCAGAAATACCCGGAGCAGTATGGGGTTTACTCTGAAAAGTATTTTACCTACAACAAGATTCGTCAGCCTAACCGCAATAAACTGCTGTGGCGGGATGATTCTGTTGATGGCCTGAAAACCGGCCACACCGATGCGGCCGGTTACTGCCTGGTGGCCTCTGCAAAACGGGACGGGATGCGTTTGATCACCGTGGTGATGGGCACCAGCAGTGAAGAGGCGCGGGCGCAGGAGAGTCAGAAACTGCTGGCGTACGCGTTCCGCTATTTCCGAACCCATAAACTCTATGATGCGGGTCAGGTGCTGGAAACCGCTAAAGTGTGGGCCGGACAGCAGAATCAGTTGAAAGTCGGTCTGGAAGATGCGATGGCAATCACCATTCCCCGGGGGGAGGGTGAGCAACTACAAGCGGTTCTGGATCTCGATAAAGTGATTAAGGCACCGATCGAAAAAGGTCAGAGCTTTGGCAGTCTGAAAGTGATGCTTGAGGATAAAGTGGTTGCTGAAGCACCGGTTATCGCACTGGAAAGTATTGCCGAAGCGGGACTTTTACAACGCATCTGGGATGCTATCGCGCTATTCTTTTATAACCTGATTAACTGACCCCGAGGGGCTGGACACAGATGCCCGGGCTCAGGATCCAATCTGAGTCCGGGCATCTGTCGTTAAATAAAGATGGATACAGTATTTCTGAATGGCGAGTTCATTGCGCAACAGCAGGCGACCGTCTCGGTATTTGACCGCGGCTTTCTGTTTGGCGACAGCGTATATGAAGTGATCCCATTTTACCGGGGCCAGGGGTTTCGGCTGGATGAGCATCTGCAGCGACTCGAGCATAGCCTCAGAGCGATTCAGATCAATGCAGATCACGACTGGAAAACGATCTTAACCCGGTTGGTAGAGATGAATGGTGGTGGCAATCTGTCAGTGTACCTTCAGATCAGCCGGGGCTGTTCCGGTAACCGCAGTCATATTTATGCTGCTGATATGGTGCCCACGGTGTTTGCCTGCTGCAGCCCGATCAAGAATATTTATGCTGCCGGGGCTGATTCCATCGCTGGTGTGAGGGCGATTGTGACCGCCGATCTGCGCTGGGGACGTTGTGATATTAAGAGTACCGGCCTGCTCCCCAATATACTGGTGATGCAGCAGGCTCGGCAGTCAGGGGTGGATGAAGCCCTGATGATCCGGGACGGTCTGCTGACCGAAGGTGCTTCCTGTAATCTGATGCTGGTGGATAAGGGTGTGATCTACACTCCTAAACGGGGCTCTGAAATTCTTGGAGGCACAACCCGCGAGCTGATTCTGGAGCTGGCAGCGGAGGACGGGATTCCTACTCAGGAAGTGGATATCGATTATGACCGTCTGATGGCCGCTGACGAGGTCTGGATCAGTAGTTCAACCCGGGCGGTCGTGCCGGTGCTTGAAATTGATGGTCAGCCGGTGGCTGACGGAAATAAAGGCCCTCTGTGGGCGAGAATGTTTGAACTGTTTACCCGTTATCAGAACGATCTGATGAACGGCTGAGTATGTGAGAGATAGCGATGGCGCAACAAACTGAGCAAGACGCACCGAAAATTGAGTTCCCCTGTCCCGATTACCCGATCAAGGTGATTGGCCGGGATGGCCCCGATTTTCAAGAGGTTGTGATCGAGGTGCTACGTATCCATGTGCCCGATCTGGATATCACTAAAATTGAGATTCAGGGTAGCCGTAAGGGTACTTTTGTCTCGCTGCGCATGAAGATTACCGCCACCGGGCATGATCAGCTTAAAGCGTTGCATGAGGATCTGCTTGGCACCGGGCGTGTACAGATGGTGATGTGATGGCACTGTCTGAACAGATAGTGGTACGTGATCTGGGGCTGGTGGAATATCTGCCTGCCTGGCAGGCGATGCAACACTTTACCGCCGCAAGGGATGATAATACCGTTGATGAGATCTGGCTGCTGGAACATCACCCGGTGTTTACTCAGGGGCATGCCGGTGACGCCGGGCACCTCCTGGGTACCGGCGATATTCCGGTGGTTCAGGTTGATCGTGGTGGCCAGGTCACCTACCACGGCCCGGGTCAGTTGGTGGTCTATCTGTTGCTCAACCTGCGGCGGAAAAAGTTTGGCGTTAAAGAGCTGGTTGCGCGTATGGAAGCCAGCATTGTTGAGCTATTGTCACACTATGGTGTCGACGCCTATGCCCGGGCGGATGCGCCCGGTGTTTATGTCAACGATGCAAAAATCTGCTCGCTGGGATTGCGGGTGCGTAAAGGCTGTTCGTTTCACGGACTGGCCTTTAATCTGGATATGGATCTCGAACCTTTTAACCGGATCAACCCTTGTGGTTATGCCGGTATGGCAGTTACCCGATTGAAAAACCTGGTCGACACGCTCGACAGGGAATCCGTTAAGGATTTACTTACAGAAATACTGGTGAAAAGACTCGACTATAACGAGCGCACCAATGCTAACTCGTTGGAAGGTACTGATGTCTGAGAATAGTGAAAATGTGCAAAGTGCAGTTGCTGCAGCCGATAAGCCACAGCGTGCTGAAGCCGGTGTCAAACTGCGCGGGGCGGAAAAGGTCTCCCGCATCCCGGTTAAGGTAATTCCCACCGAACGGGACCAGATTCTGCGCAAGCCTGAGTGGCTGCGGGTATCCCTGGGCACCTCGCCCAAAGTGCAGGGAATCAAAAACAAGCTGCGTAAGCATAAACTGGCTTCGGTATGTGAAGAAGCCAGCTGTCCGAATCTGGGTGAATGTTTCAGCCATGGTACCGCCACTTTTATGATTATGGGGGATATCTGCACCCGTCGCTGTCCATTCTGTGATGTTGCCCATGGTCGTCCCAAACCCTTGCCAGAAAATGAACCTGCTGAACTGGCTGAAGCGATTGCGGATATGGGGCTGCGCTATGTCGTGATTACCTCGGTGGATCGGGATGATCTGCGCGATGGCGGGGCAGAGCATTTTGCCCGTTGTATCACCGAAACCCGCAAAGCGGTTCCGTCGATTCAGGTGGAAACCCTGGTGCCTGATTTCCGTGGTCGCATGGATATCGCACTGGATGTGTTGCAACAAACGCCGCCAGATGTGTTTAACCATAATATGGAAACCGTACCGCGACTCTACCGTAAGGTGCGTCCGGGCGCTGATTATCAGTGGTCATTAGCGTTGCTGCAGAGATATAAACAGCGTTGTCCCGATGTGCGGACTAAATCTGGCCTGATGGTTGGCGTGGGTGAGACCAAAGAGGAGATTATCGCTGTGCTGAAAGATCTGCGGGCTCATGATGTGGATATGCTCACTATTGGTCAGTATCTGCAGCCCAGCCGTGATCATCTGCCGGTGGATCGTTATGTCACCCCGGAAGAGTTTGATGAATATGCACAGGTAGCAAAAGAACTGGGCTTCTCACAGGTTGCCAGTGGGCCTCTGGTGCGTTCATCCTATCATGCCGATCTGCAGGCTAAAGGTGAAACAATCAGCTGATGCGCCGCGCACAACTGCTTAAACTGTTACTGTCAGTGGTGATTCTGGTCGTCACCCTGGCGGTGGTGGAATATAAAATCGGCTGGTACAGCCTGCTGACATCCTGGCAGGGATTCTCAGCTGAAACGCTGGCGATGCTGGCGATCCTGTCACTCAGCAGTAATGCGTTACGGGCGTGGCGGATAAAAATCAGCTTTGAGTTGCCTGCCTCCCGTTATCCCCGAATGTTTTATCTCAGCACCAACCATAACCTGCTCAATAATCTGTTACCGATGCGCACCGGTGAGGTGGCGTTTCCGGTACTGATCAAACGCTATTTTGGTATTGGGCTGATGAGTTCCTCATCTCACCTCTTGCTCTATCGTCTGCTGGATCTGGTGGCGTTGCTGTCGGTTGCCGGGGTTTTGGCTCTGTGGCAGGTTAATCCCATGGCCGCTGTTGGTCTGGCGCTGATTACGGTCGCCGCCCTGTTGCTGTTTGATCGGGGTAAGCGTGTGGTTATCTGGCTGCTGGGACGGTTCAGCAGTCAGAAGCTGCAGCAACTGGCGCAGACATTTGCGGTTTTACCAACCCGGGGTGGACACTTTAGCGCAATTGTTATTGTCACCTATGCGGTGTGGCTAACCAAGTTGCTGGCGTTTCTGGGGGTGGTGTTACAGCTGTCTCAACTGACTCTGGTGCAGGCGGTTTCCAGTGTTGCGGTGGCGGATCTCTCCTCGATTCTGCCGATCCACGGGGTCGCGGGTTCTGGCACCTTTGAGGCCGCCTTTGTGTTGGCTGGGAAGTTCTATGCAATCGACACCACGGCGCTGCTTAAAGTTGCAGTACAGCTGCATCTGTTTTTGCTGCTGATGTCCTTTGTTGCTTTTGGCTTAGGCTGGCTGGTCGCGAAAGTTTTTTATCGTGAAGGGGGCCTGACAGCAGAAGCTGAATGAGCTGCAGTGCTTGATATGACGGGCTTTACCTTCATATCAAAAGGGCTTTGTGATAGAGTCCGCTTACACTTTTTAATGATCTGAATCCGGATAATTTATGAAATCATTATCGATCGTCGTACCGATGTATAAAGAAGAGGATTGTGTTTTTCCGCTGGTTGAGCGGGTGCACGAGTGCCTCAGCGATTATGCCGGTAAGTGGGAACTTATCTGTGTCGATGATGGTAGTCCGGACAATACGGTTTCGCGGCTTTATGAAGCCCAGACTCAGTGGGGTGATCATTTGCGGGTAGTGGAACTGCAGCGTAACTTTGGTCAGACCGCTGCGATGCAGGCGGGCATTGATGCCGCCCGGGGTGAAATTATTGTCACCATGGATGGCGATCTGCAAAATGATCCTGCCGATATACAGCGCATGATCGTTGAGATGGAAGAACGTGACCTGGATATGTTGCAGGGCTGGCGCAAACAGCGGGAAGATGAGTCGACCCGTAAATTCTTCTCCCGTCAGGCCAACCGCCTGATCGCTAAAGTGACCAGCGTACGGTTGCATGACTATGGCTGCAGCCTGAAAGTTTATCGTGCCAGTGTTATCAAACAGGTGCGCCTGTTTGGTGAGATGCACCGCTTTATTCCGGTATGGGTCGCTTCGGTGACCAAACCGTCACGCATTGGTGAGACCGTGGTTGATCACCATGCCCGCCAGTTTGGCGAGTCGAAGTACGGTCTGTCCCGCACCTTCCGGGTTATCCTTGATCTGCTGGTGGTGTTCTTCTTCCTGAAGTTTAAAGCCCGTCCCGGCCACTTTTTTGGCTACCTTGGCCTGGGTATGGGGGTGTTGGGGTCGTTGATTATGACCTGGCTGACAGGGGTTAAGCTGTTCCTTGGAGAAGATATTGGTGGCCGGCCGCTGTTTATGATCGGTATCTTCCTGCTGGTGGTTTCTCTGCAGTTCATCACCACCGGTGTGCTGGCAGAGATGATGTCGCGGATCTTCTTTGAAACGTCTAATACCCGCGGTTATACCCTGCGGGAAAAACTGAATAATGACGATGAAGGGCGGTGGTATGCCCCGCAACCCGACGTAACGGATGGGACCACTGCGCATGACGCCGACTCTGCGCCAAAGTAATCTGTTGCATTACGGGCTGCTGTTTGCCGCACTGTTTTTAGCTTTCTTCTGGAATATCTGGGGCTTCTCTCTGTTCGATCTTGATGAGGGAGCCTTTTCCGAAGCCACCCGGGAGATGCTGACCAACAGCAACTTTGCCGCGACCTATCTGGATGGTGAACCCCGTTACGATAAGCCCATACTGAGTTACTGGTTTCAGGCACTCAGCGTTACGCTGTTTGATCTGAGCGAGTTTTCACTGCGGCTACCCTCTGCCATTGCGGCCAGCTGCTGGTTGCTGGCCTGTTATCGCTTCGCCGGTCAGCAATGGAACCGCACTACAGCGCTGTACACCGTGCTGATTATGGCGAATACCCTGTGGATCGGCATTATTGGCAAAGCAGCCATTGCTGATGCCTGGCTCAACCTGTTTCTCACCCTGACCCTGCTGGATATGTGGCGTCACTGGCAGAACCCGACACGATCGCTGCTGTTGCGGGTCTATCTGTGGATGGCACTGGGTCTGCTGGCCAAAGGCCCGGTAGCGGTGCTGGTGCCACTGCTGGTCAGTGGTATCTTCTATCTGATTCAGGGCGTATGGCGTCGCTGGCTGGCAGCTATCTTTTATCTGCCGGGCTGGGCGTTGCTATTGGCTATCCTGACGCCATGGTTGTGGCTGGTATATCAGGATCAGGGGCTGGGATTCTTTCAGGGCTTTCTGCTGGACCACAACCTGAAACGTTTCAGTGATACCCGGGAGGGACATGGCGGTAAACTCTGGTATTACCTGTTTGCTCTGCCGCTGGTGCTGTTACCGTTCAGCGCGGCACTGTTTACCCTGCTGCGTAATTTGCGTGAGTTGCGTAAGGACTCACTAACGCTCTATCTCATGATATGGCTGGGCGTGGTTTTTGTACTGGTTTCATTCTCGGGTACTCAGCTACCGCATTATGTGGTGTACGGTATCAGCGGTTTGCTGATGTTGTTTGCTCATAATCGCGAACGTCTGTTCCGCAGTTGGGGGCTGGTATTTCCTCTACTGTTCTTCGTGCTGATGCTGGCATTGCCATGGATTCTCGAAGCTGCTGCAGGCAGCAGTAAAAAACTTTACGAGCAGGAGATGCTGGCGCGGGTCTGGGATGTGGCTGGCACCGCTTATATTACCGCCAGTATTGTTGCTTTGCTGTTAACGTTAGTGGTCATCTTTACCGCTAAACTGGAGCGTCCTGCGAAGTTTGTTGCGATCGGTTTTATTCAGACGCTGTTTGTATTTACCTTTTTTATTCAGGTGATGGCTGGATTACAGCAGCAGCCGGTTCAGGAAGCGGCTGCGATTGCCCGCAAACTGAGTGACAAACATGTGATCGCCTATGGCGTTCACCGGCCGAGCTTCAGTGTCTACCGTGATGCGATTACGCCGCAGGACCGTTCCCCTGAGGCGGGAGACGTGATCTTTACGGATGCAGATAACCTGTTGAAGCTGCAGCAGCAAAATCCCGATGCGGTATTAGAGCTGCTGTTCAGTAAGGGTGGTATCAGACTGGTGGAGTGGCGTGATGCAACACCTGCTGTCGCAAATTAAAGCCTGCTTTATCGTCGCTGAGCTGCCTGCGCAGTTGCACCGTTCCAAAGAACGTTTTTGCGAGCGGGATGACTCGCTGGCGTTAAAGCGTTTAACACAGATCGCTCTGGCAATGCTGGGCGGGGCTCTGCTGCTCTGGCTGGTAGCCGGATATCACGGCGCATTTCATCTGTTGAATCAGTTTACCCCCTGTTTTCCTGCAACCTTCTGGCAGATCGTTACCTTTATGGGGGATACCACCTTTGTGCTGACACTGGCGCTGCTGGTTGCCCGGCGCAAGCCCGAGCTGCTCTGGGTGCTGTTTATTGCCGCGATCTATGGCACCCTGGCGACCCACGGATTGAAAACGCTGTTCGGCGCTGAGCGTCCTCCCGTGGCGTTATTGAGCGGGGAGTATAATCTGGTGGGCAAGGCGCTGAGAAATGGCAGTTTTCCCTCGGGACACTCTTTTACGGCGTTTGCGTTTGTCGCGGTGGCTTATTACTTCTTTAACCATCGACTGCTGCGTATTGGTCTGCTGTTGTCGGGTGGGCTGATTGGTTTGAGTCGGGTGATGGTTGCCGCGCACTGGCCAGTCGATGTACTGGTCGGTGGCGCACTGGGAATGCTGGTTACTGTGGCGGCGATTAAGACTGCAA
Organism: Amphritea pacifica; assembly: GCF_016924145.1. Lineage (GTDB taxonomy): Bacteria > Pseudomonadota > Gammaproteobacteria > Pseudomonadales > Balneatricaceae > Amphritea > Amphritea pacifica. The sequence continues at coordinate 89,708 of NZ_JAFFZO010000010.1, read as the reverse complement.
AGCTATCAGATATTGGTTTTCGCAGACCGATGCACCTGTTTATTGTCTTCCTGTTGCTGGTGGCTGCCTTGATGATTATGTCCGGGCATACGGGGGGGTATCCACAGGCGCAACTGTTTGCCAAAGTGATCGCTTTTGCTGTCCTACTGGTCTTTGTTTGTGAATACTTTCTGCCAGCACGGCATCCCGGACCTCGCTGATTCTTATCGATAGTAAACTACCTTTCCCGCGTGTATTTATCTTTAAATCACCGCTGCAATTGTGCAATAATACATATATTAGATTTTTCTTATATATTATTAATTTAGGGTGTTTATTATGTCTGCCAACAAAGTTATCTCTGTCTCAACCACCATGAAAGAGGGCTGTCAGGTACATGCCGATATTCGTGGCCACAAAGTTACCATCGATCAGCCCAAGCAGGCGGGCGGCACCGATGAAGGTCCAACCCCTCTGGAGTTCTTTCTCTTTTCACTGGCAGGCTGCATCGCCAGTATTGCCCGTATTGCCGCCACTCAGCAGAAAATTGAGATGCGCTCTATCGACATCGATGTCGATGGCGCTATGAATCCTGCCGGCCTGTTGGGTAAACCCACAGAGGACCGGGTTGGCTTTCAGACCATCACCGTCAGTGCAAAGATCGACGCCGACCTGAGTGAAGAAGAGAAACAGGCATTCTTTGAAGCGGTCTGTCACCGTTGTCCTCTGGATGACAATATAGCGCTGGAAACGAAAGTTACGCATTCTTTGGTTTAAAAGCAGACCGCTGAACTTGTTCAGCGGTCTGCTTTTAACGGCGGTCTGCTTTTAATTCAATAAATTTTCAGACTGAAAAGGTAGTCAGCTATTGCTGAGGCCTGCTCTTCTGTGAGGTTGGTGAAGGTTGGCATATCGGGGCGTGAGGGGTCTCCCTGGCGAATTAGCATGATCACCTGATCTTTTTGCAGGGAGGTATATCTGTTCGCAGGGATGCCTTTCAGAAATTTACCGCTGCCATCGCTTTTATGGCAGGTCTCGCAGTAGAGACCATAAAGTTTTTCGCCATCGGTTGAGTCGGTTTGAGGAGCACTGTCAGAGCAGCCGCATAGAAACAGGAAAGATATAACGGATAAAATGATAGGTCTTGTCGTTATCACAGCCAGTTTCCTTCTGAGAACCTGTTATGAGTATCGCTTATCTGCTCAGCAGAGGTCAATTTCATCGTTTTACGTACATATCAAAGCACTCATTCTGGCAGAGAAAACGGCAATTTTCCGTTTGCCGGGTTTCAGCTACGTAGCGGTGTTATTCTCTTAGCGCTCTAAATTCAATTCGATTCCGGCCAGCTGGAGGGTGATTCCGCTGAGTGTCAGCCAGGGATCCCCGAGGGCGCCTTTAATCTGTGTATCGGCCTCTGCGCAGCGGCTGAGCATGCTGTTGAGCGTGTCCGGTGAAAAACGGCTGGCCGCGTTACGCATCTGGTTTTTGCGATTGCCCCAGATCCGTTCACGCTGGCAGATGGTATCCAGCGGGGTGCCTTTCTGCAGGCCGTTCTGGATAGCGATCAGCGAGCGGATTTCCCGGGCGATCGCCCACAGCGCGACAGAGGCCTCGGTACCTTCCTGGCGAAGGACCTCGATAATCTTATTGCAGCGGGGAATCTGTTGCAGGATGGCGGCTTCAGTCAGACCGTAGATGTCATATCGGGAACTGTCAGAGACACTGTCCATCACCATGTCTGCGGTAACGGTTTGTCCGGCGTACAGCAGATTGAGTTTATCCAGTTCCTGCTTGGCTGCCAGAAGGTTACCTTCGATCCGTTCACAGAGCAGTTGAACTGCATCAGGCTCCAGCGTCAGGCCGATCTGCTGAGCACGACTATTGATCCAGCCGGGAAGCTGTTGCAGTTCTACCGGCCAGACTTCAACAATTATGCCCTGCTGATCAATCGCTTTAAACCAGGCACTTCGTTTCGCTGTACCGTCGAGTTTATTCGCAATGATCAGTAATACATTGTCTTCAGCGGGCCGTTTCAGGTATTCCTGAAGTATGTCGCTGGCCTGCTTGTTGAGTTTGTGACTGCCCAGTCGGAGTTCAATAATCTTCTGTTCGGCAAACAGGGAGAGGGCATTGGCACATTCGAGCAGGTATTCCCACTTGAAGCCTCCCTCAACGTGCAGAGTTTCCCGTTCACTGAAACCTATCGAGTGGAGGTGCTGACGCAGCAGGTCGCTACTCTCCTCAATCAGCAGGGTTTCGTCGCCGGTGAGCAGATAAACCGGAGCCGGTTGCGGGCCGAGTTTGTTGGCAAGCTGCTCCGGTTTTATCTTCATCGTGATCTAGGGAGTCGCAGGTTTCAGGTTGGCGTAGAGGCGCAGAATCTGGTTGGCCAGTTGCTGATCCATCTCTATATAAAGCTGTGCTTCCTGAGCGCTGCTGGCGGTCTCTTTATCAGCATCATAGTCATAAGTGCGTTCCGCCAGCAGGGTGCGCTTGAGAACGGGGTTGCCCTGCGGATCTTTCACTATGAAATTGACTTTGGTGTTGAGTTCATACTCATCAATATCCGCATTGGCACCCAGGGTCGCTTCACGGCGGCTGCGCTTCTCAGAGATGATTTGTAGCAGATAACCCGTGCCCGCGTTAACCACTATGCCGTTGGCTTCCAGCAGTCGGCGAAGCACCGGCTCGAGCTGACTGCGGGAGCGTTCAGGGGTGATCAGCGTGAGCTGCCGTAATGGTTCAGCGATATCTGCACTACCGCGCAGATGAAAACCGCATGCGGACAGTAGCAGGCAGCAAGCCGTCAGCAAAATAGCAGCTGAAAAACGGTTCCGACAGCGTTTCATCCCTGACCCCTTAACCAACGACGATGTTGACGAGTTTATTTGGCACGACAATCTGTTTGCGGATGGTCTTGCCATCGAGGTGGCGCTGAACCCCTTCATCAGCCAGGGCTGTATGCAGCACAATGCTCTCATCCGAGTCTGCAGGCACGGTGATTTTGCCTCTTACCTTGCCATTCACCTGTACCACCATCTGTACGTTAGCGAGTGTCATCGCTGACTCATCGACCACAGGCCACGGGGCATCCAGCAGGCTACTGCTGTAACCCAGATCGGCCCACAGCTGATGGGTGATGTGCGGTACGATCGGCGCCAGCAGTTGTACGGCGGCGCTCAGTGCTTCGCGAACGACGGCGCGACCCTGATCGCTGGCATCAACAAAGCGGCTGATCGCGTTGCTCAGCTCCATCACCGCCGCGATAGCGGTATTGAAGGTCTGGCGGCGCTCGATGTCATCGGATACTTTTTTGATGGTCTCGTGAGTTTTACGGCGCAGCTCTTTCTGACGGTCATCAAGGCTGTCCGGATCAAGCGCAACGATCTCACCGGGATACTGGAGATGGTCATAAACCAGTTTCCACAGGCGACGCAGGAAGCGATGAGCGCCTTCCACGCCGGAGTCAGACCACTCCAGTGATTGCTCGGGCGGCGCGGCAAACATCATAAACAGGCGCACGGTGTCAGCACCGTATTTGTCGATCATCACCTGTGGATCGATACCGTTGTTCTTCGACTTAGACATCTTGCCCATGCCTGCCGATTCAACCGCTTCACCATCAGCAATATGGACCGCTTTGATTACCCGGCCTTTTTCATCCCGCTCAACTTTGACCTCTGTGGGGGAGATCCAGATTTTGCCGCCATTGTCATCTTCGCGGTAGTAGGTGTCAGCCAGCACCATTCCCTGACACAGCAGGCGTTCAAATGGCTCATCAGAGTTCACCAGACCCTCATCGCGCATCAGTTTGTGGAAGAAGCGGGAGTAGAGCAGGTGCAGAATCGCGTGTTCGATACCACCGATATACTGGTTCACGGGCAGCCAGTAATTAGCGGCTTCAGGTTCCAGCATGGACTCTGCATTACGGCAGGCGTAACGGGCGTAATACCAGGAAGATTCCATAAAGGTATCAAAGGTGTCGGTTTCCCGCTCAGCTGCACCGCCACATTTGGGGCAGGTGGTTTGCTTAAAGCTGTCCATCTTTTTGATCGGTGAACCGACGCCATCAAAGGTAACATCAACGGGCAAAACGACCGGCAACTGATCTTCAGGCACCGGCACAGCACCACAGCTGTCGCAGTTGATAACCGGGATCGGCGTGCCCCAGTAACGCTGCCGGGAGACACCCCAGTCACGCAGGCGGTAGTTGATGGTGATTTTGCCTTTTCCCTTGCTCTGAAGTTCGGAGGCTATCGCTTTGAATGCAACATCGAAATCCAGTTCATCAAAGCTGCCTGAGTTCATCAGTACGCCTTTCTCGGTGAACGCTTCCTCATCGAGATTGATCGGGGTGTTGTTATCGGCAGGACGGATAACCTGCTTGATCGGCAAACCATACTTTTTGGCAAATTCGTAATCGCGCTGGTCGTGGGCCGGAACGGACATGACGGCCCCAGAACCGTATTCCATCAACACGAAGTTAGCTGTCCACACCGGAACCTTCTGTCCGGTCAGTGGGTGGGTTGCCTCAATGCCCAGGGCAAAGCCCTTTTTCTCCATGGTGGCCATATCCGCTTCAGCCACTTTCATGTTTTTGCTTTCATTGACGAAGGCCGTCAACTCGGCATTATTGGCCGCTGCCTGTTGCACCAGAGGGTGGCCGGGGGCGACGGCAACATAGGTTACACCCAGCAGGGTGTCAGGGCGTGTGGTGAACACTTCAAGCTCGCCGAAACCATCCACGTGGAAGCTCAGTTCAACACCTTCAGAACGACCGATCCAGTTACGCTGCATGGTGCGGACCTGTTCCGGCCATTCATCGAGCTTGTCCAGATCATCGAGCAACTCATCGGCATAATCGGTGATTTTCAGAAACCACTGGGGAATCTTTTTACGCTCAACCAGCGCACCTGAGCGCCAGCCACGGCCATCGATTACCTGTTCGTTTGCCAGAACGGTCTGATCGACCGGGTCCCAGTTCACCTCAGAGTCTTTTTTGTATACCAGACCTTTTTCCATCAGGCGGGTGAAGAACCATTGTTCCCAGCGATAATATGATGGGTGGCAGGTGGCCACCTCGCGGCTCCAGTCATAACCAAAGCCCATCTGGTCCAGCTGATTGCGCATGTAATCGATGTTTTCATAGGTCCAGCTGGCGGGCGGAACATTATTTTTCAGAGCCGCGTTTTCCGCAGGCAGACCGAACGCATCCCACCCCATCGGCTGCAGGACGTTCTTGCCCTGCATCCGCTGGTAGCGTGAAACCACATCGCCAATGGTGTAGTTGCGTACATGCCCCATGTGTAGCCGACCGCTTGGGTAGGGAAACATCGACAGGCAGTAGAACTTCTCTTTGGACTGGTCTTCCGTGGCTTTGAAGCTTTGGTTGTCGACCCAGTGTTTCTGGACTTCAGGTTCTATATGCTGCGGTTTATATTGTTCGTTCATTTTGACTCTGATGATAAAAACCGGCGGATGTTGGACGCCGGTCAATGGAATATTTTGTCTGTGGCGCATAGGATACAATATATGCCATGCTACATATAGTTTTTAGTCGGCTTTGGAGATGGATATGAGCAACAATAGCAGTGGAAAAGATCGTAGTGCTCAGTATGATCGGGTGCTGAGCCGGTTACGTCGTGAACTGGAATCCGCTGAGCATCGTTCCTGGGAGTATCTGCAGGAGAAAATTGAAGAGGCTGTCGAGCTGGAACTGACTGCCGAAGAGATGACCCGGGATGAGATGGATCTGCTCAGTGCCTATCTGAAAAAAGATCTCAAACAGCTCGGTTATTATGCCCATGAGACCGGTGAAGGGGTCGCTGCCTGGCTTAATTTTGATCTCAATGCGCTGGAGCAGACGGTGGCGCAACAGTTAATGGATCTGGCTGATCGCACCCGTATCGGCATCACCGAGCTGGAACAGCGCCTGGCGGAGGGAGAGGACTACTACGCCGCCGGTGACACGGCACTGGCCGGCACTTTTGTCTGTGTCGACTGCGGTGAGCAGATCACTAACACCCATACCGCGCCCCTGAGCGCCTGCCCCAAATGTGGTTCAGAAACCTTTACGCGACTGTCGGCGCCGTGGAGCGGTGAACAGACCGAATAACAACATCAGGCCTGCTACTATCTGCAGGGGTTTGATCCCCCATTCCTGATAAGGCGTCAGCCCCTGCATCCGCTGCACCTCACCGATCATTACCGCTTGTTGATATTGCGGTACAGTGGTGCTGATATTTCCGTCAGGGCTGATCAGTGCACTGATACCGTTATTGGTTGAGCGAATCAGCCAGCGGCCGGTCTCCAGTGCCCGCATCCGCGCAATCTGCAGATGTTGTGCCGGTGCACTTGAATGGCCAAACCAGGTATCGTTACTGACAGTCAGCAACAGATCGCTGCTCAGACTTTGCTGGCGCACTAACTCCGGATAGGCGATCTCGTAGCAGATAAATGGCGCAATCTGGCTGCCTGCTGCTTCCAGTAGCGGCTGATCCGGTGATCCGAGACTGAACTCAGACATCGGCAGGTCAAAGAAGTCGATAATGCCGCGTAACTGTCGTTCCAGTGGCACATATTCGCCGAAAGGGACCAGTCGCTGTTTATCGTAGTTGCCACTGCCGCCAGCGAACAGGGTGAGGCTATTGGTGTAGCGCTTGCCCTTTGGCTGTTCTGAATCGATATAGACCGTTGGAATACCGCTGATCATCGCGGTGTGGCTCTCCTCCAGCCTCTCCGTGAACGGGCTGAGCATTACCCTGGCTTTCGGATAGAAGGTCGGGATGGCTGTTTCAGGCCAGATCAGCAGGTCCACTTTATCGCTGTCCAGGCTCAGGTCGACATAGGTTTGCAGGATATGTTCAAGTTCGCTCCGCTGCCACTTCTGTTGTTGCGGGATATTGGCCTGAACCGCCATGACACTGAGCGGCTCGCCCACCGGGAGCGTCCAGCTCCGGGGTATCTGATGCTGCTGTACGGCAATCAGAGGCAGCCCCACAATCATCAGAATGGTTGCTGCCTGGAGGGGGTGTTTCAGGCGCTTAAAGAAGGTGACCAGCAGGGTGCTGCTCAGGACTACATAGAGGCTGAGCAGCCAGACGCCCCCCAGTGGAGCAAAAATGGCCAGCGGCGTATCGATCAGACCGTAGCCCAGATAGAGCCATGGGAAACCGGTGAACAGCCAGCTGCGCAGCCACTCGAAGGCTATCCAGAGCGCGCAGAACCCGGCGACATTGCGAAAAAAACGGCTGTAAAGCCAACCCTGCAGGGCAAACAGAAGCGCCAGGGCGGCGACAAACAGTGCCGTCATTGAACCGGCCAGCAAACCCGAGGCATTGCTGTGTTCATGGATACTGACAAACACCCATGACACGCCGGCGCCAAAGAAACCGAGCCCATAACACCAGCCCAGCCAGCCGCCTGCCCGGGGTGTGCAGTTGTGTAACAGAATAAACAGGATGGCAACAGAGACTCCGCCCAGATACCAGTAGTTAAAGGGGGCTAGCGACAGAGGGGCAAGGGCGCCGGCGATCGCACAGAGTATAATCCGCCAGAAGAGAAACGTTGTGCGGTTAGCCATCAGTAATCTGCCGGGGTTGTCCGGATAACCTGGAGCAGACGGATTCGCCGGTTGTCTGCGCTGAGAACCTTAAAGGTAAATGCATCAATTTCCACTGTTTCGTCCTTGCGTGGCAGGTGGCCAAATTTCTGTGTCACCAGACCGCCGATCGTATCAAAATCATCATCCGGCATGCCGATATCGAAAAACTCGTTGAAATCTTCAATCGGTGTCAGGGCTTTGACAATATAGCCGTTGTCATCAAAGGGTTTGATGTTGCCCTCATCATCTTCAACATCGTGTTCATCCTCGATCTGGCCGACGATCTGTTCCAGTACATCTTCGATGGTGATAACGCCGGAGACACCGGCATATTCATCGACAACGATTGCCATATGGTTGCGGGTGGCGCGGAACTCTTTGAGCAGCACGTTAAGACGCTTACTTTCGGGGATGAAGGTAGCCTTGCGGACGTGTTGCCTGATATCAAAGTTTTCCAGATTATTGTCGTCAAGAATCAGTGACAGCAGGTCTTTGGCGAGCAGCACGCCGAGTATATCGTCCGGGTTATCGCCGATAACCGGAAAACGGGAATGGGCAGAGGAGATAATAATCGGCAGAAACTCTTTAGGGGTCTGGTCGGCTTCAACCACCACCATCTGTGAGCGGGGAATCATCACGTCCCGCACCTGCTGGTCGGCTACCTGCATCGCCCCTTCGATTATACTGAAGGCTTCCTGGTCGAGAACGTTCTCGTCGGTGGCGTCTTTCAGGTCTGCCAGCAGGTCTTCACGGGTTTTCGGTTCATCAGAAAATATCTGGGTGAGTTTCCCCAGCCAGGACTTTTGCTGCCCATTTCCCGATCGCTCATCGCTCATGTGGTGCTCCGTAGTTTCGCTATCTAGCTTACTCAGTTAACAGATAGGGATCGGGAATATTCAGACTGGCGAGAATCTCCCGCTCGAGCTGTTCCATCTCTTCCGCTTCATCGCTATTTATATGGTCGAATCCAAGCAGATGCAAGACTCCGTGTACTACCATATGGCACCAATGGTTAAATAATGGCTTATTTTGCTCGTCGGCTTCCCGGGAGACGACCTCGGCACACACCACCAGATCGCCCAGCAGTGACAGCTCTATCCCCTCGGGTACTTCGAAAGGAAAGGATAGTACATTGGTGGAACTGTCCTTGCTCCGGTACTGGTGATTGAGTTCACGACTCTCCTCGGGTGAGACGATACGGATCGAGAGTTCGGCTTCGTCCAGCCGCCCATGCAACGCCGCAGTAACCCACTGTGTCAGTTGCTCTTCCGAGGGCAGGTTGTGATCCTCTATCTGGCACTGGCGGTCAACAAAATAGCTCATCGTTTGTCCTGTGCCTGATCGGCGCGTTGTTCCTGGCGTTTATCGTACTCGTCATAGGCTTCAACAATGTGGCCTACCAGTGGGTGACGCACCACGTCTTTGGCGGTAAACCGGGTAAAGCCGATCCCTTTGACATCCTGAAGCACTTCACTGGCATGGATCAAACCGGACCGGACCCCCTTGGGCAGGTCTATCTGCGTGGTGTCGCCGGTAATCACTGCGGTAGAGCCAAAGCCGATCCGGGTGAGAAACATCTTCATCTGTTCCCGGGTGGTGTTCTGGCTTTCATCGAGAATAACGAAAGAGCCATTAAGGGTACGGCCACGCATATAGGCCAGCGGGGCGACTTCGATCACATTGCGTTCAATCAGTTTGCTGACCCGCTCAATTCCCAGCATCTCATACAGAGCGTCATACAGCGGGCGCAGGTAAGGGTCTACCTTCTGGCTCAGATCGCCGGGGAGGAACCCCAGTTTTTCGCCGGCTTCAACCGCCGGGCGGACCAGCAGGATGCGGCTGACTTCCTCGCGTTCCAGCGCTTCGCAGGCGCAGGCCACCGCCAGATAGGTTTTGCCGGTACCGGCAGGGCCAATACCGAAATTGATATCATGGGTCAGGATAGAGCGTACGTAGCCTTGCTGGTTGGGGCCGCGGGGACGGATCAGGGTTTTGCGGGTCTGGATGGTAATATCTGCCTGGTAGACCGGCGCTGCCGGTGCGCCACCGGTCAGTTGCTCAACGCCAGACTGTTGTAATAACAGGTGGATCTGGTCCGGGGTGATCTGCTCGCCTTGCCGGGCATCTTCATAAAGTTGCTCCAGCATCTTGGCTCCCGCACGGACGACATTTGATCTGCCCGCCAGTTTGAAGCTGTTGCCCCGGTTGCTGATCTCTATGCCGAGTCGTTGTTCAATCAGACGCAGATGCTCATCGAGCTGGCCGCACAGGTTGGACAGGTGTTGCGGATTATCCGGTTCCAGAGTGAGCTGAATGGTTTGCGCTGTGTTCAAAAACGAATCCTTTAATAGAGAGATACTGTTAAGTTTAGCAGGATGCCGGGCGATGCTGACCGGCATGTTGCATTATTGCCAGTCCTGATCCAGTTCTGAGGCAACTAACTCCCCCAGCAGTGAGTTGCTGTATGCTTCGACGATACGGACATCGGCGAAGTGGCCGATCAGATCCGGATTATCGCAGCGAAAGTTAACCACCCGGTTATTTTCGGTGCGTCCCTGTAGCATACCCGGGTCTTTGCGGGAGTAATCGGTGACCAGGATCCGTTGTACCGAATCGACCATCCGGCGGCTGATCTGCATCGCCTGTTGGGTGATACGCGCCTGCAGAATATTGAGGCGCTCTTTCTTGGTGTCGTCGGAGACATCATCGGGCAGATCTGCGGCCGGGGTCCCCGGGCGGCGGCTATAGATAAAGCTATAGGAGTTATCAAAGCCGATCTCGGCGATCAGGTTCATGGTAGCTTCGAAATCGGCATCGGTTTCACCGGGGAAGCCCACGATAAAGTCGGATGACAGGGTGATGTCGGGTCGGGCGGCCCTGATTTTACGAATCAGGGACTTGTATTCCAGCGCCATATGACCCCGTTTCATCGCCATCAGAATCCGGTCAGAACCACTTTGCACCGGCAGATGCAGGAAACTCACCAGCTCAGGCACTTCGCGGTAAACCTCCACCAGACTGTCGCTGAATTCAACCGGGTGGGAGGTGGTAAAGCGGATACGATCGATACCATCGATGGCGGCTACGCAGCGAATCAGTTCTGCCAGATCTGCACTGTCGCCATCGTGGGTGGCTCCCCGATAGGCATTCACGTTCTGACCCAGCAGATGGATCTCCCGCACCCCTTGCTCGGACAGTTCCACCGCTTCAGTAATGATATCATCCAGCGGCCGGCTGACCTCCTCTCCACGGGTGTAGGGCACAACACAGAACGTGCAGTATTTGCTGCAACCCTCCATTACCGAGACAAAGGCTTCAGCACCTTCAACCCGGGGCGCGGGCAGGTGATCAAATTTCTCGATTTCAGGAAAACTGATATCGACAATTCCTTTCTTCTGAGTGCCAGTGTTGGTGAGGTCGATCATCTCTGGCAGGCGGTGCAGGGTTTGCGGCCCGAAGATCATATCGACATAGGGGGCGCGTTTCAGAATAGCGTCTCCCTCCTGGGAGGCGACGCAGCCGCCTACACCGATCTTCAGTTCTGGATTCTTCGCTTTCAGCTTGCGCCAGCGACCCAGTTGATGAAACACCTTTTCCTGCGCTTTTTCACGAATAGAACAGGTGTTCAGGAGCAGTACATCCGCCTCGGCCTGATTGTCGGTTAACTCAAGTTCATGGCTTTCGCCCAGCAGATCAGCCATACGGGCTGAATCGTACTCGTTCATCTGGCAACCGTGGGTTTTAATGAATAGCTTTTTGGCCATTGCACACCTGTTCTGCATCGTGGAGAAATTAAAAGGGCGGGAATTATACTTTATGGCAATCCGGCTGCATAGTTTTTAACCGCTCAGGAAATCACTTGTAATCAGCTAAAGCGTCCCCATAATAACGCCAGTAAACCCTTTTTGAGTGCAGTGAAACATGGCCAGTGATCCAATCTACCGGATAAAATTTCTTAATCAGAACGAGATCTATGAGATCTATGCACATAATGTCTACCAAAGTGATTTATGGGGCTTTCTGGAAGTAGAAAACATCGTTTTTGGTAGTCAGAGCTCGATGGTGGTTGATCCCTCTGAAGAGAAGCTTAAAAAACAGTTTGAAGATGTGGAACGCAGTTATATTCCGATGCAGGCGATTATTCGCATCGATGAAGTCAAACATGAAGGTCCGGCAAAAATTACCGAGGTGAAAGGCACCGTGACACCGTTTCCGGTGATGCCGCCGAGAAACTGATCGCAGACCCGTCGGTTACGACTATCGCCAGTATTGGAAAATGCGCAACGCTGCTCAGGTGTTGCGCATTTTTTGTTTTAGTCAGGCGCTGGGTGCCCCATAGTCATTAGTCTCTGGGCTACCGGGTAGAAAGCCCGCTTCGATCAGCACCCAGAACGGGCCGATAAGTGGTACAAACATAATCAGAATCCACCAGGCGGACTTGTTGCGGTCATGCCAGCGTTTTGCCTGCAGGGCCAGTCCGATCCAGCCTGTTGGTATACAGAGTAAAAAGGTAAGGGCCATATAGGTGATAATGCCCGAGGCGGGATCGCTAGAAGTGTTTATGGCGGCGACCAGCATAGCCACCAGACCTGCCGTAATAGCCCATGTCACCAGCGCAGAGGCCAGTGAAGCCAGCCAGAATGTTTTCCGGCCAATCCGTCCCTCAAATGAGAACAGAATCTGCTTCAGTGTGAGTGGGGCAATACTATCTGATGAGTGTTCTAAAGCCGCCTGGGGGGAGGCGTAAATATCTGTATTCATTTCAAAGTCCTTTTTTATCAGGTGGTCCGGGTGATAAAACGCTTAGTCAGACACAGTTGGCTATGGTGGCTATAACTGATGCGGTGTTGGAAATATGCACATCGTCTTATAGCCGGCCATACATTAATGAAATAGAGTTAAATATCAAGTCATCTGAGTTGATGAAAGTCACTGTTCTGTTTGTATATCTCGTCCGGCCCGGGATGAGTGATTAATCTGTATAGCGGAATTGGCAGATTGGGTAGTTAAAACTCATTATGAAGAGCGATTTAGGGTACATTGTTTGCAGAGTTTAAAACACGCTAGCATTAATTATAGAGAACGCAGTCGCTGTATGTCGTCAAATTCACCACCAGTCAAATCGCCGCAACGTCGTATTTCTGACCTGTTCTGTACTCATGTACTGCCCGGTCTGGCTTATCTTTTTCTGGCACAGGTTTCGGTGGGGCTACTCTCGATCCCACCCAGCGATGCGTCTGCAGTCTGGCCCGCGGCGGGGGTATCAATTACCGCTATTCTGCTGCGTGGATATCGAGCCTGTTTCGGCTTATTTATCGCCCTGATGGTGTTCTATGCTGGCAGTTGGCTTGATGCGGGGAGTACGGCAGGGCTGTTTCGCTCTCTGGGTCTGATGCTGTTGCTCAGTATGGCGGCTATTCTTGAAGCGGTGGGAGCGGTCTGGCTGATATATCGCTTTTTTGGCCGGATGCCGGATCTGATTGATGATAAACAGATCACCCTGTTTCTGCTGATCATTGGGCCCCTGGCATCGCTTGCGGCGAGTCTGATGGCTATTATGACCCTGCTGGTATTTGGTGTTATTGGCTGGGAGAACTTTTTCATCAGTTGGTTAACCTGGTGGATTGGCGACACTATCGGCGCGATTGTGGTTGCACCGATGTTGCTGGCACTTTTTGCAGGTCCGCAGAGTACTTTATTTACCCGTAAATGGGCCATCGTGTTGCCGATGAGCGGCTTGCTGATGGTGATTGTGATCCTTTTTCTGATCACCAGAAACTATGAGGAGCAGGAACGGGCTCTGAAGTTTAAACAGGAGGTGGAACAGCTACACTCCAATATGAAGGTGCGCCTGGATGGTGGTATAGAGGTACTGTTCTCATTACGTAGTCTGTTTCAGAGCAGTACGAGCATAGGCGCGGCTGATTTTCACAGTTTTACCCTGCATATGCTGCAACGCTATCCTGAAATACAGGCATTGGAGTGGATTCCCCGCATACCCGACGGACTCCGTTCTGAGTATGAAGCTTCCGCCGTTATCCCCCTGACTATCGTAGAGCTGGGTGATAGCGGGAAGCTGGTCAGCGCTCCGCAAAGAGAGGTCTATTATCCGGTCACCTACGTTGAACCGTTTGTCGAAAATGAACGGGCTTTTGGATTTAATGTAATCAGTAATCCGCTGGCGAAAGAGGCGCTGCAACGGGCGCGTGAACACAGCGGTGTTGCATTTACAGCTCCGGTCCGGTTGATTCAGGAGTCGGGAGAGCAGAAGGGCATTGTGGCCTATCTGCAGGTCAATCATAACGGGGTCGATCGGGGACTGTCTGACGAAGGTGTGGTTGCGGCGGTGTACCGGGTGGGGGATTTTATCAACTCCGTCCTGAGGGAACGACAGGATCTGGCTGCACAGGTTGGGGTGGTCGTCATGGATGTGACCGATAACCGGCAAGCGATATACACCGGTAGTGAGATCATGGATAACCCTTATGAACCGTTGAGTCTGAGCAAAGAGTATTCAGTCGGGGGGCGGGTTTATCAGTTTACTTACAGCGCCAAACCCGACTTCTTCGTACATTTCTCGCAGTGGAGCAGCTGGATTGTGTTACTGGGAGGGATGTTATTCGCGGCCCTGCTCGGTGGCTGGTTGCTGTCGCTTACCGGCCGCACCCTGCGTATCGGCCAGGTGGTGAGAGAAAAGACCGCCTCGTTGCAACATGAGGTGGAGGAACGCAGCAAGGCCGAACAGGCGCTGGTTAAAGTATCTAAAGCGGTAGAGTTCAGCCCCAACATGGTATTGATTACCCTGCCGGATGGTGAGATTGAATATTCCAGCCCTAAATTTACCGAAGAGACCGGGTTTGTGCCCGGAGATGTGATCGGACAGCCGATAAATATGCTCCATTTCCCCCAGCCAGGAGAGACCTCTTATGCGGATCTCTGGCCGCAGCTGGTCGACAGGCCTAACTGGCGTGGGGAGATTGTTAATCGCAAGAAATCGGATGGACTCTACTGGGCACAGGTTAACATCGCCCCTATCTATGATTTTCATGGGGTGCTGACAAACTATGTAGTCACTCTGCAGGATATTACCGAAAATCGCCTGATCTCTGAACAGATCAGCTATCATGCCAGTCATGACCAGTTGACCGGCCTGATCAACCGGCGTGAATTTGAGATACGTATGCAGACGCTGTTCAATACTCAGCGCCAGCCGGGTTGTCAGCATGCTTTCTGCTTCCTCGATCTGGATCAGTTTAAAGTGGTTAATGATACCTGTGGTCATGTTGCGGGGGATGAGCTATTGCGGCAGGTTTCTCTGCTGTTGCAAAGCCGGGTAAGGTCTAATGACACCCTGGCCCGTCTTGGCGGGGATGAGTTTGGTATTCTGTTGCAGAACTGCCCTCTGGAAAAGGCGCAGGTTGTCGCGGAAACGGTCCGGGATGCTATTGCAGACTTCAAATTTTGCTGGGAACAGCAGGCATTCAATATCGGCGTCAGTATCGGTGTGGTAGCGATTAATGAACACTCGGCCAGTTTAACGGAAGTTCTGAAACAGGCCGACTCTGCCTGCTATACCGCCAAAGACGCCGGACGAAACCGGGTGCATCTCTATACCCCGGAGAATGAGATGCTGGCCCGGCGTGAAGGGGAGATGCACTGGGTGACAGAGATCAATGCTGCCCTCGATGAAGACCGTTTTACGCTTTACGGCCAGGTGATTATGCCGTTACAAAACGCTCAGCTGAAGCCGGATGTAGAGTTGTTGCTGAGGATGAAGGACCGGGAGGGCAATATTGTACCCCCGGGGGCTTTTTTGCCAGCAGCTGAGCGTTATCAACTGGCCGGTCGTATCGATGAATGGGTGGTCGGTAACGCCTTCCAGTGGCTGGATCGGAACTTCACCCAGTTCAGTCAGTATTTTGGCTGCTGTGCCATTAACCTGTCTGGTGGCAGTCTGGGAGACCCGCGCATCAAAGAGGCGATTATCAAACATCTGGAACGTTCCTCCCTGCTGCCATACAAGGTTAAATTTGAAATTACGGAAACCTCGGCAATCGCTAATCTTGTCGAAGCGCAGCGTTTTATTAACGCCTTGAAGGCCTATGGGTGTCAGTTTTCGCTGGATGATTTTGGCAGTGGGCTCTCCTCCTTCGCATACCTGAAAAATCTGCCGGTGGATAATCTCAAGATTGATGGTCTGTTTGTCAAAGGGATTCTCAATGATGAACTGGACCAGGCAATGGTTAAGTCGATCAACGATATCGGTCATGTCATGGGCAAAACCACTATTGCGGAGTTTGTCGAAAATGATGAGATATGTCAGATGCTGCGAGAGATCGGCGTTGATTATGGTCAGGGCTACGGACTGGGGATGCCTGAGCCTCTGGATGCGCTGTTACAGCATGTAAGCGGGGATGATGATCGGTAGTTTCACTGGCTGACAGAATTGCTTCGGGTTGACAGCTGGTAGCTGTCGTAGCGCCGTAAACGATTTTGTCGGATCATCGTCTCCAGTCGCTTAACATAGTCATCCCCCAGCTCACTATAGCGGTGCAGGTGTTTTATCAGTTCGAGACTGTTCTGCGTGTGTCGGGCAGCCTGGCGCAGCTCGATATACGCCTTGCCCCGCGCCAGAGTGAGAAAATAGTCCTCAATCGCGCCGAGTAAAGAATCGTAGCGCTTAACAAAGACCGCCTGATCATCTCTCATCTGCTGTGCCATGATGCGTTTCTCATTCGGGTCAAACGACCAGACACCAAACACATTATTCGCCTGCACGAAAAACCGTGAACTGCCCCAGCCGGTTTCAATGGCTGCCTGCGCCAGAATCAGACTGTTAGGCAGGCCGATCATACGCTGACGCAGCTCTGCCGGAGAGTCGGTATCGTAGGTTGATTTAAGCTGCTCCAGCCAGGCCTGCTCCTCGCTATTGAGAGCAGACTGGGAGAGTAGTTGTTCCAGCCGGCTTCTTTGCTGCTGCAGGTGCTGCTTACTGATCAGAATAGCCGGCAACAGCAAAGCGATAAAGCGTTGTTTCTTTTCCGCGACCGGCAGTGGTGCCAGCGAGACGACGGAAGTATAGGCAACGGCTTCGACGGGATTGGTCAGCTGGACAATATCGGCAGGTGTTTTCAGGGCTTTGTAGGTTACCGGGGTTGCGGACTGATCGCGTTGATCAGCGATCTGTACCAGTGCGCCAAAACCAAACATCAGTGCGGCGATAAACAGTAATACCGTTTGTATCTGTGACTGTGGTGTTGTACTCATCGCGGGGTTACTCCTGATCCGTAAACAGCAGGGTTTTAGAGCCTCTGCCCGGAATCTCGCGGGCCAGTCTGGGAACCAGATAGCCCGGCAGTTGGTCCTGCAGTTGTCGCATCAGTT
Source organism: Amphritea pacifica (assembly GCF_016924145.1). Classification (GTDB taxonomy): domain Bacteria; phylum Pseudomonadota; class Gammaproteobacteria; order Pseudomonadales; family Balneatricaceae; genus Amphritea; species Amphritea pacifica. The sequence continues at coordinate 72,742 of NZ_JAFFZO010000010.1, read as the reverse complement.
GACGGGCCTCATCATCCGGCAGATCAAAGTGTGCCGCACCTTTAACCGGGTCAAAGGTAAACAGATAGTAAGGTAGTACACCGATAGCGAACAGCTGCTCACTGAGTGTTTTCAGCGTCGTGACGCTGTCGTTAATACCTCGCAGGAGCACGGCCTGATTTAATACAGTAATCCCCGCCTGGGTCAGCCGCTGTACCGCTGCGGCAACATGGATATCCAGTTCCTGGGGGTGGTTGCTGTGGATAACGGTCACCACCTTTAGGCGGGTCTGCTTCAGTACATTGACGAAAGATTCGGTAATCCGCTGTGGCAGCACTACCGGCAGTCGACTGTGAATACGCAGCCGGGCCAGATGAGGGATCTGCTCAAGATCAGTAATCAGCTGATTTAACCGTGAATCGCTGGAAACCAGAGGGTCGCCACCAGAGAAGATCACTTCGGTGATGCTGGGATCAGCGGTAATATAGTCAAGGATGTTCTGCCATTGCTGCGGCCCCAGACGGTTTTCGGCGTACGGGAAGTGACGCCGGAAACAGTAACGACAGTTGATCGCACAGGCGCCGGTGAGTATCACCAGCACCCGGCCATTGTATTTATGAATCAGGCCGTCAACCGGGTTGCTGTGGCTCTCCTCCAGTGGGTCGCGGGTAAATCCCGGCACCTCGTCCAGCTCCTCAGCCAGCGGCAGAACCTGGCGCAGCAGCGGGTCATCCGGGTTGCCCTTCTCAATGCGGTCCAGCCAGGGGCGGGGGATACGCATCGCGAATTCCAGGCTGGCGCGGTTGGCTCCTGCCAAAAGCGAATCCGGCAACCGGAGGTAGCGTAACAACGCTTCCGGACTTTCCAGCGTCTGACTGAGTAGGGTTTGCCAGGTATCCGGCAACTGAATAGGTGAGTGCATAGTAGAATAATTTCGCTGGAAAATTTGCTCGCATTCTCCTTTCAAGTAGAATGTGTGTCAATTTTGCGGTGGCAACAGTTCACCTGAGTCTAATCTAATTCGAGATCAATATGGCAAATTACCCATCCAACCAGTTTAAAAATGGCCTGAAAGTGATGATCGAGGGTGATCCTTGTTCAATGGTAGATGTTGAGTTCGTTAAACCAGGCAAAGGTCAGGCGTTTACCCGCGTTAAACTGAAAAACCTGATTACCGGGCGTACCTGGGAGCGCACCTTCAAATCGAATGAGACCGCTGAAAGTGCTGATGTTATGGATACCGATATGGAATATCTCTACTGTGATGGTGAGATGTGGCATTTCATGGATCCACAAAGCTATGAGCAGGTTGCTGCGGATAAAACCGCGGTTGGTGATGCCCATCAGTGGCTGAAAGAGCAGGACAAGTGTCTGGTGACCCTGTGGAATAACAATCCGATCTCGATTACACCCCCCAACTTTGTTGAGCTGGAAGTAACTGAGACGGATCCTGGCCTTAAGGGTGATACCGCCCAGGGCGGCTCTAAGCCAGCCAAACTTCAGTCGGGTGCCGTTGTGCGGGTGCCTCTGTTTATCGAACAGGGCGATATACTGAAGATCGATACTCGCAGTGGCGAGTACGTGTCCCGCGCTTAACAAATGGTTTGAACGCTATTGCGCTGGTGATAACCGGGCTCTTAACGCGTTTAATACATTTTCTACGATTCCAATGGCAGCCACGGCTGCCATTTTTATGTACAGGATGTACGGTATGCCGCGGGCGCAGGGATGCGCAAGAGCGGCGATGACAGGATGTACGGTATGCCGCGGGCGCAGGGATGCGCAAGAGCGGCGATGACAGGACGTACGGTATGCCGCGGGCGCAGGGATGCGCAAGAGCGGCGATGGTCAGGGATCTGTTTCTAAAGCCGTTTTTATTGAAGAGTAATCACCCATGAGTCAATTGTGGAGAGCGACAGCTCCGCTGAATAATCTGCGCAAGCGGGCGCAGATCTTTGCGCAGATCCGGGAGTTTTTTGCCACGCGTGATGTGCTGGAGGTGGAAACCCCCCTGATGACCTCTGCGGCAGTCAGTGATCCCTATATTGATACCATTGAGTGTCGCTACCATCCGCTACCGGGACAGCAGGAACAACCCCGCTATCTGCAAAGCTCGCCAGAGTATGCGATGAAACGACTGCTGGCATCCGGCAGCGGTGCGATCTACCAGATCTGTAAAGCGTTTCGTAATGGCGAGTGCGGCCGTCGGCATAACCCGGAATTTACCATGCTGGAATGGTATCGTCCCGGCTTTGATCATCATCAGCTGATGGATGAGGTTGAAGCGCTGGTAGGGCCGGTTATCGGTATGAAAGGGTTTCAGCGTATTAGCTATAGCGCGTTGTTTCGGCAATACCTGAAGCTCGATCTGCAAACAGCTACCGTGCAGGAGCTGGCAGCCATAACCCGTCAGCATATCGACATTAAAATGGAGGATGATAACCGCGACAACTGGCTGAATTTGCTGATGTCCCATGTCATAGAACCGCAGCTGGCCGATAAAGGCGCGGTGTTCGTTTATGATTACCCGGCCAGTCAGGCCGCCCTGTCACGGGTCGCTGAAGACCCGGATGGCCAGCCGGTGGCGTGTCGTTTCGAACTGTTTATCGCCGGAGTGGAATTAGCGAACGGCTACTACGAACTCACCGATGCGGCAGAGCAGGCAAAACGCTTTGCTAAGGATATCGCCCAAAGACAGACCGAGGGGTTACCGCTCAGACCGACTGACAGCTTGCTGGTGGACGCGCTTGAGTCAGGTATGCCTGAGTGTGCCGGCGTTGCAATGGGGCTGGACCGGTTGGTGATGTTAGCGCTGGGGACAGAGCAGATTAGTGACGTGATCGCTCTGCCGTTTGATCGGGCCTGAGAGGGGCAGTCGCTAGATCGCCGCTACGCGGCTGCTAGTTGTTAGAACGTCGCTTCGCGACTCGCTAGAAAAAGCAATGAAAAAACAGCAGTTGTAGTCATCAATAGGGTTACTAGGATATAGTTAAAACTAGTGGGTAACTGGAGTACCCGTATCGTAGTCTGTAATTTTGATTAACCTGCGCAGCGCTGGTAACTCAGACGGATATTCAGGATGAATACCATTGATCCTTTTTTCCTCTCTGGCAGCCCTTGCCTTTGCATATTTAGTCACATATTCCTGATACTTACGGCTTCTGCGATACATATTTTACCCATCCTTGGATTATAACGTACCTTGTAAGGTAGCAGAGCTTGCAAGCTTTAGAACCTTGCATGGGCACAATAATAAAGTTGTTATACGCTCGTAAGGAGTATCGAAATTGTCAGATGAATCAAATAAAAATCGTAGTGGTCTCTGGGATTGGGTTAAAGCCATTTCAACTTTGGCAATAGTTGGAGTCGTTTCTTACAAGATTTATTTAACTCCCATTGATTTAAAAGTTGATTTTCCAACACTGCTTTCTTTGCTTTTAGCTCTGTTTTCTGTTGGCCTAGCGGCTCTGTTCTATTTTAAAGCGACTGAAACTAGCAATACCTTTTATGACAATACTTATAATTTCACTAAAGATATTGCCCAATTATTAGTCAAAATGGAGAGTGGGTTTGGTGAAAGGCTAAGAAACCTTGATGAAGGCTATTCATCAATGCGGGAATCGTTGCAGCATTACAGAGAAAATCCGAATGAGAAAGTAGAAGAAACGAAGAAAAAAATTGAATCAGAAAAAACAGAAATGGATAAAGTAATTCAGGAGAGGAATCAAATTATTCAGCAGCTACTTGAGCGCTCTAATCTTCAAGAGGAAGAGAAATCTTCTATCACCGACCAGTTAAGTGAAAAAGAAATAGAGCTCGCTGAAGCGCAAAAAGAATTAGCAAGAATGAATAAACGCTTATTCATGGAACGTATGGAGCGGAAGCGTTCTAGACAATTGTCGCTTGAAATAGATCCTGGTGCCTTAGACTTTACTCAATCTCACGTTATTCGAAAGCTTGGTGTTGAAAGGGTGCTAAAAGCACCTCGTTCTTATGTTAAAAAGAAGTTTGACTCTCTAGCTAATGAATTACCTCGCCAGTATCTTGAAGACCTAGAGGGCGAAGGCCTGTTCGAAAATGGCTTAACCGACGAAGGTTATTACTTAATAAGAGAATTGGCTGAACGTGAACGCGTATAACAAGGCGCTGCTGCGGAAAATTTACTCGCTAGCGCTCCCAAATTTCCGCAGAGCGCGGCGTTATGTTTCTGTCCCACCGCAAATATGCCCACAATGTTCAAATATACAGTAAATGACTATAATGAGCGCAAAGATTGGTATTTTAGGAATTCAAAATGACTACTGAATTTGATGTGGCTCGATACATCCTTGAAAAACAAGGAGAAATGTCAGCCATGAAGCTTCAGAAGCTACTTTATTACAGTCAAGCTTGGTCAATGGTGTGGGATGAGCGTACGCTTTTTGATGCGGATTTCCAGGCTTGGGCAAACGGCCCCGTATTACCCTCAATCTATGATGTCCATCGCGGCCAATTTTTAGTTGACTCGTCTCTTTTTCGAAATGGGGATGCCTCTAACTTGGACGATGAGGCATCTGATACTGTGGATCAAGTTCTCAAGGTTTATGGTAATAAAACAGCTCAGTGGCTAAGTAATTTGACTCATGATGAAGCCCCTTGGAAAGATGCGAGAGGGGATTTGTCGCCAATGGATAGGTCAAACGTAGTTATTGAGAAAGGCCAAATTCACGAGTACTACTCAGGGTTGTAAGTTGGCTAAGGATAGAGAGTCCATCAAGGAAGAACGTAAGCTTGCTAAACAACGAAAGGCGCAACGCCTTGCTGATAAATATTCTGAGCTCTACAAAACGCCAAAGCAATTAAAGCAAAGGCAAGATATAGAACCTCCCAAAGTTCCTATCACTCCTGAGAAAAGAAACATTAACTAAATTACCTATCTTTAAAGAAAAGCCGTCCAATTACGACACTAAAATGACCTGGTGTACTGCCATTACTGATATTGAAGATGAATGGTCTTGGGGTGAGCATAGGCATTGGAGTGATGAAGAATGGGAAGGCGAAATTCTTCGTGAAATGGTTTCGTTGTCTGAGCTTACTTGGTCAGAAATTTCCCGTATGGAAACTGGGGAAGGTAAGAAGCGAAAAAGACGTAAGCGACATCATCCGCAAGAAATTTCTTCGATAACACAAGAAGCCCGGAAAAGGTGGAATGAACTAGATTTAAATCAATTCGATACTGCATATAGGTTTAGGCTGGGCGGCACCAAAAGAATTTGGGGGATTCAGTATGGCAGTCATTTCTATATGGTTTGGTATGAAAGGAATCACTTGATTTATCCTACATCATAAAACATAACAAGCGCATGTTGTTCGCCCCTGCGGGGCTGGGACCTTCGTTACGCTGCGCTTCACTACGGCCCCAAATGCGGGCGTTAGTGCGACAAGCGAAGCTTGTCACAACTTACAGGGTGAAAGTCCCTGTCGGGTAAGAGTTAGCCACTCACCCGTATCGAGTCTTGCGCGGTGCGCGGAGTCTGAGATTAGTGAGTCACTTTTATGCGTGAGGACGCAATCAGATGAACCACCACGGTGAAGCGTAGACAGAGAATTATGTAGGCCATAGGGGGGGCGTGCCCCTTGGACTTTAAGGGGTCAAAGCCTTTAGTTTTTGATGTTAATGTCCGCTTCGCATTGTGAAAAAATGTAGCAGTTATGGTTATACGCAGCTCCCACGTTATCTGCGCTTTTTCTAGCGAGTCGCGCAGCGACGTTCGAGCCACTAGCCAGCGGCGCAGCCGCGATCTAGTCACGGTATTTTTATGTCCGCTTTGTGTCGAAAGCGGATATCTGGTACCTATTCTTTTTCTAGCAAGTAAAACGAAGTTTTACGTCTAGCAAGGAAACGAAGTTTCCGTCTAGCCACTAGCTAGCGCGCAGCGACGTTCTAGCCACTCTCGCGAAGCGAGCTACCCTCCGGGTAGCTGACTTAACATCGCCCGGCGTATCCGGTCGACCGCTTCTATCAGCAGGCTGCGGGTGCAGCCAAAGTTGAGTCGCATAAAGCGGTCATCGCCAAAATCCCGCCCCGGAGACATGCCGACCCCTGCCTGTTCAAAGAAGTGGGCGGGGTTTTCCAGCTTGGCGGCGGAGACATCGATCCAGGCCAGGTAGGTGGCTTCCACCGGGTTGAGTCTGAGCCCTGGAATCTGATTGATCTCATGCATCAGGTAGTCGCGGTTGCCTTTGAGGTAATCCAGTTGCTGCTGATGCCACTGTGCTCCCTCTTTGTAGGCGGCCATTGTCGCGGTATAACCGAGCAGGTTGACGTCCGGCACGATCCCTTTACGCACCTGTTGAAACTGTTTGCGTAACCGGGTATCGGGGATGATGGCAAAAGAGCAGCCTAAGCCAGCAATATTAAAGGTTTTGCTGGGGGCCATCAGGGTGATGCTGTGGTTTGCTATCTCGTGGTTCAGCGAGGCCAGGGGGATATGTTTCAACCCCGGCTCCATAATCAGATCACAGTGGATCTCATCAGAACAGATGGTCAGTCCGTGTTTAAGGCAGAGATCTGCCAGTTGCAGCAGTTCCTCTTTACGGTAGACGGTGCCCCCCGGATTATGCGGATTACAGAACAGCAATAGTGTGGTGCTATCGGTAATCGATTGCTCCAGTGCGTCGAAATCGATCAGCCAGCGCTGCTGTTGTTCAATCATGGGCACAGTGATCAGGCGCCGGTCGGATAAGCGGGGTGCGGACATAAAGGGGGGGTAGATCGGTTTGGCAGTGGCGACCTCGTCCTGGCTGGCCCCGACGCTGCGACAGGCCAGATTGAGACCACACACCAGCCCTGGCAGCCAGACCAGCCACTCTTCCTGAATGCTCCAGTTATAGAGTGTTTGCATCCGCTCAATAATCAGCTGGCTGAGCTCTGCGGGAGTGTTGGTATAGCCGAAGATGCCATGGTCGACCCGGGCCTGCAGTGCCTCTATCACTGCGGGGGGTGCCATAAAGTCGGTATCGGCGACCCACATTGGCAGGATATCGGTGTCGCGGTATTTCTCCCATTTTTGGCTGGAAGTTGTATGGCGGTCTACAGGTTGATCGAAATGATCATAGCTCATCGGCTGAATCCCTTTAGTTGAGAGGCTGACAGGGGCTTATTTGTATGTCATTAAGTTGCAAATAGCCATCAGGAAGTTATATTACTCTGTATCAGATAATATAGTGGATATGGCCTTAATTTTCCGGCAATTTTTTGACTGTAGCGTTACAGTCCCGCCCGCTGCCGATCCCTTTTCCAACTAATCAATACAGCTTGTTTGCCGCACCTTAGAGAGTCGCAGCCAATCAGTTCCCGGAGTCCGCTCATGACCGATAATAACCGTGTAATTATTTTTGATACCACTCTGCGTGATGGCGAGCAGAGCCCCGGTGCTTCGATGACCCGCGAAGAGAAGCTGCGTATAGCTAAACAGCTGGAAAAAATGCAGGTGGATGTGATTGAAGCGGGTTTTGCGATCGCCTCACCGGGGGATTTTGCCTCAGTTAAAGCGATTGCCGACACCATAAAAGACAGTACGGTGTGTTCTTTGTCACGGGCACTGGATGCCGATATTGATCGCGCGGGTGAAGCGCTGGTGAATGCCAATTCCGGCCGTATCCACACCTTTATTGCCACCTCGCCGATCCATATGAAGTATAAGTTGCAGATGGACCCGGACAAAGTGGTGGAGCAGGCAGTCTATGCCGTTAAGCGGGCGCGAAACCTGATCAGTGATGTGGAGTTCTCGCTGGAGGATGCCAGCCGTTCTGAGCTGGATTTTATGTGCCGCATTATCGAGAAGGTGATCGATGCTGGTGCCCGCACGATTAATATTCCCGATACGGTGGGATATGCCGTGCCGGAAGAGTTTGGCCATACGATTCAGCAGCTGTTACAACGGATCCCCAACGCCGATAAAGCGGTGTTTTCGGTTCACTGCCACAACGACCTGGGGCTGGCGGTCGCCAACTCGCTGGCAGCGGTGAGTGCCGGAGCCCGGCAGGTGGAATGTACTATTAACGGTCTGGGTGAACGGGCGGGTAACGCTTCTCTGGAAGAGGTGGTTATGGCGCTGCGCACCCGTCAGGATGTGCTGGGGCTGCATACCGGTATCAATACCACGCAGATCGTGCCTGCCTCACGGCTGGTCTCCAGTGTGACCGGTTTTCCGGTGCAGCCGAATAAGGCGATTGTGGGGGCTAATGCGTTTGCTCATGAATCCGGTATCCATCAGGATGGTGTGCTGAAGCACCGGGAAACCTATGAGATTATGACCGCTCAGGATGTCGGCTGGAACGCCAATAAGATGGTGATGGGCAAGCACTCCGGTCGCAGTGCTTTCCGGGCTCGTCTGGAAGAGCTGGGCACTACTTTTGAGTCTGATGCTGAACTGAATACTGCGTTTGCCCGGTTTAAAGATCTGGCGGATAAAAAACATGAGATTTTCGATGAGGATCTGCAGGCGCTGGTGAGCGATACCCGTGCATCCCATTACGAGAAGTTTAAGCTCAGCAGTCTCTCGGTGACTTCCCAGACCGGCGAAGTGCCGGTTGCTAAAGTGACGGTCGTGGTTAGCGACGCTGAACACACCGCCGAAGCTGAGGGCAGTGGTCCGGTGGATGCGGCATTTAAAGCGATTGCCTCGCTGGTTGGGTCGGATGCCAGCCTGGAACTGTATTCTGTCAATGCGATCACCAGCGGCACCGATTCCCAGGGCGAGGTGACTGTGCGGCTGGAGAAGGGGGGGCGTATCGTTAATGGGCTGGGAGCGGATACCGATATTATCATCGCTTCGGCTAAAGCCTATATCCATGCGTTGAATATGCTTGAATCCACCGAAGAGAAAGCTCATCCGCAGGTTTAACTGACGCGTAAATTTCAGTTATCAGTTCAGGGTAAAGGGAACAGCATAATGGAGCAGTCGCTACGAAATCAGTATCTGGAAACGCTGGGCATTGTCAGTTGGCTGCCCCGTCGACAGCTCCCCGGTGCCCGTCCCACCCCGGACTGGGTGTGGGAGTACTGCTGGCCGCAGCCTGCAACTGCGGCTGATGTTGCTACCACGGCATCTGCCCCAATCCTTAAACCGGCGGATCGCGCTCATGCTGCTAAACAGGCCCGGGCTGAGCTGAGTGCCAGTTTTGGGGCTGAGCAGAAACCGGCATCAGCCGGTAATGCGCCTGCAACCGCTGCGCCAGCAAGGCCTGAGGTAGAGGTGCCCCCAACTGCGCCTTCAGAAGCGGTTCCTGTAACTGCGGTGGCGGATATAACCCTCTCTGAATCGGTGGATATCGATCTCCCCGATCCCGCCGCACAGACTGAGCAGAAACCGTTTAAGCTGGCCTTTATGGTATATCAGGACTGCCTGGTCATCGATTCTCTGCCGCCGGTGTCAGTGTCTGCGCGGGCGCAGCTGAACAGCGGGCAGGCCGATGCTCATCACCAGATTCTACTCGATAAAATTCTGCGCTCTATCGGTCTTAGCGGCGGTAGTGCGGCTGAGTTTTATACCCTGCCCTGGCCGATGTTTGCCAGCAAATCGCTGGATCAGGGGGCTGAACAGGCTCGCCTCACCGTGCAGCATAAACTGAAGAAAAGTTTGCAAAAGAATCCGGTGAGTACTGTGTTACTGCTGGGTGAGTCTGCCGCCCAGATGGTGCTGGAACGGACTGAGCCGCTGGATCAGTTGCGCGGTATGCTGTTCAGTCTGCGCTCCAGCGTTAAAACCCTGGCCTCTGCCAGCCTTACCGAGATGATGATGGTGCCGGGCTGCAAGCGGGAGGTGTGGCAGGATCTGCAGCCGCTGCTCGATCATCTGGAAAAACAACCGGCTGGCGATGAGCGATAATCACCTGCGACCGCTTAAGGTCGACGATCTGTCGCAGCTGTCAGAGCTGCAGACCCTGTGTTTCGCTTCCCCCTGGTCTGAAACTCAGTTACACACGTATCTGTCTGGTCAGCGATATCGTTGTTATGGTGTATGGCAGGAGAGGCGACTGACAGGGTTTGCTCTGCTGTCAACGGTTCTGGATGAGGCTGAGTTGCTGCAGATCGGCGTGCGTCCTGTGTGCCGTGGCCAGGGGCTGGCGACTGAGCTGATGCACTATGTTCATGAGCAGCTTCACAACGACGATATTCACCGGAATATGCTCGAGGTGCGCCGCTCTAACGAGGCCGCCCGCAGACTCTATCTGCGGCTGGGTTATACAGAAGATGGTATTCGTAAAGGCTATTATCCAAGCGGGAATGGCAGTGAAGATGCTATTTTAATGAGCTGTAACAATCTTATTTTACCGTCAGCGCGCTAAACTCGACAGAACTCACTGATTAGAGAGTCTACTCAAGGGATTCGGCAACGTCATGAATTTAACCACAGACCTGATCACCGGCTTCTGGTTCTGGTTTGCCCAGGCCGGCTATTTTCTGTTGCTGGGGCTGGCGATATGGTCTGCGCCCTGGTCGACGCTCGTCAGTAACCGGCAGCTGCAACATCTGTTTCTGGGAACGACCGTCGGGCTGATGATTTTATGGCAGATGCGGGCCGGTATCTCGCCCGGACTGGGTATCCATTTTCTCGGGGTGACGGTGCTTACCCTGATGTTTGGCTGGGATCTGGCGATTCTGTCCGCCAGTCTGGCACTGTTGGGGACTACCCTGATCGGGCGGGAGGGCTGGGACGGCTTCGCGGTGAACGGGCTCTGCACCGTCGTCATTCCTTCGCTGGTTAGCTATTATATTCTGCGTCAGGTTGAAGCACGACTGCCACCTAACTTTTTTGTCTATCTGTTTCTCTGTGCTTTTTTGGGAGCGGGGGCGGCGACCCTCGCTGGCGGGCTGAGCATGGGGTTTCTGTTGTGGATCAGTGACGTTTACAGCAGTGATAAGATCTATAGCGAGTATATACAGATACTGCCACTTATTGTCTTTCCTGAGGGGCTGCTCAACGGCATCATCATGACCGGGATGATGGTGTTCTATCCTGACTGGATCCGCACCTTCGACGCCAAAAAATATATTGATGATCAGTAAAGCAATCTGGCTGGATTGTCACAAAAAGCTTTAAAAACCGTTGCTCGTTGCTCGACGTCACTTGTTCGTTGTTCGATAAAAGCCTTCTTTGTATTTGTAGGAGCGGCTTCCAGCCGCGAGAATATATGAAAATATTCATTCGCGGCTGGAAGCCGCTCCTACAACGAGCAACGTTAATGCTCTTCCCTGACCGGGCGCTTTTGTAGTTTACGCTGCAGGGTGCGCCGGTGCATGCCCAGGGCGCGGGCGGTAGCCGAGATGTTGCCATCATGTTCTGTCAGCACTTTCTGAATATGTTCCCACTCCAGTCGTCCTACGGACATAGGTTTATCGGCAATTTCAATATCCGGGTCCGGCTCTGTAGTGTTCAATTTTGCGAGAATCTGGTCGGTATCGGCAGGCTTGGCGAGATAATCGGTAGCCCCCAGCTTGATCGCTTCAACCGCCGTAGAGATACTGGCATAGCCGGTCAGAATCAGAATTCTGATATCGGGGTTAAGTGCTTTCAGACGGGGAATCAGGGTGATGCCTGAGGCACCATCCATCTTCAGGTCCAGAGTGGCAAGATCCGGGGTAAAGGTTTGTAACATCTCCAGAGCCTGTTCTGCTGAACCGGCCACCGCCGTCTCATAACCCCGTCGTTTAATTGCCCGGCTTAATACCCGGGAGAACGTCTCGTCATCATCAACAATCAGAAAACGCAAAGCTGACGAATTAGTATCCATTGTTATGCCCCTCTTTAATGACCGGTAGTTTAACTTCGGTCAGTGTCCCCCCTTCTGGGTGATTAAACAGCCGGACCTCTCCGCCATAGCTGTCCAGTGCGCTGGCAGTCAGAAACAGTCCTATGCCCAGCCCTTTACCTTTGGTGGTGATAAACGGGCTGCCCAGTTGTTCCGCCTGCTCCAGAGGTATCCCCGGCCCCTGATCCAGAATAGTAAAGAGTATCTGTTGTGAATCAGACGATACCTCGATCTGCAGCGGCTTATCCGATGCATCAGCAGCATTATTCAACAGATTAATAAACGCCTGTTGCAGAGGGATAGAGCTGAGTATGACCGGATTACCACTGACGTTGATCACCGGGGGATTAAAGCGTGCAGTGGGGCGCATCAGCAACCAGCGGTCCAGAATTTCAGCGAAAAATTGTGCGGCAGGCAGTGCGCGGGACTCCTGCTGCTCCTGCCTGACTGATTCCGCCAGGTGTTTCAGACGATCGGAACAGTTTTCCACCTGAGCCTGCAGGATCTCAATATCCTCCAGCAGTTCCTGATCTCCACTGTGATCAAGTTTAATCTCATGCAGCAGGACCCGCATGGTGGCCAGCGGTGTTCCCATCTCATGGGCTGTACCGGCGGCCATGGTGGCCAGAGAGAGCAACTGCTGATTGCGCAGGTTGGATTCTCTCGCACGATTCAGGCTCAGCTCCTGACGCTGCAGATTCTCGCGGATATTCACAACAAACCAGGTGATCAGAATTGCCGTGAGAATAAAGTTAACCCACATCCCGGCAAGGTGCAGATTCAACAGTGCATCGGCCTGATGCTGATGCCCCGTATCCGGCAGGTTGATGGGGATAAAAAAGCGCATCAGCAGAGAGTAGCTGATGGTCACCATCAGTGCAGTCAGCCAGGTGTATTGTCGCGGCAGTGAGGTTGCGCTGATAATCAGGGGGATCAGCAGCAGTGCGGAGAAGGGGTTGCCCACGCCACCCATCTGATATAACAAGCAGACATAAAACGCGATGTCTGCAACCAGCTGAAAGAAAAACTCCAGCTGTGTCAGGGGCATGGGGGAGCGCAGCCGCAGGAGTGATAACAGGTTAAGCAACGCCATCGCCAGCAGCGCAAACGCGATCAGCCAGAAATTAAGTGTGACATGCAGGCCAAAAAACAGGTACAGCAACAACCCGCTCTGGCCGAAAATAGTGACCGTACGGATATAACTGAGCTGCAATAGCTGATGGCGGGTGTTGCTGGTGTAGTTCATAGCGCTAGCTTGGCAGAAAGCAGAATTATAACCAAGCGCCTTAAGTCATGAATGTGGCAGATTGTCGCAGTGGGTTAGATGTCGGAGTTAAGGTTATAAATGGATACGAGTTGCCGGCATCCAATCAGCAAGTTGTCAGATAGCGGCGTGTTTGCTGATTTGATACAAGTCCCTGGAAGTCTGAAAGCAGAATAAATTAGAAAAAACTGTGTTCAAATCTGCTTCGAGTAAGAAACTTGCCTGTTGCAGTAAGAATGTAATCCCGTAACTCAAACAGGGTCGGTTCGCGAAAATATTGGCCATGCATTGCGTTAAGTATCCCAATACCCCAATCGCCTTTTCTTTTCTGAAAAATAGGTAAAGGTTCAATTTCGCAATTAAATGGATTGAAAGTACTATCTTCACCGAACATCATAAACATAGGCCCGTCGTATTGTTTACGGGGTACATAGTCTAGAGTGATCAGCAGGGGCTCGTACCCTGTCTTTTCTTTTATGCGTATCGCCAGCGACTCAGCAATTGGTGCCCCCTGGCAGTTACCTCCGATAATCATATCACTGTGAATTAATTGTATCTGTTCCAGCGTGTTTAAATAACGACCGACTAAGTGCTCATGAAATCGGGTTTTAAACCACCATTTTTGAGTCAATAAATGCGCAGATGTCCCAGCGCAAAGTGATATGGTTTCAGGAAGTTGTCTATTTAGTAGTAGGGGCTCAGACCAATTGTTAAAACACCAGAAAATAGTGTTTTCCCCTGGGGTTTTACTGAATAACAAGAGTTCGTCGTAAGTACCATCTGCAAATTTTTCGACTTTTTCCCGCTCGCAAAGAAGGTTTTCGATACCAATATCGAATTGATGGCGCTCCTTGTCGTTGAGAGAGGGTATGATAACTGATTCAGGTATATAGCCCCAGCGCGTATAAGCATTTAGTTTTTTAATCTGCATTATGTCTTTCTGGTATATGTAAGCTGTTCGATTTATTAGCTAAACGGGTACTTCTGTGAAATCAAATTTATTAAGTTTTTGCATACATCTACCTTATCCCCTACCCATGGATAATAATAGGGTGATAAGCCTGGATTGGCATTTAACTCAATAAGCCAGTAATTATCATCAGAGGCCGGCTGGCTTTTATCTTTAATGACAATATCGACCCCAGAGTAGTAAAGTCCAGGTACTGATTTGCAGGCTTTAGCAACAATTTCCAGGTAATCAGGGTGTATCTCTTCTGGGGCAATTAAGATGGTATCAGCTGCTTCTGAATGACCCGCAGATGAGCGTAAGAATACCCGGCTGTTTTTCGCAGGTACAGATGATGGACTATAGCCTTGTGCTTCAAGAAAGTGATTGATATGACTATCAATTTCAACAGTAGGGTGGGTGACCAGATTGCGCTTACGCCGTTGTTGATTCTTCTCGTCTAATAGGGTGCTTATGGATCTGTGGCCATCACCAACGACACTCAGCGGTATCCCCTGTCTGATCGCTATAACGTTGGGTTCAACGTAAAAAAAACGGAAATGTTCACCTTCAACATGCTCCTCAATAACAATATTGACGTAATTCTCGGCAACATAGTCCAAGGCGCGCTTATACTGCTCAAAAGATACAATTGAGGATGTTACGCAATGCCCCATGCGCCCGTTGTTTGGCTTAACACATAAGGGGTATGCTCTTTGTTCAAAATAATCCAGTGCTTGTTTCAGGTTTCTGCGGCGAAATTTTTCACCCCTTGGAACATTAATATTATTCGCTCTTAGATGTTCCTTGGTTAAATGCTTATCTGCGACTAAAAGTGATGAGAGGTAATTAATATTTCTTCCCAAAGTCCTCTGGCTGCCTTTGTCTGAATCGAGCAAGACTCCACTTTTGTAGAGAAAAGCGTGTCCATTAACCTTAAAGCGTACCCAATGGGCTTGTTTAGAATCGTTTTGCCTTATTACGACCGTCTTAATCTCAAAATCAATCCCGTTGTTGTATAATGAACGGGCCAGAGATTCAGCATGTTGATCTAATTTATTCAGCTCGTCTGGTGCAATGCGCATTTGCTTATTCCAGTGGTAAGTATTTATGTGAGCCTGTTCTGTAAGAATAATTTATCTGAACGGAAATCGTTCAATCATCATATCGATGGTCAAGCCCGCCACATCAACGACTTTGCCTTTCCAGGGATAGTAGAATGGGATGAAAGCCGGATCGGAGTTGAGTTCAAGAATCCAATAATTATTATCTGTTGCTGGCTGAGTGACATCTCTTATCACAATATCCACCCCCGAGAAATGTAATCCAGGCACTGACTGGCAGGCCCTGGCTACAATATTTAAATAATCAGGGTGAACCTCATCTTTATCCAGTAAGATCGTGTCTGCTCCCTCAGGGTATCCAGCGGAAGAGCGTAAAAAGACTCGTTCGCCGGATGGTAGTACTGATTCGATTGTCAGATTCTGTGCTTTGAGGTATTCGATTATCTTGTTGTCTATGGCAACTTCAGGATGAGTGATCAGTGCTCTTTTGCGTCGTTCTTTATTCTTTTGCTCAAGCAATTCAGCAATTGTACATTGCCCATCACCGACAACACTTAAAGGGACACCCCGCCTAACTCCAATAACCTCTGGCTCAACATAGAAAAAGCGAAAGTGCTCACCTTCAACGTGTTCCTCTGCAACAATGTGAACAAATTCGTCCGCTACGGCATGTATTGCCTGTTCATATCGTTCGTAACTTGAGATAGCGGAAGTCACGCAGCGACCTCTGTTACCACTATTGGGTTTTACACAGATCAGCCCTGATAATTGTTTGTAATAACTGAGAGCTTTTTGTAGATCTCTGCGGCGGAATTTCTCTCCCCTCGGTGTATTAATACCCTGTTTTCTGAGGAGTGTTTTCGTTGCATGCTTATCGGCAACAATAAGTTGCGCCTGCTGGTTGATCTTTTTACCGGTATCATTCCAGCGGCCTTTTCCCGGCTCAAAGAATATGCTTTTTCTATATACAAGATCCTGCCCGTTTATCTTGAAACACAACCAATGTAATGGTTCACTATCGGTGTTAGTGGTATTGATGTGCCATTCAATTGAGCGATCTTCGAGGGCAAGAGCTATAAAGTAGGCATGAGGATCAGCTTCAAGTAGCGCAAGCTTTTTATTCAGATGATTCATAGGCTAACGTGATTCTTGGTTGTATATTCGCGGACTGACAGTGAAGTGTCTGGCGTACCAAATACATCGACGAAACTTTCTTTTTCGCGCCAGATTTCAACTGCCCCGTTTTGTAATATTGCGACTTTTGCCGGTTTGGGATAACCGCAGCTATGAGAGGCAAAGTGGTCGGCGCTATACCCTCCGGTATGATAGATCACCAAGGCGTCTCCGCGTTCAGGCAATCTGTTAAGCGTCACTTTATTTTTGCTAATCATATCGCCAGTAAAGCATAACCTTCCTGCAAGAAATACTTCTCGTTCGCTATCACCGGGTCTTGGCGGAATGACTTGAGCTGGAAACATATCCGGTGCAATCAGATTGGTGCTGTGATTGTTTATGCCCAGGTCTAGCATAACCAGGTCGTGGTTCATCACTGATTTTGTTCCCATTACTTCGCAAACAGTGATTCCTGATGGAGCCATCATAGAGCGTCCGGGTTCGACAATCAGTCTGGGTGTCCCAAGATTGTTTAACGTTTCAAGAGGACTGACTCCGTTACTCATTGGGGTCTGTAATACATGGTTTAGCATTGCGGCACCGGGATAGTCGGTCCAATATGCTTTGCCCTGCCATTTCTGTTCACGGCTGGTTGTCGATGCTAAGCGAAGATATTCAAAACCATAACCTAAACCATTCCAGGTAACGTCAGTAGTACTGTTCACGTTATTGATTATCTGTTTATAAAGCCTGTCCTGGAATTGTTGCGCGTTATCTGCATCGATAAACTGAGCAGGAAACCCTCCGCCAATGTTGATCATAGACACATCCAGCTGGTTTCTGTTCGCTATGCTGATCAGTGCAAATAAACATTCGAATAACCGTGTGAACACCTCGGGCTTGCATAACTGCGTACCAATGTGGGCGCTGATTCCTAGGAAACGCAGTTCATCTGACTTGTCTACCAGCTTGAACAGAGCCTCAGCCTCATCAATATGAAAGCCAAACTTTGTCCAGTCTGCGGCAGTAGATTGATCATCGGCTGTAAAGCCCGCCAGTGGCATACCGCTAAAACGCAATAATATATTTGCTCTCTTATGGTGCTCCTGGCAAACCCTGCGTAATGCATCTAGCTCATCAGCGTTGTCCACCACTATTAAGGCATCATTTTCAACAGCTAACTCAAGATAAAAATTGGTTTTTGCATTGCCATTACAAGTAATCAGGTTACCTGTAATCCCTTCCTGTAATGCAGCCTGGAGTTCATATTCTGACGCACAATCTGCTCCCAAACCGAGAGTCGATGCTGCGCGGAGTGCACCTCTGCATGGATTTGATTTAACTGCAAACGCTATCTGTAAGGGAGGATACAGCTTGTTTGATATTGCCTGGTACTGGCTTACCTGTCGGGCCATCTCTTCAACAAAGAAAATATGCAGGGGCTGGCCAAAGGTTGCCAGCAGGTCATTTATCAGCGCTTGATGTTTGTCCATTTGGGCATCAAGGTAAGTAGTTGTAGCGTCAGACATATTATGGTTACCCTGTTTTAGGCGTTGGTTAATATCGGTGAGCTGCTGTTTAAGTAGCCCAACTCTTCTAGTCCAGGCTGACAAGCTAGCGTTAACCTTGCTTTATCTTTTTCATTGAGCGCATGAAAATGACTCTTTGCCGGTGAGATCTCTTTTTTTACCTGATTTATCCACTGTAAATCCTGCTCATTAAGCAGTTCTTTGTCGAAGACAAAGCGCAGAAATGATTCAAGAGCGTTGTCTGGAGAGGACATCATCTCTTCATAACTCAGGTTAAGTACGCGCGCATTCGGTTCTCTAAGGGCGGGTATCGCATTGCATACCCATTCGGACCAGAGCTTGCCAAACTCTGTAATGTCGGGGGTTTCATTCTCCCTCCAGTCTTTGCCTAGTCGTTTCATCACAAACATCCTGAAAATGGGGTGTGCTCGCATAGAACACGCAACGTCTCTGCCATCACGGTAAAAATGTATGATTTTGGCGTTCGGCCAACACCGTAAAATACTTTCACAATGGGCAAGTGAGCCGCCACTTCTCTCAATCCAGATGGTTTTGTCATGAGCTGATTTCAGGTATTCGCAAAAGCGAATGAAATGTTCTGTCGCACAGGCCTCAGGAAAATCACTAACTATCTGTCTTAATTTATTAAGGTACTTGTCTGGTTGTTGTGATAAAAGTGGTAAAGCATAGCAAAGCAAAAGTGATACTTTATCTCTTTCCTGAGGCATGAACAGACATTCACGGGTAATGCCGGACTGCCAGATATCGATTCTTTCTTCCATAGTTGGCGCAGCCAGAAGTGTGAAAAAGTCAGCCCCCGAGATTTTATTCTGGTTTTCTAAAAACGGGACGGGCATAACGGGCTCTATTAATTCCGATACAGAAAGCATCTCTGGATGAGAATGGATGGAGTCTGAAAAGAACGTTGAGCCACATCTTCCAGAACTAATTAAGAAAATTGGAGGTTGCTGCATTCGGTATCCTAATTTAAGAAGCATTGTTGATATTTCAGCTGCGGTTAAAACGCTTAGACTTCCGATGATAATTGCACTGGTTGATTATTCTGTTTCTCATAAAGGTGAATGGCATAACCGATAGTATGTCTGGCTCGTTCCATTTCATGCAAAGCACTTTGCGGCAGGGCATTTGTTTCTACTAACCACAGTTTACTATTCTCATCCAATAAGAAGTCCAGGCCAAGCTCTGACAGAGGGAGTGCAGCTACCGTGTCTTGTAACTCTGCTATTGCTATAGATACTGAAATCAGCTCTTCCTTAATGTTTTCAGCGCAAAGAGCGTTATGCTGCAAGAGGAAGGGCATTAGTTCTCCTTGATAGCCTCCTTTGCTGAAATTGGGTAGCAGAGAGCCCGCTTCAGCTACCCGTACATACGCCCTTGTAAGCGCCCAGTTTCCATCACGCCTTTTTTGTACATGGGCTCTGATATCAACAGGCCGGCCATCTTTAGCAGAGGAGTTTAAAAAGGGCTGAATGATGTAATCACGGTACTTGAGTCTGGCCGCTATCATTCTATTAGCGTGCAAAACAATCTCGCTAAGGCTACCCTGAAGTTTTTGTCGTTCAGAATCAAGTTTCCAAACGCCATCATTTTCAGAGATAAATAATAAGCCGATGCCGCGGTTGCTGTCCGCTCTTTTGATAACGCCTCCTCCCCAGTGCTTGAGAGACCGCGTTATAAACTCTGTAGGATTTGCTTTATCAATCGTTAATGTCGGAATTATATATTCACTAAGAGTTGATGCAGCAACCAGTTCAGATAGTCTGTCCTTATTCAAGCCGCTATCGGCGATAATCGTTCTGTTCTTAGTCAACCACTTGCTCAGGCTGATTTGTTCCTGGCTAATAGTCATTCCTTGAATAATAACGAGTTCAGGGATATGAATGAGGCGGGTTACCCAATTGTTTTCGCCCTCCCAGCAATATGCGCTGATCTGTTCTCTGTCTAAATCGAAGAAATCGGATTGTAAGAGCGTTAGAGTGACACCTTGTAATCTGGCTTCGGCAATTAAAGCCCGTAGACGTAACGCGGGAATAACTTGTAGTGGCTCATCCCTGAAGTAAAGAATGCCAAGGTTCATACTGAAGGCTCTTTCCTGTATTTTCAGTGCTTCAAACGATTCTACCTGCAGCCAAAACAAACGCAATTATACGCTTGCACTTTATAGGCATTTTGGTTCAATTAGTGGGCTTGTTTTATTAATTTTCATTTTGAGATGCTATATCTATGCACACTGAAAGCCTCCCTGAGTTGCATTCCTCATTGATTCGTTGGATGCAGTTATATCTTGCTACTTTATTGGGAGAAACGGCTGACGATATCAGCGTTAGCGATCCGATTAAAATCTTTGACTTAGATTCGATAGACGCAGTGACGATGGCAATTGAGCTGGAAGACAGATTTGATATGCGACTAACGCCAGAGTATTTCTTGAATGGAAAGCTGTCAATTACTGATGTGGCCAACGCCATAACAGATAGTACGATCTGATTTTCATGATTTGATTCTTAAAATTACTGTGGATGCTGTATTGGGGGAGAGGTTCACGGGCTTCTGGAAATATGCCGTTGGGGGAGATACTGCCGCAGCAGGCGGCCTTAACCATCGGGTTGTTGTTTGAAAATATCGGCAATCATTAAATTTTGTTCTCCATCTCGGGCTTATTGCTGATCCTGTGTCGATATTTATAAAGTCGCAATAGATATGATTTAAGCTTAAATGGCGATAAAGATAGAAGAGCAGAGGCCCATCCCCTTTTCAAGGGGATTTGTTTTTATGGCTACCTGATTGTTGTACAGACAATCTTGATGCTACTCTTCAACTCTTTAGAGAGGGCCTGTATACAACCATGAAACTGAGAACAATCTTTCAGCGATCTCTCTGGTTTATCGCTGTGCTGATGGTATCGAAAAGCAATGCTCAGGTTTCTCTGGACTGTGCTGTCGATGAAGCGCCTGCTTATGTGATTACCTATGATCATTTTGTTACCCGTCTGATCGATGAGCAGCCCGACAGGAAGGGGCGTCAGGTTGTTATAGCAACAGCCGACACCAGCTATTTTGAAGAAACGGGCGGGATGCTCACTATGCAGGCCCGGCAGCGGGGTGAAATAACCTACATCCCCTATCGTAAACAGCGCTGGGAAACCTCTGATGCGGAGTACACCTATCTCTCTGTAGGCAATATTGCCAGAGTCCGGATGCATCCGGTGACTGAAAAGAACCTTACCCCTTATGCGCTGCTATCTGATAAAGATCCTGTACGGACAATCGCAGATTATCAGTGCAACTGGAGTGAGGAGGATATGGCCGGGATACAGACGACGCAGCGATGCGAAGCCGTTTTTTACGGTTGGGTAATCCCTCTTTATACGCGAAAGATGGCCCAGGAACGGGACATTCTGTTGTCCGAAGCGACTGACATCAGTCAGCGCTGCGTCAAGAAAGAAAGCGTATATGTACCTGAAGACAAGCCCTGGAAGTTTTCCGAATAAGGCGGCTGAAACTACAGTTTAACTATAGTTTAGCTACAGGACTTGTCGAAAATCTGGCTAAAGAGATCAGGCGTGATTGCCACAGTATTAAGTTATGTTTTGATTACAGTATACTGTTACGCGGGTAGAATTTAGCCTTTCAATATTAGGTACTTTACGCATTTATTTAAAAGGATTTTGAAAGCATATGTTTGGTGTACCGACTCACTCGTTTTATCTGATCCTGCTGGTGGTTATTCTACTGATGAGCGGTAGCCTGATTAGCTATCGTATGCAACAGAAGCATCCTGATAAAGATTACACTGAACTCCGACAGCGGGTGCAGTCCTGGTGGATGATGATCGGTATTCTGTTTGCGGCTCTACTGTTTAATCAGGTCCTGGCCATTGTCTTTTTTGGCTTTCTCAGTTTTCTGGCCCTCAAAGAGTTTCTTTCGATTGTACCTACCCGGCAAACAGACCGGAGAGTGATATTCTGGGCCTATCTGTCAATTCCCGTGCAGTACTACTGGGTGTCTATTGGCTGGTACGGCATGTTTATTATCTTTATCCCGGTGTACATCTTTCTGTTGCTGCCGGTGCGGATGGTGCTGCTGGGGGAAACAAAAGGGTTCATTCGTTCGGTGGGGATTCTTCACTGGGCAACCATGCTGACCGTCTTTGCCATTAGTCATATCGCTTATCTGCTGGTGTTGCCGGTGAAGAATGAGATGGCCGGTTATATCGGTCCGGTATTGTTTCTGCTGTTTATGACGCAGTTTAACGATGTCTGTCAGTATATCTGGGGTAAGCGATTCGGCCGTCATAAGATTATTCCAAAGGTCAGTCCGAATAAAACCTGGGAGGGGTTTCTTGGCGGGGTTGCGTCCATCACTCTGTTGGCGGGTCTGACTGCGCCGTTGCTGACGCCGTTGCTCTGGTGGCAGGGGTTGATGGCCGGATTACTGATCAGTGTCAGCGGTTTCTTTGGTGATGTGGTGATCTCTTCGGTTAAGCGGGATCTGCAGATAAAAGATACCGGTAATCTGATCCCCGGGCATGGGGGGATTTTGGACCGGATGGATAGTCTGCTGTTTACTGCGCCGCTATTTTTTCACTTTCTGTTTTATAGCCACTATTGAACGGCGGAGAAATGCCCATGGATAGACTGATTAAGGTGCTGTTTTTTGCTTTGCTGGTTAAGCCGGTGGTATTGCTGTTATTGGGGTTAAATGTCCGCGGCAGGAATAACCTGCCAGATAGCGGCCCAGCCATCGTGATTGCTAACCATAACAGCCATCTGGATACGCTGGTGCTGCTCAGCCTGTTTCCGTTATCGATGATCCATAGAGTGAGACCGGTGGCGGCGGCCGATTATTTTCTGGGTAATGGTGGTATTCTGGCCTGGGTAGCGTTGAAATGCATCGGTATTATTCCCCTGGATCGCAGTGGTGGTGCGGATCGCGAAACACTGTTCAGCGGTTGTACCCGGGCATTGAATGCGGGGGATATTCTGGTGCTGTTTCCAGAGGGTAGCCGGGGTAAGCCGGAACAGCTCAGTCGACTGAAAAAAGGGGTGTACTATCTGATCAAAGAGCGCGGAGATATCCCGGTGGTGCCTGCGATGTTGCATGGTCTTGGCCGGGCGCTGCCGAAAGGGGAAGCGTTGCTGGTCCCCTTTAATTGTGACGTGGTTGTGGGTGAAAGCCTGACCGAACGCCAGACTGCCGCCGGTTTTATGAACTCGGCGGCCGAATCATTTAAGCAGTTATCCGCCTATTGTCTGACCCTGCCTGCGGCTGACGCCGATGATGTGGCGGTTTAATCAGCCTCAGCTGCGGTGTTGCCGTTAACTTCGCGCAGGGCTGATTTAGCGCGGTTAACAATGGTGGCAACAAGCAAAACGGTAATCAGTAATAAAACCAGCGTACTCCAGGTGCCAGGGTTAATGCCCAGCGCATAGAGTAATCCCAGCACACCAAAGAACAGTGCCCGGTCGCTTTTGCCGGAAGGTCCATCATAACGGCGGCTGGCACCGATCTGCACAGCCACAACGCCGATCATCTCACTCATCACCGCCAGCAATGTCAGCATCACCAGCAGCGGAATATTGATACCCGGCAGGGCGGCAAACGCCAGAAACAGCGCGCTGTCGGACACGACATCGCCCATCTCATTGAGAATGGCCCCTTGGGGAGTCGACATATTGTGCTCGCGGGCGAGCATACCATCGATATTATTCAGCGCCATGCGGATAAACATCCAGAGAGGGACTGACAGCCATAGCAGTGGCGTTATCAGGCTATTCGCGGTGGAAAAATAGAGCGATCCCGCCAGTAAAACGGAGCCGAGCATTGCGGTCACAGTAACCTGGTTGGCTGTGACGCCCTTGTTGGCTAGTTGATTGGTCAGTGGGCGTAGCAGGTCTGAAAAGGCACTTTTAAGTTGATAAACACTGGGCATCTTGATTCCTTTTATAACTGCGCTTGTCGTTTGAGCGGTTGAATCGCTAAGCTGCTTCGTCACTTAGCGTTGTTGGGCTTAGTATCAGGTTATTCCGGTGGAAATGAACTGAGAAAGACCCGGGTAGTATCCGGTGATACGGATTGTATTGACTGATTCGACCCTCCGCGGAGGGTTGGTGGCCTCTGATAGACGGGATGTTCGGAATGGCTGATTTCATCATCTGACTCACATGCTGATCCTTAGCTTTAACTGGCAGTTTCTCAGGAATCTGGACTGAGTCAATAGCTTTCAGTTGTGGATTTGGGGCATATCAGGGAAAATAGCGCCCAATGATATTTTCTGGCTTCTGCCGTGTAGTGTGCAGGGCTGTTTCCAAAGTAACCGGATCTCTATGTCTAGTATCTCTAAGGAAGTGTCGATTCGTCGGACTTTCGCGATTATCTCTCACCCGGATGCGGGTAAAACCACCATTACCGAAAAACTGCTGCTGTTCGGAAACCTGATTCAGAAAGCAGGAACGGTCAAAGGTAAGAAATCTGATCGTCATGCGACGTCTGACTGGATGAGCATGGAACAGGAGCGGGGTATCTCGGTGACATCATCGGTGATGCAGTTTCCCCATAACGGTCGTATTGTTAATCTGCTGGATACTCCCGGACACGAAGACTTTTCGGAAGATACCTACCGCACACTGACGGCTGTCGACTCGGCGCTGATGGTGGTGGATGGTGCTAAGGGTGTCGAGGACCGGACGATTAAACTGATGGAAGTCTGTCGTCTTCGCGATACGCCGATTCTCTCCTTTGTCAACAAGATGGACCGGGATATCCGTGATCCGATTGAGTTGCTGGATGAGATCGAAGAGGTGCTGAAAATTGCGGCTGCGCCGATTACCTGGCCAATTGGGATGGGTAAGGATTTTCGCGGGGTATATAACCTTTATACCGATACGATCCATGTGTTTACGCCGGGACAGGGCAGTATTATTCCGGATGATATCCAGGTTAAAGGGCTGGCAAGCAGCGAAGCTGAGGCGTTACTGGGCAACCTCTACGAAGATTTTCTGGAGGAGATCGACCTGGTACGGGGCGCGAGTCACGAATATGATCAGGAAGAGTATCTGGCGGGTCGTCAGACGCCTGTATATTTTGGAACGGCACTGTCAAACTTTGGCGTGCGTGAAATGCTGGATGGTTTTGTGGAGTTTGCTCCCTCTCCGATCGCGCGGGAAACCATTAGCCGGACAGTTGCTGCGGATGAAGAGGCGTTTTCTGGCTTCGTGTTTAAGATTCAGGCCAATATGGACCCTAAACACCGTGACCGGATCGCCTTTATGCGGGTTTGCTCGGGGAGTTATACCCGGGGTATGAAGATGCGCCATGTGCGGATCAACAAAGATGTGAAGATCGCCGACGCGGTGACTTTTCTCGCCGGTGACCGTTCCAATGTAGAGGAAGCCTGGTCTGGTGATATTATCGGTTTGCACAACCACGGTACGATCCAGATAGGTGATACCTTTACCGAAGGAGAAGATCTGAAGTTTACCGGTATTCCCCACTTTGCACCGGAGATGTTCCGTCGGGTACGGGCTAAAGACCCCCTGAAGATGAAACAGTTGCAGAAAGGTTTGCAACAGCTGTCGGAAGAGGGGGCGGTACAGCTGTTCCAGCCGATCAACAAGAACGACCTGATTCTCGGGGCGGTGGGCCAGTTGCAGTTTGAGGTGGTGGTGTACCGTCTTAAAGATGAGTACAAGGTTGAGTGTATGTATGAGCCGGTGACCATCGCAACCGCCCGCTGGGTTGAGTGTGATGATGCCCGCAAGCTGGAAGAGTTCCGCCGTAAAGGGGGGGATAACCTGGCCCTGGACGGTGGTGGTTTGCTAACCTACCTGGCACCGACGCGGGTAAACCTGAGTCTCACTGAGGAGCGCTGGCCGGATATGCGTTTCCGGGCGACCCGGGAGCATTAAACAGGAAAACGCGCCACTGGCGCGTTTTTTAGGTTCATCGCGCTTTATCGGGAAAGGATGCCAGCATATTTGATCTTCTGTGGATCGATACAACAGCTTAAAAGAGACTCACCACAGAGGACACAGAGGAAAGCTTATAAATAGCGTTTCTCGGCGTTCTCTGGACCCTGTACTTAGCATGCTCTCTGGGTACTCTGGTAAAACACTGCCTTATGCTTTTCAGCGTCAAATATCCATACCTTCGCCCGCCGGTTGTGGCGCGGCATCCTGCAACGTCAGGAGTTTTTGCTTTTACCGCCGACAAAGGTCGCTTTGCCGCGATTTTAAATATCTGGAGAGGGCACCAACCAGACCTGAACCGGGAAGGTATCAATGCTTTCTGTATCCTTCCCCATAACACGCAAGAATACTTTTTGGGTGGCCAGAAAGAGCGTTCTACAAATAGATATACCGACTTATAAACTTGATACTCTTGAGGAAGGCTCTTAAACTTTCACTAGCCACTAGCCACTAGCCACTAGCCACTAGCCACTAGCCACTAGCCACTAGCCACTAGCCACTAGCCACTAGCCACTAATTCTCGTCAGGCAGCGATTTATTCTATGCCGCTTATTGATACCCACTGCCATCTGGATTTTCCGGAACTGGCAGACGACATAGACAGTGTTCTTAAACGTGCCCGGGACAAGGGTGTGACGGGGTTTGTGGTGCCTGGTGTATCCGAGCCCCACTGGAACCGTCTATTAACGCTGTGTGTCCGGTATTCCGCGTTATACCCCGCGCTGGGTTTGCACCCCTGCTTCGATCATCCTGCTGCAGAGCATGATCTGCAGCGGCTGGAACGGGAGCTTCAGAATCATCCCGAGTTGGTTGCGGTCGGTGAGACAGGGCTGGATCTGTTTATCCCTCAGGCTGATCTGCAACAGCAACTTGCGATTTTTGTCCCCCAATTACAGCTGGCAGATCAGTTTGATAAACCGGTACTGTTACATGTTCGGAAAGCCCATGATCAGGTGTTGAAACAGTTGCGACAGATCAAACTGAAGCGGGCAGGGCTGGTGCATGCCTTTTCGGGTAGTGAACAGCAGGCCCGTGAGTATCTGAAACTGGGGTATAAGCTTGGGATCGGTGGCGCGGTCACCTATGATCGTGCGACAAAACTCAGACGGCTGGTGGCAGAGCTGCCGCTGGAAAGTTTTGTCTTCGAGACCGACAGCCCGGATATGCCGTTACTGGGGTATCAGGGACAGCTGAACTACCCCGAGCGGGTGGCAAAGGTTGCCGCGGTGGTTGCTAAACTCAGGCAGGAACCGCTGGCTGAAGTGATCGGGGTGACCAGTGCTCAGTCAATTAACCTTTTAGGGTTGTAGAGAGATTCTTCAATATGTTTGAGGGTTTTCCATACAGTATCGGTCTGTTTGTTGGCCCCAAGCCTATAGTAACGACCGTTTTCGCTGTCTTTTACTATCGGGTATTTAGCATTCTCAGAGGTAAGTAGCATGTGAATCAGGGCTTTTAGAGAGTTTTTCCCAGATAATTTCTGACTGTATGCCTCTTCGATCGGTTTGAAGTAGGGTAGCCCTGTGCCAATGAGTGTCATGCTAAGGCATTGTTTTGTATTCCCCCGGCAGTATTCATAATCTTTCAGGTCAACAGTGTAGTAACTGGTGTCCACCGGTTCAGACAGTTTACTTATGCTGTCCATGCATCCGGTCAGGGCCAGGGTTATAAGCAGTGCGGTGATAACTCTGAACATGTGATTTCCTGATGGTCTGTTGTTATAAGGCTGAAGCCTGAGTGCCGGTTCAGTTCATATCGTCAAACGGATTCTCAATATCCAGGCTGACTGGCTGGTTATAGCCTGGAAGCCTGATCACCCGGTTACTGATCTCAAGGTCTTCACCGGCCAGCACATTGTGATCATAGAGATAGATTGGTCGGGTCAGCCCCTTAATGCTGTCCTGATCATAGCGGTTAGCCATCTCCCGTGTGATAGCACGTTTATCCTGGTAGCGATTGATCGCTTCCTGGCCATGACGTTTCAGTAGCATCTGCTCAGTAATGTGGGGAGCCAGGACAACCGCGCTGGCATTATTACCACCAAACCCTTTGGAGTTCAGAATTATCGAGTCCATGCCTTGTGGGCCAACATCAATATGCTGGTTACTCAGGTTAAGATTGCTGTTGTGGATATCGCTGGCAAACTCAGGTGTGGTAGTGATGCCGGGAATATAGCCATACTGCCATACCCCCAGAGACAGGTTCATCTGATCGCCACCGGCGGTTCCCTGTGAATGACCGATAAAGCATTTTAGTGCAGCCACTGTCCAGTTCTGAATTCCAAAGGCTTTCGCGGTCTCATTGATGACATGGGACTCAGTGACTCTGTTCTGCGGTGTGCTGGTACCATGGGCCTGTACGAAACTGCGCTGATGCAGGGAGGTCTGTCCCAGCATGCTTTGTACCAGCGATGCTGCTTTGCCCATGGTGATATAGTTGCCGATACCGGGGGCCGAGATCGATTTCTTGTGGCCATCTGCGTTGACGAACACTTCAGGAACTGCCCCATAGATATCTGCACCCAGCTCAATAGCCAGATCATCGCTCATCAGCAGGGTGAACTGGGAAGATTCGGCGATCGTAAAACCACAGTTATTGCCAAAGGGGCGACAGGCTTTACGGTAATCATCGCCACTCAGTTCGGCAAGGTTATCCAGTGCCAGAAGGTCTTTATCCTCTGCCAATGCCCCCATTGAGCGAAAGCCTTCAATAACTTCCTGGGTCACCGGAGCATCACTGCCACCCACTAAGACCACTTTGCGGCGCCCGGAACGGATATCGTTTACAGCGTTGCGCAGGTTGTAAAGAAAGGTCGCACAGGCCCCCAGTGAACCGCCGGTTACGCCCACGCTGCCCAGTATGTAAGCGTTGACAAAATCCGCGGGCATCTGTGCGTAGCCCAGTGGCATCTGTTTTGAGGTTGTGCGCTTGCCGATAGATGGATATTTAGTCAGACCGCCAAACCCCAGATCATCAAGCTGACCGATGGAGTTGCTGGCGTAAACACCGATCTGATCAGGGCTGACGGCGGCGGCAATTTTATCCCAGGGGATTCCGGCAGAGTTGAGAGCATCGGAAGCCCCAAATACGGTCATCTGGATATTGCGGGGATGGTTGCGCGACTGGTATAGCTTGCCGGGCTGGAAACCGCTGGGCAACTGGCCGGCTGACTGTACCAACGCTTCTTTAAAGTCCGGAAAAATAACCTCCAGATCACCTGTCAGTGTCACTTCAATCTGAGTGGCAGACAGAGGCTTTAACGACCAGTTAGCGGGAATGTTCTGCGGCAGTTGGCGTTTGCGCAGGGTAAAAGTGATCGGCTCGGCAGCATTGATCGTAGCGGGTTTATTGAATGTGACGTTATGAACATCGAAACACTCTTTTTCAATCCGGCGAATCAGGGTGTTATTACACACCTGTGGGGTGATCGCCTCCAGCAGTTCGCTGACAGGCGTCGGGTTTCCCTTCTGATCGACATAGCTGTTGTCCCGATAGCCAGCCAGTCCTGTCAGGGTCGCCAGGTCAAGCAGGGTTTCGTTGCGCTTATCGCTGCTGAGTTTATCGAGGATCAGGCGACGATAGCCATGGTGAAAGGAACTGCGTCCGGCTGGGCTGATGCCGCCAAACCCCACGATGACTGGTAGCTGAGACAAGTGATAATCCTCGGGCAGAATGATTCGATCGCAATACAAAGGTCGTACTTATGTGTTAAGAAGAGATTCTATAAGTTGTTGTAACCTGAGGCCAGATCTATCTCGGGAAAAATGCCTCGCTCAGGTGATATTCAGCTTAAAAAACGATAATTTACCAATCAGATTGGCTAAGGGGGAACTTAGTTGGCAGAATAGAAACTAACCCCGGTTAAGATAAACGAGATCATCACAGGTTTTGTCAATTCACAGTATCGTCTGAATCAGGCTGAACTTTTTCACAGATCCTCAAAGGAGTGATAATGAAAAAAATTATTGTTTTAGCTGGTGCAATAGCACTGGCGGGATGCCAGACAATGGATCCATACACCCAGGAAGCAAAAACCAGCAACGCCACAACAGGTGCCGGAATCGGCGCGGTTGCCGGTGCGGTTCTGGGGAATGCAGTGGCAGGCAAAGGTAAAAGAACGGAAGGTGCGATTGCCGGTGCTCTATTGGGTGGCGCCGTGGGTGGCGGCATCGGTTACTACATGGACCAGCAGGAGATGCTACTGCGGCAGGAGCTGGAAGGCACTGGCGTACGGGTGGAGCGTATAGGCGACTCAATCCGGCTGATTATGCCGGGTAATGTGACCTTCCCAACCGGCTCATACAATATTGATCAGGGCTTCTATCCGACCCTGAGCTCTGTCGCCAAGGTGCTGATCAAATTTGATAAGACCGTCGTCAATGTCGATGGTTTTACCGACAGCACCGGCTCTTTTGAAACCAATCAGACCCTGTCTGAGCGTCGCGCTGCCAGCGTAGCCCAGTATCTGTCCAGCAAAGGAGTTGCCCCGCTGCGCCTGCAATCCCGCGGCTATGGTGAGCGCTATCCGGTGGCCAGTAATGATACCGCCGGCGGCCGGGCGATGAACCGCCGGGTGGAAGTAAATATTCGCGGGACGCAGAAATAATTGCGGAGCAATTATTTCAAGACCGCCGCTTCGCGGCTCGCTAGAACGTGACTTCGTCACTCGCTAGACGGAAACTTCGTTTCCTTGCTAGAAAAAGCATAAAAAAGAACCGTCATTTGGCGGTTTTTTTGTGTCATGTTTTCAATGAGGATTCATAGGGTTAACTAACGACATTAAGAAGATGCTTTTGATAACTTTATACAACTGCCATTTGTTACCTAAAGCCATTCTTGGTGGCAGGAAGCCATCGAAGAAAGCCAAGCAGCATAGATGCAAACCAATATATAAATATTGACACTCCAAACTCACGAAAACCAGCATCAAAATAATCCCGTTCAGAGACATAAATGATACCGACAACTATCGTACAGAGAGCAGAGTATGAGATGTCATGCTGCATAAGATTCTTGACGTTTATAGAAGGGTAAAGGCCATGAAATTTCTTCCTGTAGTACCTGTTTCCTACTATCACTCTGAGAATCACAACAGGCATGGCAATTAGAAGCATAATAACTAAATGGCCAAGTCGTTCATCATGTAACATTAAATCTTCTGGGGTTAATGCCTGATTAATTCTAATAGCCCAGTACAACGACAGGTAAGCAAATAAAAAAACAAATTCCATGTCATAAATTTTCCTAAGCAGCTCTCTGGACAATCCTTTGAGAAGGATTTGCCATTATTGTAGCGGGCAATTTGACTCAGTTCAGTTTCTGATTCAAGTTATTGCAATGATCCACTGACTTTATAGCTCAAAGCAGTTCTAACAGAGCGAGCAATAAAGTTATCTCTTCTTTGCTTTTTCTAGCAAGAAAAACGAAGTTTTTCGTCTAGCTCCTAGCAAGCGACGCAGTCGCGTCTAGCTAGCCGCTTCGCGGCGGTCTGCCTGTTAAGCGCTTCGCGCTTACCAGGAAATCACGACATCATCCGGCTGTATATTGTAGATTGCACCATCCTCCGCCAGCCGGCCGATGGCGAACATCGGTTGTACTTCGGTGACGGTCATGGTTTTGCGGGTGTTGGTCAGTTGTATGTGGCTGCGCATATCGTCAGTGTAGAAGTTTGATTTGCGATACACCGTGAGTTTATCGCCCACTTTTATACCCGCCAGGGCTCCGGCATTGAACCAGAGCAGGTTGTCCTCGCTTTTGGTGATGCGTGCAGAGAAAGGCATGCAGCGCAGTTCATCATTGAGGTCGGCAGCCACCTGATTCAGCAGTTCCCGGGTTTGCTTGCCGTAGTCCTGACGCCAGAATTCGGCGCTGGCAAAGCCGGGTCGGGCTTCTGGTTCAAGGTTCCAGCGTCCGGCGGTGGCGTATTGTTTGCTGAAGAGCAGGGCACCGGAAAAACCATCGTGGATATACAGGTCCAGCACCAGTGTACGCAGGTGGCGTTTGCTGCGGTAATCGAGGCGGTTGTAGAGGTCGACCAGAATATTGCGCTGTGGATCGATGACGGAGGAGTCGTACAGGCTGATATCACGGATGACCCCGGAGACGATATATTGCACATCCAGTTGGCGGGTGTAGTCCAGTACGGTGGTCAGGGCACCGGCGCTGAGCTGGCGGGTGGGGGCGGTGGCCGGGGCTTCAAGTACATTGAGCATACCGGCGTTGAGTGCCCTCAGGTTGCTGGTCTGGTTGATCTGATTGCTGAGCAGGCTGCTCAGTTCTGTTGGCATATTACTGAGTGCGCCAAGACTGGCCTGTTGTGGATAGAGCAGGGGAAAGGCGGTTACCGCCACCGATTTCTGGTAGCCGTGTCCGGAGACGCCCGCGGCGCAACCCTCTTCGAAATCGATATCGGCGCGGACTTTGACCCACAGCATCCGCCCCTGAATTTTTTCATCCAGAATCTCAACGTTGCTCACCATTCCCAGCGTGCTGACCTGCATATTGTCGATGCTTAATACCCCCTGATCGATGCTCTGGGTGCTGCTGACAATGGCGCTGGCCTGCAGAGAGGCTTGTTGGGTGGCATTCTTGATGGCGGCCTGGCGGGCAGAATCAATATCCTTGTCGAATATCAGTGCGCGTCCCTCTGCTTCCATCGTAACGGCATGCAGTGACAGGCTGAGAAGGCTGAACAAGAGTGCTGCGGCGATACGAATCATAGGGCTAAACATACTTTCTGGCTGACCGATAATACACTAAGGTATGCAAATTATTGATCTGTTGCAATACGGCAGGGACTGTTTAAGTGCCTGATTTATGTTAGTTTAAACGGATATTTAATTCTGGGTGTCGGGTGTCGATGAGATATTCTTTACTGCTTTGGTCTGTTTTGCTGGCCGGCTGTGCGCTGAATGAGCCGGTTCCTGTGGCGGTGCAGAGTGTAGATCCGCAGGCGCTGGAGCAGATGCGTGCAGCGGAAGCGGCGAATCTTGAAGCGCAGCGTGAGTTAGCCAAACATGAAGTTCAGGTGGTGGGAGATCAGCCTTCGGGCGCTGATCCGCTAAGCGAAGCGGTGGCGCAGATGGCGGTGCAGTTGAATGTTGGCCTGGCTGAGAATCGTATTAAGCGGCTGCCGATTGCGATTCTCCCCTTTGTGCAACTGGGTAACAAAGCCTCAGGAACGCCGACCGGTGAGCGACTGAGTGAGAACTTTATTTTTCAGTTACAGCAGCATGGTTATAATCTGGTCGATTTTCGTGCTGTGAGTCTGAATACTACGGTGAAAGATCCACTCTCCACAGAGAACCTGTCGGGTATTCGTAACCGTTTCAGAATCCATTTTGTGCTGACCGGCACCTACAGTCAGCACCCGGATGGCATCATTGTCAATGCCCGGGTGCTGGACACTACCAGTCGCCAGATTATGGCGTCGGCCCAGACCAATATTCCTTCTGTGCGTCTGGAAGGTGCCCTGCCGGGCTATGACCCGATCAAAGCGATGGATGAAGGTATGATTATTGAGAATGGGACACGTCAACCGGCTTCGGAGAGTAAACAATGATTACGGGCGTCTGGCGTTTCAGCAAGGGGCTTAAATGCCTGACACAGGCGATGCTGACAATGTTGCTGGTGATCTCGCTGACGGGCTGCGAGACCTTTGTTGAGTCCACAAAAGATATTGTTTCGGCGCTACCGGATCTGCCGCCCAGGGTGGATGAAACGCCGATTGAGCCCAACTGGGTTCAGGTGACAGGTTATGCTCCTATCAGTCTGCAGGAGGGGCAAACCCAGCAGCATAAGGTGCTGATGGCGATGAAAGCCTCAAAGCTGGATGCTTATCGTGAGCTGACTGCGCTGGTGCATGGGCAATATCTGGCCGGGACGACATCGGTGAAGGATATGGTCTTGAAGAACAACCAGTTTCAGGGGGCGGTAGCCGGCATTGTCCGCGGCGCAAGGGTGGTGAAAAGTTATCCGGTGCAGACCGATGTTTACGCCACGATTCTGGAGATCGATCTGAATCAGGTACAGCGTGCCTGGCAGGCCAGTCAATAGTTACGGTGTGTGATGGTCGTCTGAATAGAAAAAACGCCGGTCAAATCAGACCGGCGTTTTTTTTCTGCGTTGCTCTGGTAAAGCCTGGGAAGTGAGGTGTTATCCCGGCTTCTGAGTCGCTTCGTAGGCAGCCAGTTGTTCAGGGGTTGCCTTTTTCTGATGTTTCTCTTTCCACTCGGAGTATGGCATGCCGTAGACCTGCTCGCAGGCTGCTTCGTAACTCAGTTCTACTCCCCGTTCGTCGGCAGCGGCTTTGTACCACTTGGACAGGCAGTTGCGGCAGAAGCCTGCCAGAATCATCAGATCGATATTCTGTACATCTTTGCGTTGGTCCAGATGTTGTACCAGGCGGCGAAAGGCTGCCGCTTCGAGTTCGGTCTGTGTCTGTTTATCCATAGTTTATCCTTATGTCAGTAAGTTCACCGTCATCAGGCGGACTTACTGTACTCGTCAAGTTGCTGACAGATGGTCTGCTGAAGCTTCATGCAGACCTCAGGGTCGCTGATAGGCCGGCCCTGATCGTCGCTGATAAAGAAAAAGTCTTCTACCCGTTCGCCGATACTGGCGATCTTGGCTTTGCGTACCGAGATGCCGAAATCAACAAAGATGCCTCCCAGTCGGGCCAGCAGTCCGGGGCGGTCTGGTGTGATAATCTCCAGAGTGGTCAGTTGAGTGGCCGGGTCGGTGCTCATGTTGACCTGGGTGGGATAGGCAAACAGTTTCATCTGTCGTGGAATGCGACGCTGAATGATGGCTGGGAAATCGTCGGGGTCATCCAGCTCTTCCACCAGGTGGTTGCGGATCTGTTCCAGAAAGGCTTCGTCATCCGGCAATGGCAGGTTATCTTCTGCCAGCACGGTATAGGTGTTGAGTGCCTGATTGTTGTCGGCCACCATAATGCGTGCATCCTGGATGTTCAGGTTGAGCTGGTCCAGGGCCGAGGCGGCGGCGGCAAACAGGCTGGGCAGGTCTGGCATATAGACAAAGATCTCCGTGGCCCCTTCGAAAGCCCGGTAGGAGGTTTTGCGGATCATGACCAGTGGCAGATCAGAGTCTCCGTGCTCCAGTATGCCCTGGGTTTGCCAGGCAATATGCTGTGGCTGTTCGCGCAGGAAGTAATCGTCGCCGAGGAGATTCCAGAACTCGATGACCTCCTGCTCGTTGAAGCCTTTGCGCTGCATAATCGCCAGGGCTTCATTCTGAATCTGCTCGACCCGGTCATCTTTATTAACCGGGTTTTCCAGTCCCCGGCGGAGTGCGCGTTTGGTTTCGGTATACAGCTGACGCATCAGGGTTGCCCGCCAGCTGTTCCAGAGGCTGTGGTTGGTGGCGTTGATGTCGGCCACCGTCAGGATGTAGAGATAATCCAGGTGGGCGATATCCCGTACCTGTTTAGCAAAGTGCAGAATCACATCCGGGTCAGAGATATCTTTGCGCTGCGCAGTCATCGACATCAGCAGGTGGTTGCGCACCAGCCATTGCACCATATGGGTATCCCATTTACCCAGATGGTGCCGCAGACAGAACGCTATGACGTCTTCCGCGCCCAGCTCTGAGTGGTCGCCGCCACGCCCTTTGGCGATATCGTGGTAAAGCCCGGCAATGTAGATCAGCTCCAGCTTGGGCAACTGATTGATGATGCGGTAAGCGATCGGGAACTTCTCCCGCTGATCCTTGTGACGGAACTTGCGGATCTTCTGGATCACTTTCAGGGTGTGGGCATCGACTGTATAGATATGAAACAGGTCGTGTTGCATCTGCCCGACGATATCACCAAATTCAGGCAGGTAGAGACCGAGAATACCAAACCGGTTCATCCGCTTAAGTTCGGTAGAGACCCCTTTATCCTGCTTTAACAGTTCCATAAACAGGGAGGTGTTGCGAATATCGTTACGGAACTCGTCGTCGATCCGGTGCCGGTTGTTGCGGATCAGACGGATGGTGGATGCCCGCACCCCTTTGATCTCAGGGTTTTGCGCCAGCAGTACAAACATTTCCAGCATCGCGAACGGGTGGTGTTCAAAAACTGACTCATAGGCGACCCGGATAAAACCGTTGTGCAGGTTGAAGCGGTTATTCAGTGGTTCGATAACCTGCTCCTCTTCACGGCGCAGAATGACCTCATCAAAATACTGCAGCAGCATGCCGTTGAACTCGGACATCGCCTTAGCCACCCGGTAGTACTTGCTCATGAACTGCTCAACGGCCAGTGCGCCGCTCTGATCGGTATAGCCAAACAGGTCCGCGAGGCTGCGCTGGTGATCGAACAGCAGCCGGTCTTCGCGGCGCTGGCAGAGCATATGCAGGGCGTAGCGTACCGTCCAGAGGTAAAGTTCACCCTTGTTCAGAGTGTCCAGCTCCAGCTCGGTGAGAAAGCCGTGGTCCACCAGATCCCGTATATAGGTTGCACCAAAGTGGCGTTTTGCCACCCAGCCGATAGTCTGCAGATCCCGTAATCCTCCGGGGGAGTTTTTCAGGTTGGGTTCCAGGTTGTACTCGGTATCGTTGGTTTTGTCGTGCCGGCTGTTTTGTTCATTCACCTTGGCGAGGAAGAACTCTTTATCGGTCCATGCGCCTTCTGACGTTACCCGCAGGTACATCTGAATATGCAGATCGGCATTGCCGACCAGCGGGCGCGATTCGATCAGATTGGTCGCGATAGTGATATCGCTTTGGGCTTCGTTGTAGCATTCGTCAAGGGTGCGGACGCTGGAACCGATGTCGAGATTGATATCCCATAGCAGGGTGAGAAAGCGGCTGATACTGTCCTGTACTTCACTGTCACTGATGTTATCCAGCAGAATCAGAATATCCACATCGGAGCGGGGGTGCAGTTCGCCCCGGCCATAACCACCGACGGCCATCAGGCAGATATGTTTGTCGTCTGGCCAGTCAAACAGTTGCCAGGCCTGCAGTAGCAACTGATCGATCAGCCAGGCGCGACCATAGATCAGCTTGCGAATATCCTCGCCTTCCCGGAAGCGGGCGTCCATCTTCTCCTGGGCCGCTTTCAGTGCGTCTTTAAAAACCGGTATCGGGGAGTTTGATTGCGCCAGGGCAGCGCTAAACTCGCTGGCAGAGAAGAGCGTTTCATCGGCAGCAAAAGCGGTATGCGACATGGAGAGCCCTCGGCAGCGCCAGATTAGAAAGTTTCATCCTTACGTCTGGTTAATGTTTCATAACCATCAGCGGTGACCAGAATAGTATGTTCCCATTGTGCCGACAGGCGTTTGTCGACGGTTTCGACTGTCCAGCCGTCCCGTTTTAGCAATTTAACGTGGCGTTTGCCAGCATTGATCATCGGTTCAATGGTAAAGCACATTCCCTCCTGCAGTTCGACGCCGGTGCCTGGGTTACCATAATGCACCACTTGCGGGTCTTCGTGAAAACCGATGCCGATGCCGTGGCCACAGTATTCCCGTACCACTGAATAGTGATTGGCTTCGGCGTATTGCTGGATCACATGGCCTATATCGCCCAGGCGGGCGCCGGGTTTGACCAGGGCCATCCCTTTATACAGGCATTCCTGAGTGATTTCGCACAGCCGTTGTGCATGGAGAGGAACATTGCCGACATAGAACATCTGGCTGGTGTCGCCGTGGTAGCCATCTTTAATCACGGTGACATCGATATTGATAATGTCACCGTTTTTGAGTGGCTTGTCATTCGGAATACCGTGACAGACAACGTGGTTGACCGAGGTGCAGATCGACTTGGGAAAGCCGTGGTAGTTGAGCGGAGCCGGGATTACCTGCTGCTCGTTGACCATATAGTTATGGCAGATGGTATTCAGTTCTTCTGTGGTTACGCCTGGCTTGACAAAGGGGGCGATCATTTCCAGGACTTCTGCAGCCAGACGTCCTGCGACGCGCATTTTTTCGATCTCTTCCGGCGTTTTAATCGTGATACTCATATAAACCCTTATATTTGTAAGCCTTTGGGGCGTAAGAAGATATCAGTGGATTGTAGCGAATTTACCGACCAAGAACAAAACACTGCGAATAAATAGATTGTAATTCATACTTCAAAACAGGGGGCGTTTATGGTATAAAATCGCGCTCGAAATTTGAGTTTCTGAATCCGCAGGGTTTGCAAACGCAGGTTTCATAAATCCACACATGTTACCGACACATCCCCTTGGGTGCCGCTTGCGGTTGGGGGCTGGGGTGCATGGACGTCTAACCCTGATACTTAGGAAAATATAATGGCAAAAGTTACAATGCGTGACCTGCTTAAAGCAGGTGTTCACTTCGGTCACCAGACCCGTTACTGGAATCCGAAAATGGGTAAATACATTTTTGGTGCCCGTAACAAGATTCATATCATCAACCTGGAACACACCCTGCCAGCACTGAATGGTGCGCTGGATGTTGTTAAAGGCATGGCTGTCAACAAGAACAAAATTCTGTTCGTTGGTACTAAGCGTGCTGCCAGCAAGACCATCAAAGAAGAAGCAATTCGTGCGAATATGCCGTACGTTAACCACCGCTGGTTGGGTGGTATGCTGACTAACTACAAGACTATCCGTCAGTCTATCCGTCGTTTCCGTGATCTTGAAGCACAGAGCCAGGATGGTACTTTCGCTCAGCTGACCAAGAAAGAAGCGCTGATGCGTCAGCGTGAGATGGAAAAGCTGGAGCTGTCTATCGGTGGTATTAAGGATATGGGTGGTCTGCCAGACGCGCTGTTTGTGGTTGACGTTGATCACGAACGCATCGCTATCAATGAAGCTAACAAGCTGGGTATCCCTGTCATTGGTATCGTTGATACTAACAGCAACCCTGATGGTGTTGACTACGTTATTCCGGGTAACGACGATGCCCTGCGTGCAATTCAGATCTACGTTAAAGCGGTTGCTGATGCATGCTCTGAAGGCGCGGAAGTTAATGCTGGTGACAAGAGCGAATTCGTTGAAGTTGAAGACGACGCTGCTGCTGAGTAATCAGACTGTCAAGCGGTTTGGATAGACTATTCAGACACGCGGGAGGGGGAGCTGAGTTGCTCCCCTTTTTTTGAATTTGAATCAATAGATTGTTAATGGGGTAAAACCAAATGGCAAACTTCTCCGCTAAGCAGGTAAAAGAACTGCGCGATCGTACCGGTCTGGGTATGATGGAGTGTAAGAAAGCGCTGGCTGCTGCTGATGGCGATGTGGATAAGGCGATCGAAGAGCTGCGCAAAGCATCAGGTATGAAAGCGGCTAAAAAGGCTGGTCGTACTGCAGCTGAGGGTGTTGTTGCGGTTAAAGTTGCTGATGACAGCAGCTATGCCGTTGCAGTTGAAGTTAACTCTGAAACTGACTTTGCAGCCCGTGATGACAACTTCCTGGCCTTCACTCAAACGGTTCTGGAAAAGGCTTTTGCTGATAAGCAGACAGACGTTGCCGCACTGATGGCTGGTGAGCTGACTGATGTTCGTGATGCGCTGGTGCAGAAGATCGGTGAGAATATCGGTGTACGTCGTGCCTTCATTGTTGAAGGTGAAACAGTAGCAGCTTACGTTCATGGTACGGGTACCCTGGCGGCAATTGTTGCTCTGAACGGTGGCGATGCTGAGCTGGCTAAAGATGTCGCAATGCATGTGACTGCGGTTAACCCTCAAGTGGTTAGCAAAGAAGATATGCCTGCTGAAGTGGTTGCGAAAGAGAAAGAGATCATTCTGGCTCAGCCTGATATGGCCAGCAAGCCTGCAGAGATCGCAGAAAAGATGGTTGTTGGGCGTATCAACAAGTTCCTGGCTGAAAACAGCCTGGTTGAACAGCCATTCGTTAAAAACCCCGATGTTAAAGTGGGTCAGCTGGTTAAGGATGCGGGCGCTTCTGTTGCATCTTTCATCCGCATTGCAGTAGGTGAAGGTGTCGAGGTCGAGCATAAAGACTTCGCTGCTGAAGTTGCTGAGCAGTTGAAAGGTTAAACACTGATCCTGCGCAGATTGCGCGCCTGTTCTGGGTGCGCAATCTATTTCTTTCTTGTTACACTGGTGCGAACTCAGTCCGGGTGGAGACGATACCGATGCCTGCCTCAAATAAACATTCCAAATACAAACGTATACTGCTCAAATTAAGTGGCGAAGCCCTGATGGGTGAAGCAAATTTCGGCATCGATCCTAAGGTGCTGAACCGGATGGCGCTGGAGATAGGTCAACTGGTCGGTATAGGTGTTCAGGTCGGTATGGTTATTGGTGGTGGTAACCTGTTCCGTGGTGCAGCGCTGAGTGCAGCGGGCCTTGACCGGGTGACCGGAGACCACATGGGGATGCTGGCAACGGTGATGAATGCATTAGCGATGCGTGATGCCCTGGAACGTTGTAATATTGCTACCCGGGTGATGTCTGCTATACCGATGCGCGGTGTGGTGGATGATTATGATCGCCGTAATGCGGTCCGTTACCTGAATCAGGGTGATGTTGTGATTTTTTCTGCGGGTACCGGTAACCCGTTTTTTACTACTGACTCTGCCGCATGTCTGCGGGGCATCGAGATCGATGCTGATGTGGTAATAAAAGCCACCAAGGTTGATGGTGTGTATACCGCAGATCCAATGAAAGACCCTTCTGCCAAGCGCTATCTGCATCTGACTTTTGATGAAGCGCTGGATAAGCAGCTGGGTGTCATGGATCTGACTGCAATCTGTCTGGCCCGTGACCATGATATGCCGGTCAGGGTTTTCAATATGAACAAACCAGGTGCGTTAGCCAACCTGATTGTTGGTAGCGACGAGGGAACCGTCATCGATAATAATGAGACGGTAGGAGATATATATGCTGAATGAGATCGCTCAGGATGCCCAGAATCGAATGGGTAAAAGTCTGGAAGCTCTGGCCACAAACCTGAAGAAGATCCGAACAGGTCGGGCGCATCCGAGTATTCTGGAAACCGTACATGTGAATTATTACGGTTCAGCTGTGCCGCTGAGTCAGGTAGCCAATATCAGTGTTGAGGATGGTCGGACGCTGTCGATCTCCCCATGGGAGTCCAATCTTGTTCCCGATATTGAAAAGGCGATTATGAAGTCTGATCTGGGCCTGAACCCTTCTACAGCAGGCGCAGTGATTCGTGTGCCAATGCCAGCACTGACCGAAGAAACCCGTAAAGGGTATATCCGTCAGGCACGTCAGGAAGCTGAAAGTGGTCGTGTATCGATTCGTAATATCCGTCGCGATGCCAATGGTGATATTAAAGATCTGCTGAAAGAAAAAGAGATCACTGAAGACGATGCCCGCCGTGGTGAAGATCAGATTCAGAAGCTGACTGATAAATTTATTGCTGAGGTTGACCAACTGCTTCAGGATAAAGAAGCGGACCTGATGGAAATTTAATAGGGAATAGCCGGTGGCTCCTGTAGGGATGTCGCTGGCGTCTGATATGTCGGAAAAATTACAGCTCAGTCTGCCTGTGGGGAAGTCTGTCCCGCGACATATTGCGATCATTATGGATGGCAATAACCGGTGGGCGAAAAAGCATGGAAAAGGTAGTCTGGCGGGTCACCGGGCCGGTGTAGAAAGCGTCCGCAGTGTGGTACAGGGGTGCGCTGAACTGGGCGTGGAAGTGCTGACGCTGTTTGCTTTCAGTAGTGAGAACTGGCAGCGCCCCCCGCTCGAAGTAAAAGGGTTAATGGAGTTATTTGCCCTGGCGCTTGATCGCGAGGTGAAGAAACTTCATAAGCACAATATCCGTTTGCGGGTTATCGGTGATAAGAGTCGCTTCAGCAGTTCGTTGCAGAAGAAGATTGATAAAGCTGAGCTGCTGACCGCTGCTAATACAGGGCTGATCGTCAATGTGGCTGCCAACTACGGGGGACGGTGGGATATTGTTCAGGCGGCGAAACGCTTTGCACAGGGTTGTGTTGACGGGCAGTTTACCCCGGAGCATCTCGATGCCGAGCTGCTTGGCTCGATGGTGTGTCTGAGTGATCTGCCGCCCCCTGATCTGTGTATCCGCACCGCCGGGGAGCAGCGCATCAGTAACTTCCTGATCTGGCAGATGGCTTACAGTGAGTATTTTTTCAGTGATCTGCTGTGGCCTGATTTCGACAAAAATGCTCTGGGTGCTGCGATTCAAAGCTATGCAACCCGGGAGCGTCGCTTTGGTAAAACCAGTGAACAGATAGAGGCTGATAATGCTTAAAGAGAGGGTCTGGACCGCTGTCCTGCTGGCACCGTTGGTTTTGGCGGGGCTTTTCCTCTCCAGCTTTGAAGTGTTTAAACTGTTTGTAGCGGCGATTATTCTTTTGGCTGCCTGGGAGTGGGCTAATCTGTCTGCTCTGGCTGCACCTGCTGTGCGCTTTGCATATACCTCTCTTATTGCAGCCCTGATGGCTACCCTTAATTATTATTCGCCGGATGCACTCTTTGGCGGGGTTCTTCCTGTCGCCGTGATCTTCTGGGGGCTCGCTGCCTACTGGGTTGTGCAATACCCCTCCGCGAAAGGCTGGCAAGCTACCTGGCAGCGGGCGCTGATCGGTA
Organism: Amphritea pacifica; assembly: GCF_016924145.1. Lineage (GTDB taxonomy): Bacteria > Pseudomonadota > Gammaproteobacteria > Pseudomonadales > Balneatricaceae > Amphritea > Amphritea pacifica. The sequence continues at coordinate 30,546 of NZ_JAFFZO010000010.1, read as the reverse complement.
TTCTGGTGTTAACCTCCAGCTGGATGGCGCTGGTCAGTCTGCATCATCTACCCAGAGGTGGGGTGTTGTTGCTGATGCTGTTGTTGCTGGTCTGGGGGGCTGATATCGGTGCATATTTCGCCGGTAAAACCTGGGGGCGTGCTAAGCTGGCTCCCAATGTCAGTCCCGGTAAAACCAGGGCGGGTTTGTGGGGCGGGCTGGCCTCCTGTGCCCTGATATCACTCTGTTTTGTTTTCTATCTTGAACTTGATCTGCTAACCGGAGTCTATCTGTTGCTGATGGCGATGATTGCCGGGTTGGCCTCGGTGCTGGGTGATCTGTTTGAAAGTATGCTCAAGCGGCATCGGGGCATTAAAGATAGCAGTCGCTTGCTGCCCGGTCATGGGGGGATACTGGATCGTATCGACAGTATTACCGCAGCTGCACCGGTGTTTGTCGTGGGGCTGCAGCTGTTAGCGATTGGCTGATTCTGAGGAATGATGGAAATTATAAATACGGTACTGGCACTGATTGTTACCCTGGGGATTCTGGTAACCATCCATGAATATGGCCACTTCTGGGTGGCCAGACGTTGTGGCGTCAAAGTTTTACGTTTCTCTGTCGGCTTCGGTAAGCCACTGGTCAGTTGGCGTGATCGTCGCGATACGGAATATGTGATTGCTATGATTCCTCTCGGCGGTTATGTGTCGATGCTGGATGAACGTGAAACCGAAGTTGAGCCTGAACTTCTGGATCAGGCGTTCAATCGCAAACCTGTTCTGCAGCGCATCGCCATCGTGGCGGCAGGCCCTGTGGTCAATCTTCTGTTTGCAGTGATCGTATACTGGGCGATGCTGGTTTCAGGTGTTGAAAAAGTAGCACCCGTCATCGGTAGTATTGCCGCCGGTAGTGTGGCGGAGCGGGCCGGGTTGCAACCGGGCGATGAGATTCTCACCATAGCCGGGCGAAAAATCCATTCCTGGGATGAGATTAATCTGGCGATGGCAACCTATATCGGTGAATCGATATCTGTTCCGTTGACGGCCCGGAAGGGGCTCAGCGGTCAGCCGCAGGGCTATCAGTTGAGCCTGATTGACTGGCATTTTAATCCGGAAACGCAAAGCCCTCTGTCGGCACTGGGTATTCAGCCCTATCGGCCGGTTCATCCTGCTGTTATTGGGCAAGTGGTGGAGGCAGGTGCGGCAGCAAAAGCGGGCCTGCTTGTGGGTGACCGGGTTGTCGCAATTGATAATCAGCCAGTGACTGAGTGGGGGCAACTGGTCGATATTATTCGTGAGAATCCCGGTCGGGCACTTGAACTGGAGCTGCAGCGTGAGGGACAGCGATTCAGTATAACGGTTACTCCGGATGAAAAGTCTGAAGCAGAGGGTGTGGTCGGCTATGTTGGCGCGGGGGTTATGCCGGTTAAATGGCCGCCCGAAATGTTACGTCAGGTGCGTTACGGTGTTGTCGAATCGATTGGCAGAGCGTTTTCACAAACCTGGCAGATGATCAGCCTCACCCTCGATTCAATCTGGAAGATGCTGGAAGGGGTTCTGTCGGTAAAAAACTTGAGTGGACCGATAACCATTGCTAAAGTGGCAGGCGCTTCTGCGGCTTCGGGCGTAGAGGCGTTTGCCGGATTTCTGGCATACCTGAGTATCAGTCTCGGTATTCTTAACCTGTTGCCAATCCCCATGCTGGATGGTGGGCATCTGCTGTATTATTCAGTAGAGCTTCTACGGGGGCGGCCAGTCTCTGAGAAGGTGCAGATGATTGGCTTAAGAATCGGAATGGCAGTTTTGTTTTCGCTTATGGGCGTCGCTATTTTTAATGATCTAATGCGACTTTAAATTTTCTATCCAATATAAGAACCAGTTCATGAAGATCAGAATCGGACTTCTCTTTTCCCTGGCACTGTTTTCAGCGGTTGTTAGTGCGCAATCATTCACTGTGGAAGATGTGCGCCTGGAAGGGCTGCAACGGGTGGAACCCGGCCTGGTGCTGCGAAACCTTGATATCGACTCGGGGCAGAATGTCGATCAGAGCGAGATTGCCGAGGCGACCCGAAGGGTATTTCGCACCGGTTATTTTGATGATATCCGCATCGCCCGTGATGGTAATGTGCTGATCGTCAGGGTTCAGGAGCGTCCCGCTGTCAGTCTGATACGCCTGGAAGGGAATAAGGTGCTTGAAGATGACGCGTTGCTGGAGGGGTTGAAGCAAAACGGCCTGCGTGAGGGCGATGTCTTTAAGCGGGCAACCCTGGAAAAAATTCGTCAGGATCTGCTGCGCATGTATGCGGGACAGGGGCGCTATGGTGCGGCGATAGAAGCAGAGGTAGAGCCACTGTCTGAAAATCGTGTGGCGCTGAATATTGATATCAAGGAAGGCAAGGTAGCGACCATCCAGCATGTCAATATCGTTGGCAATACGGTGTTCAGCGATGAGGAACTGAAAGATGAGTTTTCTCTCAAGCTGCCCGGGTTCTGGGACTTTTTCAGTGACTCTGATAAATACGCGCGGGAAAAACTGGCCGGCGATCTGGAACGTCTGCGTTCCTATTATCTGGATCGGGGCTATATCAACTTTACTATCGATTCCTCTCAGGTTTCGTTGTCACCGGATAAGAAACACGTCTTCATCACGGTCAGTGTGACCGAGGGTGAGAAGTTTTCCGTTGGCGATGTGGCTGTTGCCGGTGATCTGGTGCTGGATGAACAGGAGTTGCTGGATACGATCACCATCGCTAAGGGGGCTACCTTCTCCCGCCGCGAAATGACCGAGTCTCAGGATGCGCTGGTCCGTAAGCTGGGCGATAAAGGCTATCTGTTTGCCAATGTCAGCCCGGTGCCTAAGATTAATGATGATAATACCGTTAATCTGCAGTTTTTTATCGCCCCGGGTAAGCTGACCTATGTGCGCCGCATCTCGATAAAAGGGAATACAAAAACCGCAGATGTGGTAGCCCGCCGCTCCATGTCGCAGATGGAAGGTGGTCTGGTGTCTTCTGCTGCCATCGAACGCTCCAAACAGCGTATTGCGCAGACCGGTTATTTTAAAGATGTAAATGTGGAAACCGCACCGGTACCCGGTACCGATGATCAGGTGGATCTGGAATACAGTGTTATTGAAGACAATACCGGTAACTTCTCTGCCAGTGTCGGTTTCTCCCAGACCAGCGGCGCGATTCTCAACCTGAGTGTCGAGCAGGATAACTTTCTGGGGTCTGGTAACAGTGTCGGCTTTGGTATCACTCAGAGTGATACGATTACCGAATACAAGTTCAGTTATGTCGAGCCTTATTATACCGTTGATGGTGTTAGTCGGGGCTATAACATCTTCTCCCGCGAAACCAACTATGACGAGGAGAACGTCAGTAACTACTCCACCGATACCCTGGGGGCCGGGGTTAACTTCGGTTATCCCATGGATGATTATCAGCGCCTCAACTTCGGTCTGAACTATGAAGGGATCAAAGTTAAGCCTTCGAACGATGTTTCACAGGAAGTAACAGACTATATAGATTTGGAAGGCGACAGCTTTAATATTTTCAACGTCCAGCTTAGCTGGAGTGATAACCATCTGAACCGGAAGATTTTCCCTACCGAGGGGTATTCGCAGAGTGCTTCGATAGAGATAGGCATTCCCGGTAGCGATCTCTCCTACCATAAAGAGCAGTATAAGGGACGCATCTATTACCCATTGAGCGAAGACAACGAGGGGTTGATCGGAGCTGTGCGTGGACGCATCGCCTTCGCCGGAAAACTGGGCGACAACGAATACCCTTTCTTTAAAAACTATTACAGCGGTGGTCTCAGTTCTGTTCGTGGGTTTGACTCCAACTCCCTGGGCCCTCGTGATTCTAAAGATGATCCGTTCGGTGGCAATGTGGCGCTTGATATGAGCGCCGAGCTGATCTTCCCTGTTCCTTTTATAAAAGACTCCAGTTCGATGCGGACACTGTTGTTTGCTGATGCCGGTAATGTCTACCTCACGGAGTGTCCTGTCGGAAATTCAGGTTGTGATAATGGCATCAAACTGGATGAGCTGCGTTTCACTACTGGTTTCGGGTTTAGCTGGCTGACGCCAATCGGGCCGATCTCTATTGCCCTGTCTAAGGCGTTGAATGCTAAAGATACAGATGACGAGCGGTTCTTTGAATTTGCTCTTGGACGAACCTTCTAAGGAGAATGACTATGTTTCGATCACTGATACTTATCGTAGGGCTGGTGTTCAGCTTCAATGCCATGGCTGAAAAAGTGGCGGCCCTCAGTGTGCAGCAGGCTCTTATGAACAGCAAAGCGGCTCAAGCCTATCGTGATAAACTGAGTTCAGAGTTTAGCAGTGAACAGAAACAGTTGTCAGACCTCAAAGCCCAGGTAAAAAAGATTCAGGATGAGATCAAAAAGGGCCAGGATACTCAGTCGAAAGAGGTGCAGGATCAGCAGCGGGTACAGTTTCAGAAAGCCTATGGTGAATACCAGCGCCTGGGGCAGGCGCTGCAGCAGAAGCAGCGTCAGCGTGACGAAGAGTTCCTGAAACAGATGCGGCCGAAACTGGATGCTGTGATTGATGATCTGATTGGGTCAGGGGACTATGATATGATCGTCAGCAAAGAGGCTACTTACTATGTCAAGCCAGAGCTGGATATTACCGCCAAGGTTGTAGAGCTGCTGGATAAGCAGTAAGCGGTCGATGGTTCATCCTCCTTTTACCGTATCGCAACTGGCCATTCTGTTAGAGGCTGAGCCTGTTGACTCTGATCGCCTGATCGAAGGCATAGGAACACTGCAATCGGCAACAGAGCATCAGCTGTCATTTTTACACAGTGGTCGTTATCAGCATCAGCTCTCTGCTTGCAGGGCTGGTGCTGTGTTGGTGCGGGCTGAGCATCGTGATGCTGTGGCCGGTATTGCGCTGGTAGTTGCCGACCCATATATAGCCTATGCCAGAGCCACTGCGCTGTTTTGTGGCCTGTCAGAGACCGGCAGCGGAATTAGTCCTGCGGCGCAGATCAGTCCTACTGCGTTGCTGGGTGATCACCTGACCATCGGCGCAAATGCGGTTATCGCCGACGGTGCGCAGATCGGTTCTGGAGTGGCGATTGGTGCAAATAGTGTCATCGGTAGCAACTGCGTGATCGGAGAGAATACCCGTATTGCAGCCAATGTGACCCTCTATCATGAGGTCCGGCTAGGTGCGTCGTGTGTGATCCACAGTGGTGCAGTGATCGGTGCCGATGGTTTCGGTTTTGCCAGCGATAATGGCGAATGGATTAAGATTTATCAGTTGGGCAGTGTTCGAGTGGGTGACCGGGTCGAAATTGGTGCCGGCACGACAGTCGACCGGGGCGCGCTGGATGATACGGTGATTGGTGATGGCGTGATACTGGATAACCAGATACAGGTCGGTCACAACGTCAATATCGGCGATAATACGGCAATTGCCGCCTGTACAGCGATCGCAGGTAGCGCCCGGATAGGGAAAAATTGTACTATCGCTGGTGGTGTTGGCATTGCCGGGCATTTGACGATCGCTGATGGTACCCATATCACGGCGATGACACTGGTCAGTAAATCTATATTGCAGCCGGGTGTCTTCTCTTCCGGTACGGTGATGGAACCCCATCAGCAATGGAAACGTAATGTGGTGAGATTTCGTCAGTTGGATGAACTGTCTCGTCGGGTTAAGTGTTTAGAAAATATTGTAAAGCAGCATACTGAAGGTCAGCCTGAATGATGATGGATGTAAAAGAGATCCGCAAATATTTACCTCACCGTTACCCTTTCCTCCTGGTAGACCGGGTGGTGGAGTTGGTACCTGGTGAATCGATCGTCGCTTATAAGAACGTTACCGTGAATGAAGACTTCTTTAATGGTCACTTCCCGGACCACCCGGTCATGCCGGGGGTGCTTATCGTTGAAGCGATGGCGCAGGCTGCCGGAATTCTCGGCTTTAAAACCATGGATAAAACCCCGCAGGATGGATCAATATACTATTTTGTTGGTTCCGATAAGGTCCGCTTCAAGCGGCCGGTAGTGCCAGGTGACAGACTGCAGCTGGAAGCTACCATCGTTTCTGAAAAGCGGGGTATCTGGAAATTCGATGTTCGTGCTACAGTTGATGGAGAGCTGGCAAGCTCAGCAACTATTCTTTGTGCAGATAGAAAGGTTTAAAGTTGATCCACTCCAGCGCCATTATAGATCCGTCGGCCCGGCTGGCCGATGATGTTGAGGTGGGGCCCTGGACCTTTATCGGCCCCGATGTAGAGGTCGGTCCCGGGACTAAAATCCATTCTCACGTGGTTATCAAGGGGCCGACGAAAATCGGTTCACATAATCATATCTATCAGTTCGCCAGTATTGGTGAAGACTGCCAGGATAAAAAGTATAACGGTGAGCCAACAGAGCTGCTGATCGGGGATCATAACGTCTTCCGTGAAGGCTGTACGGTTCACCGGGGTACCATCCAGGACAATAGCATTACCGTGATTGGCAGCCATAATCTGTTTATGGCGAATGTTCACGTGGCGCACGACTGCATTGTCGGTGACCAGAATATTCTGGCGAATAACTGTGCCCTGGCCGGGCATGTCCATCTGGGTGATTACATTATTCTGGGTGGTTTCACCGCGGTGCATCAGTTTTGTCTGATCGGTTCTCACAGTATGTGTGGTGCCGGCAGTGTGGTGCTGAAAGATATTCCTGCTTTTGTAATGTCTAATGGCAATAGCGCTCAGCCGCACGGTATTAATGCCGAAGGCCTGAGGCGGCGGGGGTTCTCTGCCGGGGCTATTCAGAATATCAAGCGTGCTTATAAGATTATCTACCGTCAGGGGCTGAAGCTGGAGCAGGCGATTGCTCAGCTCGATCCTCTGGTGGCTGAAACTCCCGAGCTTCAGCTGTTGTCGGACTCACTCAAAGCCTCCAGTCGGGGCATCATTCGCTAGGGTATGGCTACCCTGCGCATCGGTATCGTAGCAGGAGAGGCATCGGGAGATATTCTGGGTGCCGGGCTGCTGGCAGAACTGCAACAACGTTTTCCTGAGATTGAGATCGAAGGCATCGGTGGTGAGCTGATGCAGGCTGAGGGGTGCCGCAGCCTTTATCCTATGGAGAAATTGTCGGTGATGGGGCTGGTTGAGGTGCTGGGTCGGCTGCGGGAGCTGCTAAGGATCCGCAGATCACTGGTGGCGCACTTTTCTCAGCAGCGCCCGGATATCTTTATCGGAATTGATGCCCCGGATTTTACCCTCAATCTTGAAGGCAAGTTGCGTCTTGCCGGTATTCCAACGGTCCATTATGTCAGTCCGTCGGTTTGGGCCTGGCGCAGTAAACGGGTATTTAAAATCCTCAAAACCACCGATCTGATGCTGACGCTGTTTCCGTTTGAAGCGAAGTTTTATCAGCAACATGCGATGCCCGTAGAATTTGTCGGCCATCCTCTGGCAAACATGATCCCTCTTGAACCGGATCAGGCAACTGCCAGGGCAGACCTGGGTCTGCCGTTTGAGCAACAGATTGTCGCGCTGATGCCCGGCAGCCGTGGTGGTGAGCTGAAATATCTGGCTGAACCCTTTCTCGATACGGCTCGCTGGTTACTGAAGCGCAACTCTGATCTGGTCTTTGTAATGCCGGCAGCTAATCAGCAGCGTTACGATCACCTCAGAGCGCTGCTCGACCGCAGTTATAGTGATCTGCCGATCAAACTGGTACTGAAACGTTCCCGGGAGGTGCTGACTGCTGCGGATGCGGTGCTGATCGCATCGGGTACCGCGACCCTTGAAGCGTTACTGTTGAAAAAGCCAATGGTGGTGGCTTACCGGATGGCACCGCTCACCTATATGATTATCTCCCGTTTGCTCAGCAGTCAGTATATCTCTCTGCCTAATCTGCTGGCAGATGCGCCTCTGGTTCCTGAGATTCTGCAGAAGGATGTGCGCCCCGAAATACTGGGGCCGGCCATTGAGCAGGCGTTGTTCGATAGCGAAGAACAGAGTGCGCTGAAACAGCGTTTTTATGAGATTCACCTGCAACTGCGTCAGGATGCCAGTAAAAAAGCGGCCGATGCGATTGTCCGCTTGCTGCAATCCAAAGGGAGGCTGAGTGGAAACGCTGGGGTTTGATTTCTCTGCCGGACGACTGGTCGCGGGCGTCGATGAGGTGGGGCGGGGGCCATTGATTGGTAATGTGGTTGCCGCAGCGGTTATCCTTGACCCTGCCAGGCCTGTCGATGGCCTGACAGATTCCAAAAAGCTAAGCGAAAAGAAGCGGGAGCAGCTGTTTCCGCTGATTCAGGAACGGGCGCTGGCCTGGTCAATTGCCTGGGCAACCCCGGCGGAGATCGATGAACTGAATATCCTCCATGCCACGATGCTGGCGATGCAAAGGGCGGTAACTCAACTGAGTGTTGTGCCTGAGCTTGCCCTGATCGATGGTAATCGTTGTCCGCCGGGTTTACCCTGTGCGTCTGAAGCGATTATCAAAGGTGATCTCAAAGAGCCCGCTATCAGCGCTGCATCGATTCTGGCTAAGGTTTACCGTGACCGGGAGATGGCGGAGCTGGATCAGCGTTACCCGGATTATGGTTTTGCCCGCCATAAGGGCTATCCGACCGCGCTGCATATGGAACGGTTGCGTCTGCTGGGCCCATTGCCGGAACACCGGCGCAGCTTCAGGCCCGTAGCAGAGTTGCTTTAACCCACAATTATCACTGAATAAATGAGCTGAAATGACAGACCCGGCATTTGTACATCTTCGACTGCACACTGAGTATTCACTGGTTGATGGACTGGTGCGCATTAAAGAGCTGGTGAGTGTTGCGAAAGATCAGCAGATCCCCGCTATCGCTATTACCGATCAGGTCAACCTGTTTGCGCTGGTTAAATTCTTTAAAGCGACTACCGGGGCGGGAATAAAGCCGATTTTTGGCGCAGATATCTGGATCGAAAATGAGACCGATCCGGAGGCAACTCCCCATCGGATGACGCTGCTAGCCATGAATGAGAAAGGCTACCGCAATCTGATGGAGCTGATCTCCCTGGCCTATGAGAAAGGTCAGAACATTCAGCCTGAACGGGCGTTACTGAAAAAAAGCTGGATCGCTGAGCGCGCCGAGGGAGTTATCGCGCTTTCGGGCGCAAAAGATGGGGAAGTGGGACGGGCGCTGGCGGACAATGATTCTGCCCGGGCCGTAGTGGAACAGTGGCAAGCAATATTTCCTGATCGTTTCTACCTGGAAATTCAGCGTACCGGACGCCCGGGTGATGAAAACTGTGTCCATGCCTCGGTCCAACTGGCCCATGAGACGGGTTGCCCACTGGTTGCCACCAATGAGGTGATGTTCCTCAAGCCGGAGGATTTTGAAGCACATGAAGTGCGGGTGTGTATCAACCAGGGGCGAACTCTGGAAGACCCTCACCGACCAAAATACTACAGCGAACAGCAGTATCTGCGCACCGCCGAAGAGATGGCTGAGCTGTTCAGTGATATCCCCTCTGCGATTAGCAACACTGTAGAGATCGCCAAGCGCTGTAATGTAGAGCTGGATCTGGGCACCTACTATCTGCCGAAATATCCCATCCCGGATGGGATGACCATGGATCAGTTTTTTGCCGAGGTGTCCTGGAAGGGGCTGGAAGAGCGTCTGGATATTTTGCTGGATAAAAATGATCCGGATTATGCCGAGAAGCGCAGGCCATACGAAGAGCGGCTGAGATTCGAACTGGATATTATCACCCAGATGGGTTTTCCCGGTTACTTCCTGATCGTTATGGACTTTATTCAGTGGGGTAAGGATAACGGTGTGCCGGTGGGCCCAGGCCGGGGTTCAGGTGCTGGTTCTCTGGTCGCCTATGCGCAGAAGATTACCGACCTTGATCCGCTGGAGTACGACCTGCTGTTCGAACGTTTCCTCAACCCGGAGCGGGTATCGATGCCCGACTTCGATATCGACTTTTGTATGGATAACCGTGACCGGGTTATCGACTATGTGGCTGAAACTTATGGTCGGGATGCGGTATCGCAGATTGTCACCTTCGGTACTATGGCGGCTAAGGCGGTGGTGCGGGATGTTGCCCGGGTGCAGGGTAAAGCCTTTGGTCTGGCCGACCGTTTGTCCAAGCTGATCCCCTTTGAGGTGGGTATTACCCTGAGCCGGGCGATGGCGGAAGAGCCCCTGATGAAGGAGTTTGTCGACTCCAGTGAAGAGGCTCAGGAGATCATGGAGATGGCCCTCAAGCTGGAGGGACTGACCCGTAACGTGGGTAAACACGCCGGTGGTGTGGTGATTGCCCCGACTAAACTGACCGATTTCTCGGCCACCTACTGTGATGAGTTTGGTCACGGCCTGGTAACTCAGTTTGATAAGAGCGATGTGGAGGAAGCCGGGCTGGTTAAGTTCGACTTCCTCGGGCTGCGAACACTGACAATCGTCGACTGGGCGGTGAAAACCATCGACCGGATCCGCGCCAGGAACGGTGAAGAACCTCTCGATATTGCGCTGATCGATCTGGAGGACAGAGCCACCTTTAATCTGCTGCAATCTGCAGAAACCACCGCAGTATTCCAGCTGGAATCCAGTGGTATGAAGGATCTGGTCCGACGCCTGAAACCTGACCGTTTTGAAGATATTGTCGCGCTGGTGGCGCTGTTCCGGCCCGGCCCGCTGCAGTCGGGGATGGTGGACGACTTTATCCTGCGTAAGCATGGGCAGGCAGAGCTGGCCTATCCCCACGCCGATTATCAACTGGATATTCTGCAACCGGTACTGGAGCCGACCTACGGCATCATCCTGTATCAGGAACAGGTCATGCAGATCGCCCAGGTGATGGCAGGTTATACCCTCGGTGGCGCGGATATGTTGCGCCGGGCAATGGGTAAGAAGAAACCCGAAGAGATGGCTAAACAGCGGGCGGTATTCCTGGATGGCTGTGAAACTAATGGTATCGACCGGGATCTGGCCGGCAATATCTTTGACCTGGTAGAGAAGTTCGCCGGTTACGGTTTCAACAAATCACACTCCGCTGCCTATGCTTTGGTTTCCTATCAGACCGCCTGGCTGAAAGCACACTACCCTGCGCCATTCATGGCCGCGGTACTCTCCTCTGATATGCAGAACACCGATAAGGTGGTGATCTTTATCGAAGAGTGTCGCACCATGAAGTTGCCGCTGGTGTTGCCGGATGTTAACTGGGGCGAGTACATGTTCACCGTGAATGATAAGGGTGAGATTGTATACGGTCTGGGGGCGATTAAAGGCGTCGGTGAAGGCCCCATTGAAGCGATTGTCGAGGCGCGAAATCAGGGTGGCCACTTCAGCGATATCTTTGATTTCTGCAAGCGTGTCGGCAGTAAAAAGCTTAATAAGCGGGTGCTGGAAGCGTTAGTCCGCTCGGGTGCGCTGGATCATCTGGGGCCGGATCGTGCCCAGCTGTGGGCCTCCATCGGTGAAGCGCTGAAGGCAGCAGATCAGTCCGAGCGTAATCAGAGCGCGGGCATGTTTGACCTCTTTGGTGAGGTTGAAGCTGAACAGCCCCGTGATCCCTATGCAGAATATATGAAGCTCAGGAGCTGGACCGATAAGGAGCGTCTGCAGGGAGAAAAGGATACTCTGGGGCTCTATGTAACCGGACATCCGATCGATGAGTATGAGGCGGAACTGCCTAACTTTATCTCCCGGCGGATCGTAGAGCTGGTGCCTCAGCGGGGTCAGCAGCAGAAAATGCTGGGCCTGGTGGTGGACGTGCGGGTGAAGAAAACCAAAAAAGGGGACTCGCTCTGTTTTGTCACGCTGGATGACCGCACCTCAAGAATTGAGGTCTCGCTGTTCGGTGAAGCGTATGACGAATACCGCACCATGCTCAACAAGGATGCGATACTGCTGATCGAAGGCGAGATTACCATCGATAGTTATTCCGGCACCGATAAACTCAAGGTGCGGGGTAATAAGGTTGTGGATATAACCCAGTGCCGCGCCCGGTATGGTCGTCAGATTGAGATCGACTGCGATAGCTCGCAGTTGAAAGAGCGGCCTTTGAAATCCTTTGGCGAGCTGCTTCAGGCCCATAAAGGTGATGTGAATATGCCGGTGGCGTTGCGTTACAGCAGCGATAATGCCTCTGCAACGCTCTGTCTTGGTGAGGCGTGGCAGGTGAAACCCAGCGACGAGTTGTTGCTCAAGCTGAAAGACCAGTTTGGCGGAGATGCAGTCAGAATTCGCTACTGATCAGGGTGGTTCTTAGTCTCCACACAGGGTAGAATTAGGCCAATTTTTATCGTCGGCTGATCTTTAGTTGCTACTGCGTCCCGGCCGGAACGAAGCAAACTTACGGAATATCAATACATGAATCCCAACTATCTGGATTTCGAACAGCCAATTGCAGACCTGGAAGCCAAGATTGAAGAGCTGCGTCTGGTTGGCGATGACAATGAACTGAACATTGAGGAAGAGATCTCAAAGTTGCAGGCAAAAAGCCGCACGCTGACCAAATCCCTGTTCAGCGACCTGAGCGAATGGCAGATCTCCCAGATCGCCCGTCACCCGCAGCGTCCTTACACTCTGGATTACGTTAAGCTGATTTTCGACGAGTTTGAAGAGATTCACGGTGACCGTCACTTTGCAGATGACCGGGCTCTGGTGGGTGGTATTGCGCGTCTGGAAGGGCGTCCGGTGATGGTGATTGGCCATCAGAAAGGCCGTGAAGTGAAGGAAAAGGTGCGTCGCAACTTCGGCATGCCGCGTCCTGAGGGCTATCGTAAAGCGCTGCGTCTGATGGAGATGGCCGAACGTTTTAAGATGCCGATCCTTACCTTTATTGATACCCCCGGAGCCTATCCCGGTATCGATGCTGAGGAGCGGGGTCAGTCTGAAGCGATCGCATTCAACCTGGCGGCAATGTCCCGACTGAATACGCCGATTGTTGCCACTGTGGTAGGCGAAGGCGGTTCCGGTGGGGCCCTGGCGATCGGTGTCTGTGATGAATTGATGATGCTGCAATACTCCACCTACTCTGTTATCTCTCCGGAAGGCTGTGCATCTATTCTGTGGAAAAGCGCTGATAAAGCGCCCGATGCCGCCCGGGCGATGGGGCTGACATCGGATCGTCTGCACGCGCTGGGGCTGGTGGATCAGATTGTTGATGAGCCTCTGGGTGGTGCTCACCGGGATCACGCGCTGATGGCAGCTAACCTCAAGAAACATCTGCTGGAGACGCTGGAGCGATTGTCAGATATTGAGCAGGACGATTTGCTGGAGCGACGCTACCAGCGACTTATGTCCTACGGCATTAGCCAGTAATACAGCAACCGCCGGCGACACCGGCGGTTTTTTTTGCCTGTCAGTCATGAGCCAGGGCAATGATAGAAAACCGATATGAAAGATCTTCAGTCCTACTTCGATCAGCAGCTTAAAGACCGGCGCAGCAGGGTAACCCGCTGGGTGGTTGGCCTGAGTGGTGGGCTGGATTCGGTGGTGCTGCTCCATCTGGCGGCCAGGTCAGTGCCCGCGGAGCAACTGCTGGTGGTTAATATTGATCACCAGTTGCAGTCTCAGTCAGCGCAATGGAGCGACTTTTGTGGGCGTCTTGCCGGCTCGCTGAAGCTCTCTTTTGTCAGTCATAAAGTAGTTGTTGATGAGGGCTCCAGTCTGGAGCAGGCTGCCCGTAATGCCCGATATCAGCTATTCGGGCAGTTGCTGCAGCCCGGTGATTGCCTGTTGCTGGCCCACCATCTGGATGACCAGGCGGAAACCATGCTGTTCCGTTTACTGCGGGGGGCGGGGGTGCGAGGGCTGGCCGGTATGCCCGATAGCCGCAGGCTGGGGCAGGCCGAGCTTTACCGGCCGCTATTGAATATCACCCGACAGGAGTTGCATAGTTGGGCTCAGGCGCAACAGCTGCAGTGGATTGACGATCCCAGTAATAGCGATCTTAGCTACGATCGCAACTACCTCAGACATAAGGTGCTGCCTTTGTTGCAGACCCGCTGGCCCGGTTTTTCCCGTCGCTGGGCGGATACTGCGGGGTATCTCCGAGACGCTGAACAACTGCACAGGGATCTGGCAGAGATTGATCTTCATAGTGTCGGTTCTGGTGAAGGGCTGGAGTGTCAGGCACTGCTGGACCTGAGCCGGTCGCGAAGAGCAAATCTGCTGCGCTTCTGGTGTCTCAGGGCCGGAGTCTCCATTGGCGAGCGGCAGATACAGAGTGTTATGCAGCTGATTGCGGCGGCGCATGACCGCCAGCCGGTTGTTCAGTTGGGGGCGTTTCAGGTGCGGCGCTATCAGGGCGATATTGTTCTGCAGCCGGAGCAGGCCGACATTGATTGGGGCAACCGGTCACTCAGTGAAGAGAGCGTGCAGACCGCTCAGGGAGTGCTGCAAGTGGTTCGCAGTCAAGCCCCGGGCGGGTTAAAAAGTCTGACTGGTGTGACTCTGCGCAACCGTTCTGATGGGGATCGCTGCAGGCCCGTCGGGCGGGGTGGTTCATGCAGTTTGAAAAAATTATTTCAGGAGCATCATATTCCTGCCTGGCAGCGAAGCTCATGGCCGGTATGTGTGGTTGACGATGAGATTGTCGCGTTGCCGGGAATCTGCATCTGTGAGGGCTGGCAAAGTGAAAAAAAAGGCAGCGGTTTTGCACTCAAATGGCTGCCAACTGCATTGTCTGCACGGGGTGATTCTGATACCCTGTAGCCCCATCTTTAGTAGCTGTTTTCGGAACAGCTCGACTCACTTTTCACGACCAGATACAGGTTCCTCATGACGCGATATATTTTCGTCACAGGTGGTGTTGTTTCCTCATTAGGGAAAGGCATCGCATCCGCATCACTCGCAGCTATCCTTGAGGCCCGGGGGCTGAAAGTCACCATGCTGAAACTGGATCCGTACATTAACGTTGATCCGGGGACAATGAGCCCAATCCAGCATGGTGAGGTATTTGTTACCGAAGATGGTGCAGAAACCGACCTGGACCTGGGGCACTACGAGCGCTTTATCCGCACCACCATGTCCAAGCGCAACAACTTTACTGCCGGGCGTGTCTATCAGCATGTGCTGCGTAAAGAGCGTCGCGGTGACTATCTCGGCGGTACCGTTCAGGTGATTCCGCATATTACCGATGAGATCAAGCGCCGGGTACTCGAAGGTGCCGGTGATGCCGATATCGCACTGGTTGAGATCGGTGGCACCGTGGGCGATATTGAATCGCTGCCGTTTATGGAAGCGGTGCGACAGCTGAAAGTTGAGCTGGGTGCCCGCCGGGCGATGTTTATGCACCTGACACTGGTGCCTTATATCGCCACTGCCGGTGAGATTAAGACCAAGCCTTCCCAGCACTCGGTAAAAGAGCTGCGCTCTATCGGTATTCAGCCTGATATTCTGGTGTGCCGCTCTGACTTTGCGCTGCCGGTGTCCTCGCGTCGTAAACTTTCCCTGTTTACCAACGTTGAAGAACGGGCAGTTATCTCGTTGCCGGATGCTGACTGTATTTACAAGATTCCAAGAATGCTCAGCGAGCAAAAGCTGGATCAGATCGTCATCGAACAGTTTAACCTGGATTGCCCGCCTGCCGATCTGACTGAGTGGGACCGGGTGTCCGATGCCAAACTGAACCCTCATCGTGAAGTGACCATTGCGATGGTGGGTAAATATATGGAGTTGCTGGACGCCTATAAATCGCTGATCGAAGCGATCTCCCATGCCGGTATTTCGCTGCGCACCAAAGTCAATATTAAATATATCGACTCAGAACAGATCGAGCGCGATGGTATCGGCCTGCTGGAAGATGTCTCCGCCATTCTGGTGCCGGGTGGTTTTGGTGAGCGTGGTGTAGAGGGCAAAATTGCAGCCGTCAAATACGCCCGGGAAAACAAAGTTCCATATCTGGGAATCTGTCTGGGAATGCAGGTGGCCGTTATTGAATATGCCCGCCACGTTGCCGGTATCACCGATGCCAGCAGTACTGAGTTTGATGCCAATGCGGCCTCTCCGCTGGTGGGTCTGATCACCGAATGGATGACCGAAGAGGGTGCCAGAGAGATTCGTGGTTATACCGATGATCTGGGCGGTACTATGCGCCTTGGGGCGCAGGTCTGTACCCTCAAAGAGGGCACCCGGGCTTATCAGGCCTATGGGGCAACCGAGATCAAAGAGCGTCATCGTCATCGTTATGAAGTTAACAACAACTATGTTCCTCAGCTTGAAGAAGCGGGGCTGATTATCTCAGGTCGCTCTGTTGATGGAGAGCTGGTTGAGGTTGTGGAGGCACCGGATCATCCGTGGTTTGTGGCCTGTCAGTTCCACCCTGAGTTTACCTCTACCCCAAGGGATGGTCATGGATTGTTTACAGGCTTTATTGAAGCCTCCCTGGCCTATCAGGACCTTGAGAAATAAAGAATAGAAATAATTTTTGGAGTTTAGCCAATGGCACAGATTGCTGACATTAAAGCCCGTGAAGTTCTCGATTCCCGTGGTAACCCAACCGTTGAAGCCGATGTTATTCTGGACTCCGGTGTAATCGGTTCTGCCTGCGCACCGTCCGGTGCCTCTACCGGGTCCCGCGAAGCCCTTGAGTTGCGTGATGGGGATAAGAGCCGCTATCTGGGGAAAGGTGTGCTGAAAGCAGTTGCTGCTGTGAACGGTGTTATCCGTGAAGCACTGACCGGTATGGATGTCACCGATCAGCGTGCTCTGGATAACCGGATGCTGGAGCTGGATGGTACCGAGAATAAAGAGAACCTGGGTGCGAACGCTATCCTGGCGGTGTCTCTGGCAGCGGCGAAAGCGGCTGCGATTGTTAAAGGTATCCCTCTTTACGCGCATATTGCTGAGATTAACGGTACTGCGGGTCAGTACTCTCTGCCAGTACCGATGATGAATATCCTCAACGGTGGTGAGCACGCGGATAACAACGTTGATATCCAGGAGTTTATGGTTCAGCCGGTTAACTTCACCCGATTCTCTGACGGTCTGCGTTGCGGTGCTGAAATTTTCCATGCCCTGAAGGCGGTATTGAAAGCCCGGGGTCTGAGTACGGCTGTCGGTGATGAGGGTGGTTTTGCCCCCAACCTGGCATCTAACGAAGAAGCGCTGGTGGTGATCAAAGAAGCGATCTCCAATGCAGGATACGAGCTGGGTAAAGATGTCACTCTGGCGCTCGACTGTGCGGCGTCTGAATTCTATAAAGATGGCAAGTATGACCTGTCCGGTGAAGGCAAAGTATTCGATGCCGAAGGCTTTAGTGACTATCTGGCAGCACTGACAGAGAACTACCCGATTGTTTCTATTGAGGATGGCCTGGATGAGTCTGACTGGGATGGCTGGGCGTACCTGACTAAGAAGATCGGTGATAAAATTCAGCTGGTGGGTGACGATCTGTTTGTCACCAACACTAAGATCCTCAGCCGGGGTATCGAGCAGAGTATTGGTAACTCCATCCTGATTAAATTTAACCAGATCGGTTCTCTGTCTGAGACCCTGGATGCGATCAAGATGGCCAAGGATGCCGGCTTCACAGCGGTGATCTCCCACCGTTCAGGTGAAACTGAAGACACCACAATCGCTGACCTGGCGGTCGGTACTGCGGCGGGTCAGATCAAGACCGGCTCTCTGTGTCGTTCAGACCGTGTTGCCAAATACAACCGTCTGCTGCGCATTGAGGAGGAACTGGGCGCAGCTGCTGTGTATAACGGTTTGTCAGAAATTAAGGGTCAGGGTTAATTTTTAACCGATCTGTGGAATACTAAGGGGGCTTAACGCCCCCTTTTTTGACTATATAAAGAGTAAGAGTGCTGTCGGACTGTGTTTCGCCTGAGTTTATTTCGTTCGATTATGTTGTTGCTGCTGATCTGTCTGATCGGGCTGCAGTACCGGCTGTGGTTTGGCGAAGCGAACCTGGGCGAAGTGCAGGCGTTGCAGCAGGAGATCAAGCGGCAACGGGCGGAAAATGATCTTCTGGTGAGTCGTAACCATCAGTTAGATGCTGAGGTCCAGGATCTCAAGCAGGGACTGGAGGCACTGGAAGAGCGGGCCCGAAATCAACTGGGCATGGTGAAAGAGGATGAATCCTTCTTTCAACTGGTTCCGGCGTTGCCAGGTAAGCCACCGGCCGATAGCGGTCAGTAACGGAAATCCTAGCGTTAATGAACTTTCCAAACGAGTTAAACTATCTCTACGGTGAGCCTGCCAGTCGTGCGGTTATCCGAACCGAAGCCGATGATTTCAGGGTAACAGAAGATCTCTCTTTTGAGCCTGAAGGCAGCGGCGATCATGTGTTTCTCTATATCCGTAAAACCGGTGAAAATACTGACTGGGTAGCCCGGCAACTGGCGCACTTTTGCCAGGTCAGTCCTAAAGAGGTTGGCTACGCCGGCAAAAAAGATCGCCATGCGGTGACCGAACAGTGGTTTAGTGTGCATCTGCCAGGGCGTGCTCCGCTGACCTGGTCGCTGTTTGAAACCGAGACGATTAAAGTGCTTAAAGCGGTTAAGCATACCCGTAAGTTGCGGCTGGGCAGCCTTAACGGCAACCGGTTTGAGATTCGTCTGCGTCAGGTCAGTGAACCGGTGGAACTGCTCCGGCGGGCGGAACAGATCCGTGCCGGCGTGCCCAACTATTTTGGTGAGCAGCGATTCGGGCACCATCAGGGAAATCTTCACAAGGGGGCACTACTGATCGCCGGGAAGCTGAAAGAGCGGCAGCGACACAAGAAAGGGCTGTATATCTCAGCGGTGCGTTCCTATATGTTTAATCAGTTGGTGTCTCAGCGCATCGCCCAGGCGATCTTCTCGCAACCGATGCCCGGTGATGTGCTGATGATCAATGGCAGCCAGAGTTGCTTCCCCTTTGATCCGCAGGATGACACTATCCTGAGTCGCCTGCAATCTGCTGACCTGCATCTGACAGCGGCGATGTGGGGCCGTGGTCGCTCAATCTGTACCGCAGAAGCGGCCGCCTGGGAGATCGCGCAGTTAACCCCCTGGCAGGAGCAACTGGAGGGACTTGAGCGGCTGGGGCTGAATCAGGAGCGCCGTTCAACCCGGCTGATGCCAGCGAATCTGACCATTGAACAGGAAGCCGATGATCAGTTTGTCCTGGCCTTTAATCTTCCCGCCGGCAGCTTTGCCACCAGTGTGCTGCGGGAGCTGGCACAGGTGTCATCTGCATCAGGGCAACCGGAACCGGAGTCTGAATGATGCGATTATTACTCTCCAATGATGATGGGGTGTACGCCCCGGGCCTGGAAGCACTGGCGCGTATTCTGGCTCAGGACTCAGAGCTGGCAGTGGTCGCACCGGACCGCAACCGCAGCGGAGCCAGTAACTCATTGACGCTGGATCGTCCCCTCGAAGCACACCACCATCAGAACGGTTTTATCGGTATCAATGGTACGCCGACCGATTGTGTTCATCTGGGCATTGGTGGTATCTATCATGAACCCCCCGATATGGTGATCTCGGGCATTAACTGCGGCTCTAATCTGGGCGATGATGTGCTCTATTCGGGCACGGTCGCAGCAGCCATGGAAGGGCGTCATCTACATCTGCCGCCTATCGCGGTTTCTCTGGCGGGCAGTAACCCGGTGAACTATGACACGGCTGCCGAAGTGGTGCGTCAGTTGATCCGGGACATCCAGAGTCTGGTGCTGGCCCCCCGAACCGTGTTGAATGTCAACGTGCCGGATCTGCCACTGGATCAGCTCAAAGGGATCCATGTCACCCGTCTGGGGCATCGGGTGGTGGCAGATGCGCCGGTCGAATCGATCGATCCCCGCGGCACGCGGCGTTTCTGGATTGCGGGTGCGGGGGTTGCAGCGGACTGTGGTCCGGGCACCGATTTTTATGCGGTGAAAGCAGGCTATGTGTCAATAACCCCGCTGAATATCGATATGACTCAGTATTCAGGCATGGATAATCTAAGTAACTGGCTTGAGGATTTAGAGTGAATAAGTTGCAGTTGCAGGGGATCGGGATGACCTCCCAGCGGACCCGCAGCAGGCTGGTGCAGCGGCTGAAAGAGCAGGGGATCAATGATCAGCAGGTGCTGGATATTATGGGCAACACCCCCCGGCATATTTTTATCGACGAGGCGCTGTCCCATCGGGCCTATGAAGATACTGCGCTGCCTATCGGCTTTAACCAGACGATCTCGCAGCCCTATATTGTGGCCCGTATGACGGAAATTCTGCTGGCCGCAGGCCCCCTGGAAAAAGTGCTCGAGGTGGGTACCGGATCAGGGTATCAGACTACCGTGTTGGCACAGCTGGTTGATAAGGTGTTCAGTGTCGAACGGATTAAACCGTTACAGGACAAAGCCCGGCAGCGTTTTGCCCTGCTCAAAATCCGGAATGTCTCCCTGAGACACAGCGATGGCGGCATGGGCTGGGCTGATCGCGGACCATTTGATGGCATCATGGTCACTGCCGCGCCGGAGGAGGTGCCGCCAGAGCTGCTCGCTCAGCTGTCCGTGGGGGGGCGGTTAGTGATTCCGGTGGGAGGCACGCAAAATCAGCAACTAAAGCTGGTTATCCGGGTCACAGAAACAGAGTATGAAACAACAGTACTTGAAGGGGTTAAGTTTGTCCCCCTGTTAAGCGGAACGATACGCTGAATTGATGGATGTGACGGGATATTAAATGAATACAACGCGTACGACCCGGGAGTATCTTGGGCTGTTTTTTAAGGGTGTCATGATGGGGGCGGCGGATGTGGTCCCTGGCGTGTCTGGTGGCACCATCGCTTTTATAACCGGTATATATGAAGAGCTGATCAATACTATCAAGAGCTTCAATCCGGGGGCGGTCCGGGTGTTGTTTCAGCGTGGCCCTGGGGCGTTCTGGAAACAGGTGAATGGCAGCTTTCTGTTGGTACTGCTGGCGGGCATTGTCACCAGTATCGCCACGATTGCCGGAGCGGTGTTGTTTCTGCTGGCCAACTATCCGGTTCTGCTGTGGGCCTTCTTTTTTGGCCTGATTCTGGCCTCTGTATGGCTGGTGATGAGTCATATTGAGCGGTGGGATATGAATCTGATCTCCAGCTTTATCATCGGCTCTATTGTGGCCTATATCATTACCAGCATCGCTCCGGTGAGTGTTGAGCCTTCGGCGCTGATGGTGTTTCTGTCCGGCGCTGTTGCTATCTGTGCAATGATCCTGCCTGGTATCTCCGGTAGCTTTATCCTGTTGCTGCTGGGGATGTATGCCCATATTCTGGCGGCCGTGAAAGGTGCTGATTTTCAACTGATCGGCCTGTTTGTGGTTGGCTGTGTGGTTGGTATCATGAGCTTTTCCCGATTGCTCAGCTGGATGTTCAGCCATCACCGGCAGGTGACCCTGGCCTTGCTGGCCGGCTTTATGTTCGGCTCGCTGAATAAAGTCTGGCCCTGGAAATACACCCTGTCTTATACAATCAACCAGCATGGTGAGCAGGTGCCGTTGTTGCAGGATAATGTTCTTCCCTGGAATTTTGAAAGCATTACTGGTCAGTCGGCGTTTATGTTCTGGGCGCTAGGGTTAACCCTGGTGGGTATTGTTATTGTTGTGGTTATGGAGCGTTATCAGGCCGCTAAGGGATAGACTATGGTGAGAGCAGTTGCAGATATACTCTCAGCCCCAGCACTGTTTGCTGTGGTGCTGATGCTGTCTGCCTGCAGCTCAACCAGTCTCTACACGCCGGTGGATGAACGTTCAATCAGTGGCCGCCACCCGGTTAAAGTGGTCAGCACCCAGACGCGTCCCGGTCAGTATCGGGTACGTCGGGGAGATACGCTCTATTCCATTGCGTTTCGCTATGGTCTTGATTTCAGGCAGTTGGCCCGCACTAACGGTATCAGTGATCGCTATGAGATCTTCCCGGGCCAGCTTCTCGAACTTAAAGAGACGCCCCCGCATACAAAGGGGCCGCAGCAGGTCGTCGCGGTTGCTAAACCTGCCTCCTCTGCGACCCCTGTAAAATCGGCTCAGCCGGTTAAAGCGGTAGCGGCGGAAAAAAGGGTTTCACCTCCCGCGCCAGCGACTCAGAAAAGCACCCCCAAAGCCGCGCCCGCGGTTGTAAAAAAAATGGTTGAACCGGTCGCTGACCGGACTTTGAACTGGCGTTGGCCGGCGTCAGGCAAGATTATTGACCGGTTTAGTAATAAAGGCACTATCAATAAAGGGATCAACTTTGCAGGCAGTAAGGGGGAGCCGGTGTTCGCTGCTGAATCGGGCAAAGTGGTGTATGCCGGAAGTGGCTTATTAGGCTATGGCAATCTTGTTATTATTCATCATAATCAGAAATTTCTCAGTGCTTATGCGCATAACAGTCGCATTCTGGTGAAAGAAAATGATAAGGTAAAAATAGGTGACAAAATTGCTGAAATTGGTAATAGTGGAGCCGCCCGAACAATGCTGCATTTTGAGATACGCAGGGATGGACAGCCTGTGGATCCAATGATGTATCTGCCGCGTAAAAGATGAATACATAACAATTGTCACTATGCAGTAACTGATAACAATCTATAAAACAACAGGTTACTCGGGAAGAAAGAAATGGGAAATGTTGAAAATAGTGATCAGGATCTGGATACGGTGTCTGTCGACATGGACGATGCCGAGACCGATCTTGATGATGTTGCCGACGACGAGCCAGAGTTTCTCAACAGTGGACGGGGCAAGGGAAGTATGGCCCATAATGACCTGCTGAATGCTAAAACACTGGATGCAACACAGTTATATCTGAATGAGATAGGTTTCTCACCGCTGCTGACCGCGGAGGAGGAGGTGTACTTCTCCCGCCGGGCGCTGAAGGGTGATGAAGCCTCGCGCAAGCGGATGATCGAAAGTAATCTGCGGCTGGTGGTGAAAATTGCCCGCCGTTATATTAACCGTGGCCTGACACTGCTGGATCTGATCGAAGAGGGTAACCTCGGTCTGATCAGGGCGGTTGAAAAGTTTGACCCGGAGAGAGGCTTTCGTTTCTCAACCTATGCCACCTGGTGGATCAGACAAACCATAGAGCGGGCGATTATGAATCAGACCCGCACCATCCGTTTGCCCATCCATGTGGTGAAAGAGCTGAATGTTTATCTGCGTGCCGCCCGTGAACTGGCGCAGAAGCTTGATCATGAGCCAACCGTTGATGAAATAGCAGCTGCCGTTGATAAGCCGGTTGAAAATGTCGAGAAGATGTTTGGTCTGAATGAACGTGTCAGCTCTATCGACGTGCCGGTGGGTAAAGACTCCGACAAGATGTTGCTGGATACGATTGCCGATGAGGAGTCATCCGACCCGGAAACCTTGCTGCAAAAATCAAACATCAGCGGAAACCTGGAAGGCTGGCTCAGCATGCTGCCGGAAAAACATGCTGAGGTGCTGTCACGGCGCTTTGGCCTCAGAGGCTATGAGATGAGCACGCTGGAAGAGGTGGGTAAAGAGATCGGCCTGACCCGCGAGCGGGTACGCCAGATACAGGTTGAAGCGTTGCGCAAGCTGCGTGAAATCGTAGAGCGTAATGGTCTGAGCGGAGAAGATCTGCTGAAAGGCTGATCGTCAGCGCGAGCAGAAAAAAAACGGGCGACTCGCCCGTTTTTTGTCTGTGTGTTACCCCAGGCCGGCGGTTTAGCTACGCTCAGCTGCTTTTTTCAGGCTGTAGATCAGATCCAGTGCCTCACGGGGTGTCAGGTTGTCCGGCTCCAGTGTTTGCAGCTGCACCAGCGCCGGGTGGGGTCGTGGTGCGACAAACAGATCATCCTGTACTGGCGGCGGCTGGCGTCGTTGTTCCGTCTGCCCGGTATCCTCTTCCAGCTGAATCAGTTTCTGCCGTGCCCGGCTGATGACATTGGCGGGCACGCCTGCCAGTTGAGCCACCTGTAAACCATAGCTCTGACTGGCTGGCCCCTCCTGAACCTCATGCATAAAGACGATATGGTCCTGGTGTTCCATCGCAGTCAGATGAACATTGAACACCCCCTGACAGAGTTCCGGCAGTACCGTCAGCTCAAAATAGTGGGTGGCAAACAGGGTCATCGCCTTCACTTCATTGGCCAGATATTCCGCTGCAGACCAGGCCAGGGATAAACCGTCGAAGGTGCTGGTGCCGCGGCCGACCTCATCCATCAGCACCAGACTCTGTTCGGTGGCGTTATGCAGAATATTGGCCGTTTCAGTCATCTCAACCATAAAGGTCGAACGGCCCCCGGCCAGATCATCGGACGACCCCATACGGGTGAATATCCGATCAACCAGACCGATGGTCGCACTCTGAGCGGGCACATAACTGCCGATATGGGCCAGCAGTGTAATCAGGGCTGCCTGACGCATATAGGTGGATTTACCGCCCATGTTAGGGCCGGTGATAATCAGCATCTGCCGTTCGGGCGATAGATTCAGATCGTTGGCAACGAACGGATCATCCAGTACATCTTCCACCACCGGGTGGCGCCCGCCAGCGATCTGAATTTGCGGCTCATCGGCCAGGGTTGGTGCAACATAGTCCAGACTGTCGGCACGTTCGGCAAGGTTGCACAGAACATCCAGCTCTGCCAGCGCTGCAGCGCTGTCCTGCAGCTGGGCCAGTTGCTCCGCGAGTGTCTCAACCAGGGCTTCATAGAGGGCTTTTTCGCGGGTTAGTGCCCGGCTTTTCGCACTCAGGGCCTTGTCCTCAAACTCTTTCAGTTCCGGGGTAATATAGCGCTCTGCATTTTTCAGGGTCTGGCGACGGATATAGTCAGCAGGCACCTCGGCTTTCTGCGCTTTGCCTATCTCGATAAAATAGCCATGCACCCGGTTATAACCGACTTTAAGGGTTGGAATACCGGTGCGCTCCCGTTCACGGGTTTCCAGTTGTACCAGATAGTCGCCGGCGTTTTCGCTGAGCCCGCGCAACTCGTCCAGCTCAGCATCGTAACCGGTGGCGATCACGCCGCCATCACGGATAACCACGGGCGGGTTCTCAATGACTGCCCGGTTGAGCAGGTCACAAAGATCCGGGAAGGTGCCGGCGGTTTGTGCCAGCGCTTTGAGCAGGGCGGGTTGTGTGGCAGCCAGATACTCCTGCAGCTCAGGTAATACCTGAAATGCGCTCTTTAAACGTTCCAGATCACGGGGGCGGGCAGAACGCAGGGCGACCCGGGCTAATACCCGCTCGATATCACCAATCTGTTTTAGCGCAGGAGACAGCTGTTCAAAACGATAGTCACTGATCAGCCACTGTAATGCAGCCTGCCGGGATTGCAGGGTATTACGGCAGCGCAGAGGTCGGTTAAGCCAGCGTCTGAGCATACGGCTGCCCATCGGGGTGGCGGTTTTATCGATCACTGCGGCCAGAGTGTTTTCCCGTCCACCTGCCAGATTGGTATCGATCTCCAGATTTTTACGGGTTGCGGCATCGAGAATCACGCTTTCGTCCCGCTGTTCCAACAGCAAACGGCGAATATGCGGCAGTGCGGTGCGCTGGGTGTCCTTTGCGTATTGCAGCAGGCAGCCCGCAGCGCCGAGCGCCACCGGCAGGTGATCGCAGCCAAAGCCGGTCAGGTCTTTGGTCTGAAACTGCTGGCACAGCAGACGTTCAGCGGTTTCGCGTTCAAAGTTCCAGGGGGCTTGCGGGCGGAGTCCTTTATATCCCTGCAACTGGCTGGCAAGGTTGTGGCCATCATTGAACAGAATCTCGGCGGGCTTGATACGCTCCAGTTCTCCATGAAGTGCTTCTTCACCGGTGACCTCAAGCAAACTGAAACGCCCGGTGCTGATATCGACAATTGCAATACCGTAACGCTGCAGATCGGTATTGACCGCAATCAGCAGGCTGTCGCGGCGCTCATCCAGCAGCGCCTCATCGCTCAATGTGCCGGGCGTGACAATACGCATCACCTTCCGCTCAACCGGCCCCTTACTGGTGGCAGGGTCTCCCACCTGCTCGCAGATCGCCACCGACTCACCCGCCCGGACAATTTTTGCAATATAACCATCAGCTGAGTGGTAAGGGATCCCCGCCATCGGAATTGGCTCCCCGGCAGACTTGCCTCTGGCGGTCAGAGAGATATCCAGCAACTGAGACGCTTTCTTCGCATCCTCAAAAAACAGCTCATAGAAATCCCCCATCCGATAGAACACCAGTTGATCCGGATGTTCAGCCTTGATCTTAAGATACTGCTGCATCATGGGTGTGTGTTGCGAAGGGGACGCTGTATCGATTTTTTTTGGCATTGGAGGTCTGTTTTCTTGGGGTGGTTTAAGCGAATTATTAATGGGGGCAACCATATTCTACAGAAGCGCATTAGCTGTTCATACTCTTGCCTTGCTGCGATTTGAGTGTTTGAGTCAGTCTTTCAAAATGGGAAGTTTGCCCCTCCAGGTCAGTGAGATAGTGTATCAAAAATACCAGTAAATGCTGTTAGACTTGGAAGGAATTTATCAATGATCAGAACTGCCTGATTTTTGATCAGTAGGGTTGTGCTGCTGCGATGTTCGTTGCTGTTTGATAACAGCGGATTGTCTTTTAAAAAAACTGAAGCCAGAAAGGCAGACACAGTCTCCTGGAGAATGTCGATAATGAGCAGGATAAGTGAACTGGCAGTTAATATATTGTATGATCGGCGGGCGGTGAGAATGTCTGCACTGAAGAGAGCCAAGTGTAAAGACTACTCCTGCTGTTTGCAGATTGGCCTGGGAAAAGTTTATGAAGCTAAGGATTGCGGGATGTGTATATGAATAATTCAAAGTGCTGTTTTTGACGATTAGTTTGAATCTTTTTTTGTAAGGCATTAGTAAGTCAGGTCGATGTTTAATTTTCTGTAAAGTATTTTCGGGAAATAGTCTGATAAGTCATATTTTAGTTGAATGGGTTAGAGTTATATTTTATGAAAAGCATGGAAGATACTTCAATTGCAACTGTCGGAATTAAAGAGAAAAAAATAGACCCTTTGCAAGGGAATATTGATCTGTTTGAAAATGGAACGGTAAGTGGTTGGGGCGTTAATATTGAAGATACAGAAGCCCCATTATCTGTTCATGTTGTTTGTGATGATCGGGTGATTGGATCAGGCATCGCAAATATTTATCGTGCAGATCTTGAAAAGGCCGGGTATGGATCAGGCAAACATGGTTTTCGGATCGATGTGGCAGATGATTGGGCTATTGATAAAAAAGAGGTAGGCCTGTTAATTGTTGATGCAGAAACGGGTAAGCCTGTGACTAAAGATGCGAAAGTTTTTCCTCTGAATGGTGAGCGTATTTTTGCAAAAATATTGGGTGAAGAGCATGGGCATATTGTTATCCGGCTACAGTCCCGCAACCCAATAGGAAAGAAAGAGATTAATCTCTTTAATGAAGATAAATTAATAAATCATACCCTGATTGAAACCGATCAAACTATTTTTGAGGTGCGTCTGCCAATCCCGTTAAGCTTGCAGGATGGGCGATCTAAACTTTATAAAGTTGGCATGACCGGTGTTCCCAATCTTTTGGGAACAGAGATGGTTGCCTGTCATGCTATTCAGACCCCCTGGCAATACCTCAAAGAGAGTTTTAATAAACCCGGTTTTTTATCGATGCCCCAACAGGCAGATAGCCGATACGAATCGTTACATTTTCAGCTTGAAGTGATGGCTGAGGGTTCAGGCACTAACACTGTAGAGAACCTGCTAACCACGCATAAAGTGGTGGTTGAAGGCTATGAAAAAAGAGACCGGTATCCCGTATTTAGTCTGCCTGAATTTGATAATCCCCGCGTATCCATTATCGTTCCTGCCTACAATAAGTTTGAGCTGACCTATCACTGCATCGCTTCGATAGCGCTTGCGTATAATAAAACCTCTTACGAGGTGATTCTGGCTGATGATTGCTCAACGGATAAAACATCCGAAGCAGAGGGGATCATCGAAAACCTGATTGTTTCACGAAATCCGGAAAATTTGCGTTTCCTTAAAAGTTGTAACCGTGCCAGTGAAAAAGCCCGTGGTGAATACCTTATTTTTCTGAATAATGATACAGAAGTAACCTCATTCTGGATCGATGAGCTTGTCAGCAAAATGGAGCAGGATGCGACTATTGGCATGACAGGTTCGAAATTACTGAACCTGGATGGCACCTTACAGGAGGCCGGGGGGATTGTTTGGGAAAATGGCCAGCCATGGAATGTCGGACGCAATGAAAACCCGATGACACCGGAATTCAACTACACCCGAGAGGTCGATTACCTGACCGGTGCCGCAATGTGTATTCGCAGCACAATATGGCAAGAGGTAGGCCTGTTCAGCGAAGAGCTGGTGCCCTGTTACTACGAAGATACCGATCTTGCTTTTAAAGTCAGAGAAGCGGGGTATAAAACGGTCTATACCCCCCACTCCGTTGTTGTCCACTTTGAAGGGCAAAGCCATGGAACAGATGTAACAAAGGGATTGAAGCGCTATCAGGTGATCAATGAAAAGACGTTCCGCCAGAAGTGGTTTAAGGCATATCGAAACAATGGGACACCCGGTTTTGAGAATTTAAAAATTGAAAAGGACAGGAATGTCGATCAGCGTATTCTGGTGATTGATTACGCATCTCCGATGCCAAATAAAGATGCAGGTAGTTATGCGGCTATTCAGGAGATGAAACTGATTCAGTCGCTCGGGTTTAAAGTTACCTTTGTGCCCGCGAATCTGGCGCACTTTGGTAAATACACCCTTGAGTTGCAGAAGATGGGGATTGAAGTACTTTACGCACCATTTTATGTCAGCGTCAATCATGTGCTTGAAACACGTCTGCAGGAGATGGATGCGGTCTATATTACCCGCTATCATATTGCCAAAGACTACATCCCCTATATCCGTGAAAACTCCCGGGCAAAAATTATTTTCAATAACGCCGATCTGCATTTCTTACGGGAGATGCGGGCGGCATTAAAGGGTGAAAAAGATCAGTTGCTGTTAGAAAAAGCACTGAATACACGTGAACAGGAGTTGTCTGTATGTCGACAGGTTGATGCAATTCTATGCTATAACGCGACAGAACATGCAGTGATAACCAGTCATATTTTAGAAGCTGACAAGCTGCATATCACCCCCTGGGTTCTTGAGCAGAAACCAAAGGGCCCTGAGTTTGATGAACGCAATGGCATCGCCTTTTTGGGGGGCTTTAATCATACCCCTAATGGCGAAGCGGTAGAGTATCTTGTCAATGACATTATGCCGCTGTTAGCAAAGCAACGACCTGATATAACGCTCTATGTCTATGGCAGCAATATGCCGGAAGCCTATAAAGAGATGGAAACCGATAATGTCAGGATGGTTGGCTTTGCGGAGTCTCTGGATGGTGTCTATCACGATCATCGGGTGTTTATTGCGCCACTGCTTTCCGGTGCGGGCATCAAAGGTAAAGTACTGGAATCTATGGCGTATGGCCTGCCAACGGTATTAACCGAGGTGGCTGCTGAGGGGACGGGGCTGACTCACGGTATCAGCACCCTGATCGCCCAGGAGCCGCAGGAGTGGGTGGATGCAATTATCAGATTATATGACGATCAGCTTTTGTGGAATAAATTTGCAGAAAACAGTCATACACTAGTGGCCGAGAAATATTCATTTGAACATGGTAAAAAAGTGTTTAAAGATATTTTTTCTAGTGTTGGTATTTATTCAACTAAATGAGATTATGTAGATTGAAACTATCCGGCAGTAGGAGGATAAGATGAAGACTGTTATTTTGCATTACCATCTTTTCAAAAATGCAGGCACATCACTGGATGCTGCCTTTAAGGAAAATTTCAGTGAAGAAGATGGTGAATGGGTAACAAAAGAGTTTCCTGCTCAGCCTGCCTTAAACCGCGAGCAGTTAAAGCAATGGATTATCGATAACCCTCAGGCAAAGTGTTTTTCTTCACATACCGCTATTTTTCCGGTTCCTGAGATCGAGGGCATAAAGATAATTCCTGTTATCTTTATACGCCATCCGATCGACAGAATAGCATCTGCGTACTCTTTCGAAAGAAAACAGGGTGGTGATGGTTTTGGTCCTGTATTAGCCCGTAATACTACGTTAAAGGGCTATATTGAAACACGTCTGTCGCTGGTGAATGATCGTCAGTGTAGAGATTTTCACGCACACCGCTTAGCAACAATGTTTGGGGAGAAAGTGGGTGATGAAGGCTACAGGGCTCGGCTGGCAATAGAGAAACTTCCGTTTGTTGGTGTTGTAGAACGCTATTCTGAGTCTTTAGAGAAGCTAGAGACGCTATTAAAAAGTAATGGGTTTGATGATATTAAACTTCAGCCTATAGAAAAGAATGTTTCAAGGGGTGGTAAGAAAAATCTGGATCAAAAAATCGTTGAAGTTAAAAAACAACTAGGTGAAGAGTTTTTCTCTAAGGTTGAGCAAGAAAACCGGTTGGATTGTGATTTATGGAATAAGCTGAATTGATGGTTTTATAAATAATTCTGAGGGCTGTCGAGGTTAAATGTAAGTAGCTAAGAGGTCTGTAATTTAAGAGTTATTGTCAAATCTGGTGTATGGGATCAGGCGGCATTCCTATCTGATTGATCCCTTACCTGTTCTCCATCCTTGAACTCAACATTATTGACTACCAGGGTCAGTAAGTTGAAACCTTTGATCCT
>NZ_JAFFZO010000001.1 GCF_016924145.1 Amphritea pacifica | reverse complement strand
CGGACAGATCAAAGTTCGCCGTTAATGCATAACCGGTCTGATCGACGTTGCCGCCCGCGGTCAGGTCGTATTTAACACTCTCGAAGCCTGCGGTCAGGCTGAATCCATCCGTACTCCAGGTAACGGAAGGGCGGTAACCGGAAACCGCGGTACCGTTATCACCGGCGGTGTCATCATCACCATAGATAGTATCCAGTTCAAACTTCAGACTGTCAGAGGCTTTGAAGTGCAGGGCGATCTGACCGCCATCATCACCGGCAAAACCGCGCACTTTGTTTGCTTCATAAACTGATACGCCACCGGCATGCGAAACCAGGGTGTCTTTACCCAGAGGGAACAGGTTGATCGCCTCGAAGCGGCCGATCTGCGCATCCCAGGTATTGTTGCCCAGCTGAATATAGGCATCACGCACCACCACATTTTTATCGCCATCGGTGGTCAGACGCACGCCGCCTTTGGCTGCAACGAAGTACTCTCCGTTTTCACGTTTAGAGGCGACATTCAGTTCGACAAAACCGTTCTGGTCATAGGTTGTGGAGGAGGTTGCGGTATCAACCGCATCGGTATCGAGTTCAAGATTTGCATCAAACGCAAGCTGTGCCTGTGCCAGGCCTGATAGCGTGCAGCCAAGAATTGCGCCGGTGAGTAAAATTGACTTATTCAAAGTGAAACCTCTTACGATTATTATGTTTATTTTTCGTATTTTGTGTTTATCAGTATTATTTTTATTATCTGATGCGGTTTATTTAATAGGAGGTGGAAACTTTGAACAAATACAAAAATGATGGATGTTGTGTATTTTTTTGACTATGGATTACATCTGTACTTTCAGGTGTCTGAGTTTATACTTTTTTGATTATTTTATTAGTCTGTTCTTTTAGTATGGATTTTTTTGGTTGGGGCTTTCCAGATATCAGCCCCCCGGCCTTTATCAGCAGAGCTCCTTACTGACACTTTTCTGATTCAGATATTCGTACCGATCAGATAAAGTCAGATAGTCAGGTTTGACGGGGTTGATAGTGAGGTGGAAGCGTTTTTTTTCGTCACAACATGGGCCCCACATAGTGCAAGTAATAACAAGCTTGCAATAAATGCTTATCCGCTACGGTGTGTCGACTATTGAGGGTACCTGTTTTTTTAGGGTAACGGTTTTTGTTTATCGTGTGGATAATCTCGTAACTATTATGGCTTTTTATAGAAGATTATTGCTGGCAGGCGGCTAAAGGTTTTAGATTGTTTGTCAGGCTGGTTTGGTTGAAAGGGATTTATTAAAAAATGGCACTCATATTTAAAATATAAGTGCCCAAAGACCTTTGTATACACTCAGGTCATTCCGCGAACGAGCAGTTTTTCAGACAAGCTTTTCAGATAGTCTATTCAGGTAAGCTATTCAGGTAAGCCTTGCCGCTTAAACTCTCACCACTTTCATGGTGTTTGTGCCTCCCTGAGCATTGAGGTAATCACCCTTAGTGATAATAACCATATCCCCTGGTACCACGATTTTACGCTCAATCAGTTCCTGAACCGCCTTGGTATTGATCTCTTCGGGATCATACTGTTCGGTATAAAAGGGGATGGTGTAGACACCGCGATAGAGACCCACTTTGAACTGAGTATCTTCACGGCCTGACAGGGCGAAGATAGGCACTGAGGTGCGCAGGCGCGACATCAGTTGGGGTGTAGCGCCTGACTCGGTCATGCTGATGATCGCTTTAATCCCTACCAGGTGGTTGGCCGCATAGATTGCAGACAGTGCGATGGTTTCATCGATGTCGTGGAAATCTTCATTGATCCGGTGCTTTGATCGTTTCGATGATGGGTGGCGCTCAGCCCCGAGGCAGACCCGCTCCATCGCCTGTACGGTCTCTGTTGGATAGTCCCCTGCCGCGGTTTCTGCGGATAGCATGACCGCATCGGTATAATCCAGAACAGCATTGGCAACATCCGATACTTCAGCGCGGGTTGGCATCGGGCTGCTGATCATCGATTCCATCATCTGGGTGGCGGTGATCACTACGGTATTCAGGGTGCGGGCACGGGCGATAATATGTTTCTGTACTGCGATCAGTTCCGCATCACCGATCTCCACCGCCAGGTCGCCCCGGGCCACCATAACTGCTTCTGAGGCGCGGATAATATCGTCCAGTACTTCAGGGTCAGCGACGGTTTCTGCCCGTTCAATTTTAGCGACCAGCCCGGCAGTCGAACCGGCAGCCTTAAGCAGGGCCCGTGCTTCATGCATATCAGCGGCATCCCGGGGGAATGATACTGCCACGTAATCCACGCCAATGGCTGCAGCGGTTTTAATATCTTCTTTGTCTTTATCGGTGAGCGCCTTTGCCGAGAGTCCGCCACCTAAGCGGTTAATCCCCTTGTTATTGGACAACCAGCCGCCAACCAGCACCTCGGTATTCAGCTTGTTTTCGAACGTTTCCGTCACTTTTAATTCGATACGGCCGTCATCCAGCAACAGAATGTCGCCCACACGGGCATCTTCTATCAGTGCTTTGTAATCAAGACCCACCCGGGTTACATCGCCGGCATCTCGATCCAGTGTGGCATCCAGAGTAAATGGCTGGCCGATTTTCAGTTTGATCTTTTGCTCAGCAAAGCGGGAAATACGGATTTTCGGACCCTGAAGGTCGCCCAGAATGGAAACAAACCGGCCGTGCTTTCTGGATAGTTTACGTACCAGCTCTGCGCGTTGACGGTGGTCTTCCGCTTCGCCATGGGAGAAGTTGAGGCGCACTACATCAGCTCCTGCGAGAATCAGTTTTTCGAGTTGCTCTTCACTACTGGTTGCAGGTCCCAGGGTTGCAATTATTTTAGTACGTCTCAACATTTTCATCATTTCCTCAGGCTGGCGCGTGCATCAGGGCCAGAGTGTTATCCAGCATACGGTTGGAGAAACCCCACTCGTTGTCATACCAGGACATCACTTTTACCAGTCGTCCGGATACCTTGGTTTGAGAGGCATCGAAGATTGAGGAGAGCGGGTTATGGTTAAAGTCAACTGACACCAGCGGAGCTTCGTTATAACCCAGCACCGCTGAGTGGGCGGCAGCGTTGGCAAGCAGTTGGTTGACTTCATCGACGCTGGTTTGCCGTTCGGCGATAAAACTCAGGTCGACCAGAGAGACGTTAATGGTAGGCACCCGTACCGCCATGCCATCAATTTTGCCGGCCAGTCCGGGCAGCACCAGGCCGACCGCTGCTGCTGCGCCGGTTTTAGTCGGAATCATTGACTGTGTGGCAGACCGTGCCCGGTACAGATCAGAGTGATAGACATCGGACAGGTTCTGATCATTGGTATAGGAGTGAATAGTGGTCATCAGGCCGCTTTCGATGCCGATCTCATTCTGCAATACCTGAGCCACCGGAGCCAGGCAGTTGGTAGTGCAAGAGGCGTTTGAAATCACTTCGTGAGACTGACGCAAAATCTGATCGTTGACGCCATAGACCACGGTGGCATCAACATTTTTACCGGGGGCTGAGATAATCACTTTACGTGCCCCCGCAATGATATGTTGCGCGGCTTTAGCACGCTCGGTGAACAACCCGGTACACTCAAAAACAACATCGACGTGCAGCTCTTTCCAGGGAAGTTCCGCTGGATTGCGTACGGCGCTGATGGTGATATTGTCACCGTTGACGACAATATTTTCATCGTCGTGGCTGACTTCGCCTGTAAACTGACCGTGAACCGTATCATACTTAAACAGGTGGGCGTTGATAGTGGCATCGCCCAGGTCATTGATGGCAACCACCTGAATTTTATCGCGGTAGTTATTTTCATAAAGTGCCCGGAGCACATTGCGGCCGATGCGGCCAAATCCGTTGATTGCTACGCGAATTGTCATTG
This sequence comes from Amphritea pacifica, assembly GCF_016924145.1. Classification (GTDB taxonomy): domain Bacteria; phylum Pseudomonadota; class Gammaproteobacteria; order Pseudomonadales; family Balneatricaceae; genus Amphritea; species Amphritea pacifica. The sequence goes on along the minus strand of NZ_JAFFZO010000001.1, from coordinate 221,089 downwards.
AATATACCTCGGTACTGGCGTTGTAAGTGTTATTTGTTGTTAATATTACGTAGTTTTATGCAAAAATCAATGGAGATTTGAAAAATAAATTAGTAAACTTACCGATATAAAGGTATCGAACACAGGTTATGTTGCAGGCTTTATACTCAGTTTGCGTCTGACCAAAGAGAAGCTCAGGAGTTACTATGCACACCGTTGTTAAGCAGGTTACAGATCGAATCATTGCGCGCAGTCGGGCAACCCGTGAAGACTATTTACGCCAGATGAAAGGCGCAGAAGAGAGAGGTGTGCACCGGGCCCGTCTATCCTGCGGTAATCTGGCGCACGGTTTTGCAGCCTGTGGGGCTGACGATAAGCAGGCGCTGAAAATGGTTAACGCGGTGAATGTCGGCATTATTTCGTCATATAACGACATGTTGTCCGCCCATCAGCCGTTTGAAAAGTTTCCTGATCAGATTCGTGAAGCGGTGCATGAGCTGGGGTCTGTGGCACAGTTTGCCGGGGGGGTTCCCGCTATGTGCGATGGTGTCACCCAGGGACAACCTGGCATGGAGCTGAGCCTGTTCAGCCGCGATGTCATCGCGATGGCGACGGCGGTTGGTCTGTCTCACAATATGTTCGATGCTGCGCTCTATCTCGGTGTCTGCGATAAAATCGTGCCCGGTTTGCTTATTGGTGCATTGCGATTTGGTCATCTGCCAACGCTGTTTGTGCCGGCAGGGCCGATGCCGAGCGGTTTACCGAATAAAGAGAAAGCCAGGATTCGCCAGCTCTATGCCGAAGGAAAAGTTGGCCGTGATGCCTTGCTCCAGTGTGAATCAGATTCCTACCACAGCGCAGGTACCTGCACCTTTTATGGCACCGCGAACAGCAACCAGATGGTGGTTGAGGTGATGGGGCTGCATCTGCCAGGTTCCTCCTTTGTTAATCCCGGCACTGAGATGCGTGAAGCGCTGACCCGTGAGGCGGCCAGGCAGGCTGTACGTCTGACGGCTCAGAATGGTGAGTTCACACCCCTGTATAAAATTGTTGATGAACGCTCTCTGGTGAATGCGGTGGTTGCTTTGCTGGCGACCGGCGGCTCCACCAACCATACCATGCACCTGATCGCGATCGCCCGGGCTGCGGGTGTGATTATTAACTGGGATGATTTTTCAGACCTGTCTGCTGTCGTGCCGCTGCTGGCAAAGGTTTATCCCAACGGTGAAGCGGATATCAACCACTTTCAGGCGGCGGGTGGTGTTGGCTATCTGGTGCGTGAGTTGCTGGCCGGTGGTTTTTTACATGAGGATGTGATGACTGTCGTGGGGCAGGGGTTGTCACGCTACACTCAGGAGCCCTTCCTCGAGAATGGCAAACTGGTATGGCGCGAAGGGGTGCAGGAATCGCTGGACCCTGCCGTACTGAGCACCGTGGAGCAACCCTTCAGCCCGGATGGTGGGTTGAAACTGATGCAGGGTAATCTCGGTCGCGGTGTTATTAAGGTATCTGCGGTTGCACCTGAACATCAAATCGTGGAAGCCCCGGCGATTGTGTTTGAAGATCAGAATGAGATCGGTGCGGCCTTCGAGCGGGGTGAGCTGGAGCGTGATTTTGTTGCCGTGGTGCGTTATCAGGGGCCAAAGTCTAATGGTATGCCAGAGCTACACAAACTGACGCCCTTTTTAGGCGCGCTGCAGGACCGGGGCTTTAAGGTGGCGCTGGTGACCGATGGACGGATGTCTGGTGCATCGGGTAAAGTGCCGGCTGCGATCCATGTCTGGCCTGAAGCCAGTCTGGGTGGGCCGTTGGCGCAGGTGGCCGATGGTGATCTGATCCGGGTTGATGCGACCACCGGCACGCTGGAGCTGATCGCTGAAGATTCATCCTGGTTATCCCGCGGCCTGACGATGCCAGCTTCTGCGGCACAACATCATCATGCGATGGGGCGTGAGCTGTTTGCCCCGATGCGCGACCAGGTTTGCTGTGCAGAAGAGGGTGCAACTGTTTTCAATTTTTCCGGAATAAAGTGAATGACCCAATACGCACTCGTTGGTGATATCGGTGGCACTAATGCCCGTTTTGCATTGGTCCGGCCAGGGGCCGTGGTGTTAGAGCATGTGGATACCCTGCAATGTTCTGAGTATGACAATATAGATGTGGCATGCAGAGCTTATTTCAGCCGTGTCGGTATCGCTGGAATTGAACGGGCCTGTCTGGCATTTGCCTGCCCGGTGCAGGGTGAAGTGATTAACATGACCAACAATCACTGGCACTTTACCCGAACAGGTCTGGCGCAACAGCTTGGCCTGAAACAGCTGAAGCTGGTCAATGACTTTACCGCGATGGCACTGGGGATGCTGCACATCGATGAGGATGAGAAAATTCAGGTGGGCGCTGGTCGCTCTCTTGAGGGCGCAGCGCGACTGGTCATCGGCCCGGGAACCGGGCTGGGTGTCTCCGGATTGGTCAAAGCCAATGATGACTGGATTCCCTTATCAACGGAGGGGGGGCATATCAGTTTTGCTCCGGCAGACGAGGTTGAGATCGATCTGTGGCGAGCGCTGGTCGCCCGTTTTGGCCGGGTCTCGGTTGAGCGGATACTCTGCGGTCAGGGGTTACTGAATCTGTATCAGATTTTATCAGAACTGCGGGGGAGCGGGATCGTCTGTCAATCGCCCGCAGCGGTGAGTGTTGCCGCGGTGGAGGGACGCGATCCTGTTGCGGTAGATGCGCTAAGCCGGTTTTGCCGAATTCTGGGGGGCGTGGCGGGTGATAACGTATTAACGCTGGGGGCCCGGGGAGGTGTTTACCTCTGTGGTGGAATATTGCCCAGGGTAGCGGAGTTTCTCCTTCAGAGTGAGTTCCGGCGGGCCTTTGAAGACAAAGGTCGTTTTACGGATTACATGCAGGCTGTTCCAGTCTGGCTCTGTACCGCAGAAAATCCTGGGTTGTTGGGTGCGGCGGCGGCACTGGATAACAGTGAAGTGATCGGCTGAGTTGTCAGACTATAATCTGTTCATCATAATGACTGGCCATCAGGGTCTGCACGCTGTTCAGACTGGACAGGCGGCGCTGCTGTTGACTGTCAGGCAGCGAGGCTGTAGCAGAGATTAGTCCCGGATTTTTTGAAGGAAACATATCGTGTCGAGTGAGCAGACTAAGCGCATTTTGATTGTTGATGATGATAATGAGATTCGTGAACTGCTGGGGTCTTATCTCGGCCAGAATGGCTATGAGACGCTATCGCTTGAAAGTGGTGAACAGCTGATTAAACAGTTGCAGACAACTCAGATTGATCTGATTATTCTGGATCTGATGATGCCGGGTGAGGATGGCTTCAGTCTTTGCCGTCGGGTACGTATCGATTCTGACGTGCCCATTATCATGCTCACCGCGTCCGCTGAGGAAACTGATCGTATTGTCGGTTTAGAGTTAGGCGCTGACGATTATGTCGCCAAACCTTTTAATCCACGAGAGTTGCTGGCCAGGATCAAGGCGGTTTTACGCCGTAGTCGCTCTGCGGGTACGTCGGGGTCAAAGGGGCGCTATTTCTGTTTTTCCGAGTGGCGTCTGGATACCGTTAACCGTGATCTGATCGGTTGTTCCGGTGAAGTTATTCCGTTGAGTGGGGCCGATTATAATCTGCTGCTATTGTTTCTGGAAAATCCAAATAAAGTGTTGAATCGTGACGATCTGCTGGGAGCCACCCGGGGACGGGAGTCCAGCCCCTATGATCGCAGTATCGATGTGCAGCTAAGCCGGCTGCGACAACGTCTCGGTGAAGATGCCAAAGACCCCCACATCATTAAGACCGTCAGGGGCTCGGGCTATGTGTTATCCGTCGAAGTTGAGCGTGAGATGTGAAGCGCTGGTTCTGGTTTCCCCGTTCACTGCTGGGTCGAATGCTGGCGGTAATGTTGCTTGGCGTGTTGCTGGCTCAGGTGATGAGCAACCTGGTCTGGGTGCAGGAGATTAACCGGGAGAATGAGAAGATGGCCAGCAGCATGGCTGTGGATCTCGCTGAAAGTGTCTCCTCTACTGTTACCTTTTTTAAGGCGCTGCCCAGTGAGTATCGGCACATCGTTTTGTCCCAGCTACGGGATATGGGGGGGACCCGTTTTTTTGTATCACTGAATAAAGAGCTGATCACTATCGAAGATATTGAGGACTCTAAACTCAAGAACATCGTGATTGATAACTTTATTCAGGGGTTACGCAAGAAGCTGGGTAATCAGGTAGAGATTATCGTCAGTTTTTCCCGCCCCGAGACGCTGCATGTGTTTAATAATCAAACGCTGCTGTTGGATCTGCCGCCACGGTGGTCGCAACAAAGCCTTATTTATGATCCGCAATCACCACCAATTTTAGTCGCTCAGATCGGCATGGAGGAGGGGGAGTGGTTGTATCTGGCGGCGTTGTTGCCCAAACCTGATCTGCTAATCAAGACCGATTACCTGCCTGCAGATCGGCTCTATTTTCTGGGATTGTTATTGGTGATCCTGCTGCTGTTAGGCGGGATGATTGTTCGCTGGCTCACCCGTCCTCTGGATAAACTGGTGCAAGCGGCGGAGCAGTTGGGGCGGGAGATCGATGTCCCTCCCCTGGAAGTGCAGGGGCCTCTGGAAATTCAGGCAACTGCTCAGGCCTTTAATCGTATGCAGGAGCGTATCACCCGTTTTATTGATGATCGGCAGCGACTGTTTTCGGCGATCTCCCATGATCTTAAAACGCCGATCACCCGGCTGCGGTTGCGAGCAGAGATGCTGGATAAGGAGCAGGATCGGGAGACGTTTGGCCGCAACCTGGAAGAGCTGGACCGGATGGTGTCTGGTGCTCTGGAGTGCGCCCGGGGGACGGACCTTCATGAAGAGGTGCGGCCGATTGATATTATGGCTTTGCTGGGCGCTTTACAGGATGATGCAGCGGTGCAGGGCCGAAATGTTAAGGTTATTGGTGACGTGGGGCCGGTCTTCTGGGGACGTCCCATCGCACTTAAACGCTGCCTGGGTAATCTGATTGATAATGCTATTTTCTACGGGCAGCAGGCAGAAGTGTTTGTCCAGAACAGTCCTGATCTGCTCACGCTGCGCATCTGTGACCGGGGTGCAGGTATTCCTGAAGAGATGATTGATCAGGTGTTTGAACCCTATTTCAGAGGCGAATCATCCCGCAATCGTTATACCGGTGGGTCGGGGCTGGGGCTAGGAATTGCGCGAAATATTGTCCATGCGCATGGGGGGGAGTTAGAGCTGCATAACCGTGAGGGTGGTGGGCTGGAAGTGTTGGTCCGGCTACCGCGGCATTAGACGGGGTTGTTCTGCATTCCGGCTTTCTTCCCCTTGATGGCATCGCTGGATATTCAAGGTTAATTTATCTTTTGTAACACTTTGTTACACTTCCTTTCCTGCTGTAACCCTAACCTTTTAAAGGCCGTGCTTTAATGCAATCACTTGTCATCGAATGTGACAGGAAAAACCTCAAAGCCTAATAAAAACAAACAAAGGTAAAGGTCAATGAGTCTTAAAAGTGCAAAAAAAGCCGTATTAGCGACTGCGTTATCCGGTCTGGTTTCAATAGCTGCTCAGGCGGGTAATGTTGAGGTTCTTCATTACTGGACCTCCGGTGGCGAAGCTAAATCTGCCGCTGTTCTGAAGCAGTTGCTCGAAGCTGAAGGTCATCAGTGGAAAGATTTTGCTGTGGCTGGTGGTGGCGGTGAAAGTGCCATGACTGTTCTTAAGTCCCGGGCTGTTTCGGGCAATCCTCCAAGTGCTGCACAGATTAAAGGTTTAGATATCCAGGAATGGGCTGAGCTGGGTTTTCTGACACCGCTGGACGCGGTTGCAGACAAAGCAGGCTGGGATAAGCTATTACCGACAGTGGTTAGTAACGTCATGAAGTATGACGGCCATTATGTGGCGGTGCCTGTCAACGTTCACCGGGTTAACTGGCTCTGGGCCAACCCGGAGGTCTTCAAAAAATCAGGGGCTGAGGTTCCAACTACCTGGAATGAGTTTTTCACTGCAGCCGATAAGATTAAGGCGGCTGGCTTTATCCCTTTAGCCCATGGTGGTCAGGCCTGGCAGGATGCAACCCTGTTTGAAGCGGTTGTCCTGGGCATGGGCGGTGCAGACTTCTATCGCAAAGCGTTTGTCGAGCATGATCAGAGTGTACTGACGAGCGCTAAAATGACTGAAATTCTGGCAACCTTCAAGCGTTTAAACCAGTACATTGACGCCGATGCGGCCGGTCGTGACTGGAATATTGCCACCTCAATGGTGATTAATGGTAAGGCCGCTATGCAGGTGATGGGTGACTGGGCTAAGGGGGAGTTTACCGCCGCCGGTAAGCAACCTGGTAAAGACTATCTGTGTGTGGCTGCACCGGATACGCAGAATGGCTTCACCTTCAATATCGACAGTTTTGCGATGTTTGATCTGAAAGACGCCGATGATAAGCAGGCTCAGGCCGATCTGGCCCGTTTGATTATGGAGCCTGAATTTCAGGAAACCTTCAATCTCAATAAGGGATCGATCCCGGCCCGCCTGGGGATGCCAAGAGACAAATTCGACAGCTGTGCCCATAAATCGATGGATGACTTTGTCGCCACGGCTAAGTCGGGTGGCCTGGTGCCCAGCATGGCCCACGGTATGTCCACCACCTCTGCGGTTCAGGGCGCCATCTACGATGTTGTCACCAACTACTTCAACAGCGATTCGCTGACGCCTGAACAGGCAACCGAAAAGCTGGCCCGGGCCATTAAAGCCGCTATCTAAACTTTTCACTTCTGCTTGAATGCTCCTTAGGGAGCGGTTCCGGGGTATCGCCACAGGTGATACCCCTCTCCAAACTCGTATGAGGATGACCTCTATGAAGACGAATGCTACTTCCGACGCTGCCGGAACCCTGTCCACCAGGGACGTATTGGCAGACTCATCCGCACAGGGGGCAGGTTCTTCTAATCTGTTAGATCTGATGCAGCGCTGGCTGCCGAAACTGGTGCTGGCGCCCACGGTGATGATGACGCTGCTGTTTATATATGGCTATGTTATCTGGACCGGGGTGCTGTCCCTGACTAAATCACGCTTTTTGCCCAACTATAACTTTGTCGGTTTTGCCCAGTACGAGAAGTTGCTGGATAACGATCGCTGGTCGGTGGCTTCGCTGAATATTCTTATCTTCGGCGGACTGTTTATCCTGATCTGTCTGTTTATCGGTGTGGTTATGGCGATTCTGCTGGATCAGAAGATTCGTGCAGAGGGTTCAATCCGCACGGTGTTCTTATACCCGATGGCGCTCTCTTTTATTGTCACCGGTACCGCCTGGAAGTGGATTCTTAACCCGGGCCTGGGTTTGGAAAAACTGGTACATGACTTTGGCTACGAGAGCTTTCAGTTTGACTGGTTGGTTAACCCGGATATGGCGATCTATACCCTGGTTATTGCGGCGGTGTGGCAGTCATCCGGGTTTGTGATGGCGCTGTTTCTTGCCGGTCTGAGAGGTGTTGACAGTTCGATCGTTAAAGCGGCGCAACTGGATGGCGCCAGTATGCCGATGATCTATCGTCGTATTATTCTGCCCCATCTGCGGCCGGTATTTTTTAGTGCCTTTATTATCCTGTCACATATTGCGATCAAGAGCTTCGATCTGGTGATGGCGCTGACAGGGGGGGGACCTGGTTATGCGACCGATCTGCCGGCGACATTTATGTATGTCACCACCTTCAGCCGGGGACAGATCGGTCTGGGGTCCGCCAGTGCGATGATGATGCTCGGTGTGGTTCTGGCGATTCTGATCCCCTACCTCTATTCCGAATTGCGGGGTAAAAACAATGTCTGATTCTATCTATACCAACGCCCGTAATGTCAGGGCAGGCCGCATGGCGCTTTATGCCGTCTTGCTGTTGGCGGTGCTGTTCTATCTTTTGCCATTGGTCGTGATGTTGTTAACTTCGCTGAAAAGTATGGCCGATATCCGCGCCGGAAATCTGATCTCCTGGCCCGAGGAGTTCCTGCTGGATGCCTGGGTAAAGGCCTGGTCCTCAGCCTGTACCGGCGTGAGTTGTGAGGGTGTGGGATCATTTTTCTGGAACTCATTTCAGATCACTATTCCGGCAGTGCTGATCTCCACCTTTCTTGGCGCGTTGAATGGCTATGTGCTGACCAAATGGAAGTTTCGCGGCAGTGATATCTTCTTTGGCCTGATGCTGTTTGGCTGCTTTATTCCGTTTCAGGTGGTGATTCTGCCGATGGCGCAAACCCTGGGATGGCTGGGGCTGGCAAACACCACAACCGGGCTGGTGTTTGTTCATATCGTTTACGGTATGGCCTTTACCACGCTGTTCTTCCGTAACTTCTATGTCTCAGTGCCCAGTGAACTGGTGAGCGCAGCGAAGATCGATGGAGCCGGTTTCTTTACCATTTTCTGGCGCATTATTTTGCCGCTATCCACGCCAATTTTTGTTGTCTGTATTATCTGGCAGTTCACTCAGGTGTGGAATGACTTCCTGTTTGGTGTGGTGTTTTCCGGCGGTGATACCCAGCCCATCACGGTTGCACTGAACAACCTGGTTAACAGCTCAACCGGGGTTAAGGAGTACAACGTTGATATGGCTGCAGCGATGATTGCCGCGCTGCCTACTCTGGTGGTGTATGTCCTGGCGGGTAAGTATTTTGTTCGTGGTCTGACCGCGGGAGCGGTGAAAGGCTGATCCAGACAGATTAAAAATAATAACAGGTACAAGGTTATGGCTACGTTAGAGATTTCAAGTGTTAAGAAAAATTACGGTAAGGTCGAGGTGCTCAAAGGCATTGATCTGAGTATTAATGACGGTGAATTTCTGATTCTGGTGGGACCGTCCGGTTGCGGTAAATCGACTCTGATGAATAGCATTGCCGGGCTTGAGGATGTCAGCTCCGGTGATATTCATATCGGTGGTACTAATGTGACCGGATTAGCGCCGAAAGATCGCGATATCGCGATGGTGTTTCAATCCTATGCGCTCTACCCGAGCATGACGGTGCGGGGCAATATTTCGTTTGCGCTGGAGATTCGTAAAGTGCCAAAGAGTGAGAGGGAGGAAGAAGTTGAGCGGGTCGCCGATCTGTTACAGATTAGCCATCTGCTGGATCGAAAACCCTCTGAGCTTTCCGGTGGTCAGCGTCAGCGGGTTGCGATGGGCCGGGCGCTGGCACGTCATCCAAAGATCTATCTGTTTGATGAGCCGCTGTCCAACCTGGACGCCAAGTTGCGGGTTGAGATGCGCACTGAAATCAAAAAACTACACCAGCGTCTGAAAACCACCATTGTCTATGTTACCCACGATCAGATTGAGGCGATGACCCTGGCGGACCGAATCGCAGTGATGAAGGACGGAGAAGTTCAGCAGTTTGGTTCTCCGCAGCAGATCTACGATGACCCTGCGAATATGTTTGTTGCGGGCTTTATGGGCTCACCGGCAATGAACTTTCTCACCTGCACGCTGGAGTGTATTGACGATGGTTATGGTCTGAGTGTGACAACTTCAGATGATGAACGGTATTTTCTGCCGCTGCAGCATGGCGATAGCTCACTGCAGGAGTGGATCGGCAAAGAGGTGATACTGGGGATTCGTCCTGAGCAGATCACCCATGTGATCCCTCATAAGCAGGCGCAGAGCTGTGTTGCCCGTTTTACCGCAAAGGTTGCCGTGGCGGAGCCGACAGGCCCTGATACGCTGGTCCTGATCAATCTGAATGGTCAGGAGGTTGATTGTCGGGTAGATCCGATGGAAGAGAAGCCCGCCGGAAGTGATATGGAGTTTATGGTGGATATGTCTAAAGCGGTGCTGTTTGATCCCAGGACAGAAAAAAGATTGCTTTAAATCAGATAGCTGCAGTAAGGCATATTTTGTTTTAGCTATAAATGACCCTGTAATCTAAGGAGAGCCAGCATAAGCCAGCCTGGCTTTTCCTCTCTATTGGGATGAGCGATCTATGATCAGGAATAAAGAGCGAATTCAACCAGAGTTTAAGCCCTTAGATTCTATGGGAGGGACGTCGATACGATATTTTGAGCAGGATAAGCCAGCCACTCAGGATAACTGTCTTCACTATCATGATGACTATGAATTACACCTGACGACTCATGGCGAAGGGCGAGTGTTTGTGGGTGACTATATGGGTCACTTTGCTCCTCAGAGTCTGATACTGATTGGTCCGAATCTGCCACATTGCTGGGTTAACCAGTCAGGTGATAATGATGATCAGGGCTGCACCGAGCGGATAATCAACTTCTCACCGGAGCTTGTTTCAGCTCATACTAAGGGGGTGCCGGAAATGCAGGCGCTGACCCCTTTTTGGGAGAGAGCGCAATACGGTATTGAGTTTCTTGATGTTGACGCTATTGCCAGAATTCAACAGATTTTTGATGATATTGCAGCGCTATCCGGATTTCGCCGGGTGCTGCGATTCTGGTTTTTGATTGACCTGCTGGCTGCGGTGGCTGAATACCGGGTGTTGTCTGATGCTGCCTATTTGTCCTGTAAGGATGATACCAAATCTGCACGCCTGGACCAGGCGGTAGCCTACATTATGGAAAATTATAATACCGGGATTACGCTGGAGCAGGTGGCCGCACATATTGACATGAGTGTCGGGCATTTCTCCCGATTATTTAAGCGGGAGACCGGCTGCCGGTATATTGATTTTGTTAATGGAATTAAGATCAATAAGGCATGTGAGCAGCTTACGCACAGTGACCGGTCGATTACCGAGATCTGTTTTGCTGTCGGTTTTAATAATATTGCCAACTTCAATCGTCGATTTTACGACGTGAAAAAAATGACCCCCTCTGAATATCGCAGAGTCGCTTTGAAATCTTTATACGGCTATAAGTCTTTCAGCGGTGGCCGCGGCCTTTTGGTCAGTCAGTAACTCCTGGGGCATTATTACTGAGGCTGACGATAAACCCGCTGTTGCTCCATGGCGATGTGTGGACAGCTGTCTGCTGGATATACAGACACCGGTATAGCCGGATAGAAGACGGGCCATACAGGCCCGTCTGGTTTTGTCATTTTAAAGGTTCTAACGTGCAGTTTTTGGTGTTGCAGGGAGGCTTGCTTAAGAGCCTTGCTTAAGAGGCTTACTTAAGAGCCTTGCTTTGATCGCTTTGGGGCGGGTTTCGCTGGCTGCTTAGTTCCCATTTTACTGCGTACGATATTCATCAGCCCCTGAGTTGACGGATCATATTCAGAACTTTTTAGCTCAATATTACGGCTGATCTCAGTCGCCAGACGCTTACCCAGTTGTACTCCCCACTGATCGAATGAGTTGATATTCCAGATAGCCCCCTGCACAAACACTTTATGCTCATACAAGGCGATCAGCGCGCCCAGGTTGTGTGGTGTTAACCGATCCAGGAGCAGGGTGTTGCTGGGACGATTGCCCGGACAGGTCTGATAGTCGAGGATCCCTTCCTGCTGATCTCCATTCATAAACGCGTTGGCCTGGGCGAGCATATTGGTGAGCAGGGCAAAGTGGTGCTCTTCGGTTTTCTCATCAGGTTCAAGGGAGGCGATAAAATCGATCGGCACGAAGCGTGTACCCTGGTGAAGCAACTGGAAAAAGGCGTGCTGACCATTGGAGCCGGTCTGGCCCCAGACGATGGGGCCGGTTGCAAAGTCTACCGGATGACCCTCCATATCCACCGACTTGCCATTACTCTCCATATCCAGCTGTTGCAGAAATGCCGGAAGTTGGTGCAGGGCCTGATCGTAAGGGATGATGGCCTGGGTTTCGGCCCCCAGGAAGTTGATATTCCAGATGCCGATCAGGGCCATCAGTACCGGCATGTTGCTGATCAGTGGAGCTTCAACAAAATGGCGATCCATTTCGTAGGCACCTTCCAGCAACTCGATAAAACGGTCGTAACCGATGGACAGGGCGATTGCCAGACCGATACTTGACCAGAGAGAGTAACGCCCGCCCACCCAGGCCCAGAACTCAAAGATGTTTTCCCGACGGATACCAAACTCCATCGCTGCCGCCTGATTAGTCGACAGGGCTACAAAGTGCTGGCCGATGTCAGACTGACCGGTGTTGTCAATAAACCAGCGTCGTGCCGTACTGGCATTCAGCAGTGTTTCCTGGGTGGAGAAGGTTTTGGTTGAAACGATAAACAGGGTGGTTTCGGGATCAAGGCTGGTCAGTACTTTCTTAATATGCTGTCCATCGACGTTGGATATAAAGTGAAAACTCAGCTCAGGATGCTTGTAGTTTAGCAGTGCACGGCACACCATATTGGGACCCAGATCGGAACCACCGATACCGATGTTAACGATACTGCGGATCCGTTTGCCACTAAACCCTTTCCACTCACCGCTTCTGACCTTGTTGCTGAACGTTTCCAGTTTTTTCAGACTGGCACGAATGGCAGGCATGACATCCTCACCGTTGACGACCACCGGCTCTTCACCCCGGTTGCGCAGTGCTGTATGCAATACCGGCCGTTTCTCCGTTACGTTGATAATGTCTCCGGAAAACATCTGTGCACGGCGCTGATGAAGGGGGGAGTGATCTGCCAGTGTGATTAATGTTTTAAGTGTCTCATCGCTGATCTTATTTTTCGAATAATCAAGAAATATTTCCCCCAGCTGAAGGCTCATTTTATTAAAACGTTCAGGGTCGTTTTTAAAATAATCTGAAATTTTGTCGTTACTGTTTTTTTCAGCCAGTTTAACAAGTTTTTTCCAGGTAACTGAAGAGCTGAGTTGATACATAGATATCTCTCTTTTTATTGTTAGCCTTGATTAAAGGCGCCGCTAACGCTGTCTTTTTATGATGTTGTCGATCTCATATCTGATAGCAGGCAGGCCGACCGGTAGCACCGGGGAGCTACTGTCAGATAGTTCTTGATGTAATATAACGTATAAATATTAAATTTATTCGACAATATATCACTAATTATAGGTAATAAAAACAAAATAGTTGTGTCTGTGTGCTTTTTGTGCGTGAGCCGTGAATGGTGGGGGAGGCTCTGCATTTCTTCGTTCTATCCGTCTGTATGGCCGATGCTGGTTTTTATGGAAACGTTGTATGTTTACTAAATTTTTTATCGTTTTAGTAAGTGTTTAGAACGTTTCAGATATTTAAGATGCAGTGTTTAGATGGTTTTTATTGCGGCTGTCATTCGTTTTCATAATATCTGTCGAAGGATTTATTGATCCTGAATATTTTATCTTCCAGTGATAATCGGAAGTTAATACTTTATTTCCGGTTACCTATAAAAAAAAGACGGAGAAGTATGAAGTGAATTACAATAAGAAAGAGTTTGTAAAGTCGATGCTTGGAGCGGCTATTCTGGTGGCTTTGTCCAGTCAGAGCATGGCCGGTACCGATTTCAATGCTAACCTCGAACTGGATACTGATGCTACGGATACTGCAGCCGCAGATACGACTTATGATCAGAATGGTCGGGTCGAGGTCAACGTGCTTTCCCGTCGTGAAAAAGGCGAATATTTTGTTCAGGCAAAAGGGACCGTGCTGCTCACCGTTGATGGCACAACCTCTGTTGATGACGCCTATGTTCAGTTCGGCTCAAAAACCTGGGATCTGCAGGCCGGGCGCTTTGAAGCGGTAAACCTGTTCCCGAAAGCAAAAGATACCCTGATTGTTCATGCGGGCGGCGTGAGCGTCTATGAAGCCAATATGGTACGTGGTCGTATCGGTGATGGCGGCGGCCAGTTCGCATTGCACTACAATGCAAACGACAATGTTAAGTTTGAGCTGGCAACCATTTTTGGTGATGAAAATGCTTCGGGTGATGACACGACAGCGGTTTCCGGCGTACGCCCTTCAATCACCTGGAGTACCGGGGGTTTCAGTCTGTTTGCGGGTTATGAGAAAGTTAAATATGATCTGACCGCTGGTGGTACTCAGGATAAAAGTGGTTTTGGTATCGGCACTAACTTTGATCTGGGTGCAGCTAACATCAATATCGCGGCTGCCCGCTCAAAAGATGAAAACAGTGACGAAAAGGTCACCTCATACATTGCCAACATGGTTTACGGTAACTTCGGTGCCGGTGTCATTCGTTCAGATGTCGATCAGGGCAGCAGTACCGATCCAAACGTCACCACCGCTTATCTGGCGTACAGCGTTCCGCTGCTGGATATCGAAGGCGCAACGGTTACCTTCGCAGGCTCTTTCTCGTCAGCTGATAATGTCACTGATGATGAAACGACAGCACTGCGTGTGCGCTTAAACTATACGTTTTAAGCACTGATGTTATCCCCCTGGCGGTTTGATGCAATGGAACCCCTTCCCATTGTGTCATCTCGCCGGGACTGATTCACCTGAGGAGTTTATGGGCTGGCAGCTGCTGGCAGCGCGAACACATAAGCTTCTGTGCCATTTGCCGACAGAGATCTCTGATGCCTGTCGGTTTTTTTATATCTGGATCAGGGCATGGGGCAGCTTTCGCGGATAAGCAGCTCAGTTGGCAGTATTGTTTCGCGAGGAGGGGCGGGTTTTGTAAACAGGCCTGCTGCAATCTCACCTTTGGCAAAGTTATCCTGCTTAACGGTTGTCAGTGAGGGGGAGCTGGTCAGTGATTCGGGGACGCCATCAAAACCTATTATTTTAAGCTCTTGTGGGATTCTGATTCCCATTCGGGTTGCCTCTTTTATGGCGGTTAGTGCATAGGTGTCGGTCATGCAAAAAAGGGCATCCGGCCGGGGGGTGCAGTGCAGCGCTTCACGCACGGCAAGCAGGGCTGAGGCTTCCGTGTTATCCGGGATATGCCAGAGTCGCTCATTGGGCAAAGTCATATTGTGTTCACTCAGCGCCTGACGGTATCCCTGCAGGCGAAGCGCAGCGACTGAAATGGTGTTGCTGAACAGATCGTTATCGTTGTAGACACGGCACACATGTTTGGAGTTGATGATGCGTAATCCCAGTATGGCGGGGTATTTCGGAGAGTGTTGCAGTGCCAGATCTGCGCTGTTGAACGCGCCGCCGAAATTGTCACTGGCGATGCTGCTGTGATCCCCCATGGCGCAGTCGACGGCAATCAGTTTTTTGCTTTGCAGCGTGAGCTGATCAAAAATGGCGTCGTCCTCAATATGCCCGTAGACAATAAAGCCATCGACGGTTGATTGTAACCGGCGTACCTGGTTGGTGCTGGATAGCTCCCGGGAGTGGATCATTAGCATGCTCAGATGCTGACTCTCTAACTCGGTGGTGACGCCGTTGAGGAATTGATTGGCAACACTGTCGTTCAGGTTATAGCTGAGGCAATCTGGCAAAACTATGCCAATCACACCCTGGCTACCGCTGCAATCTGCTTTACGGGGAGAGCCAGAGCTGCGATATCCCAGTTGCCGGCACTCAGACAAGATGCGTTCGCGCAGCTCCGGCGAGAGTTGATCAGGATGATTGAATGCATTCGAAATAGTCGCTGTAGAGACACCTATATGATTAGCTGCATCCCGGATAGTGGGGCGGGGTGCTTTTTTGCTGTCAGCGATCATAGTCTGAGTCTCCGCAGTGAAGAGCCGTCAGAGGTTCTCTCTTTAATGTTTCATGGGTGAAACATTTTAAATAAGCAATCAGTTTCATAATGGATGCATTCTTATTGTTATATGGCTTAAGCGATTGAGCGATATGACTTATCTGATATCAGGTCATACCGGTTTGCCGTAACAGGCTTCTCTGAAACAGAAATAGATTTTTTAACTTATTGTTTAATATAAACTTTACCTCTGTTACTTAACGTGACAGGTTTTTTTGTCAGGCTCAATTGATCGTCTGAAAAGCCACTGTCGGGTTAAAAACAATCCCTGTCAGCATTTTGAAGTTTAGCTCTGCTTTGGTTTGTAGTTAAAAAAATCTAATCATTGAGGTGAATAATACTCAAACAATATTGACAACTCAATGGCTCCGATCTAGTATTTGACAACGTTGTCAATAAATGGTCGTAGGTTGATGGTATCCATTAAACAGGTGGCGAAGCAGGCCGGAGTTTCTTTCAAAACCGTTTCCAGGGTGGTGAATAACGACCCTAATGTGCGTGAAGAAACCCGTGCCCGGGTGCAGGAAGCGATCGCTGCTTTGAACTACAGGCCTAACCGGGCTGCTCGTATGATGCGTAATCAGCAGTCGGGTGTTATCGGTTTTATCTCCGATGAAGTGGTGACTCAGCCCTATGCCGGGGACCTGTTGATCGGGGCTCAGGAGGTGGCGAGCCAGCATGATAAGGTTTTAATGGTGGTTAACATTGAAAACGATCGTATTGGCAGGCAGCGAGCCATTGATATGTTGCTGGAGCGACGGGTAGAAGCTCTGGTCTATGCGAGCTATTACCATAAAGAGGTGCAGGTGCCGCAGGAGATGTTGCAGGTGCCATCTGTGTTAGTGAACTGCTATGCGGAAAACGAAACACTCACCACCTTTATTCCTGACGAAGTTCAGGCTGGCTATGATGCTACGCGGCTGCTGCTTGAACAGGGCCATAAACGCATTGGGCATATTACTCTGAATCCGGATATTATCGCTGCGGTAAAGCGACTGGAGGGTTACCGCGAGGCACTCGCTGAGGCCGGTATTGCGTATGATCCGCAGTTGATTGTTCAGGGGGAGTCACGCTTTGACGAAGCCGGGGATAGTGCCAGTGTTGAAAAAGCGGTTGCAGAGTTGTTGAAGCTGACTCATCAGCCAACGGCCTTTGTCTGTGGGAAAGATGAGTTTGCCATGCAGGCCTACTTTGAATTTGCTAAACGTGGCTTGCAGGTCGGCAGAGATATAGCGGTCACCAGTTTTGATAATCAGCGCATGATAGCGCCAGGTTTGTCGCCCGGACTGACGACCATGGCATTGCCTCATTTTGAGATGGGGCAGGCCGCGATGAACAGTATTTTCAATCAGGGGGATGATATGGTCACCCGGTTGATCCCGTTTTCGGTTATTGAGCGGCAGTCTCATTTGCTGAAAAATTAGTGCTTATAATCAAGATAAAATAACAATAAGGGTCAAAACATGAAAAGAATGAACATCTCTCTTTTGTCTTGCGCTGTAATGACAACGTTGACATTCAGTGTTGGCAGCGTCATGGCTGCGACGTCTGAAATTAAACTATGGCGTCATGAAACGAGTAATATTAAGGAGATCGAAGTCAATAAGGCGACGATAGATCGTTTTAATCAGTCACAAACGAAATGGCATATTACCGCAGAGATGATCCCCGAGGGTTCATATACCCAGACGGTCACTGCGGCAGCACTGGCCGGAGATCTGCCCTGCATCCTGGATATGGATCAGCCGGTAGTGCCTAACTTTGCATGGTCAGGTTAT
The DNA here is from genome assembly GCF_016924145.1 of Amphritea pacifica. Taxonomy (GTDB): domain Bacteria; phylum Pseudomonadota; class Gammaproteobacteria; order Pseudomonadales; family Balneatricaceae; genus Amphritea; species Amphritea pacifica. The sequence continues at coordinate 203,783 of NZ_JAFFZO010000001.1, read as the reverse complement.
CTGCGACCTCTTGAAGGCCTGCTTTCTCAGGACGCGCTTGATGGCCTGATTGGCAGTGCGAAAGGCACATACAAAGGCAAAGTCTATTCTGTCGGTCAGTTTGATGTCGCGCTGGCGTTGTTTACCCGTAAATCGATTCTTGAGAAATATAACCTGCGTCAGGCCACCTATGTGCAGCCGTGGACTAAGGCTGAACTGCTGGATGCGCTGGCAAAACTGAAAGCATCCGGTGAGTTCCAGTATCCGCTGGCGATGCGTACCGGCTGGACCGGTGAGTGGTACTCCTATGGTTATGCACCGATGCTGCAGAGTTTTGGTGCAGACCAGATCGATCGTGACAACTACGTCACCTCTGAAGGTGTGCTCAACGGTGAAGCAGGTCTGGCCTGGGGCACTTTCTTTCAAGGCCTGTTTGACAAAGAGTATGTTGATCGTAACCCGAGTGATGACAAAGCGTTTGTTCAGGGGCGTGCGGCACTGGACTATGTTGGCAGTTGGGAGATGGCAAATCACTCTGAGCGCTGGGGCGATGACCTGGTTGTGATGCCGGTGCCTGATTTTGGTGGTGGTCCGGTTATCGGTGGTGGTTCCTGGCAGTGGGGTATTACTCAGTCATGCGCGAACCCGGAAGGCGCCGCGGCATTCGTTGACTTTATGTTGCAGCCTGAAGAGATCTCCGCTATGTCAGTGGCAACGGGCATGATTCCTTCCTCTCCAGAAGCCGCAGAGCTGACAGAGCATTATCAGGTTAGCGGCGACTGGCGTTTTTTCTACGATTTTTCAGCCGCGTTTGCTGTACTGCGTCCAGCGACTCCAGCCTATCCAATTATTTCCAGCACCTTTGAAAAAATGGCGCGGAATATAAAAGATGGTGCTGATGTGCAGGATGCCCTGGATGAAGCAGTTGATACTATCGAACGCAACATTTCTGACAATAAAGGCTACGGTTTTACTCAGTAAACCAGCCTTTCCGGACTGTTATTGTGCTCTGTAAAAGAGGGCAGTAGCAGTCTGATAGTGAAGCAGCGAGATATCTGTATGAATGCTAGTACGTCTGTTAACAGTAGTGACACGTTAACCGTGTCATCCGGTCGGTCTGCCGAGACCCGTCGCCCACCGAGAAAGCGTTATGTTTTTCTTATGAGTGCTCCGGCTCTGCTGGGTCTGTTTATGTTTATGGTTCTGCCGTTTTTAATGGCACTGGGGATGTCATTTACCGATCAGCGTTTGTTGTCGCCTAATGCGACAGAGTGGGTTGGGTTACGTAACTACGACCGCTTGTTAAACATCAGTTGGTTGGTGCAGGAACCTGTTTCAGACGCAGATAACCATCTGAAACAGACCGCCGATGGTGAGCTGGTCTATCCAAGACTGCGTTCAGTGCTGCGTAAGAATCCTGAATATAAAGAGTTTAAGGAGTTTACTCACTGGTCTTTTGGCGATAAGCGTGTGGTCCTTCTGGCCAAAGATCCAAGCTTCATCCAGTCCATTATTAATACGTTACTGTTTGTCATTCTGGTGGTCCCCATCCAGTGCGGTACCGCCCTTGGATTAGCGCTGCTGATTAATCAGAAACTGCGGGGAATCTTTCTGTTTCGAACGGTATTCTTCTCGCCGGTGGTGACATCGATTGTGGTGGTGTCGATCGTCTGGAGCTTCCTGTATCACAAAGATTTAGGGTTATTTAATCACTATCTGAATGCGATGTCGTTCGGTCTCATCGGTCCGGTTGACTGGCTGGGTGATCCGGACTGGGCAATGCCCTCGATTGTGCTGATGTCTGCCTGGCAGGCGGCCGGGGTGCAGATGCTTATTTTTCTGGCGGGTTTGCAGGGCATCTCCGGCGATCTCTACGAAGCCGCTGAGCTCGATGGTGCCGGTCCCTGGGGTAAGTTTGTCAACGTGACGCTGCCGGGGCTTAAAAACACCACTATTTTCGTTGTTATCAGTACCACGATTCAGGCCTTCGGTCTGTTTACTCAGGTTGATGTGATGACCCGGGGGGGTCCACAGGGCTCTACCTCGACGGTTATGTATCATGCCGTGACCAAGGGATTCCGCGAGCAGGATATTGCCTATGGTTCGGCGATCAGCGTGATTTTCTTTCTGGCTATTCTGGCAATTGCGTTGCTACAGAAGCGCTTCTTTGACAAGCGGGAGGATGCGTAATGAAACGTTTACAAAAGCTGGGCGCCTATCTCTTTCTTCTATTGATCGGTTATGTGTTCCTGTTCCCGCTGCTGTTTATGATTATGTCTTCATTTAAGCCGGAGCAGGTGATCTTTGCTGATCTTTACAGTATCCGGGCCATTCTGCCGGTCGGCGATCTTACTCTGGATAACTATCGTCAGGTATTTGAAAAGAGTGATGTTTTGCTTTATTTCCGTAACTCAATACTGATTACGTCGGCGGCAGTGGTTCTCGGGTTGATCGTTAACAGTTTACTGGCATTCACCCTCTCCCGTATGCGCTGGAGTGGTCGCAAATATATTCTTGCGGCGGTGGTTGCACTGATGATTATCCCTATTGAAGCGATTGTGGTGCCGCTGTTATTGCTGGTCTCCAAGTTGCCAACAATCGGCTGGGAGCAGGGTGGTCTGGTGCTGATGGGGTCCTGGTTAAACTCGCTGGAAGTACAGATTCTGCCTTTTGTTGCGAACTCCTTTTTTATCTTCCTGTTCTATCAGTTTTTCAGGGATATCCCGAAAGATTTTGATGAAGCCGCTGAGCTGGATGGTGCGACTCCGTTTCAGATCTACCGACACATTATTGTGCCGATGTCCGGTCCCGTGTTTGCCACTGTGGCGATCCTGCACTTTCTGCTGATGTGGAATCAGTATATCTGGCCGATTATGGCGGTGCAGGGAGAGGACGCCCGTCCGGTTATGCCGGGTATTCAGATCTTCTTCGGCAGGCAGACCAGTTGGGGGGAAATTATGGCCTACGCCTCATTTGTTACCCTGCCGGTGCTGGCCGTGTTCCTGGCGTTCCAGAAGAAGTTTGTTAGCAGTTTGGCCGGAGCCGGCATAAAAGGCTGACCGGTTGTTGGAAAAATAAGAATTTATGTACTTGATCGCCTGTACGGCAGGCGATCTTGGGAGAAGAAAAATGGCAGACGTAAAGCTGACCAAAGTCGTTAAGCGCTATGGTGATGTTGAAACAATTCACGGTATCGATCTGGATATTAAGGATGGTGAATTCGTTGTCTTCGTTGGTCCATCCGGTTGTGGTAAATCTACACTGCTGCGCATGGTTGCAGGGCTTGAAGATATCACCGAGGGTGAGCTGCATATTGATAATGAATGTGTCACCTCTGTTGCCGCATCCCGTCGGGGGGTGGCGATGGTGTTTCAATCCTATGCCCTTTATCCACATATGACGGTGCGGGAAAATATGGGGTTTGGCCTGAAAATGGCAAAAACGGATAAGGCTGAGATCAAGCGTCGGGTGGATGAGTCGGCCAGAATTCTCCAATTAGAGCCATTACTGGATCGCAAGCCTAAAGCGCTTTCTGGTGGTCAGCGTCAGCGGGTCGCCATTGGCCGGACCATTGTGCGCAACCCCAAAGTCTTTCTCTTTGATGAGCCATTATCGAATCTGGACGCCGAACTTCGCGTTCAGATGCGGGTTGAGATCGCTAAACTGCACTCTCAGCTGAAGAATACCATGATCTATGTAACCCATGATCAGGTGGAAGCGATGACCATGGCGGATAAGATTGTCGTTTTACGGGGTGGAAATATCGAGCAGGTCGGCAGCCCGATTGAGTTGTACCTGAACCCGGTTAATGAGTTTGTTGCGGGTTTCATCGGCTCTCCCCGGATGAACTTTTTTGATTGTGATGTTATCGCTCAGACCGACGATTCTCTGACGCTGAAACTGCCTTGTGGTGAAGTGTGTCAACTGGCGGCGGATGTCAGTCGTTCTCCGGGAATGACCCGGGTGAAACTGGGTATTCGTCCTGAGCATCTGAAAGAGGATCAGAGTGGCGAAATCAGGATTGGCGTCGATGTTGATGTAGTGGAGCATCTCGGTGGCTCAACCTATGTTTATGCCCGTTACAGTGGTGAGCATGAGCTGATCATTCAAACCGGCGGGTTAAGTCCGGTCAGGCGGGGCGATCATTGTGATTTCAGCTTTAACCTCGACCAGTGTCATCTGTTTGATTGTAACGGTCTGTCGCTCAGAGCGGCCAAACCTGTACCGCTTCACACCCAGGCACCTGTCGCGCAAGCCCTCTCAGGTTAATCACAGCTTTTACGTTTCTCAGCACACCGGCAGCGTCTGGTGTGCCCTGACTATTACCGGTACTTTATGACTTCTGTTGCTAATGTTTATGCCCCGTTGCCTGTAAGGCCCCTGCTCCATTTTACGCCACCGAAGGCGTGGATGAATGACCCTAACGGGCTGGTTTATTTTGATGGTGAGTATCATCTGTTCTATCAGTATTATCCTGAGGGGCTGGAATGGGGACCGATGCATTGGGGGCACGCGGTCAGTCGAAATATGATTGACTGGCAGCATCTGGATGTTGCGCTGTTTCCCGATGAGCGGGGGATGTGTTTTTCCGGTAGTGCGATTGTTGATCATAACGATAGCAGTGGGTTGTTTGATGGTCAGCCGGGTCTGTTGCTCTTTTATACTGCGCATCGGGTAAGCGGGAGCGCCGCGGAGGATTATGAGCAGGATCAGTGTATCGCCTATAGTTGTGATAAGGGGCGTAGCTGGCAGAAATATGCTGGGAATCCGGTTATCCCGGTGCCGGGTTTCCGGGATTTTCGTGACCCTAAAGTGATCTGGCATGAGGCCTCGCAGTACTGGATTATGGCGCTGGCCTGTGGCCAGACAATCCGTTTTTACCGCTCTGAAAATCTGCTGGACTGGTCGTTATGCAGTGAGTTTGGTGAGCATCAGGGGTCTCATACAGAGGGCCCCTGGGAGTGTCCTGATCTGTTCGAACTGCCGGTTGAAGGCGGCACAGGCAGTCGCTGGGTGCTGGTTGTGGGGGTAGGGGCCGGTAAAGATAGCTGGGGGTCCTTTACTCAATATTTCATTGGCGACTTTGATGGCACCCATTTTCATAATGAAAATGCTCCGGATAAAGTGCTGCTGATGGATCACTCCCGTGATTTTTATGCGGTACAAAGCTGGTCGGATGCGCCGGATAATCGCCGCATCGTCATTGCCTGGATTAATAACTGGTTGTATGCCAATAAGATTCCCGAAAATGGCTGGCGTGGCATGATGACCATTCCCAGAGAGATCCGTCTGGTTGCCACCACTGAAGGGGTGAGGATTGGACAGCGGTTTGTGCCAGAACTGGGTGAGCAGCGGGCATGGCAAAGGGCTATGATCGCCTGTGGCGCAGTTGATGAGGGCGGGCAACTTGCCCTGACGATGGCACAGGAGAGCATAAAGCCGGTCCATGGATCAATCAGTTTTGCTATGCAGCCGGGCAGTTGTGTTGATCTGTATCTGAGTCAGCCTGAGCAGCCTGATCTGACTTTCAGACGGACGGATAGCGGGCTGATCATGAGTTATCAGCGTGCGGGACAGAATGGTGACGACGCATTTGATCGGTTTTTCCCCTGTCACTTTGATCTGCCAATCATCCAGAGCCAGGCTTCAGTAACGCTGGAATGGGCCAGTGATAATGGCAGTCTTGAATTGCTGATTAATGATGGCATCTACTCATTAACCAGTCTGCAGCTGTGCCAATCTGATGTTGTCGTCGATAATATGCAGAAGCTGATGGTTGTCAGTGGCGGCATTGAGATAACGGGCGGTCAGACTAACGTTCTTGGTTAGCAGGTTTTGCTGTACTATTCAGCTCTACTATATGTCTGCTCTGCTACATGCCAGTTGCACTGAATTCTCAGCCGTCTGTTGATGACGGCTTTCCCTGTATGAATAATCTGATCGAGGCCGGTAATTATGGATCATGCACCGTTTCAGGATAGCCTGGAAATTACAATTTCAGGCATGGCTATGGGGTGCCACTCCCTGCAATGGAGCGGATATGAGCTGGTTGTTTATAAGGCGCTCTGGGGCGAGCTGGTCCTCTCCCTGCTGGGCGGGCAGGTGCTGTTGTTTCGTCCGGCGGGAGAGAAACCTCTGTTATGGCTGACAGAAAAGCCTGCCGGTGCACCTGCGGCGATCCGTGGTGGCATACCGGTCTGCTGGCCCTGGTTTGCGGAGCACCCTGAAAAACCTGAGCTGCCTAAGCACGGTGTGGCCCGCACCGCCCGCTGGCAGATCGATGATCGGACTGTTGATGATGCTGGCGGACGGTGGCTGATGTCACCGGAGGACTCGCTTTGTGACGGGATTCAGTTACAACTGGAGATCACTGTGACCGGTGCTGAACTTTCGCTGGCGCTGACCACCACTAATGAGTCTGATCAGCCGATGGCAGTGACTCAGGCGCTGCACAGTTATTTTGCGGTGTCTGACAGCCGTGAGACTGAGATACTGGGATTAGCGGATTGCCGCTGTCTGGATAAGGTTCAGGGGATGCAACCGGGAGTGATGCCGTCATCCCTGCGCTTTACTGCGGAAACCGATCTGGTGGTTGAACAGGCAGATAATAGTGAAGCAGTGGTGCTGATTGATCATGGCTGGAAACGTAGGTTGCGCATCACTAAGAGGGGCGGTGGCTCAACAGTTGTCTGGAATCCGGGGCCAGCGGCGGCTAACATCGGTGATGTAGGGATGGATCAGGTGGCCCGTTTCGTTTGTGTCGAGGCTGCCAGAACCCGGTTTTTCGATGATCAGACGCTGGCTGTTGGCGAAACACAGACACTGGCCACGTCGGTCAGTGTGCTGCCATACCCTTAGTGCGATCAGCCGGAATAGCCCCACCGTTACCTCGATTCATTACAACGCATCAGGGCAGAGTATTTCTGCCTTTTTATTTACGGGTTATTGAGCCGTTTCTGCAGATAGCTTTCATAATCCGGTACGCTATAGGGGTGCTTCTGACTCAGTAGTGGCGAGCTGATCATGAAGTCGGCAGAGCTTCGGCTACAGGCCACCGCAACATTCCACACCGCCGCAACCCGCAATAGCGCTTTAACATCAGGGTCGTGGGGCATCGGCTCGAAGGGATCCCAGAAGAACACAATAATGTCGATCTTCTGTTCGGTCAGCAGCGCGCCAATCTGCTGGTCGCCACCCAGTGGACCGCTGATAAGTTTGGTAATCGGCACCTGCAGATGGTTTTCCAGCAGATGGCCGGTGGTACCAGTGGCATACAGCTGGTGCTGGCGCAGCGTGCTGAGGTTCTTGTGTGTCCAGTCGAGCAGATCCTGTTTCATATTGTCGTGAGCGATCAGTGCGATGCGTTTCTGTTCAGGCATCTCAATCTGCTTCATATCCATTCAGGCCCCCTTTTTTTGCGTTATGTCGGTGAATAAAAAAGCCCGCATAGCAGCGGGCAAGCCTTACATCAGGTAACTGTTAGCTGAAGTTGAAATTCCAGGGTTTGCATAGTTTCAGATGCCGCTTTTAGTGGCACTTGAGACGGCCTCTTGCGCCAGGCGCATGACGCCAGCCCAGTCTTTATTGGCGATCAGCTCATCCGGTGTCAGCCAGGTGCCGCCAACGCACATAACATTTGGCAGTGCGAGATAGTCGGCTGCGGTGTGCACCCGGATACCGCCGGTGGGGCAGAACCGGATATCAGCAAAGGGGCCGCCGAAGGCTTTCAGTGCCGCTGTGCCGCCAGATATCTCTGCCGGGAAAAACTTAAAGCGCTTATAGCCCCGTTTGATCCCCTCCATCATCTCTGAAACGGTCTGGATACCTGGCAGATAGATTGCGTCACTGTTCACACCGTAGTCCAGTAGTTCGTTGGTGATACCCGGGCTGACAATAAAAGAGCTGCCGCTATCGACACAGCGCTGAAAGCTTTCCGGATTGATAACGGTGCCTGCGCCGACTTTTGCCTGGGGCACTGAGTGGGCTATCGCTTCGATCACTTTGAGGGCATTCCCGGTGCGCAGGGTGACTTCAAGTACAGGCAGTCCGCCTTCAACCAGCGCTTCTGCAAGAGGTACGGCATCTGCTACATTTTCAATGGTGAGCACCGGAATAACCGGGCCCAGGCTGCACAGTTGATCTACTTTCGCAATTATCTCGGCTGATAGTGTTTTTTTAGTCATACATAATCCTGTTATTTTTTTGGGGCCTGGGCCAGTGATATAAGATCGTTATATACACAGGGTGATGGTTATGGCGCCCAGTAGATCATTATCGGGTGTTGCAGAAACAGATTGATGGGCATCGACTCAGGCTTACTGGTAAGTGCCCGGGACAGAGTCTCCAGTTTGTCATTTCCACAAATATGTAAAATTCTAAGCTCGCTATTTAGCAGACGCGCGGGTGTGAGAGAGATCCGGGCGTAAGGTGCTGTGCTTGGATTAACGGCCACACAGTCAGCATTGCTGGTAAGCGCTGCGTCAAGCTCAGAAGAGCAGGGGAAGAGTGATGCGGTGTGACCATCGTTACCCATGCCTAAGATCACGATATCCAGCGGACCATCGATCGCTGCCAACCGTGTGTTGCAGCGATCAACAGCCGCTTCAGCTGAGCTGTCGGGCTGCCACAGCCGGATGTAGTGAGCTTGCTTAGCGCTGTTTTGCAACAGATGAGTATGCAGTAACCTGTCATTGCTATCGGTTTCATCAGGGCTGATCCAGCGGTCATCAACCAGAGTGACCGTAACATTTTCCCAGGCTAGCTCAGCGTGACTCAGACTCTGGAACAGAGGGATCGGGGTTGAACCGCCAGAAACGGCCAGGCTGGCTCCGCCTCTGTTTTCGATTGCTTGCAGTAATCGATGCTGCAGAAGGGTCGACAGGTTGTCTGTCAGCGCCTCTCTTGAATCAAATGCGCAGACCGTTACATGGTCCGGTAAATTCAGATCACTGATCTTCATGCCAGCTATTCCCGTCTTTGATTAACATGAGATCTGATGCTTTGGGGCCCCAGCTGCCAGCAGAATAGGGCTGGGGCGGTTTAGTATCATTCGCCCAGTGTCCCATTAACTGATCACACCAGTGCCAGGCATGTTCCACCTCATCCCGCCGGACAAAGAGGTACTGGTTGCCCTGAATAACCTCAAGCAGCAGTCGTTCATAGGCATCGGGTATACGGCTCTGTTCAGACGACTGGGAAAAGTTCAGATTCAGCGACTCGCTACGTAAGCGCATCCCTTTATTCAGTCCGTGATCCTTATTCAGAATCTGCAGGGAGATTCCCTCTTCCGGTTGCAGGCGGATAACCAGTTTATTCTGTGCCAGATGTCTCTGACTCTCATCGAAGATGAAGTGTGGCTGCGGTTTAAAGTGAACGGTTATCTGTGATAGCTTTTCCGGCATCCGCTTTCCGGTTCGCAGATAGAAGGGCACTCCCGCCCAGCGCCAGTTATTGATCTCCGCCTTGATAGCAACAAAGGTTTCGGTTTTGCTGTCCGGGTTTGCGCCTTCCTCCTCCATATAGCCTGGTACGGGATTACCTTCCAGAACCCCTTTGGTATAACGGCCGCGAACCACATGGGTATTACACATCTCCAGAGTGATAGGGCGCAGGGCTTTGAGTACCTTCACTTTTTCATTGCGGATCATATCGGCAGACAGATCGTCAGGTGGATCCATTGCGGTCAGACAGAGCAGTTGTAACAGGTGGTTCTGTACCATATCGCGCATCTGACCCGCTTTATCGAAGTAACCCCAGCGGCCCTCTATGCCGACTTTCTCTGCCACGGTGATCTCAACGTGGGAGATATGACTCTGGTTCCACTGTGAACCAAACAGAGGGTTGGCAAAGCGCAGGGCGATCAGATTTTGTACCGTTTCTTTACCCAGATAGTGATCGATACGGTAGATCTGGGTTTCATCGAAGTATTCAGCGACCTGATCATTAACCTCATTGGACGATTGGAGGTTATGGCCGATCGGTTTTTCCAGAACAACGCAGCTGTTGGTGTTAGTGCAGCCACTCCTGGTCAGGTTTCTGCTGATCGATCCATAGATGGATGCGGGGGTTGCATAGTAAAAGATCCGGGCCCGTTCAGCGCTTTGATCGAGTATCGCTTTCAGGTTCTGGTAGCTCTCTGTTTCAGTAAAATTGACAGCGCAGTATTCGACTTTGTCCAGAAACCGGGCCAATATTTCAGGCTCAAGCTCGTCTGCCTTAATATATTTTTGCAGACTTTCTTCGCAGGTATGGGTGAAGCTGGCGGTATCTTCTTCATGTCTGGCGACGCCGATGATTCTCGTTTCCTGGCTAAGCAGGCCTGCGCGCTCAAGCTGATAAAGGGATGCAAAGAGTTTGCGTTGCGCAAGGTCACCCATGGCTCCGAAGATGACAATGTCGCTGGAAGTATTAGGAATGGACATGGTTGAACCTGTTTTGTAGTTATTAATGCAATATAATGGCTATACTATGTCTTATTAATTGTATTTTCAATATAAAAATACGTAATATAACAACATAATATTCATGTATCTGTGACTTCCTTGTCGATATTTGCCCCAAAATAGTGCTGGAAGCGATTTTGCTACGGGGTTATAGTCACCGTTATATATTTAAATGTAGTTAAATAACCACCATTTAGTCTAGTCGTCTGGCTAAAGGGTCTATTGAACCAGAGTAAATAAGCTATGAACCTGTTAGAGCAGATTTACGATCGTCTTGATTCGTTAAATAAATCTGAGCGTAAAGTGGCCAATGTCATCATTGGTGATCCGGCGACGGCAACACGATTGAGTATAGCGTCACTGGCGCAGGCCGCTTCAGTCAGTGAGCCAACTGTGAACCGCTTCTGTCGTAATTTTGAAGCGAAAGGTTACCCGGATTTTAAGATTCAGCTGGCCCAGAGCCTGGCGGGGGGCACACCCTATGTCAGTCGCAGTGTTGAACAGGATGATTCGACAGAAGAGTATACCGATAAAATTTTCACCTCGACGATTGCGGCGCTGGATATCGCCCGTAAAGGGGTGAATGCCGGATTGATCAGTAAAGCGGTTGATTATCTGATTCAGGCAAAACAGATCTCCTTCCTCGGGTTAGGAGCGTCCGGCCCGGTTGCCACCGATGCGCAGCACAAGTTCTTCCGTTTTAATCTGCCGGTCGCCGCCTATGAGGATGTACTGATGATGCGGATGGTTGCTGCAGCGGCGCATACCGGAGACGTATTTGTGGTTATCTCCTACACCGGCCGCACCCGGGAGTTGGTTGATGTTGCCAGGATCGCCCGGGAGAATGGGGCAACGGTGATCGGTATCTCTGCTGAAAACTCGCCATTGGCAAAAGAGTGTACTGTGTTACTGGCTGCACCGACACCGGAAGACACCGATATCTATATGCCGATGACCTCGCGGATTGTCCAGCTAACCTTGCTGGATGTGCTGGCCACCGGTGTCACTCTGCGCCGGGGCGTTGATTTCCATCAGCATCTTAAGAAGATTAAAGAGAGTCTGAAGGCGACCCGTTATCCCAGTGAGTGATAGTTTTCAGGTGTTATTAAAAAGCCCGCAACAGCGGGTTTTTTTGCGCTTGTTGATACCGTTATGCTGCGCTGATGCCGTAGCGGGGCAGAATATCACTAATCACCGCGAACCTGTGGGCCAGCAGGGCGTCATGAAAATGCTTCCAGTCACTGTCGAGGAAAGAGGGATGGTAGGTAAAAATTTCGCTTTTTAACTGTTTTGAGCGGGTATCACTAATCGCTTTGTGTTTCCACGAGCCTTTGCCTTTGGCAATATATTCCAGCTTTTCAGGCGGGAAGCCAAACTCGCCATTTTCGATCGCTTTAAGCCAGACTTTGTGACGTTTGTCTCCATCTTCTTCAATGATACTGCGAAACATTGAGTCCAGCTTTATCGAGTCGCTCTGGTTGAGTCCGGCGACGCTGGCATCGGCATCGCCCAGCTGAAAACGCCGCATCGCTTTACACATCTCCTCTGCCGCTTCCAGAAAATCCTTAGGGTTATCCCGCTCAACAAAACTGCCTTCGCCATTGGTGTAGTGCCATTTCAGATAGGGACGATCCGGGTAACTCAGTGCAGCACCATGCCCAAGGGGTAATATATCGCCGACAAAGTCTGAGGTGATATCGTCAAACCGGTCGGAAAAAAACTCTTTTACCCTCCCTAACAGGCTGGGGTCCGGGCTATTGTTTTCATCCAGTACATCCTTTACCAGATTGATCCTGTCGTTGATCCCTGCAAACCCCTGATGAGCCCAGGTATCGGCATAGACATGCATGGTGATTCCTAACCGGTGCAGGGCGTTGGGTTTGGTGCGATCATCAATACAGGCCCGCACCATATCCCGGGCAATGAAACTGTTGGGTTTACAGACGATTTTATGGCGGAAATCAGCATCAGGATTCAACCCCGCCGCTTTGCCCTCGTTGCCTGGCAGAAAATGGAACGGTATCCAGACCTGATGGTTGGCCAGCTGTTCGATGTTTTTATAGTCGAGCATCTTATGGGCCGAGGCGATACGTTTATACATCGCCTGGTTATCAAAGCAGATCAGAGCATCATTGGTGGCATCATCAACATATTGCGCGGCATGGGCAATGATCTCTGCTTTCGCATGGCCGAAGCCTGATAGTCTGGCAATCACATAGGTTGTCGCATGGTGAAAATCGATCTGCATAGTCGTTCTCCTTTGCCTCTCTGGCGATGACTGTTTCACTGGTCTTCGTTAAGACAATGCGGTTTTTTCCAGATGATCTAACACATAGGGATAGACATCGATCACCGCGTTTCTACCGAAAATACAATCGATATGGCCATACCCCGGAATCTCCTGGCGACTGTACTGGCCTGCACCAAAGTGCTGGCACAGGATGTCATAGGTCAGTTTGGTACTCATGGGCAGATAGCACTCGTTTTCCGCACCGGAGATAAACAGGATTGGCAGATCAAGCCGGGCCAGGTTGGGCATATAGACATCGTTGCCATCGGCATCAACCAGAGTACCTTTACGACACATCAGTGCCAGATGCTCAAAGGCACCGATATTGGCTTCGGCAAACAGTTCATCAAGGTTATCGTGTAACAGATCGGTCAGGGTACTGTGTTTGTAAAGTGATGCGTACATAAAGGTGATGCGGTGACAGGTCTCACTGTGGCAATGTCCCTGAGCCTCGGCCATCGCGTACAGGTTGAGAGCCTTATCATAGAGCTGTGTCAGTACCGACCCGGATTCCGGCACCTCGGCGGTGAGGTGATCGACATTCAGCCGCTCCAGAAATGAGGGCAGGTGCAACCCGGTCTTCAGTGCTGTGGTTGGCGGCACGACGAGATTGGTGGCGATCTGAGAGCAGACGATACTGCGAACGCCCTGAAGTCCGGCCAGCATCGACATAAAGAAGGTTGTTGCGCCATAGCAGTGGACCACTGCCTGAATACTGTCTGCCGCGGTGACTGAACATATTTTGCTGATGGCTGCGGGGTAATCGTACTGGGCTACCTGATCGCCATTGGAACGCTGCTTCGCCGCGGCTAACAGGATGCTGACCCGGCAATCGATCAGCCACACATCATATTCATGGGCGACCAGATATTCGACCAGATTGGTGTCGATCATATCGGTGCTGAAGATCGATGATGCCACCCCCAGGCCGTGCACCAGCATGACCGGCCCTTTTGCCCCCCCCTGAAAACGGGTGAGTTGTAAACTGACACCATCAGCGGTGATGAATGGATGGATCTCGGGCGCTGGCGCCCGCAGGGGGCGTTTCTTTCGTGGAGCTTTGGGTTCATCACAATGGCTATCGTAGAATATCCCGCCGTAATTCTCATACAGCACACCCGCAAAGAATTTACCGAAGCGGGCTATCGCGCTGAGTCTCTGTTCCATATTTTCGGCATGGGTGACCTCCATGGTGGTCATCTGTACCGCAAAGTCAGTGGGCAGTATATTGACAACCCCTTTACCCGCCAGCAGGCCGCTGTCATCACTGCCTTTATAGACGGTTACATAGAGGGTTGAGGTATCGGGCCAGATATGCAGGGCATCCGGATCGTTACTGATCAGCTTATATCCCTTGAAGTAATAGAGTGCACCCTGTTCGGTGGTTAACAGCATGGAGTAGATCATATGCCGGGTATCCGGCGGAGATGGCATCTGCTCGAACAGGTTAAACTCGCCTTCACTGACACTCATCGGTTTATCCGAGAGCGCCGGGCAGGTCACGGTGCCGCTGATCCGGGCACTATGATCATCACTGGTGAGCATCGTTTCCAGGTCATGGGAGTGTATGGTCAGGGTAAACTCCATCGGTGATGCTGTCGCATTTGTTGCAGCGTTGCGATAGCTTTCCAGCGCCTCGCCGGTATCGGCCGTGGTCGAGAACTGTCCTCGCATCGTTTCTGTAAAGCGGATGCCCAAGGTGGGCGAAGGGTGCGGCTTAGCCGGTGCTGAAGGCAGTGTATAGTCTATCTCCCAGCCCCGGTCAGCGGCGATCAGTGCGCAGCAGCGTTCGCTGATGGCGCTGATGGTCAGCAAGGGGTTCACCGCCAGCGATGTTGGTATGACGGAACCGTCAGTGACATAGAGGTTTTCATAGACCGAGGTGTCGGAACCGCAGAATAGCTGACCTTTATGATTGACCACTCCCTGGGCGCCGTTGACCGCCATATTACAGCCACCCAGAGGGTGAACGGTAACCAGACTCTGTTTGAACAGAGGGGTCCATAAAGGGTTTTCCACATACTGCCCTCCCAGCGCCTTAGTGGCGCTGAGCAGGTTTTTATTACCGTTGATAAAGTTCTGTTGATGCCCCACATTGGGCCACTCAATCTGTAGCCGGTCGTTGACCAAGCGGGCCTGACCTTCACCACTGTCATGACTCATGATCAGATAGGTCTGGGTATTATGAATGGCGCCATGATAGGGGCCCCGCAGTAAACTCTCCGTAACCCGGGTTTGCTCCTGTATCTCATCGGGCATGCCGCTGTCGGTATCTTCGCCGATAAGGTTTTCAGCGGCTGCCAGTGCGGTTGGCAGGAAGTTGCCAATCGCACCGGGCAGTGAGCCCTCCTCAATGACCATGCGTTTGCGCCAGTCGTCATGCTCGGTGCGGATAACACTGGTGATGCAGGGGCCAACGGGCTGACGGCCATCAGGTTTGAGGTTGCCAAAGCCGATACCGTTGATCGTCCGGTCGCAGTTATAACCAAAACCGAGAATATCGCCGTTGCCGCTGAAACCATAGCCCAGTTGGTCACTCACCGGCAGTCCCCTGGCTTTACTGCGTAACAAAATTTCGTTGGAGCCCAGGGTTCCTGCGCTGAGGATAACGATATCGGCTCTGATAAACAGAGGGGAGGCATCGAACTTTTCACGCCCGACCTCTACCTCCTGATAGTGTACTAACCAGCCGGCATCGGTTTTCTGCAGATAGCGGACATCCGCCTGGCAGAATATCTCCGCGCCGTGGTTCCAGGCATCGGGCAGATAGTTCATCCGGGTGGTGTTTTTGGCACCATAATTACAGCCTGATACACAGTCGCCGCAATTGGTGCAGGCCTGCTGCTCTACGCCGACATGGTTAACACCATTGCCAGGTGTTTTGAAGTTGACATTGATGGGGGTGCGACAGAAGGGTTCATTCATCGCAGTCGCTGAACGCTTATGTGCTTCTGTTTTTGCCAGAGTGGGCCAGTCATCGGGGTAGAGCGTCGGCTTGAGCATCTCTCTGGCTCGCTGATAACCCTCTTTCAGTAAACTGTCCTTATGCTGCAGAATCTCCGGAGGCCAGCAGGGAGCTTCGAATACATCCGGGTCGGGTTCCAGGGAAACATTCGCATTGATCAGCGATGTGCCGCCTAAACCGCAGCCGACCACCACATTCTGCTGTTCCTGTACATGGATATCATAGAGGCCGATACGGGAACCGATATGTCCCGCAGGGGTGTGGAACTGAATATCTTTGAAAACTTCATTGGCGGTGTCGGGAAATTCGCCTACCAGAAATTCCCGTCCGCGCTCCAGCAGACAGACCTTCTTTCCGGCTCTGGCCATTCGGGATGCAGCGATACCTCCGCCATAACCGGAACCTATAACGACCACATCATAGTGGGGCTGAATCTCATCGAGCGGCAGTGCGATCGGTTTCATGGTGGTTCCCTGTTATACGGTTATTTTAAATTAACTTCATACTCGTCAAAGTCCCGTGCAGGCAGGTTTTCACTGTCCCTTTCCCGGACCCGCCAGGCATTGACTTTAAGCCTGACTTCACCGTTACCTGCCCGATTGAAACTGGCGGTCATAAAGTGCTCCCGGGTACGTGCCATTGGATAGGCCGATAATGGCCAGCCTTTTTTTGTGCTGACCGCGAATGATTTGTCATACCGCACCGGTTGTGCCGACCATCCGGGAATACTGAACAGCGCGGGGTCGGGAAATTTTTTCGGTTTGAAGCTGGGGGTTGCAGTCGCGATGCCGTTGAGACCGGTGAGATTTGACAGGGGGGAAGCTATCACTTCGATCAGGCGGCCACCCTGCGGCCCCAGTGAAGCGACCGCGATACGGCCAAAATGAACATCGCCACTGAGCAGAACAATATCGTGACCACTCTCCCCCAGTGCCTCTATCAGTTGCTGATATTGCTGTTTAAAGCTGAGCAGGTTCCGCTCGGTTTTGTTCTCTTCAACAATCAGCGGCTGGGGGATCACCAGTACTCCGGGTGCGGTCAATGACCGGGCCCAGTGGGTCAGGCGGTCAAAATCAGCATCTGGCAGGAAACTGTGCTGATCCCGGTAGGAGCGCAGATCAGCGAGACAGAATGACAGTTCATCACCAAGCTTAAAAAAATCGAGCCGTGGGCTTTGCTGAACTCTCTGAACCCCATCGTATGCAGCCCTGCTCCAGGTCTCCCGGACCTGTTTAATTTTAAGTGTCAGCAGGGTGGGAATCAGCGAGTCGTAAAAGGGATAATCGTTCCAGTATTCATGATCATCGGGCAGCATCCAGGTGGCTCCCCGGTTAAGAATACTGCCCAGCGCCTGCCAGTGAAGCGCATAGTCGTCTGCTACCCGCTGTCTTATTTCGCTGTTAACAAAGGAGAGTGAATCAAAACCGATATCCAGATATACCTGATCGCCGGTGAGAAAGGTGATCGTGGGTTTGACTGCCTCATCCCCCCGGTCGTACAGTGCTTTGTATGATCCGGCGGCCTGGCCCCCGTCCCGGTGGTTATAGAAACAGCTGCCAAAACCGACGGTAAAGGGTTTCTGACCGCTGTCGGGAAGCTGAGCAGGCAGGGTCTCAAATTGCCCCGTGCGAAGCTGCTGCCAGGACTCATCCCTGACGCCCTCAATTGCCTCAATGCGCCTCAGAAAATTGATTTTATAATGTGTGCCGGGCTGCAGGTTGTTAAAGCTGGCGGTGACATAGAACCGTTTACGGAGATAACTGAAGGGTCTGTTCCAGTCTGCTTTAGTGATCTCGTGGACCACCGTGTGGTCGGGTGATACCAGCTCAATTCTGGCGTGATCAGGCATTTTTAATGTTGAGAAGAGAGTGCCTGCCCAGACTTTCACAGAGTTCTGAGTTGCCCGCAGCACCACCAGTGACCATTGACCGGTATTTGTCCTTATTGCATCGCTCATTTTGATTATTCCTTGTTTTTCAGATCCGGGAGCCATCCGCTACCCTCTGAGCGTTCATAGATCAATGTAGGCAATGACATAGGTGTTAGCCAACAAAAACCTCATACAGACATATGAAGTAAATTCATACAACTGTTTTAAGTGGTAGTTTTTTGCACCTATATTGAGGAAAACATGTTAAAAAAGAGAGCCGGATAACGACTTAAAATGGATAGCTGATAGAGGTCATTGTGCTATCGCAGCGATTATATTCAGATAGGATGTGTAGCGATTTTACGACTACGCTATACCTGCAACGGTGTAAATGTCATGAAGGATGAGAATATGAATAACCGAATCCAGGCGATCATTCAGCGTTATCAGACCGACCGGACCCGCCTGCTTGATATGCTCTGGGAACTTCATCATCTGTATGGTTACCTCCCCGATGAGGCGCTGTCTGAGCTGGCGGACGGGCTGAATATGGCCGTTGAGGATGTGCGTGAAACCAGCTCTTTCTACCACTATTTTCACCACCGGTCGACCGGCAGCTACACCCTCTATCTGAGCAATACGGTGATCGCCAGGATGCAGGGCTATCAGGAAGTCCTGGACGCACTGGAACGCGAGACCGGTGCTACGCTGGGGGAGATGGATCCCTCCGGAACCTTTAGTTTGTATGACACCCCCTGTATTGGTCTGAGTGACCAGGAACCGGCGATGCTGGTGGATGAGGTGGTCTTTACCCGGCTGACCCCGGAAAAAGTATCCGGCATTATTAGTCAGTTAAAATGTGGCAGGTCACCAGAAGAGATTGCTAATCCCAGGGCACTGCCTAAAGCGGATATTGCCTATATTGATCAGTTAGTAGGAACCAATATCTGCAAGGCCGGCCCGGTTTTTTTCCACAAGGGGAATGACTTTCCTGAACTGCTGAAAAACTGTCTGGATGCAGGCCCGGAGGCGGTTATCGCGGCTATTACCCAAGCCCAGCTGAGAGGACATGGGGGGGCGGGCTTCGCCACCGGTTTAAAATGGAAACTCTGCCGGGAGGCTCCGGGAGCGACTAAATATATTATCTGTAATGCTGATGAGGGAGAGCCAGGCACTTTCAAAGACCGGGTGCTATTGACCCGCTCGCCACAGGCTGTTTTGATGGGGATGGTGCTGGCCGCCAGTGTTATTGGCGCCCGTGAAGGCATTATCTATCTGCGTCAGGAGTATATCTACCTGAAAGCGTATCTGGAGCAGCAGCTACAACTGTTCAGAGAGCAACAGCTGCTGGGGAAAAATATTCTGGGGCGCGCTGATTTTAACTTTGATATCCGTATTCAGATGGGGGCCGGTGCCTATATTTGTGGTGATGAATCCGCGCTGATCGAGTCCTGCGAGGGGAAGCGTGGCACACCCCGGGTGAAACCCCCTTACCCGGTAGAGCAGGGATATCTGGGTATGCCCACCTGCGTTAACAATGTTGAAACCCTGGTGGCGGTTACCCGGGTGATGCAGGAGGGGGCTGAATGGTATCAGAGCCTGGGCACTGAGGATTCCCGGGGCTGCCGGTTGATGAGTGTGTCGGGGGACTGTCAGCGCCCCGGTGTTTATGAAATAGAGTGGGGTACCAGCCTGAATCAGTTGCTGACCCTGGTCGGGGCTGAGGACCCCTGGGCGGTGCAGATCAGCGGTCCCTCCGGGGAGTGTGTTGCGGTCGACAAAGGCGGTGAGCGGCGTTTTGGATACGGGGATCTTTCCTGTAATGGCTCGGTGATGATCTTCAATCGCAGCCGCGATCTTCTCGGTATTGTGAAGCACTTCATGCAGTTTTTTGTTGATGAGTCCTGCGGTATCTGTACTCCCTGCCGGTCGGGGAATGTTGATCTGCGTAACAAGATGGAGCGGATCATTGCCGGTCGGGGATGTCAGCAGGATCTGGATGAGATGGTGAGTTGGGGAGAACTGGTGCGTAGTACCAGCCGTTGTGGACTGGGGGGCACATCCCCCAATCCGATTCTGACGACATTGCAGCAGTTTCCTGAGCTCTATCAGGCAAAGTTGACAGAGCAGTCGGGAGTTTTGTTACCCTCATTTGATCTTGAGGCCGCGTTACAGGGGAACGAGCGGGCGAGGATCGAACTGACTCACCACGACTATATTCCCCGAGAACTGATTCAAGACCCGGAGACGGAAAAATGAGCATTCAGATAACCATTGATGGTCAGCCAGTCGTTACCGAAGCCGGTGAAAATCTGGTGGACGTTGCCGCGCAAAACAGCGTGTATATTCCCACGCTTTGTTATCTGAAGGGGAAGCCCTGTCTGGGCACCTGTCGCGTCTGTTCAGTCCGGGTGAATGGCCATTTTACCGCGGCCTGTAGTGTGCCGGTGACTGAGGGTATGCAGGTTGAAGTCGATACAGCAGAGCTGGCGGATATGCGCAAGGCGCTGATTGAGTCGCTTTTTTCCGAGGGTAATCACAACTGTCCCAGCTGCGAAAAAAGTGGTCGTTGTGAACTTCAGGCCACCGGCTATGAGGTGGGAATGGTGGTGTCCCGTTTCCCCTATCGGTTCCCGCTCAGACCGCGGGAAGTGGCAGCAGATCATATCTGGCTGGAGCGTGACCGCTGTATTTTCTGCCAGCGCTGTGTTGAGTTTATCCGGGATCGTCAAACCGATCAGAAAATCTTCGCTATCAAGGGGCGGGGCACTGCTGCACAGATTGAGGTTAATACTGAACTGGCCAACCGGATGCCGCCGGAGCAGGTACGCGAAGCCGCGGATATCTGTCCGGTGGGTTGTATCATTGAAAAGGGGGTCGGTTTTAACGATCCGATCGGGCGGCGTAAATTTGAGCTTCAATCGGTGCGTGAGCGGGCATTGGGGGAGGAAGAGTCATGAGTAAATCCGGTAAAAACCAGACCTGTTCCCATGATCTGCCGGCGACCCAGCTGGACCCTGCATTGCAGGCTGCACGGGATAATAAGATAAAAGTTGCCATGATCGGCCTGTGTGGCTGCTGGGGTTGTACCCTGTCAATGCTGGATATGGATGAGGCGCTGCTGGGGCTGCTGGATAAAGTCACTATTCTGCGTACATCGCTGACCGATATTAAGCGGATTCGTGAACGTTGCGCCATCGGTTTTGTCGAAGGAGGAATCGCCAATGAGGAGAATATTGAGACGCTGAAAGAGTTTCGTGAGAACTGCGATATTCTGATCTCGGTAGGAGCCTGTGCTGTCTGGGGCGGTGTTCCGGCGATGCGCAACGAGGTGGAACTGAGTGATTGCCTGCGAGAGGCCTATGTTGATTCGGTGACCGCGGTAGCCGATGCGATACCCACGATCCCCTATCATGAAGATATACCGAGGATAACCACCCGGGTCTACCCCTGTCATGAAGTGGTTAAAATGGATTATTTTATTCCTGGTTGCCCGCCCGACGGAGCGACCATTCTAAAAGTGCTGGATGATCTGATTAACGGGCGCGAATTCGATCTGCCGGCATCGATTAACCGATACGATTAACAGAGGGAACCGTGATGAGTCGAAAACTGGTTATTGATCCTGTTACCCGTATTGAGGGACATGGCAAAGTCACCATTCAACTGGATGATGACAATAACGTCACCGATGCCAAACTTCATGTGGTGGAGTTTCGCGGCTTCGAAAAACTGATACAGGGGCACCCCTACTGGGAGGCTCCGATGCTGCTGCAACGGATCTGTGGCATCTGTTTTGTCAGCCACCACCTGTGCGGTGCCAAAGCGCTGGACGATATGGTGGGGGTCGGGCTGGGGTCGGGTATCCCTATGTTGCCAACGGCGGAAAAAGTCCGTCGGCTGGGGCACTATGCCCAGCAGTTACAATCCCATGTTACCGCCTATTTTTATCTGGTGGTTCCTGAGATGCTGTTTGGTATGGATGCCCCGCCGGAGCAGCGTAATGTGCTCGGGCTGGTGGAGCAGAATCCGGCGCTGGTAAAGCGGGTTGTGGCGTTGCGTAAGTGGGGCCAGGAGCTGATCAGGACGGTGTTGGGTAAGAGAATGCACGGTATCAGCTCGGTGCCGGGCGGCGTGAGCAAGAATATCAGTCTTGAAGAGCGTGATCGTTTTCTCAACGGTGAGGAGGGACTTCTCTCAATCGATGAGGTTATCGAATATGCTCAGGAAGGCCTGAAGCTGTTTTATGAGTTTCATGGGCAGCACCGCGAGCAGGTAGACAGTTTTGCTGTTGTCCCATCTCTGGATATGTGTCTGGTCAATGATGAGGGGAATGTGGATTACTACCACGGCAGAATCCGTATTCTCGATGAAGACAAGCGGATTGTGCGGGAGTTTGATTATCACGATTATCTTGAGCATTTCTCTGAAGCGACCGAAGAGTGGAGTTATATGAAGTTTCCTTTCCTCAAGGATCTGGGACGGGAGAAAGGCTCGGTACGGGTGGGGCCGCTGGCGCGGATGAATGTGACAAAGACGCTCTCTACCCCGCTGGCTCAGGCGGCGCTGGAAAAATTCCACGCCTATACCGGTGGTAAGTCAAACAATATGACCCTGCATACCAACTGGGCGCGGGCTATTGAGATTATTCATTCAGCGGAGCTGATTAAAGAGCTGTTGCATGATCCCGATCTGCAAAACGAACAGTTGCTGATGACACCCGCAGACAACGCCTGGACCGGCGAGGGGATCGGTGTTGTTGAGGCCCCGCGGGGGACTCTGCTGCATCACTACCGGGCGGACAGATCGGGCAGTATCAGTTTCGCTAATCTGATTGTGTCGACAACCCAGAACAATAGTGTTATCAACCGGACCGTCAGGTCGGTTGCGCAGGACTATATCAGCGGTAAAGCTGAAATTACCGAAGGGATGATGAATGCGATCGAGGTGGGGATTCGTGCTTATGACCCCTGTCTCAGCTGTGCAACCCATGCACTGGGGCAGATGCCGCTGGAGATCTCACTGTTCAATGCTGAGGGGCAGATAGTCGATGCACAGCGCCGTTGAACCGGCCCGGCTATCGCTGGCAGATTTAAGTCATGACGACTGTCTGATCTATGGCATCGGTAATGTGGGACGCCAGGATGATGGGCTGGGGTGGGCGTTTGTTGACTGGCTCGAAGTTGCCGGGCTCTGCGTCGATGCAGAGAGGGTGCGAAACTATCAGTTGTTTCTCGAAGATGCCGACCTGATCAGCAGTAAGCAAAAAGTGCTGTTTATCGATGCTACCCGGAGTCCGGAGGTGAGTACGTTTTCGCTGTACAGGGCCAGGGCCGAGCTGGATTTCAGCTTCACCTCCCATGCGATCTCCATTCCCTCGATCATCGCCACTTGTCAGCTCTGTTTTGAGCGACAACCCGAGGTCTATGTTCTGGCGATCAGAGGTTATGAGTGGGAGTTACAGGAGGGTCTGACCATAGCGGCGAAGTCTAACCTAGATGCGGCTATTGCCCACTTCAGTGCTGAGCTGACTGAGACCCATTCTGGCCCGGCTACCAGAAAGGGGTAAATATAGGGGCTAAGCATCAAGGGCTAAGTATCAGGGTTAAGCATTCTGGTGTTTATACCAGTTAATAAACGCATCTGCCGGCATCGGTCGGGCTAACAGAAACCCTTGTAACTGATCGCATTTCATCTGTTTGAGAATCGTTACCTGAGCCTGATGTTCGATGCCTTCGGCAACTACTTGCAGGCCCAGTACATGGCTCATCTCTATGATTGAGGTGACGATTGCCCGATCCACCTCCGAGGCTTCCAGATTGACCAGAAAACTACGGTCGATCTTGAGAATATCAAGTGAGATGGTACGAATATAACTGAGACTGGAATAACCGGTGCCAAAATCATCGATCGCCACCTTAATACCCTGGCTGCGAAGTGCATTCAGTGCTTCCTTGGTCTCCTCAGGACAGTAGAGGAAACAGGATTCGGTCAGCTCTACAGACAACAGGTGCGCGGGCAGGTTGTGCTGTTTCAGGCAGTCAAAGATCTGTTCAGCGATATCGCCCTGCTGAAACTGCCTGGCCGAGAGATTGATGGCGACATTGATCTCTTCTCCCTGTTCACGCCATCGGGCAATCTGTCGACACGCCTCCTCAAGCACAAAAAGTCCGATTCGGTTGATCAGCCCCAGATCCTCTGCCAGCGGTATAAATTCTGCTGGTGAGATAAACCCCAGTTGCGGATGCAGCCAGCGTAACAGCGCTTCACAACTGGTCGGTCTGCCCGTGTGAAGGCCGACTTTTGGCTGGAAATAGAGTTGAAACTCGGAATTGTCTATCGCAGCCTGCAGGTCACTTCCCATCTGATAACGGGACTGAATCAGGCGGTGCTGTTCCGGGGAGAAAAAGCGGAAGCTGTTGCGCCCGAAATCTTTTGCCAGATGGACTGCCGAGTTGGCACACTTGAGCAGCGACTCGGCATCGTCTGCATCGGTTGGAAAGAAACTAACACCGATACTGACAGTGACTTTCAGCTCTTTCTCTTCGATCAGAATGGGCTGATTGACGGTGCTGAGTAAGCGGTTGAGAAACTCACTGATATGGGGGGTATCATCGACATCAGTGAGGATCAGATTAAATTCATCGCCGCCAAAACGGGCAACGGTGTCGCTGTCATCTAACTGATGCTCAATGCGTCGACCGATCTCTTTAAGTACTCTGTCACCGGTTTCATGGCCATGCAGATCGTTGATCTGCTGAAAAAAATCCACATCAATATAGGCCACGGCAATCCGGTGCTGATGCTCTCTGGCATAGCCTATGGAGAGTTGCAGACGGTCATTAAACAGTTTTCGGTTGGGAAGCCGGGTCAGCTCATCGAAGTAAGCGAGCCGTTTGATACGGGCTTCCGACTTTTTTATTTCCGTCAGATCGGTGAAGATTGATGCATATTGCGAAATATTGCCATGGTCATCCCGGATTGAGGTGATACTGAGCCACTCCGGATACACCGCACCATCTTTCCGCCGGTTCCAGATCTCCCCCTGCCAGAATCCCTGCTCTGTGAGACTCTGCCACATCGCTTTATAGAACGATTTGTCGTGACGTCCTGAACTCAGGATGTTCGGATTTTTACCCAGTACTTCGGCGCTGGTATAGCCGGTGATCTCGGTGAATGATGGATTGACCCGAAGGATCTGAGCGTTCTTGTCGCAGATAACGATCGCCTCCATTGACGCTTCAATCACTTTATCTGCGAGTTTAAGGCTGTGCTGAGATTTCTCCAGCGCCTTGTCCCGTTCATTGAGCAACTCCCGCAGGCGGTAGACATAATCATTTTCGACACTACGGAGGATATCGGAGTAGGAGATCAGTCCGGTGATCTTTCCCTGATGGTTGGTAATCGCAAGATGCTGGAACTGGTGTTGCAGAAACACTTTGCGGGCGTTATACAGGCTTAAACTCTGCTCAACCGTTACCAGAGTGTTTTTGCAGAGATCGCAAATCAACCGGTCCTGCATCTCCTGCGCGATCAGTGCCACCGCGTCCCGTTCGGTGAATATGCCGCTGACTTCGTTATGCTGGGTGATTAACAGGGCCGACCTGCAGGACAGGTTCAGTTTTTTCAGTGCAGTGAGCACGGTGCTGTTGCCATCAACAGCGACCGGCGAATGATCGGCGATCTCTTCAACTGAGCGGAGGAAAAGATCATGCTCGATGCCGTGGCTGTTCACGACATCGGTTTCAGTAATAATGCCGCAGGCTTCACCGGAGTTTTTGGTGACGACGAAGTGGCGTACCTCCTCAGCGATAAACTTAAGGCCTGCTTCATCGACTGATTCCCATTCGGAGACGGTGTGTACCGGTGAGGACATGAATTGAGTGACCGGCAGGTGCTGGGTATGGCCGGCCCACAGGCCGATCAGATCCCGTCGGGTAACGATACCGACCGGCAAGCGGTTTTCGCACACAACTATGCAACCTATCTTCTTGTCGGCCATCAGCCTGATCAGGCTGTCTGCTGTTGAATCCGGAGTGCAGGTGATCAGATTAGACTGAGCAATATGCCTGACAAGTAACGGACTAGTAACCTTAGGAGGTCTGGACATCGAAAAAAGAACCTTTTCACCAGTGGTCTTGCTATGAAAAGAAGATGATTTTACTCGGGCATTTTAAACGGGTATAGCTATTTCATGCCTTAAATGAGGAGTTGTTGAGGTTGAATTTAAACAAAATAGATATTCTATGATATAGATCCTGTTTGATGATTCTTGTCAGCCTCCCGTTTGACTGATCTTACTTTGACGTTTTTGCGTAACAGTCTCAGGAGGAGCAACGTCGATGAAATCAGGTTTGTCTCAAAACTTCTGGGTTAATCAGGCAGGCTTTCAACTGGCCTGGTGGAGCGCCATTCTGCTCACCAGTCAGAGTGTTGCTGTGCTGATTACCTTATTACTGCTACACCTGTGGTTCCACAGACAGCCGGTTCATGAAGTGTATGTGGTGCTGCTCTGTGGCCTGACGGGGTTCGCGGTTGATCTGCTGTTAACTCTGGCGGGCTTGTTTCGTTTTCCCTCTACACCGCTGCTCCCCTTATGGTTACTGTTGCTGTGGTTATGTTTCGCAGCAACTCTGAACCAGAGCCTGAGATTTTTCCATAAGCGCTGGGTTGTCGCTTCAGTATGTGGTGGAGTTGCCGGTAGCCTGGCATATAGTGCAGCGGCAAAGCTGGGCGCTGTGAGTCTTGGCGTGCCATGGTTGCCAGGGGCTCTGATATTGATGTTTATCTGGATGGCCCTGTTCCCCCTGCAGCTCTGGATCAGTGGTCAGCACTTTTCGGGGGAGGGCCGTGGTGCGTATTAATCTGTTATTGATCACTCTGGTTCTGTTTTCTGCCGGTCTGGCCCATGCGGTTGCGACTCCGCTGCCAAAAAATATGAAAGTGGTCGGCGAGGCTGAGCTGAAGGTGCTCTGGTTGAGTATTTATCGTGCCCGTCTGGCCAGTCCGCAGGGATCGTTTGTCTCTGCATCAATGCCTTTGTTGCTTACTCTCGAATATCAGCGCGATGTCAGCAAGCAGAGCCTGCTTGACGAGACGCGCAGGCAGTGGCAGAAGGCCGGTATCGCGCCGGATGATCAGGCGCTATGGCTCAGGTCACTGGCAACCCTGTGGCTGGATGTAGAGGACCAGGACTCCCTTGGCTTTTATCAGGATGCCGATGGATATGGGCACTTTTATCACAATCAGAACTATCTTGGCAGCATCAGAGATAACCGTTTTTGCCAGGCGTTTCTGGGTATCTGGCTATCTGATAACAGTGATTTCCCCGGGTTTACACGACAGTTAACTGGAAGAATTTCAGAGTAAAAAGGACGATTGTTATGACGCAAACGACTTCATTACTGGCGCTGGCTTTACCTGTTTTATTAATACTTCCCGGTTGTGCCAGTTCTCTCGATGCTTATCGTGATGAGAAACCCACATTAGCACTGGATCAGTTTTTTAATGGCCGTCTGGTTGCCTATGGCATGGTGCAGGATTTTTCCGGCAGGGTGACCCGACGTTTCCGCGCCGACATATCGGCACAGTGGCAGGAGGGCAAAGGGGTTCTGGATGAACAGTTCTATTTTAGTGATGGAGAGCAACAAAGCCGCTGCTGGACCATAGTCAAGGAGGGAAACCGCTATCGGGGAACTGCCGGTGATATTGTCGGCGAGGCGCAGGGAGAGGCTCAGGGGAATACTCTTAACTGGCGCTATACCCTACAGGTACCGGTTAACGGTAAGGTTTGGAATATCGCTCTGGATGACTGGCTGTATCTGATCGATGAGAACAATCTCATCAACCGTACTCAGATGAAAAAGTTTGGTCTGCCGGTGGGCCAGCTTACCCTGCATATCCGAAAACTGGCAGATGACGAGGCATTTCAGACTCGGGACGTTGAGTCGGTATGCACCGGTCCGGAGGGACAATGAGTAAAGCTAACAGTACAGGAAGGCCGCGCTATCCCTGGAAGACCGCCTGGGTGACGGGGGCGGGGAGAGGGATAGGGGCAGAGCTGACCCGATTATTATGTCGCCAGGGGGTCACCGTTTATGGCTCTGCCAGAACCTCTGAGCAGCTTGAACAGTTACAGCAGGCGTTGCGCGGCTGCGAGGGTGAACTGATCCCGGTACCGCTTGATATTCGTGACGCAGATGCTCTGCAACAGCTGTTTCTTAGCTGGGATGCTAAAGGGTTTATGCCAGAACTGGTGGTGTTGAATGCGGGCACCCATGATCCCTTTTCCGCATATGAATTTTCTGCTCAGCGCTGCAAAGCGCTGCTGGATATCAATTTACAGGGGACAATAAACTGTCTTGAACCTGTTTTATACCGTTATCTTGGAGGAGGTGTTCCGGTCTGCCAGGCGAAACCGGCTGACGCGATAAAAACATCTGGATCATCAGGGCAGATTGCGGTGGTTTCATCTTCTGCAGGATATCGGGGGCTGCCGACGGCGGCAGCCTATGGTGCCGGTAAAGCGGCACTGATCAACCTCTGTGAGGCGCTGCGGTCAGATCTGCAGGGCAGTGGGGTTAAGCTTCAATTGATCAACCCCGGCTTTGTCCGCACACCGCTAACCGATAAAAATGACTTTTCCATGCCGGCCCTGATGGACGCAGATGAGGCTGCCAGACGAATAGTGGCGGGGCTTTTAAGCGACCGGTTTGAAATTATATTTCCCCGCCGTTTCGTTTATCTGCTTAAATTATTCAGAATAATCCCTTATCGCTGGTATTTCTGGCTGATTGGCAGAGCCACAGGAGCAGGTAAAGATGTCAGAAACCGTTAGTCATAGCATTACAGCGCGGTTAAACCGATACGCGATCTGTCTGGCCCAGTTAACGCCGGCTAAAATTGCCGATCTGGGCGAGCTGGTGGCAGATGAGATACAGTTTACAGACCCCTTCAACCGGGTGCAGGGTAAAACCGCCTTTCTGGGGATTATGGAGGAGATGTTCCGGCAGTTGCAGGATGTACGTTTTGATCTGCTTGAGTGGCAGCTACAGGGCCACACGGGCTATATTTACTGGCGTTTTTCTGCTGCCTCGCCGCTGACAGGTTCATTTTCAGCGGAGGGAGTGAGTCGTATCTGCCTGAATGAACAGGGGTTGGTGACTCGTCACCAGGATTTCTGGGACGCCAGTATCCTGATGCAGGAGTTTCCCCTGCTGGGACGCGTTATTGGTTATATACGTAAGCGGGCCGCTTATAAAGCGGGATGATCTCTTTTGATCCTGTATCGCTTGATCAGCGTCAGCACAAGCACCGTAGAAGCCAGAACCAGAGTGACCAGATTGGCCAGTATCACAGGAAGATCACCAAGCAGCAGGCCATAGGTCAGCCATAACGCTACGCCAACAGTGAAAACGGAATACATCATCAGTGAGATACCCTCCACATTACCGGTGCGTAGTATGTGAACTACCTGGGGCACAAATGAGAGGGTGGTGCAGGTGGCTGCCATCAGCCCTATCAGAGTGAAGTTATCCATCATGGGGTCATTAAAGCGTTATCAAGGTTGCTGAACAGTTGTCTCAAAAATGAGCATCATAGGTTGCCCCGGGGCTTTATACAAATGATGTTTTTTAATTCTCACCAGGAAACGAAATAACATTAGTCTGTGTTCCGGTTGATCAGTTGATACAAGCCTACATCGATGGTCCCTTCTTCAAAGCCTCCCTCGCAATAGCTAAGATAGTAACGCCATAAACGTCTGAAACGCTCGTCATAGCCCAGCTGTTCTAGGGCTTCGCTGTGTTGTTCAAAATTCTCCCGCCAGAGCCTGAGGGTGCGGGCATAATCTTTGCCAAAGAGCTGTTTATATTCCAGAGAGAAGCCATGCTCAGAAAACTTTTGCTTCAGTCGACTGATACTGGGTAGCATCCCTCCCGGAAAAATATAGCGTTGAATAAAGTCCGCCTGATTGCGATAGGTTTTAAACCGTTCCTCTTCGATACTGATCACCTGAAGTACCGCTGTTCCGCCCGGTTTGAGTGATTGTTTGAGGGTATTGAAATAGCTGTCCCAGTATTTTTCCCCCACTGCTTCAAACATCTCAATGGAGACAACCGCATCATACTGACTGAGCAGATCCCGGTAATCGGTGAGGCTGATATTGGCGCTTTTATCGAGCCCTGCTGATGCGAGTCTGTTGCGACTCCACTGAAGCTGCTCTTCAGACAGAGTAACGCCATGAACTCTGATTTTATGTTGCCGTAAAGTCTGCTCTGCAAAGCCTCCCCAGCCACAGCCTATCTCCAGAATATGGTCGTTCTCCTGTGGCTTTAGCAGATCAAGAATCCGCTGGTATTTGGCGGTTTGTGCCTGTTCGAGTGATTGCTGTGGGGAGCTAAACAGCGCTGACGAGTAGGACATTGTCGGGTCCAGCCAGAGACGATAAAAGTCATTGCCCAGGTCATAGTGGGCGGCAATATTGCGGCGACTTCCGGTGCGGCTGTTATGGTTGCGCCAGTGATGAATATTATCCAGTAGCTGCTTAATAAAGCCTGCTTTGGCGAACCCTTCAAGAGTCTTTTCGTTCTGCAGTGCCCAACGTACCAAAGCGGTCAGGTCAGGGCTGTCCCATTCGCCGGCTATATAGCCTTCAGACCAGCCGGTGATTCCCCCGGTGTAAAGGCGTAAAAGGCAGCGCAGACTGTTGAGTTGAACGGTGACCTGAAGCATTTCATCGGATTGATTCTGACAGGCCTCAGTGTCGGGCTGATCGTGATCAAGACTCCCTTTGCCGAACGCCTGTTGATAGCCGCTGGGCATAATCAGGTGGATTCTCCCCCGGGTTTGACTCAGGGGCGAATTGAGCCGGTTGAGCACCCGTTGTTCCAGCCAGTCAGGTTTAATAGCCGTGTCGTACTCTTGCTCATACCTGTGTTGCGCCATGGACTGTTGTGCCAGGGTTTTGACCTGTGACCGGCCTGCGGTTGAGGTGGTCTGATAGTTACAGGTTTTCATAGTGAGTTTCTCCATTGCGATCTGACCAACTGATGCTGTAGCTTTTTGTGGTGTTACGCGGCTGAAGTTTTAGGCCTTTCAGCCAGAGTCTGAGTGCTTCCCAGTGGATAGCCCCCATCACTTTCAGGGTCATCAGTGGATGACTGATAAACAGCCTGAGCAGGTTTATATCGTTTATCTCCTGTCGTTGTCCGGTAAACGTGGCATTCAGAATCGGAGTGATCTGCGTGCCATCTCTGCTGCTCTGTTGAATGCATACGGAAACCCTTTCCCGGGGCGGCAGAATTCTGAAACTGTAGGCGGTGTCCATGGGCATAAACGGACTGACATACATCAGCTTATGGCAGCTATGGCGGACAATCTTCTCATCGGGTTTATCGTTCACCAGCAGGTAACTGTGCCGCTGGCCGAAGGTGTTGCTGACCTCATATAGGATCACCTCCAACTCTTTGTCAGGGTTATAGCAGAAGTAGACACTCAGAGGGTTAAAGGTATACCCCAGAATTCTTGGGTAGCAGAGTAGCTCAATACGGTGTGTGGCTGATGCATAACCCCGGGATGATAACAGCCCGGTGATCTCCTGACGCAACCGACCCTCTCCGCGACCATGATCTTTTTCGTAAAATGCCAGCAGGCCGAAGCGGTTGATGGAAAACCATCTCAGGGTGTTGCTTAGCAAAGTCAGTTCATCGAGATCGATGCACAGCGAGAAAACCCGATAGATAAAGCGATGCCGCTTCGGTGTAAAACGGTGATGCATAACAACACCGGCGAACACAGAGGAGTTCAGTTTAACCATGGATGCGGGTCCTTATCTCATCCTCCATAGATCTTTCAGGGGGTCTGGGGGTGACGATAATTCTGCTGTTGGGGGTGTCCAGATGCCAGGGGCGGGGAATCCCCCCCAGTTGCTCAGCGACTGCCAGCCCCGATTGCAGTCCATCTTCATGAAAACCATAACCAAACCATGCCCCGCAGAACCAGGTTTTTTGCTGACCCTGCAGGCTCCAGAGATTCTGCTGCTGGGTCAGAGAGTTCTGGTCAAAGGCGGGGTGATCGTAGAAAAAACTGCGTACCAGTTTATCCGCTGCTGGCTCTTTCGGGGGATTGAGAGACACGATGACCGGTTGCTCCGTCGTCAGTGGCTGCAAACGGTTCATCCAGTAACTGACAGAGACCTGGCGCTCGTCTCTGGTGCTGCCTGACGCCATGTAGTTCCAGCTGGACCAGACCTTTTTGTTTTGCGGCAGCAGGCTCTCATCGAGATGAAGATACGCCCGGTTTCTCTGATAGGGGACGCTGCTCAGCAGTTGTTGCTCCTGAGCGGTAGGCTTGTCCAGCAGTGCCAGAGCCTGATCTGCATGGCAGGCCAGCACTACCTCATCGTAGTGCTCCCGGGCACCGTGAAGGTCTTCGATAACCACGAAGTCCGGGTGACGGATGATTTTGTGGATGCGGCTGTTAACTCTGACATTATCTTCCAGTTCGGTGGCGATTCTGCTGACGTAGCCGATACTGCCGCCAGGAATGGTATGCCACTGAGGCCGGTCATTAATCTGTAGCAGGCCATGATTCTGACAGAAGCGGAGAAAACTCAGCGCAGGATACCTGAGCATCTGCTGCACCGGGGTGGACCAGATGGCCGCCCCCATAGGCAGCAGATGGTCATAGATAAAACGATCACCGTAGCCATGCTGGTTAAGTAACTGCTCCAGAGTGAGGTTCGCCAGGGAAGGGTCAGTCATCATCCTGTCTGCGTTGCGATAGAAGCGCATCAGGTCTCTGATCATCGACCAGAAGGCCGGACTTATCAGGTTGCGTTTCTGCGCAAACAGCCCATTCAGACCGGTGCCACTGTACTCTAACCGGCCGCTGTCGACCGAGACTGAGAATGACATGTCGGTGGCACAGGTTGGCAGGTTGATATGTTCAAGGAACTTAACCAGATTGGGATAGTTCACCGGATTAAAGACGATGAACCCGGTATCGACATCGACCTGAGTGCCGTCGAGATCGAACCGCACAGTATTGGAGTGGCCACCCAACCGGTCATCCTTTTCATAGAGCGTCACCCGGTGGGCTTTGTTCAATAGCCAGGCACAGCTCAGGCCGGCAATACCGGAACCGATAACGGCAATTTTTTTCGGGCGGATGGCAGTAATATTCATCGGAGCAGTCCATACTGTGATCTGTGTTGTTCGCTGTTACCAAGTGAATAAATAATCTCTCAGCAAACATGGTATTTGCAGGGCTATACGTGAAGGTCTCAAAATAGGATCACAGATTCTGTTATGAATAAAGCACTTACCAGACTGAAACTTTTTTCAGTTGGGATGATCCGGTTAATTATCTGAGTACGTAAAGGGGGTATATGAAGAACAGACCACCGGGAGAGGATGTGGATAACATCGTACAACTGAGTCAGGCCGAGATGGCTAGCGCAGACTGGAGCGATCTGTTAGGCAGATTGGCGGTAAAGCCAGATAAATCGATATATGCCCGGTTGTTTAACCATTTTGCGCCCAGGGTTAAGGCCTATATCGTACGGCTGGGAGTGGCTATCTCCGCCGCCGAAGAGGTGACGCAGGAGGTGATGCTATCGGTGTGGCGCAAGGCTCATATGTATCATCCGGATAAAGCGGCGGCCAGCACCTGGATCTTTACTCTGGCACGAAATCAGAGCATCGACTGGATGCGTAAGCAGAAATATCCCCAGTACAGTCTTGATGAGTGGAGTGAAACCGCTTGCGAATCGGGACAGGGGGAGCAGGAAGTATTATCAGACCGGGTAGCACAGGCGATCAGTCAGCTACCGGAAAAACAGGCGCAGGTTATCTACATGTCTTATTTCGAAGGGCGATCACACGGTGATATCGCCAGCCGTCTCGATATCCCTCTGGGGAGTGTTAAGTCCAGAATCCGCCTGGCAACAGAAAAACTGAAACAGATCTGGGGAGGTGACGAGTATGAACATTAATCATCACCTCGATGATGCAACCCTTATCAGCTATTCTGCTGGCGCTCTGTCGCAGGGTATGGCGCTGGTGGTGGCATCCCATCTGTCGATCTGTCCACAGTGTCGTGAGCGGGCTGAGCACACTGATGCCGTTGGTGGCGCACTGCTGGAATCTCTGGAACCCGAAACGGTTGCCGATGATATGCTGGCATCGGTACTGGCTCAGCTTGATGAGCTGCCGACGAAGCAGGAGAGCGTCCCGGTTACGCCTATCGTCATGGATCCTGAGATACCGGCCCCCTTAAGAGAGTATATTCACTGCCCGCTGGATCAACTGGAGTGGAAACGGATCGTTCCCGGTGTTGCTTACTATGATATGCCCTGGGAGGGACATGGTGTTTCCCGGCTGCTGAGAATTGCACCGGGCAAGGCGATGCTGGCGCACACCCACAATGGCAATGAGCTGACTATGGTGCTGCGAGGCTCGTTTTCCGATGAGGTTGGGCGCTTCTGCCGCGGCGATGTGGCAGATCTGGATGATCAGATCGAACATCAACCGCTGGTCGACAGTAAAGCGGATTGTATCTGCCTGATCGCTACCGATGCTCCTCTCAGGTTTACCACGTTGTTTGGTAAGCTGGTACAGCCAATCACCGGTTTCTGATCCGATGGCAGAAAAGAACCGATTTAACCCGTCTAAATTGCATTTGAGTAAGTGGACAGCGGTTAAGCCGCAGAATAAAGAGAAACATTTTTTAGTGACGAAGTTGCTGAAAGATGATGAAGGTGTTGTTCAACAGTGCGTTCTTGAAGCCGTGATCAGCCACCGGGAACACGTTATTCATTGGCAGATACTGACCGATAGCGGTCACTGGAAACAGGGGTGGAGATAAACCTTCATATTGAAAAAGCCGGACAGCGATGTCCGGCTGGCTTTTTGTACAGAGTTGATCTGGTTGCCGCTCTGCTGCTCAAATGTTGTATTTCAGACCATCTGGTTACAGTTTCAGTGCTTTCATTTGCCGCTTAAACTCATCGGTAACCTCCCGCGCCTGATTGCGGTTTTTGATCGCTGTCGGTGTGATCATCACCACCAGTTCAGTGCGGCGGCTGGTTTCACTTTTGGAACCAAACAGATAGCCAAGACCGGGCACATCTTTTATCCCTGGCAGGCCGGCATCTCCCAGATCTTTGTTCTCTCTGATGAGCCCCCCCAGCACCAGTGTATCGCCACTTTGTACCGCAACGGTGGTTTTTATCTGACGCTGATTGATGGTAGGTGACTGAATACCTGACGAGGTTGTCACAGAGGCGTCACTGACATCCTGATTGATCTCCAGTACCACCATACCGCCATCTTTGATCTGTGGCGTCACCTCCAGCAGCACACCGGTATCCCGATATTGAACCGACGTGGTGATCAGATTGCCGCTGCTGTTTGAGGTATTGGTGGTTTCAGAGGTGGAGATAGGCACCTGATCACCGACCTTGATTGAGGCGGACTGGTTATCCAGCACCATCAGTGAGGGGGAGGAGATCACATTGATGCGGCTGTCGGAGGCCAGCGCAGTCAGCAGGGCCAGCGGATTGTTAAGGCGGTCCAGCACCTCATATTTGAAACCACTGCTGCTTTGTGGACTGGAAAGGGAGCCATAACCGGTATCGCCGTTGCCAAACCCATTTTTGAAGAACCAGTCGATCCCGTATTTCAGATCCCCGGAGAGCTTCACCTCGACAATCGTGGCTTCAACCAAAACCTGCTGAGGCAGTACATCCAGCTTCTGTAGCGCCAGTTCTACCACACCGTAGTCGGCCTGGGTGGCCAGCACCAACAGCGAGTTGTTCTCTTCGTCGGCAATAATACTGATCTCGCCAAGATTACTTAGCGAGGTCTGACTGGCCAGAGGTGTCAGTGTTCCCTGGCTGGAAATCACCGCGGGTGTCCCTGTTGCTGGCGCGGCAGCCGTAGTCGGGGATGGGGAGCGGGGGCCGCTGCCCTGGTTGCCTGACTTCGAACGCTGCCCTGAGAACAGCTGCTCGAGCATGCCGGCCAGGTGTGATGCTTTACCGTATTTGACCTTGTACACATGCAGCGAGGTGCTGGCGAGATTGTCCATCCGGTCGAGCCGCTCGATCCACTGCTGAGCACTTTTCAGGTATTGTGGCTGAGGAGTGATCACCATCACGGTATTCAGCCGCTCGATCGGGACAAATTTAACCAGCCCCGCCATCGGGCCGGAGGATTTATCACCAAAGACATTTTCCAGCTCTCCCAGTATTGTCCGGGTATCCACTGACTGTAAGCGGAACAGACCGATCGACATGCCCCGCAGCTGATTGACGTCAAATGTCTCAATGGTGTTGAGCAGGGTGTTCAGTTCGGTGCGGGAGCCGGACATCAGCAGCAGGTTATGGGGCTCATCGACTGTGATCCGGGCACCCTCTGATGCTACCGATTTGAGAATTTTTTCCATCTCTTTGGCAGCGATATAGCGTAGTGGTGTTACCAGCGTCTGGAAGCCCTGATCATTCTGCAGTTTCAGTTGTGGAGCGCCACCGGCCAGGGTGTTGCTCTTGGGCATGATCTCAATCAGGTGGCCGTTATCCCGCAGTACCGCACCATGCATAAACAGCAGTGAGTCGAGGGTGGGGATCAGGGCATCGCGATTCAGGGGCTGACTGGTGTGCAGCGACACCCTGATATTGACAGCGTCATTAATCGCATAGTTGCGGTTCAGAATATCCCCGAGAATGGTTTTTGCCACCTCATGGATATCCGTATCGTTAAAATTGAGGGTGATATTTCCCTCGCCACTACCCGTGGACGCCGGTTGGCTCTGGGTTATCATCGGCCGGGCTTCGGACACCAGCTCAAAGCGTTGTCGCTCCGGGACAGAGGAGGGGGTGCCCTGATTCTGTTGCATGGCCACGCCAGTTGTATTATTGGCTCCTGCTGCGCTATTTCGGTCCTGATTGCGCTGGTGAATAATCTGGCCAACGGGTTGCTTTGGGGTCAGTCCTTCATCTTTATAGATGGCTGAGCTGTTACATCCTGTCAGACCTGAGAGGGTAGCCAGCAGCGGTATAACTTTCCAAATAGATATGTTGTTCATCAAACTCTCCTGCTACTGGTTATCCAACGGACGCACGACTTTGCCATACTGACTCTGATTCATAAAAAGAGAGGAGGACCTGCTGCGCCCTGCCTGCGAGGGTGCTGTAGGTTTAATCAAAGGCATCTCAATTTTACGTCCATCATTACTAAAGGTGACGCTATCCGGCGTTATCTCATCGAGCGTCCAGTCACTCAGCTTCATCCCGCTTCTCAGCGACTCATAGTTCTTCTTGCCGATAGCGCTGAAGAGGGCCACATTATCCTCTCCATTGATAATAATACCTGTGAGTATCCAGTCCTGTTCTGGCGTGCGGTCGGGTCTGCGGATAGCGGTCATCGCAGTGCTGATCTCCTGGGGTTTACGGGTGGAGTAAAACAGTGGCCGTTCACTGATCTCGAGAAACTGATCGATCTGCAGATCGGGTTCCGCAATTGATGGTAGCTCTGGGAGCGATGAGGGCTCGGAGAGCTGCTCATCAGACCGTTGTGTTGGTTCAGCAACCGGCATCATGAATTGAGCGCTAAGAATAGCGGTTAATATTGCCATTACACCCAGTTGCAGCAGGGTTAGCCGGGTCAGGTAGCGGACTGTGTTCATAACGTCTCCCTGCCGGTGGTGTAGCCCGTGAGGTTAAAGCGGATATCCAGTGGTGGCAATACCTGCCTGCGGGCGTAACTGGAGGTTCGTATCGGGGCGGAGCTTATGCTCAGGTCTTCGACATAGAGTCCGGGTTTGCTGGTTTCCAGAGCAAACAGCAACTCTTTCAGCTCATCGATGCCCGCCTTGTACTGAACTTTCAGGGTGATGCTGCGCAATAACTGATCGCCACTCTGTTCTGCAGGAAGCCCCTGTGTACTGACGATCTGGCCACCGGTGCGGGCAACAAGCTGCTTCAGGTGCTGCTGTAATTTTGCGGACACCACCGAGCGGGTTTCGCCTTCCAGAAAGTAGGGCCTTAATGGGGAGTCCTGTTTCACCTGCTGTAGTAATGCTTCCTCGTTGGGGCGGCTGTTATTCAGATTCTGGTAGCGTTGCAGCTGAAATGTCAGGGTTTCGATCTGATCATTTGCCTGCTGATAGCGGCTGATAACCGGGCCTATGACCAGCAGGTAAAGCAGAGTCAGCACCGTTGCCAGTATCCCCAGAGCCAGATAACGTTGCTGCTGTTTATTGAGCTGCATGGCTTTCTCCCGGACTCTGCCTGGCTGAGATCATAAAACGCTCTTTACCCGAACGGGGGTCCTGAGTGACCGGTGAGAAAAAACTTACATCGGTAAGTTTGCCAGAGTTTTGCAGCAGAGCGATCAGCTCAGAGGCATTGTCTGCTTCGCCCTGAATGCGCAGGGATCTGCCCTGCATCGACATCTTGCTCAACCATACCTCATCGGGTAACAAGCGGGTCAGTTCGTCGATCAGTGACAGGACCGAACTTTGTTGCTGTTTTATATCGACATAGTTCTGCTGCTGCTGGAACAGCGTTTGTCGTTCTTCGCGAATCTGAAACACCTCTTCGGCCTGGCTGCGCAACTGGGCGACCGCTTCAGTCAGTTGCTCTATCTGAGTCTGTTTCTGCGCCAGTGGCAGGCTGACGATGGTAATCAATAACAGCAGATTAAGACTTACCAGCCCAAACTGAAAACGCAGGTAACGGGAACGGCGAGATGCTTCATCGGATTGAGGTAGCAGGTTAAGGTGGCTGTCATGTTGGTTCAGAAACCCCTGAGGTATGATCCTGTCAGGAGTGATACCCAGTTGCTCCAGTTGATTGAGAATAGTCTGAAGTTGCTCTTTAGGGATCAGATATAACTCTGTATGACACTGCTCTTTTCCCGGTTCATCGGTAACGGGGCCGGTATCGAAGTAGACCTGGTCAGCCCTGAAGGGAGTCAGACGGTCCATCTCGAAGCGCACGACATTGTCGATATAGTCGCGGGCGTTGCGGGGCACACTGACACGGGTCTGCAGAATCATGTCATCGGCCAGACTCAGGGTTGCGTTCTGAGCTTTTGCAATCACCTGTTTCAACGTCTCGGGCAGTGAACTTGTATCCCATGGTGACGGGAGCGTCCAGTGTTGCTGGCCGGCACTGATACTAAGCTGTTGATTCTGTAGCTCCAGAATCAGACTAAAACTGTCCTGCTGCCATCCCGCCCGGATTCTGGCGGGTAGCATCTGGCCTAATTGACCAAACCACCAGCTGAGAGCGCTGGAAAGTGCTGCAATGATCCCCCGAAACCTCTGAGTAAACAGGCCGGAAGTTGAGCTGTCTGTTGTCATCTGCTGGTAACCCCCCGGTTTTCAGCATCCGTTATAAGCAGCGGGCTCCCTGCCAGCTGCAACCTCATTTATATCTCTATTTTACGCGTATAACCACTGTCGCAGGGTTAGAGCGTCTATTCAGCGTATCCCATACCCGGTATCTGAACGCTTCCCGGCCAGAAAACCCCTCAGCTGGGGTGTAGGAGAGGGTGCCATCCGGATTGGAAATCAGTGTGCCTCCGTTGGTTGGTGGGATTACGACTGTGACAGTCGTTGGATCAATATTATCTTCTGCGTCCGTGTCGTTAGTTATCACATCCAGTATCGACGTCCGGTCTCTATATACCCAATAAAAATCTTCGATAGCGGAAGGGGCATGATTGACTACGTTAGTATCACCAGAAATAATTTTGAGTGTTACGGTAATCTCTTCACTATAGGCCTGGCCATCGCTGGCGACATAGATAAAGTTATCAGATTGGGCAGCCTTTCTGTTGCGGTAGATGAAACTGCCGTTGCTGTCCAGGTTTAGCGAACCATTTAATGGGCCTCTGACCAGGTGGGCGGTCAGTTTGTCCTGATCAGCGTCAGAGTCATTACTCAGAAGACCGTTTCGAATCGGGATAAAAACTTTTCCATATTGATCGACACTATACCGGTCAGGCAACGCCAGCGGTGCGCTATTGGCTGGCTGTGTCAGCTCGAGTAATCGCAGGTATGCCGCCTGAGCATCTACCAGACCGTACCCGCTGTTATTATCAGGGCCTGGCAGATCAATATCAGCAGCTGTTTCATTAATCGCCTGTTCCAGCTGGGCCACCGTTGCCGTCGGCACGGCACTTTTCAGTAGCGCCATCACCCCGGATACATGGGCGACCGCAAACGAGGTGCCACCGACCCATTCGGTATAGGGCTGGCCGCTGCCGTAGGACATCCCGGTGGTCTGAACATCGATGCCGGGTGCTGCGACTGTTGGAAATACGGCGTTCGCATCACAGGGAGAGGGCCCCCGGCTACTGCTGCGGGCAACGGTTAGCGAACTGTCCGGGTTTAGTTGCAGAGACCCGACCGACATGATTCCCGGCAGGTTCGCCGGGCTTAAACTGCTGTTGCTGCTGGGACCCGAGTTACCTGCTGCAAAGGTAACGGCAATATCGGAGTCTTTCAGGGCCTGTATATCTGTCTGAAATTCGGTATTGCATGATACTGAC
The DNA here is from genome assembly GCF_016924145.1 of Amphritea pacifica. GTDB lineage: Bacteria > Pseudomonadota > Gammaproteobacteria > Pseudomonadales > Balneatricaceae > Amphritea > Amphritea pacifica. Next base: position 163,678 of record NZ_JAFFZO010000001.1, on the reverse strand, counting down.
GTGTCGTATAGCCCCCAGGAGTTATTGACAATATCGGGGGCATCGTCGGTGTTTGGGTCGCCATCCGGATCTAAAGCCCATTGCAGTCCCGCATGCAGGTCACTGAGAGCTGCATATCCGGTGTTATCGAATACCCTGGCGGCTATCCACTGTGCATTAGGGGCCATACCCAGTGCGGTTCCGGAACTGTCCCCCCCGAGAATCAGGCCGGTGACGTTGGTGCCATGGCCAAAGCCATCAATGGGGGTAGTGCTGCTGCTGTGCATATCAAGCCAGTCGCTGCTGCCGCCGCGAAACCTGCCTGCCAGATCAGGATGCGCACCATCGACACCGCTATCAATGATGGCAACAACGATATTATCCCCGGTAATTCCCTGACTCCAGAGAGACGGAACATTAATACTGCTGACGTTCCATTCCGGGGTTGAGGGTGGCGTATAAGCCTGCCCCGGTGCGGCGGTCAGCAGGTCAGCTCTCAGGGAGGAGACCTGGGGCAGCTGTGCCAGTGCTTCAACCATATAGGCGGGCAGGGTCAGTGCCACGGAATTGATCAGCCAGAGGTCTTTAATCTGTCCCTGAGCCGAAAAATCCAGCAGAGGGTCGAGCTGTTTTCGTGAGTTTATCAGCTGTTGCCGAAGCGACTGAATCACTTCAGAGCGTAATAGCCTGCGTAGTTGCTTTCTTTCCGTTTTACTCAGCTGCGTGTCAGTTTTGAGTTGCTGACGAATCGCTTTGCGAATCTGCCGCAGGGCTTGCTGGCTGCTGTTCTGATCGTTAAATTGCAATATAACCGGTACCGGGTCAAAGCTTCCGGTAGCGTCCAGCTGCAGTTGTAACTCTTCTGAAATAACGGCCGCATGGCTGAGTACCGAAAAGAGCAGCGTTGCAGAGAAGCAGACGGGTCTGAACAATGGCCATGTTGTCGTCTTCATGCAGATCGCTCCACTTCAGCTGTTGCTGACCTTCAATCCGGGTATTTCAAGTTTGCCAATCTGAATACTGACCTCATCACCGATATTTACCTGGCGGCGGGGGTTGGCAAAGAAGATGAAATAGTTGGTATCAGTTCTGGGTTCTCTGGAAGACTGACGCAGAGGTCCAATCTTGGAAGGAGCTGGCACCTGCAGGTGGTTGCCAGTACTGGTAACGATCAGTTGCGGTTTGATTGAGCGGTCGAGCACTTTTTTAGCCTTAACCGGATCTGTCACCTTGTAACGAAAATCGAGCATATAACCTGCAGCAGACTGGCGCAGAGAGATGACACGGATACCCCACTGCTGTTCAAGCTCTGCCTGCACATTTTCAGGTAAAATCCCGGCTGCGGCCGCTGGCTGAAGAAGCTGTACTGCACAACAGAGCAATAGTATCTTCAGCGAATGAAGCATGTTAATTCTGAAAAAGCTGATCATCGCTTTCCCTCCCCCATTGGTTAATCCTGGACTGTCTCCAATCCCATTACAGACAGCGTATTAATTATTAAGCAATTTACAGGCCGTATTAGATTTTCTTCTTTATAAATTGAATTAAATCAGATAGTTAGGTGTGTATGTTTTTGGAGACAATGGCGGGGCGGGTGGTATGTCTGGTTGCCTCTCTCATTTGCGACATAAAACCAGGGGGATTTTTGTTAAATATGAGAATATGATCCTGCTGATTTAAAAATAAAAAAAGGGGAGCCTTAAGGCTCCCCTTTGGCAAACAGTTGTCCTACCCTGGACTCTGCTTGCTGGGGGGTTAGTTGGTTACATTCACACGAACACTGGTCGATTTAGACTCCAGACCAAGGTTGTCGTAAACCCTGTACCGGAACACATCTGTACCGACAAAGTTGGTTGCAGGTGTAAATGAGATCGTTCCGTCGGGATTTACCGTTGCTATGCCGCCGTTAATCGGTTGCAGCTTGATGTAAACCGTAGAAGGATCGATAAACCCGGTTGAATCGGTATCATTGGCAAGAACATCAATTACAATGCTGGTGTTCTTAGTCATTGATACGTTATCGACGACACCGACAGGTGCTTCGTTAACGGGTTCCGGACTGGTTTCAACAGTGATAGTGATTGTGCCCTGCGCCTGACCGCCGTAACTATCTTCAACCGTATAGGTTGCTGTTTCCACCCCACTGCTAATAACAGGGGTGTAGGTAAAGCTACCATCAGCTGCGATGACCAGACTGCCACCATTATCGGTAACCAGACTGCCGGCAACAACCGAGAGGGTGTTCATGTCAGGGTCGCTATCGTTAGCCAGAACACCCGGTGCCGCAACAGTTAGCCCAGCTGGGTTAAGGCGCAGATCAAGATTATAGTTGTCATCGCCTGGCAGCGGTGCACTGTTAACGTAAGGTGTACCACTGCTCCAACTCATACCATTAATATTCGCATGATTGGGTAAGCTTGTTACGACCGACATATCCAGCCTGTTTTGCAGAAGGCCGGTGGTGTTATTGAGACCAAAGCTTCCGCTGTAGTGCAGCACATCTTCTTTCCCTGCATTGATGCCCACCAGCGGGTTTTTATCCAGAAGGATACTGAATAGCAACTGGTTGGCATCAGGGTGTGTCAGTGCGTCAATATCTGCAGCACCATCATTAAAGTCTGAGCTCAGATCACTGCCATCAAACATGATTGACCAGGTTCTGGTAGCCTGACTGAAACGAATCACATCCTCGTCTTTGGCCAGCGCTACACCAGGCAGACTAACAGACCCTCTGGTCGAAATTTGCAAATCGCCATTAACATCGATACTCAGCGCATCAATGTTCGAAGCAGGGGTTGTGAGTCCCAGCTCAGCGCCGGTATAAGCGATGCTGAACTCGCTACCGACATTGGCAGGATTGAAAATCACCAGATCGGATGGCCCGACCGGATCGATAAGACCGGGTACTGTAGTGGGGTCTGCGAATGACAGCATCATGCGACCATCATTGAACACATGCAGTGCATCGATATCTGCAGGGGTGGTCCCATCAGATGACAGCACAAGGTTATAGGATGAGCCATCCAATACCATCGCCCAGTCACCCGTGGCCGCATTGAAACTTACCACATCACGGTTTTCGACAAGCCCGACGACAGGAATCATGGTCAGATTGCTGTTCGCGTTATTACTGTACATAGAGAAGTAGTACAGTGGATCCAGTCCTGCTGTGGTTCCCGATACGGTGAACTGATTTACCAGACCACCCCCGACACCGCCGGCAATGGTGGTATTCAGTCGACGATCAAACAGCGATAGTTTTGTAGAACCTTCTCCTAAGGTAACCAACCCGTCCTTTGACTGCCCAGGTGCCAGATTCACTGAATACTGGCGGCGCGGATAGGGATAGGGATAGCCGGACTCTGCAACCAGATCCATCGTGTCGCCCAGCAGCATTGGTGCGAGGGTGTCAAGATTCATGTTGATCATCCGCAGCAGCGTGGTACTGCCGGCCGGACCGATATCTTCAGGTAAACTGCCAACATTGTAGGTTTCCCCGTTGACCAGAAAATATTTTGGCTTATAGACGATAGTACTTGTCATCGCACACTCATAATTCCCGGTAGCAGGATTGAGAGCTGGATTAGCACAATTAGCGCCATATTCGCCGTTGTTGACTGCCTCATGCAAGACAGGGTCGATGGCGCTATAGATCAGCACCTTATCCTGATCGTAGGTGACGCCTGGGTAGGCAGTATTTACGGCTTCGTTATGGATCATCGCCCCATACAGCCCCATCTGGACCTGAACCTGAACATGGGTCCCGGACTGGTAAGGGTAGGTGCCGGGTTTGATATTATTCCAGGTATACACGCCGGTGGTTCCCGGAGCGGTTTCAGCGACAAAAGAACGAATTCTGTCCCGTCCCTGTGGATCGGTGAAGGTCACAGGCGTTCCGCCAACTGAGGGCAGTCCCTGACCCGGAATCATTACCGATGTAGCATCGTTGGGCAGGGTGTTACGCAGATTAATCGTCAGCGTAGTATCACCCACGGGAACATCCAGTTGTGGCCCTGGAACAGTGGCGTTACAGGTGCCACCGGTATCAATTCCATAGCCCCACATACGCACGGCGAGAGGGACCGATGGAATGTTTGTCTGTGTTTCGCCTACGCACAGGTCGTAGGTTGCCGCTTGAATCGTACCAGATGTCAGCATCAGGGATCCGATTAGCAAAGCGGAGTGTCTCAGGATATTCATAATAAGACTCCTTTTCCTTAATTCTCTGATGCCAACCCTATGGGATTGGTACGCCAGGTGGTTCAACAATCAGCATCGTCATCATGCCGCCGGGGAAAATATCGTTGTTGACCAGCTCTTTCTCTGTGTGGGAGTGCCACATAAAGAACAGGCCACCATTAAGGTTAAGACCGCCCTCACCGGGAGGCAGGGATTCCATTGAGCCCAGATATGGGCTACCGCTGTAGAAACCACCAAAGGTCAGGTCAAGGTTTTCAGGCAGATCAACGGGAATCGGAACGTTGTGGTAGCGACAATCTTCAAAGCTAACGGGGTCAGTAGAATCACTGGCTGTCTCGACACCATTACAGAGTGCTCCACTGCCGTCGGTGTGACCGTAAATATCCCAGCCCATGTTTCTGCCGGTCCACTCGAAGATCGCATCATATGTGGCCCCTGGCAGAACCTGCTGGGTATAGTCACCAAATGCCAGATCAGCTCCGACGGTAGCGGCATTAGCCGGATCACTGGTCAGTACCTGACCATCACGGGCGATCTGCAGGAAGTGGTTACCATGGGTATGCAACGGGTGCATATCGTGGCCGGCACCGATAATCCGTAACAACACTTTCTCACCCGGATGCATCCGTGTCAGAGAGCCGTAGGGCTGATGAGGCATCCAGGCAACATTATGATCGAACATGGTGTCAGGGCCGTTGCGGCCATTCATAAACCACAGTACCGCGTGATAGTTGCTGGTATCAGGCTGCAGACCCAGATCCACGGCCTGATGGATAGAGGTATCCATCTCGGTCAGGAAGTAGAGATACTCGTGATCATAGGCAGAGTCGGCATTATTGTATGCCTGGCTATCCGGGTTGGTCGCAGGGCGAACGATGAGTGCACCGCTCAGCCCCATTTCCACCTGCAGATCAGGATTGGAGCCACTGTGGTAAAGGTAGGTTCCGGGTTTACTTGCAGTAAAGCTGTAGGTCACCGTTTCACCGATACTGGCCTCCTCAGTCAGCACAACACGGTCTGCACTGCCATTAACACCGAGGTCGTTTGAGACTACGGCGGCAACATTCTGCATGCCCGGGAATACCATTGACACCGGCTCGCCGATATCGGTATTGGTCAGGTTGATGGTGACCGCATCACCCTCATGGACGATGATAGTGGGACCGGGATATTGCACCTCAGTCGCTGCATTATCCAGATCACCGTAGGCCCAGATCAGCAGGTTGTCGCCGTCAGGGGTGCTGATGGCTGCTGCTGCGGCTTCCAGGTTAAAGGTTTTCTGGTGGCCATCGGTGGTAGTTCCCTCGATGCCCATGATCTCTGCCTGCACTGTCAGGCTGGTGGCTGTAAGCACCAGCGCGCTGGTCAGTGCGGCAAAGCTGCGTAATAGTTTCATGATAGTTCTCCTTGCCTGCTCAGACTCAGTTGACAATGATTTCGGTCATCATCCCGCCAAAATCTTCATCACCGTTACTCAGGTAGTTGAGGTTACCTGTGTAGAGGTAATACTTACCGGCAGCGACATCGGCCGTATCCAGCAGCACATCAATTGCCTCACCGCCACCGAGGGTGACCGAGTTGGTTTTGTAGTACAGCTTTTTACCATCGGGGCCGATATGTTGCTTGGCACCCATTCCCACCACCTGCATCGGAATTCCGAGCGTATTCAGTGAGTAAAAGCGGGTGACGTTCAGGTTAGAAAGCCGCAGAAGAATTTTCTGGCCCTGAGTTGCCTCGATATGGGTATCGACTTTCTGGGTCTGACGAGCAGGTTTGAACGGGATACCCGCATCCAGGTAGCTGTCTACGGAAGCCAGCGGTCCGGCAATTGTTGTGTCCGGATAGCCCCGGCCATTCATCATCGGGTAGTTATCCTCCATCTCTGCAAAGGGCAGGGGTTGAACGCCCTCACTGGCATCGTGGAAACGGGAGTCAAAAGAACCGATCTGGATCGGTACTTCAACATCGTAACCGGTAGAGCCATCACCATCGTTGTAGACAAATTTGTCGTAAACACGGCCAGAAGCAGCAGGATACTCAATGGGGGTACCATCCTGATTTGGGTGCACATAGAGATTACCCAGCATACCCATCTGCATATGTTCGGTTGCTTCAACGTGGCAGTGATACATATAGGTGCCGGGGTCCTGGACATTGTAGTAATAGGTCAGGCTGGCACCCATATTGATTGCGATTGCGGTATCCGGCAAGCCATCAAATACCGATGATGCATTGGGGAAACCGTGGAAGTGGACCGTGTGTGGGTCAAACAGGTCGGGCCGCATCACCATTCCGGTGTTAGACAGGGTGAGGTAGAAAGGCTGTCCCTGTTTTAAGGAAATGCTGGGGGCCGGAAACTCTGCCGACAGCACCCCTTCAGACATCACCTGGCTATCGGGTATACCGGTCATATTACCAAAGCCAAACATATACATGGGGCGGTCATCGGCCATTTTTATATAGCCATCACCACCGGACAGATGCATACATTTAACGGTAGAGTCTTCACCCGCATCGGTATTATCCCCATCGGCGTTAAGGTCACCGGGACACTGTGTATAGACGGTTGCGCTGGCAAGGCCGGCGCAGCTGATCATCGCACCAGCAATAACAGCTCTGACCATCAGACTTATTGCTTTCTTGTTCATGGTTTCGCTCCTTTAACTTTTGAGCTGATACCTGTCAGGGTGCGGCCGGCCGGGCCGGCCGCAGTGACTGTTATCGGATTTCCAGTGGGATATGATTTAATACACGGTTACCGATCCGAACACTGACCTCGGTAACCCCGGTTGTGGCAGGGCCCTGCGAATCACCGTAGGTCCAGCGTCCATTCGGACGTACTATAGTGTTCTGGAACGGTGTACCAGTGGCAGTACCATTAAGGTAAATACTAACCGGCGTGCCCGGTGCAAATGTAGTCCAGCCTCTCAATGACCAGGAAATATCGCTATTGGGCTGATGGATCGCCAGCGCCTGATCAACTGAAATATCCTTGTTGAGGGTGACTGTTGCTGCATTTGCCAGAGGACTTGCCGATGCTTTGTACTGGAAGCTGAACTGACCTACTGACGCCGATCCTGTGGGCGTACGGAAGGTAAACTGCCTTGCGAGTGGATCATTCCAGGACAGTACGCCGCCACCGGTTTCGCTGCCAGTGACAGGCACCGCTGCTTGCCAGTTGATGGTGTCGATATCATTGTTGAGCAGATTCTGGATGTTCAGTGTATAAGCCTGCAGGTCGCCAATAGGGCCTGAACGGTTTACCCGACGAACATCGTCCACTGCAACCGGAATTGCTCCCAGTGCCAGCTCTTCAGCACCAATTTCGGGCGCCGAACCATAGAACCGCGGAGTACCGTAGAAGTCAGCGTCAGACAGGTTGGCGTTGCCAATCAGAATATCGGCCTGGCCTCTGTCAATCGCTCTGTTGCTGGAGTTGTTATCAAGGCGATAATTACCGCGAAGCGTTGGATCCAGTGTCAGAGGACCGAAGCGTACATCGATAAAGTTACCGCCTTCATCCAGTGCCGCAGCAATGTTGATGCTGGTGGTTTGCTCCTGCTGTTGCAGCGTTTGTCCAGGCTGACCGTTTTCCAGAGGATCGATAAAGATCTTATGGTTAGGGCCGGCAATCCAGTTTCCATCCGCCGGATCAGCCCGATATACCTGGTTTTCTGCAATATTTGTCAGCAGAGTGTTTTTAGGATGCAGCGTGAGTGCTGTGTTATCAACAACCGCAATATCGCTGTATACAGGCGCATCACCATTGCCGATGTCAGGCACCAGACCAAAGGTCTGAGGCGCATTGGCACCATTGATAAACCAATAGAAGCTGCGGTTACGCAGGATAATATTGTTTACCATTTCAGGGTCAGAGAAGCTCTGGCCTGTGGCGCTTGCCAGGTCAGCAGTGTGCAGATGCGAAGCAACACCCGCACCAGGCTGTGGCGAAGAGTCCCGTGTGACGCCGACAGCCGGGTTCATTGAGAGCGCAGTGGTTGCTGTGCTGTCATTATAAGCGATGGTGTTGTGCACCATGCTGACTGCACTGGCGTCATGGATAGAGACACCACCACCGTCACGTCCGGCGACGTTGTTGACGATAATATTGTCATACAGCCTGATGCTGTGCCACAGGCTGCTGGTGGCAGGATTGGCTTCAACGTCGGCGCCGTTAATAAAGCTCAGTTTGACACCACCGCCGCTACCGGCACCCGCCTGGTTGCCCATGATCATATTGCCTTCGATCAGTACGGAACCCGATCCCGGAGTCTGAGAAACACCACCAACCGCGTTGGCCAGGCCCTCTTTACCGGCGATATAGATACCACCACCGTGTACCTCAAGACCCTGATTGAAGGTCTGGTTGTAAGCGATAGTGTTGTTGGCGATCACACCGTTGTTGCTCAGGCCCAGATGGCCGATACCGGCACCGGAACCCATGCTGAAGTTACCGCAGAGCATATTGCTGGTGATCTGGTAGTTATCGCTGCCGGTATAGAGAGCTACACCGCCACCGACACCGCCGTTGCCGCCGTTCTGGTTGATCTGATTGTTGTGGATATTGATATTGTTGTTTTGAGCATCAACATGAACCGATGCATCGTTAACCGTGGTAACCAGATCAGGGTAACCAACACGGATACCACCACCGAAGTTACCGGAGTTGGTGTAGACTTTGTTGTTACTGATCTCGAGGTTATCGACATAGCCACCGACAAAGATACCGCCACCATCAATGGCACCGGTGATACCCAGACCATCAATACGTGACTGGTTACCTGCATATTCGCCGACATTACCAACGACAAGAATAGCCGGGCCCTCTTCAGTACCGAAGATAGGCACCTGGTCGACGATATTCAGTCCACCCAGTGTCTGGCCTGGCAGCAGATCAAAGGCCAGATCAACAGCCAGTTGATAAACCTTATCACGCCAGTTCTGCAGTTTGAGTGCAGGTGCACGTACCGCATTGATTGTGGTTGATGCTGCACCGAAGCCCTGCAGCCGAACCGGCTTATGCATAATGACCAGCTCATGGTAATCGCCAGGAGAGACCAGAATCAGATCGCCTGGATTCGCTGCATCGATAGCATCCTGAATCGGCGTGCCGGACAGGTTGTTGGTTGGATAGACAGTGGTAACTGTTTCACCCGGTGCAAGAATATTCAGCGTAACGGAGTTAACAGACTTCTCTCCGGTGGCGCTGGTGATCTCCAACTGGCCAGTTGATGCACCTGCAGGCACATCGAAGGTGATTGTTTCGTTGCTCCAGATCGCATTGGTAATGGGAGTTCCACCCAGGGTTAAGGTGCCGGATGTGCCGAAGCCATAATCACGGGCAACTGTTTTCGTTGTGTTAGCGGTGCCATCAAACTCTGGGTTTGGTACCTGAACGATGCCCTGAGAGGTAATGGTAACCGTATCGCCTTCAACAACGGCCGGACCGGTTGAGGCGTTAGTGCTTTCGACCTTTAAGATACCCGGAGTCTGTGTTGGCAGTGCGCAGTCCAGAGGGAACTGGTTTGGACCTGCGAAAGCTGCGACAGGAACAACCGGAGTATCCAGATAGGTGGTTGAGCCAGGCATATACTGGAAGGTATAACAGAACTGGCTGTATTGTGGGTCATGGAATGGATCTGCTTCCAGTTTTCCGGTCACCGGATTGTAAACCGGGCTGGCATCGTTCATACATGCGGTCAGCATGTTAGGTGATACGCCGGTAGGCATCGGCAGGTTAACTGAATAGGTGGAAGGTAGCAGTGCGTTAAAGTGACCCCATTCATCGGAATAGGTACGCAGAATTTCACGGCCAGTCCAGTCTTTGAATGAGACTGGCAGCCATGGTGGCGCATATTTCTCACCAAAGTTGGGTGAGTTAGGGTCAAACTCGTTGGCAGTATCATCCAGAATACCACCGACAACATGCGCGGCGATTGGCACATCGGTGAACATAAAGAAGTCCGCTGCAGCGTTTTTACCGGTTGTCAGCAGTACTGATTTACGGTCACACAGAGGGCGGGTCTGGCCTGCAAATGGAGCCGCATCCGGAGTCGAACCGGTTACCAGAGGCGCACCATTAGCATCGGTCAGATAGCTCATATACGGTGGTACTGTGTGATTGTCACCAATACACTCAGGTGGTAGTTGAAGAGGGGCTGGTACATAGGTATCGCCGTAATCTACGTTACGATCTTCCTCTTTCACCAGCTCATATCCAGCAGGAAGAACCGCCTCAACTATATAGGCTCCCTTTTGCAGATCGCTGAAGGCATAACCACCATCGAATACACCGTTGGTAATCTGGTTAAAGTTACGCAGACCATCATAGCAATCGGTAGTGAAAGCACCATTCGGCGCAAGCTCTGGGTGGGCGGTAAAGCTATCTCCCTGGCAGGCTGTGGGATTGGAATCATCCCAGCTATCGGCATAGGTGACCTGAATCGCATCACCCAGATCGAAGCTACCGTTACCGTTACGGTCGGTGTCCTCTGGTCCGGGGAAGTTGCCTAATGGGTAGAGATCAATATCTGGTGGAGTATGCTGAGAAACGCCGTTAACACGTGGAGCATTACCACCGCCAGCGGTATCAATCAGACCATCATTTTCTGCATCTTTATAGAGGTTAACCTGTACCCTTGGGATACCCGGTTCCCACTCTTCACCTACGGCAAAACGGGGGTCATTTTCTGCCCGGGTAATGGCGTAGTAGATAATACCTGAGATGCCACCGTTTTCGCCGTCAGGGTAGTGTCTCTTACCAAATTCCAGGCGGTTGGTCTGGCCAAGGAAATCCTGCATCCCCAGTGTCAGGATCTGCCCCTGAAGTGTGGTTGACAGGTTGTTACCGGTATTCGGGTTAATGGCTGGGTCACCAGCGGTTGCTCCGATACAGGCGGTATCACCCATATCCACGGCGACATCAATACGTGCCTGAGTACAGAACTGCGGTTGAGGGTTGAGTTTATCGAAGGTTGGGTCATCCCAACCCGCATCGGGGCGTACTTCGCCGCCGTTATCAACAACGTAGGTCGCTCCGGTTGCTTTCAGGGTGGCAAAATCGACCTCGGCTACCAGCCAGTGGAAGAATGGGAACACCTCGTCAAACGGTGCTTCACCTTCAGTATCGATGGGGAAGGACTGGTAGATGGTACCGTTACGGAAACGCAGATTAACCGCAGAGGCATCAGCCCCCAGGTTTGTTTCGCCCGGATCTCGGAAGCCGTTCTGGTTTTCATCGTTAAATACACTGGCGCTCAAGCGGGCAAACCAGTTGAACACCGGCAGTTCCGCCAGATCAACCAAGGCATTCGGGGTTGCAGGAACAGTGACATTCTTCTGCGCGATAACAATATCCAGGTTGGTATCCCAGATCGCTATGGTATAGTCGCCCGCAGGTACATTGCTGAATGTAAACTCGCTGTTGTCATTGCAGGGCTGAACATCAATGGCGCTCAGATTGGGCGCCCGGTTCAGACCGACCCAGCAGCCCGGTGTCGGATCACCGTTATAGAACGCCAGTTCCGGTGGGCGGGACATATGGTTGTTAACCACCTGACCGGTGATGGTTGCAGTACCCGCGTTATCGGTTTTATAGGCAGTATCTTCAACCTGCTTGGTGAAACCGAGGAAGGCGTGGAACCCTGGAGGGCCGAACTCAACAAAGTAAGAGGGTTCATTCGCCGCAGGCCAGACATCAATCACCGCTGTACCTTCGATGGTAGAGGTTTGAATCCAGCCTTTGCCTGTAGGTGGCGTAACGATAACCCCATATTTTGCCGGTGGCAGGTTTTTAACAACGACGTAGCCATCCGCCCCTGGGTGGATGATGCCATCGCCCAGTGACACAATAATGGGGGACCCATCGACGTCCAGCACCGCATTCCCCTGAGCATCGTATTGATACTCCGTACCCAGAGGGTTGCCGAAAGCATCCTGCGAAACCGGTCCACCGGTAGCACCGTAGCGGCCACCGGCTTCTTCAACCAGTACACGGAACTGAGTCGGATCGAAGTGACCTCCGTCAGGCTCATTAATCCGTGAAGGGTTGATGCTGGTGGCAGGGTTCTCTTCCGGGAGATCCGGAGCACCATTGATCGGGCTGAAATCTTCAAAGACTAAAACAGAGAACTGCGCAGTGGGCAGTGGCAGAGGGTTTACAACCACCTCAACATCAGTGGCGCCCTCGTTAATCTCTGCCCCACCAATGGTATAACCACTGTGGGGAGTTACGCTGAGGAAGTAGCGTTTTGCCGGGTCCAGATCGGGTGAGCTGACCGGGGATTGATTGCCCATTGCCGATTCACCTTTCGCAATGACTGGTGAATGGCTGCTATGGAAGCCTGTGGCAAGGGTTTTTCCAGTTGCAACGCCTGGTTTTATGTTCCAGGTGTTATCCTCTTCGATCAGCCAGCGGAAGCCATCCACGGGCAGAAAATTATCAGGATTCGCAGGGTCAGGTGTTACCACGTTAATGTTAACTGTCTGAGCCTGCACCGGTGAAACAGCGAGAAAGCTGGCGAAAAGCAGAGAGCAGCCTATCGCTGCCTTGTGTGCTCCATCACCGCATTGTCGCTTTAACTTTTTGAAACAAGACATGGCGTCGAACCCCCTCTTGTCGTTCTCTTTTTATGAATCATCGTAATGTCGGCTAGCAAAAAATGTCCCGATACTGCGACGTGAATAAGGTTAGCCTTGGCAAGTTACTACGCAAAAAGTGCACCATGTACGGAAATTATTTTTTTAACTTCTTTAAAAACAGTGTGTTGCATTGATTTCTTTGGCGAGGTCAGAATGTGTTGCCTATAGGTAACACTTTGTTTCTCTCATTTGAGACAGAGCAGGGAGGGGGGATTTCTTAATATTGCAAAAAGCTGGGCCTGAATCGTTATCGCTCTGGTGCGGCCCAATATTGACGTGTTTCTTCCGCAGAACCGTCGATCTTTTTGAGGGGGATAAGATAACAACCTTTTGATGCAAATCGCTGTCCTGGCGCAAGACTAAGACGTTGATATACAGAGGTTTCCGGACTGTTCTCTAACATATGTTCGATGCGCTCAATGAGGTAGTCCTGAGAGAAATTGCTGCGGATATGCATCATCGATTCAGTCAGAACGCTGAGTGCCAGGTAGGTGTTGGATTGCAACCTCTCATAGGGGGTTGCAATGCCTCGGGCATATAGCCAGGTTTTACTGCGAATTCTCTGGCTAGTGCTGCCGGGCAGGCTATAGGGGTGGAGCAGCCAGCTTTGCTCGCTTAGCCATCCGGGTATCTGATCAAGTTGACGATTCAGCAGTGTCGAGGAGAGAATCACCGTTGCATCGGCCAGGCCGGAATGCGCCGATAGTTTTTTCAGTTCAGGCCCGGTAAGCCAGAGAATATACAGGGTACTGGCGCTATTCTCAGAAGTGAGAGAGGGGTTGTTGAGGTATTCAGAAAGGGAGAGGGTCTCCGACACCGTTGGGGCGGATAGTGAAGTTACTTTGCGCGCCAGGGTCTCGGCTGCAACTGTGGAGCGAACATCCTCGCCTGTCACCTGAATTACTTTATTGTAGCGGCTATGTTTCTTCAGCAGGTAGATCACCCGGCGGGCTTCCAGGTTCATTCCAGCTGAGAAATAGATACTGTAATGGCCAGGCGTGTCAGGTGGCAGATCGGTATTGGGAAACAGGCAGGGCAGGGCCTGAGCTTCACAAAATGCGCTGACGGGCTCCCAGCGCTGATGGCTGGTCCCCCCGACAACTGCAAATACCGGGTTGGTATCATAATACTGTTGCAACTGGGCGAACCAGGTTGACGGGTCGCCCCGTAATTCCCAGAGATTCAGTTCCCAATGACGGTAGTTATCGTATTGCCAGTCTTTATGCCAGGGTGAATATTTTACCCGCCGTACCTCATGCCGGGTCTGAGCATTTTTCTCTTTAACAAACTGGTTCAGGGTGCTGAGAAGGGCCTGCTTCTCCTCTGCAGAAACGTCATCCGTAATGATGGTTGCCAGTTGAAGGTTATCAGCACTGACACCCGGTGGAGCAGAGTAATCCAGTGTGTTGAGGTAGTTAATCAATGCATCGGTCTGGGCGTCGTTTAACTGATAACGGGGCATCACTTTACTCAGCGTTTTTCCTGTCGAACTGATCCCCTGAGTGATTGCCATTCGCAGGGTATCCCGGGTATAAGCGGGCCGGGTATAAAACCCCTCTGTGCGCTCAGCGTAGAGTTCTCTCTGTTTTACCTCTATCGGCGCAAACAGCGTTGGGCCAGTAATATCGGGAACCTGATAGCCGCCTTCGCTGGTACCCAGACCGCTGTGGCGGTGACAGTTAGCACAGGCAAACAGTTCCCCCGGCAGGGACTGTCCCTGACTGAGTACTGAGATTGAGGAGCCATCCGATGGTTGGCCGGTCATAAACAGTGAACGCCCCTCGGAGGGTTGGTTTCGTGCAAATCGGTTTACCAAGCCCGTCTCAGTTGCTGAGTCTGGTGTCCGCTGTTTGCCGATCGGCTGAGGGTTGGCTGTCTCTGTCTGAACAGTAGCCTGCCCGGCCTGCCCGGTGAGAGGCAGGCAGCCTATGGCAACAACAAACGCTGCGCTCAGTAATGCGTTTATCACAGACATGGCGATGATCAGTGGCCCATGGTCATATGGTGGTACTCACTGACCAGTTGTTCACTGCTGGGGAAACCATCGAGCCGGGTCCAGGGTTTATCAGCACTGGCGCGCAGATAAGTGACGGGTTCGTGGTTCATTTTACTGCCGCGATAGATATCAAAGGCTTTTTGCAGTTGAATACTGTCTTCTACTGAGCCGGTTATAAAGCTCCAGTTATCACGCGCTTCGAATTTTTTCGCGTAGCGTTGCAATGCTTCAGGGGTATCCTCTTCCGGGTCTATCGAGATTGAGATCATGCTGAGGTCTTCCACCCCTGCCAGTTCCCGGTTGACAATTGAGAATGTTGAGCTGAGAACCGGACAGATTGTCGGGCAGGTGGTGAAGATAAAGTTGACCAGTACCGGCTTGTCGCTATTCAGCAGTTTATCAATCGCAACCGGCTCGCCATTCTGATTAAGCATGGTCAGGTGTGGGGCTTTATAGTCATGGCTGCTGCGCTGTACCTGGTCTTTCCCGGCCATGTTACTCATCATCGCTTTGTGATGAGCATGAGGGTCCTCTCCCTCAGTGGCCATTGCGTGATCTTCATGTGCGCTGTGATCCATTTTCATCTCAGCCATCATCGCCTTATGCTGCGCGTGGCTGTCTTCACTGCTGATCTCCATTGCCGGTTCATGCTGGCCCCCTTCATGGGCCTGGAGTAATGAGGTGGATAGCAGGGCTAATGCAGCGACTGTCAGTCCTGTTTTAACCGGATTTGTGAGTAACGATCTGATCTGTTTCCTGTTCATGGCAATACTCCCCCGTTGAGTGCCAGTGTGCTGCCAGCGATGAAAACGCCAGCTCCTCTCTCAGGTAGTCATTTTCCACACTCAGACGTTGAAGTCTGAGTAGCTGTGCAACATTGATAAGTACCTCTTCCTGGCACAGTGGCTCAATCAGAAAGTCGCTTACCTGTTGCACAAATTCGGGGGTTCCGGCGGGGCTGGTGGTGGCTGATAAAATTGCAATCAGCTTTGCCATCGGTGCCCTGGCATGAAGTTTACGTACCAGCCGTTGTGGAGATATATTGGACAATTCAGCAGAAAATATTATCAGTTTAGGCTGTTCCCGTCGCAATATCTTCATCGCCGAATGATAATCACTGGCAAAAGATAAACGATTTCTGGTTGGCCTGAGCCAGGTAAATAATTTCTGCTGGTTAGAGGGTGATTCATCAATAATCAGAATTGTTGATGTCATATCACTGTCCGCCAATCGTCTCGTAGCTGATCATCCCCCCGAATGATTTACAGTCGTACCGGAACTCCGTTTCGGTACCCCTAAGAATGTTTTTTGTTATCCTGTTGCTTTTATGACTTACACTTTACTTTTGAGCCGTTTTTCTGACCCTGTCAAAGCAACAGGATCCAGCGCTTCTTGTTAATGGAACAGACTAAGCAATACTTATTCCTGAAATTGTAACTTTATGTTTTATAATTGTTTTGTTTTTAATATTAATAATAGTTTCCTTTTTTATCGCAGCTCTGATGCTGAATGACAGCCCTCTTTATCAGTTCTGAGAAGCAAAGTAACTGCTGGATTTTGCCTGCTCGAGTACGGTGCGGATATCCGCCAGGGGCAGTGGTTTCGTCATCACCTTACGCACCCCTGCGTTCTGAAGCCGGGTGATCAGGTCGCGCTTCTGATCCCGTTTATCGTTGGCTTGTCCGGTCAGCGCTATGATGGTCGTTCGGGCATGTCGCTTGAGAATCTCCTGACACAGGCTGATACCATCCATATCACTGATACGGATCTCTGTGAGCACGATATCGGGTTGCCAACTGGCAACTCTTGCCAGTCCCTCATTCGCCGTTTCAGTCAGTTCTACAACAAACTCATACTGTTCCAGATAAGCTTTCAGATTGGCAGCAAACGTGTGTTCATCGTCAATGACCAGAACCTTGGATCGCAGGCTGGATACCGTCGGTAAGATCACTGATACTGTGGTACCTTCACCCTCCTTGCTGGTCAGCTCAAGGTGGCCACTGTGGTGCATGGCAATTCTTTGCGCCATCATCAGACCAAGACCCAGCGCGTGCTTTTTATTGCTGCTGAAGGGACGGAATACGTTCTTCAGCTGATCTTCAGAAATACCCACGCCATTGTCAGCAATATCGAGGCGCAGATGATGTCTGTCGTGATGTTGTTGGCGTACGGTGATGATGCCACCATCAGGCATCGCTTCAAGGCAGTTATCCAGAATGATACCCAGCAGTTGACGCAGCAGGGCCGGGTCTCCATTAACCGGTGCGTAGGTTTCAAATGGCAGTAACTCAATAATAATACTCTGACGATTAGCCTGTTCACTGATCAGTTGCAGGCTCTCTTCAACCAGCCGGTCAAACACTACCACCTGATTGTCAAAGCGGGATTCAGTTTCAGTAAACTGAATGAACTCTCCGATCCACTCCTGAAGTTTATCGACCGAGGCGATAATGTTTTGTGACATTTTCTGCGCACTGGTGGGGGTCAGCAGTGCCAGTTCAGCGCTGGAGCGAATTGAGGCCAGTGGATTCCGGATACCGTGAGCCATCGCCGAGGTCATCTCGCCGATGGTGTCCAGTGCTTCAGATTCAACAATGGCCTGTCGTTGACGTTTCATCGTCTTGCTGGCTTTACGGACGATGGAAAACAACACAATAAACAAGATAGTTCCCGCGATCAGTGCGCCAGACCAGATAAACAGCTTTATTTCGTACAGGCTGTGAAAGAGTTCGTCCGGGGTCTTGTATAGCTCCACGACGGCGACCACCTTACTCTGATCTGAATTGAACAGAGGGATGTAGATCTCAATGACCTGGTCAAGGGAGTGGGCAAAGTAGGCTAGATCCGTCTTATCGTTTGCTTCGTTCAGCTCGTTAATATCTTCCTGTTTGAAGATCAGATCGCCTGTAAATGCCCGGGCAAGCTCAGGGTTATCGGTAAATGACAAACCAATCAGGTTCGGATCGGTCGACCAGACGACGCCCATATCCGGTGAATAGATTTTAACCAGCGGCGTGTTAGGCAGTCGTCCGATACGTTGCAGATAGCCCGCCAGCCAGCGTTTATTATTGAGAAAGTCCTCCTGATAGGGGCGGTCAGGCAAGCGTTCGGTACCGGCGGCACTTTGAATAAACTGCTGGGTGACCCTGGCTTCTTCATGCAGCATGCGCATAGTCACAATATTGGTCAGGGTAAAGGCGCCCACCAGGCTTATCAGCGCGATGGTAATAAAACTGAGCAGAGTAAAGGTGCGCAGCAGATCCGATTCACGATGAGCGATCAGACGGTTGTTCTGTGAGCTGCTTGAAACCTGCTGTGAGGGCAGGTTGGTGGCCGAAGGTTCCTGCTCGGGTATCTGGGGCTGATTCATTTTTTATCACCGGATGGAATTGGGCCTACAACACTTTTGGAAGAATGGGCTACATAGCCTTTTAATCCCAGTTTATCGAGTTGCCGGTACAGGGTTGCTGTCGATAATCCAAGGAGTCTGGCGGCCGATTCCCGACAGCCTTCGGTGCTTTCCAGGGCAGCGACAATATGCTGTTGCTTGAACTTCTCTACGGCGGTATTCAGGTCGGCAAGAGAGCCGCTTTCATCCAGCTGCAGGTTAGCCAGATCACTGTTTTGCAGGGCCAGATCCCTCACCCGGATAGTGTTGTCATCGCATAGCACTGCGGCACGTTCAAGGATGTTCTTAAGTTCCCTGACATTACCCTTCAGGGGCTGATTCATCAGGTGGTGGATCACATCATTATCGATATCCATCACTGGCCGTTTCAGCTCTATTTTGAGTCGTTTCAGAATCAGTGAGACCAGTGCCGGAATATCTTCCATCCGTTCACGCAATGGCGGGGTCTGCAGGTTAACTACATTGAGACGATACCAGAGGTCTTCACGGAACTCGCCATCGGCAACCATCTTTTCCAGATCCCGATGGGTGGCGCAGATAATCCGGGTATCAACCGGGACCGAACTGTCGCTGCCCACCGGATAAACCTGGCTATCTTCCAGTACCCTCAGCAGTTTGCTCTGGATCTGCAGTGGCATCTCGCCAATTTCGTCGAGAAACAGTGTGCCGCCTGAGGCCATCCGGAAAGCCCCTTCGCGGGTCTGATTGGCACCGGTGAATGAGCCCTTAATATGACCAAACAGATAGCTTTCCACCAGACCATCGGGAATAGCAGCAACGTTAACCGGGACAAATAAGCCTTCTGCATTCTGGGATTTCAGATGGATCGACTGCGCCACCAGTTCTTTACCTGTACCGCTTTCCCCCTGAATCAGAACGTTAGTATTGGTAATGGCGACTTTGTTGATCAGGCGCCGCAGTTCACAGATCTGAGGGCTGCTGCCCGCCAGCATCTCGAGGTTTTCTGAGTCCTGATGCAGCCTGTTACGCAGGTTGGCGTTTTCATTCAGCAATTGTTTGTACTGCAGGGCGTTGGCAACTTTGTGTTCTATCTCCTGCAGAGGGAAGGGCTTGATGATGTAATCATGCGCACCACAGTGAAAAACGTCCAGGGCAGTTTCTAGCGAGCTATAAGCGGTCATTACCAGAATGATACTGGAGGGGGCGACCTCTTTGATATGCTCTATCAGTTCGGTGCCGTTAGTATCGGGCAGGCGCATATCACTCAGAATCACATCATACAGATGCTCAGCGAGTAATGCTTTGGCCGTTGCTTTGGAGTCGGCCGAATCTACCTGATAGCCTTTGCTACTGAGAAATTGGTTCAGGTTCTCATTAAGAACCGGTTCATCTTCGATGATCAGTATGTCACTCATTTAAAACTCCCTTGAACTCGGTACAGACCTGTTAGTTATCATCTCTTTTACGACAGCACTGTGCGGGGAAACTCAGCAGCACCCGGGTTCCGCCATCAGGGGCACGGGAGATGCTCAGGCTGCCCTGGTAACTTTCAACAATCTGGCGGGTGATCATCAAGCCAACGCCCATACCGCGGTTGTATAGATCGTTTTGTGTCAGTGATTCGGGATTCAGATTGCGTCCGCTGTTGGTAAAACTCAGGTCGATCCCACCCGCTTCGTTTGGCGTGACATCGATTTCTATCCGTCCGCCTTCCCCCGCCGCTTTTATCGCATTGTCACAGATGTTATCCAGCAGCAATAAAAGGTGCTTTTCAGTGATATTCAGCAGCGGCAGGTTTGGATCGACAGTATGAAAAATCTCGGTTTCCCGGCCCTCGGGGCAAAACTTCAGCAGATTCAGGGTGCTGGGAATAAAGCTGTTCAGATCGATACTGCGACTGTCTAGCGGCGAGCTTTCAGTCATAATGCCGGACAGTTCCCGCAATATCGCTCTGATCCGGCTAACCAGCTCCAGACAGGTCTGAAGGTCCCGATCGGGTTGTTTCTGCCGGCTCTGCATCAGTTCAAGCTGACTATAGAGTGAGCTGACCGGGTTGCTTAGCTCATGGGTAATACCGGCGGCCGTCATCCCCAGGCGGTAGAGCTTTTCAGGAACACCCTTCAGATTCTGATGATTCAGGGATTCAGTAGGGTCTTTGATTATGATAACGGCACCACGTTCAGGGTGGCTGACCGGGTAGATATCGACTTCGACATCGGCGTTGTTCTGTTGTAGAAAGATAATCCGGCCCTCTGCACAGGTTTTCTGTTCCATCGTCCAGCGCACACTGCTGGTAATGGTACGACGCTCATCCTGTTTACTGTTGATGCTTTCAATATCTTTCAGGTTGCGGCCAACGTTGCAGAGTTTTAAGCCGGTTTCATTGGCTTCGATGATATTGAGATCGGCATCGACCATCAGCATCGCATCCTTGCTCCGCTGAAACAGCAGGTCCCAGCCAAGTAAAGACTTATCGTCGGTTTCACTTCCGTTATTATTCGGTAGCATTACTACGCCCCTGTTCTGGCAGCAGGTTTGCTGTCATTTCTGTCAAGCCGGGAACTGCAAAATCCCATGTGAGTATGTGAAAAGGCTCTCTGATGTTACCGGGTTGTAGCGCGATGATGGACCTGAGTTGGATGCCACTGAGGCCCGGCTTTTCTACCCGGGAGGTAATTTCCAGAATGCGACTGCTGGCAGCATTGAAAAAACGCCGCGGTTGATTGTTTAATACCCCCAGTGCCGTTAACATTTCGGGCCGGGCCGCGGCCATATCAATGCCGTTCTGTCCCGAGTAGATCGTTATCAGAGGCTGCAACCTGAGAAAGAGAGCAGTGGTCATTCCCGTCACTCGCTGTAACTCGGAAACGCTTTTAAAGGGCTGATTGGTGGGCAGAAACGGACGATTGGCCGACAGATAATCACGTCGCTCGGCGCCATTCAGTCGCACCAGTTCATCGCCATCACGCCAGTCGAGAATCCGGTCAGTCAGGGTATCAGCCAGTTGTGGATCATCAATTACCCCCTGCATTATCTTGCGTAACAGAGGGTCTGATATCTGATTGATATCGGCCTTGCCCGCTTCGCTATAAACGGTGTTGTATAGCTTAAAGCCACTGTAAACCGGTGGCTCATCCGCTATGGCTTCGGTATTTTCAGAGCCCGGTTGAAGCTGATGGCTCAACAGGTTATACAGGGTCAGGTGAATCGCCGCTTCTGCAGCATAACGTGCCTGTGCCTGCTCTAACCATTGCCGGGTTGTGTCGGTGCTGGAGCGCTGGCTGGCAACCAGACTGCCAGCCAGCAGAGAGAGAATAGTGACCACCCAGAGCACGCTGAGCAGGGCGACACCGTGCTGATTGACTAAACCCGGACGGTTGTTTTGTTGCTGTATCTTTGTCAGCCATACATGACGTTCTTCAGATCGCATGCCGGTGTCTCCTGGGTTCAATAATCAGGGGAAGCCAGTCAGGCTGCCCGGTATTGGGCTGATAGATGCGGATCAACTGGGGAAGCCGGTTTTTATAAGGCCAGCGTTCTAACCAGTTTATATCGTTGCCAGCAGAGTCACTGTATTCAACCTGCAGAGGGTTGCTGGTTGTCAGGGTCAGGTGTTGTTGCAGATCCGGATTGTCTGTTCCATAGGGGGAGATCTGGATATTAAGTTCAGCGGGCTCATTTTTCAGGGTCACCCGGTAGTGGTACAAACCCGCATCACCCTGCAAGGGGGAAAGCTCAGAGACAAACTCAATACTGTCTTCATTACCCTCAAATGCGATCGGGCTGTTACGGGTTTGACTCTCCTGAATCAGCAAACTGTTTTGCAGTTGCTGTTGCAGGTGTCGACGCAGCAGGTATTGCTGTTGTTCACTGTCGCTGTGAACAGAGACTGTGTGCCAGCTGCGAACTCCCTGATAGAAACTGCCATAAACAACCATCAGCAGGATGGTGGTGATGACCATTGCAACCAGCATCTCCAACAGGGTAAAACCCGAGACTCTGTTTATCGTCCTGTTCATGAACGGGCCCCCAGGCGCAATGTTTTTAATGTCACCGGAAAATCCTGGCGTTCACCCCAACTGACCTGTACTTCAATCTGATAGAGCATAAAAGGGGAGCGAAGCGGTTGTTCAGTGTCGCTTTCCCAGGGGGTGATGCTGGCCCGCCAGCGATATTGGGAGACCTCACCCTCCAGATCATGGTTGCGTAACGGGTCGCTGGCCAGTTGCTCCATAGTGCTTTCCGCAACCTGTAAAGCATTGCGATAGTCTGAGTTGACCGAAGCGCTTCTGGCCGCACCGGAAAACAGGTTGAGAATGACACCCAGGGTCAACGCCGCGATCACCATGGCCACCAGTACTTCCAGCAGGGAGAAGCCCTGTTGCATCTCAGAGCGCTGCATAGCTTACCCCCCCGGTGAGCCAGTTGATGCGGAACTCTGTCCGGCGTGGCTGAGCATCGCGTTGCTGAATCAACTGCAGCGCCGCGCCGTTACTGCCGGCACCGGGAATAAACAGTATGAATCCGCCATCGATGGGCTGATGTTCAGCGTCTGCAAACACCAGTTCACAGTCCTCTGGCCAGTTGAACACCGGTACACCGGTATTATCGATCAGACTGCGGTCGCTGTCTGACAGTTGTAGCCTGACTATCTTGCCTGTGGCGCTGGCTCTGTTGCGTGCCTGATTAAGAGCGGTGTTGAGGTCATGCACCTGTTGCTGAAACTGTGCTCCGGCGAAGGCGGATCCGAAACGGGGTACAACCAGTGCAAGCAACATTCCTGCTATGGCCATAACGACCAGCATTTCCAGCATGGTAAAGCCTCTTTGTGGCACTGAATATGGTTGCACTGTATCCCCCGTTTTGTCGGTCAGGCTCTTAACTGTGTATTTTTATTGCCAACTGACGATATCAGCATTCTCGCCTTCGCCCCCTTCATTGTTGTCCGCACCCAGCGAAAACAGGTCGTATTCACCAAACTCACCGGGAAACTTGTAATGGTACTCATGTCCCCAGGGGTCCATACGAACCACTTTTTTCTTCAGATAGGGACCGTTCCAGCTACTTACCCCTTCAGGGGGATTGATCAGTGCATCAAGGTTTTGCTCGGTACTGGGGTAACTGCCGACTTCGAGACGATAGAGATCCAGCGCGGCACCCAGCTCCTGAATCTGCAACATTGCGGTTTTGGTTTTTGAGCTGTCCAGATGTTTTAACACCCGGGGGCCAACCAGACCCGCCAGCAGCCCCAGAATGACCAGTACCACGAGTATCTCCAGCAGGGTAAAGCCCCGTTGAGTGTGCATTGAGTTGTTTTTCACATATCTCTCCTTGACTAGAGTGCTATATCGTTGATTCCGATAATGGCTGACAAAAGTGACATAATCAGAACGGCAATGATGAAGCCAAGTGACAGAATCAGGGCGGGTTCCAGAATATGCAGTAGCTTTTGTGTTTCTGTTTCGATCTGCCGGTCGTAGATATCGGCGGTTTTTAACAACATGCCGGGCAGTTCACCGGTTTCCTCTCCTACCTGAGTCAACTGGACCACCAGCGGCGGTACCCGTTTACTGTTTCTCAGTTGATCCGATAAGCGGCCCCCCTCACGCATATGGGTGGCGGCAAGAGTGATCTCTTTGAGCAGTGTGTTGTTGGTGAAAGCGGCACTGGCCATCTCAATACTGGAGAGCATAGGCACGCCACTATTGATCAGGTTGCCAAGGCTGCGGCAGAAACGGGTGTATTCGATCTTAATATGCAGCTTTGCGACCAGTGGCAGTCTGAGTCGTAAAGCGTCCCACCAGGCAGTATTTGAACCGCTGGACAGGGTTCGGTATGCGAAGATCAGCAGCAACGAAAGTATTCCCAGCGCATAAACACCGTAATCGATAGTCACACGACTCAGCCACATCACAAACTGGGTTTCCGGGGGCAGCTCTTTACTGAAACCGGCGATGATATCGGCAAATTGCGGCACAACGTAGAGCAGGATCATCAGAATTGAAAGCAGTGATACGCCCAGTAGTATTATTGGGTAAAGCAGGGCAGCAGAGACTTTCTCTTTTAACTGTCGGCTGCGCTCAAGATGCTGGCACAGGGTTTCCAGCCCCCGTCCAATCTGACCACTGGCTTCAGCCGCCCGGATCAGACTGACATAGAGCGGATTAAAATAACGGGGAAATTTTTCCAGAGCCTGGCTGAATGTCTGGCCGCCGCGTAGTTGCTGACGCAACTCATGAATCAGTTGTTGCAGGACGCTGGAAGGGGTGCCCTGTTGCAGGATTTCGAGGCTGCGATCGAGAGGGATACCCGCTTCAACCAGATACATCAGTTCCTGTGTGAATTCGAAGATCAGTTCGCTGTTTACTGAACTGAAACGTACACTTCTGGTTTTCTTTTTCTGACTTTTCGGTTGCTGGCTGTCGGCATAGATCGGCACTTTCCCGCTGGCCTGTAGCTGGACAATCACCTCTTCGCGGTTGTTGGCGGAGATAATACCTTCAGTCAGTTCGCCGTTATTGCCGATCGCTTTGTAATAGAAGGTTGTCATCTCAGCCCTCCTGAGTGACGCGCAGAACTTCTTCCAGGGTGGTAAGCCCCGCAAGTGCCTTGATGCAGCCATCGGTATACATGGTTTTCATGCCATGTTCGACAGCCAGTTGTTGCAACTCTTTGGCGTCACAATTGAGCATGATCTGCCGGCGGATAATATCATCAACGGGCAGAACTTCTGAGATGGCGATACGTCCGTTATAACCGGAGTTGCGGCAGTGCTCACAGCCGACCGGGTTATAGAGCTTACTGCCGGGGTCGATGGTCTCGCCGCTATTCCAGCTGAGACGTTCTAATAACTCTGGCATTGGCTCAAAGGGCTCGGCACAGTGCTGGCACAGTTTGCGCACCAGACGCTGACTGACCACGCACAGCAGGGTGGAGGTTAACAGGTAATCTTCCACGCCCATATCCAGTAAGCGGGTGATACTGCCGGCGGCCTCGTTGGTATGCAGGGTGGAAAGTACCAGATGACCGGTCAGCGCTGACTGGATACAGATTTTGGCGGTTTCCAGATCCCGCATCTCCCCCACCATAATGATATCCGGGTCCTGCCGAACGATAGAGCGCAGTGTGGTTGCGAAATCCAGACCGATGGAGGAGCGAACCTGGATCTGATTCACCCCTTCCAGTTGATACTCTACCGGGTCTTCGACGGTGATAATCTTTCTTTGCTCCGTATTGAGTCCCTGCATCGCGGTATACAGCGTCGTGGATTTACCGCTGCCGGTGGGGCCAGTGACCAGAATCATGCCGTTGGGCTTTTCCAGGGCGCTTTTAAAGCGTGCCAGAGGTTCGCCACTCATGCCGAGACTCTCGAAGTCCAAAACCAGACTATCGCGCTGCAAAATCCGCATCACCACACTTTCGCCATGAACCGTGGGGATACTGGACACCCGTATATCGATAGTTTGCCCCTGAACGCGTAGGTCGATACGACCATCCTGTGGCAGGCGCCGTTCAGCGATATTCATATGGGCCATTATTTTAATGCGTGAAATAACTGCCGCGCTGAGGTGGGCAGGGGGGGCTTCAACCTCCTGTAACAAACCATCACAACGGAACCGCACCCTGAGCTTATCGTGGAACGGCTCAATATGGATATCTGAAGCGTTACTTTTACAGGCGCGCTGGATTAGCAGGTTGACCAGCCGGATAACCGGCGCTTCGCTGGCCATATCCCGTAGTTGTTCAACATCGGTATCGTTATCACTGCCCGAATCGGCGATCTGATCTGCGATTTTGCCCAGTTGTGACTGGCCATCGCCATAGAACTGATCAAACAGCGAGTCGAGATCGGTTTTACTGATGACAACCGGTTTAACCTGTTCTGCTCCTGAGGCGAGCCGGGTGCTTTTGATGACAAACTGATCGCTGGGATCCAGCATCGCCAGTGTCAGGATGCCGTTACTGAACTCAAGTGGGATAACGGAGTGCTGTTTGAGAAAGTTCTCGCTGATCAGCTCGGCGCATGCGGGGCTGGCAGGGAAATCTTCGAAAGAAACTTTAGGCAACTGGGTGACTTCTGCCAGACATAGCGCAAGATCTTCAGCGCTCACCTGCCCCAGCTTTAACAGCATCAGCGGCAGGCTGACAGACCCATCCTGTTCCTTAGCCAGCGACAGCGAACGATTAAAAAGCTCCGGGGTCATCTTCTTCCGGGAAGTAAACCACTCTTTAATGCTTTGCTCGATTACTTCGTTGTCGTCTCGCTGTAACGCTTCGGCATTCCTCATCCTCACATCCTTTTGTATTTTTAATTCACTGGACACAGATAAATAGAATTCCGTTTCAAACTGCAGTCGATCAAGTGTTTGTTTAGTTTAGATGAGAAAAGATAAAGACCACAATCACCAAATGGTCATATTTTAAGCAATTAACGTGAATGTTTTTAATATAGATTACATCCACTATTACCAATAATTTATTAGCAATAGTGAATGTGAGAGTCGCAGGTTTAGCCGCTCAGAAATCGTGACGATAACCTAAGTTTATGTAATAACTGTTAGTTTCACTGGTATCCTCGGTCAGTTCACGGTTGGAAACTTCGCCACCCGTCTCAAATTCAAAACGGGTTTTACGGGTCCAACGGTATTCCAGACGGACAGAGGGGCGGACATACCATTGCGAGGTGTTATCGTCGGTATTTTCACGGTATTCTGTTTGAAAACGGGGGTTGATTCTTAATTTTTCATTGACCGGATAGCGGCTATTCAGGGTCAGCCCTATCCTCTGACTGGTGGTGGCATCGGTGAGACGTATACCGACAATGCCCAGATCTCCCTGTTTAATCAGGTTGTTACCGATCGCCTGTACAAACAGTGAGTACTCATAATCTGTACCGGGAAATCCATCGACCCCTCCCGACGTTTTGCTGTCGCCCTGTTTGGAAACGGTCAGATCACCACTCAGCTGAAAATCCTCAGTGATGGGCTGCACCATACCCAGCGTGGAGGTGAAACTGCGGGTGGTACGATCAAGCGCATACTGGCGGGCTTCATCCTCGGTAATTCCACTGGCGAGCAGTTCACTCAGTGTGCTGACCGACTGACTCTGGATCGCTGTGGTGGTGGTCAGTACAGGACTGTTACGGTAATCGACAGAGAGGTTGAAGGTCTGTTCGTTCGCATTGGTCCAGCTGCCCAGTGCAAACAGGGTGTTCAGTTCGTTATAGGAGATATCATAATCAAGCAGTGTGAACAGCGTTTTGCCGGGCTGGAAATAGCGCACCTCGCCTCCGACAGCACGACGGTCCAGTATGCTCTCGTTGCGCTGTTCGATCAGGAACAGGTTGTAGTCCCAGGCATCGTTGAAGGTGCCCAGATCAAGGTTTACGCCATAAAACCAGCGATCCAGATTAACCTCTTTATAGGTTGAGGTTTCAACCGGAAAACCGGCCACCAGGTTAAGTTTGACGGTTTCATTAAGCGAGTGCCCGGCCAGCAGACCATCGAAGCGGCCCAGCACGCCGCCGGAACTGCTGGACTGACGTCCAAGGCGCAGGGTGTTGCTTGCCTGCTTATCCTGAAAATCCACATACATGGTGGTGATGCGGGCTTCGCTTTGGGTGCTGTCGAGGAAGTCCTCCTCATAGCCGCCGGAGAACCGGGTGCGGATATCGTATTCATCACCCCGGTAGCGGCCGGTCAGATAGAGGTCATTCGACAGGGCATCACGGTTAACTGAGGTGGTCTTGAAATCTTCGGTTTCTGTGGAAAACTCATCACGACGGTAAAACTGTGAGATACCCCCATACACATCCCAGCGGGATGGCTCGGCTTTACGGGTTGACGTGGTACGTGTGGTCGGGGTCTCTGTGGCGGTAATCATTGCCGTGATACGCTGGCGAACACGCAGGGCGTCAGCGCCATCTGGATATTTTTCCAGATACTGATCCCAGGCCGCTTTAGCCTGTGCCTGCTGGCCTTTTCGTTCCCGCGCAACACCGGTGAATTCAAGAGCCTGACGACTATACTGGTTCTCGGGTTCGCGAAGAATTTTAGTGTATAACTGGATCGCCCGGTCATATTCCTGGGCAATCATCGATTGCTCAGCCTGGATCATTATTTTTCCCAGAGGGTCACTGCTGTCCGATGCCGGCTTAGAGGTCCCGGACGCGCCGCTGGAAGCGATAACGGCAACCGGCTTGCTTGGGGCAGGTGGTTTATCGTTTGTTGTCAGCCCGGCTTTATCTGTCGGTTGTGTCGTCTGGGGCGCTATCGCCGGTTCGCTCGCTGGCGGCGCTGGCTGCGGTTTTGTCTCTGTTGTTATCGATTGGGTGATCCGGCTCACTTCGGCAATGGCGGCGAGCTTTTCGGTGTCTGGAACCTTGGTGATCCAGAGCTCCGGGTGCGTGCTGCGGATCGATGCTGCCAGTGCTTCAGCATCCCTGGCGCTGGGGAAAAAGCCGACTCTGACCCGGTACCACTTTTTGCCTTTGACGACCGCGCTGGTGATATAGGCAACCTGGCTCTTAAAAGGCAGCTCTTTAATCACAGCTTCTGCATCAGCCAGGCTTGCCAGCGATGCTACATGGATTGCGTACCGGCCGCTCGACTGTATTGTTGCACTCTCCGTGCCCTGAGGCTGTGCCTCAGCATAGCAGGGAAGGGCTGTGAGCGATCCGCCTGCTATAACAGCAGCAATAAGAGACGATAACAGGGTTCTGGTCGGGTTATGCATTATGTTTTCTCAGTTTCAAATTCGGATTACTGGCACTTGGCCTGCTGGATTCGTTTTGATGGGTAGATCAATACCTTAATGGTGCGGTAATCACTGCCCTGGATCACTTCAGAGCGCACCGCTTCGAGGTATTGCAAAGTCAGATAGGGTCCACCAGAAAAGTCACCCTCGTAGACCACCTCATCCAGCAGATTGTGGTCTTCCGGTGTGGCTGACTCCCGAAGATCGCGTGCGTCCTGATCGATTGGAGCGACCTGTATATGCTTGATTCGTATCCGTAACTCATCACTGGGGTCCTGCGGGTAATGGCTGATATAGCGGACCGGGTAGTGCATGTGGATGATGGCCAGATCCGGGTCGCAGGGCGACTTACTCCGGATCAGTTCGACCCCCTCCATGATATTCTCACCAATGGGCTGAGCCTGAATCAGAGTGGCCGGCAGAACCAGCGCGCTCAGCAGTAATGCTTTAATTAGTTTGTTCATTAGTCCCAATTCCTATCTAGAACACTGTGTTCCGGCCTGCTTTGACGGTGACAGCTGCCGGCACAGTTGCGGGCAGTGGAAACGGTGTCCCCTTCATGTTTACTTGGCCTGAAGTCATTCGCGTGACAGCCTGCACAATCTGGTGCATAAGCCGGTGTTGGCCAAGGGATTGTCTCGCTGTTAGAGGTATGGCATGCATTACAGCCCGGGTTGGCTCTGTGGTCGCCCGGATAGGAGCCAGAGCTGTGGTTGAAGTTAATACCCACGAATGAGGTTGTGTTATGGCACTCGTCACAGGCGACAGTGGTAACAAAGTGGTTACCCGGCTTGCCGGTGGCGGTGCTGCCGTTATGACAGCTTTCACAGGTGCCCGGCGATACATTGTCATGGTTGAATGATGCACCTAACCAGCTATTGGTGTTGTGACAGTCATCACAGGTGTTACTGCTCTGGATATGATTGGCAGACTTACCTGTCGCGATGACGCCGTTGTGGCAGGTGTTACAAGTACCATTGACCTCGGCGTGGTCAACCCGGACAACCGGAACCCAGGCCACTGATGAGTGGCACGCTTCACAGACATTGGAGCTGTTGATGTGGGTACCGTTCTTGCCAGTAGCCGTGGTGCCGTTATGACAGCTTGAGCAACTGCCGGTGACACCGCTATGGTCAAACACGGCATCCGCCCAGCTGTTGGTGTTATGGCAGTCATCACAGGTGTTGCCACTCTGGATATGGTTGGCTGACTTACCCATCGCAATGGTGCCGTTATGGCAGCTGCTACAGGTGCCATTCACCTCGGTGTGATCCACCCGGGTTACCGGAATCCAGCTCACCGGGGTATGGCAGGATTCACAGTTATTGGTGGTGTTGATATGCGTCGCATTCTTACCGGTTGCCGTGGTGCCGTTATGACAGCTTGAACAGCTGCCGGTGACACCGCTGTGATCAAATACCGCACCAGTAAAACTGTTGGTATTGTGGCAGTCGTCACAGGTGTTACTGCTCTGGATATGGTTGGCCGATTTACCCAGGGCAATAGTGCCGTTATGACAGCTGCTACAGGTGCCATTGACCTCAGCGTGATCAACCCGTGTCACCGGCGTCCAGCTGACCGGCGTATGACAGGATTCACAGTTGTTAGTGGTGTTGATATGGGTTGCGCTCTTACCGGTTGCCGTGGTGCCGTTATGACAGCTTGAACAGCTGCCGGTAATGCCGCTGTGATCAAACACCGCACCGGTGAAGCTGGTGGTGTTATGGCAATCGTCACAGGTGTTACTGCTCTGGATATGGTTGGCGGATTTACCCAGCGCAATGGTGCCGTTATGACAGCTGCTACAGGTGCCATTGACCTCTGCATGGTCAACCCGGGTCACCGGTGTCCAGGTAGTCGGGGTATGGCAGGACTCACAGCTGTTGGTGGTGTTGATATGCGAGCTGTTCTTGCCGGTGGCGGTAGTGCCGTTGTGACAGCTAGAGCAACTGCCGGTGACATTGCTGTGATCAAACACCGCCCCGGTGAAACTGGTGGTGTTGTGACAATCGTCACAGGTGTTACCACTCTGGATATGGTTGGCGGATTTACCCAGCGCAATGGTGCCGTTATGGCAACTGCTGCAGGTGCCATTGACCTCAGCGTGGTCAACCCGGGTGACCGGAGACCAGGTGGTTGGTGTGTGGCAGGCCTCACAGTTATTGGTGGTGTTAATGTGCGTTGAGTTTTTACCCGTTGCGAGAGTGCCGTTATGACAGTTACTGCAGCTGCCATTGACCTCATTGTGGTCCACCGTTGTCACAGGAGACCAACTGGTAGAAGAGTGACAGGACTCACAACTGTTGGTGGTGTTGATATGCGATGTATTTTTACCTGTCGCAATTGAACCGTTATGACAACTGCTACAACTGCCATTGACCTCGGTATGATCAACCCGGGTTACCGGTGACCAGGTGGTCGGGGTATGGCAGGACTCACAGCTGTTTGTGCTGTTGATATGAGTGGCATTTTTACCGGTTGCCGTGGTGCCGTTATGACAGCTGAAGCAATTGCCAGTGACACCGCTGTGATCAAACACCGCTCCGGTAAAACTGGTGGTGTTGTGACAGTCTTCGCAGGTATTACTGCTCTGAACATGGTTAGCGGATTTGCCCAGCGCAATACTGCCATTGTGGCAGCTGAAACAGGTGCCACTCACCTCTGCGTGATCAACCCGGGTGACGGGGGACCAGGTGGTCGGCGTGTGACAGGCTTCACAGTTGCTGCTGGTATTAATATGGCCGGAGCCTTTGCCGGTAGCCAGAGAGCCGTTGTGACAGCTACTACAGCTACCATTCACCTCGGCGTGATCGACACGGGTGACCGGTGACCAGGTAGTCGGCGTGTGACAGGCTTCACAGTTACTGCTGCTATTGATATGGCTGGCACCTTTGCCGGTAGCCAGGGTACCGTTGTGACAGCTGCTACAGCTACCATTCACCTCGGTATGATCAACCCGGGTGACCGGAGACCAGGTGGTTGGCGTGTGACAGGCTTCACAATTATTGGTGCTATTAATATGACTGGTGTTTTTGCCGGTGGCAGTGGTGCCGTTATGGCAGCTGTTACAAGAGCCAAGCACCTCTGCGTGGTCAACCTGGGTTACCGGTGTCCAGTTGGTATTGACATGACAGCTTTCACAGCTGTTGGTGGTATTGATATGACCACTGTTTTTGCCGGTGGCAGTACTGCCATTGTGACAGGTTGCGCAGTTAGCTGTCGTGCTGGCATGGTCAAATACCGCTTCCGCCCAGCCCAGTTCCGGATTATGACAATCTTCACAGCTGTTGCCGGAAGGAACATGGTTGGCAGACTTACCGGTGGCGACAGAACCGTTGTGGCAACTGGCACAGGTTCCCTGCACCTCATTATGATCAACCCGGGTGACCGGTGACCAGATAGTTGAAGTATGACAGGCTTCACAGTTGTTACTGGTATTGATGTGGCTGGAATTCTTGCCAGTGGCAGTGGTGCCATTATGACAGTTGCTACAGGTGCCATTCACCTGAGTATGGTCAACCCGGGTCACCGGAGACCATGCAGTGGGTGTGTGGCACGCTTCACAGGCATTGGTGGTGTTGATGTGGGCACTGTTTTTACCGGTGGCGGTACTGCCGTTGTGGCAGGCTGAGCAGCCATCGGTGACGCCGCTGTGATCGAATGTGCCATCGGTGAAGCTGATAGTGTTATGGCAGTCTTCACAGGTATTTGCGCTTTGAATGTGGTTGGCAGATTTGCCAATGGCAATGGTGCCATTATGGCAGCTGCTACAGGAGCCATTCACTTCAGTATGGTCAACCCGGGTAACCGGCGACCAGGCTGCTGATGTATGGCAGGCTGTACAGTTATTAGTGGTATTAATATGGCTGCTATTCTTGCCGGTTGCAGTGGTGCCGTTATGACAGCTTTCACAGCTACCATTTACCTGTGAGTGATCAACCTGGGTCACTGGTGACCAGTTGCTGGGTGTATGACAGCTTTCACAGCTGTTGGTGGTATTAATATGTGCTGAATTTTTGCCGGTGGCGGTGGTGCCATTATGGCAACTGGCACAGTTGGTTACACCAACCGGGTGAATAAAGTTAGCGTCGGCCCAGCCTCTGTTTGGGTCATGACATTCGACGCATGAATTGCTGCTTGGTATATGGCTGGATGATTTGCCGGTAGCCCGGGTGCCGTTATGACAGCTTTCACAGGTGCCATTGACCTCATCATGATCGACCTGCGTAACCGGTGACCAGCTGCTGCTGGTATGGCAGGCTTCACAAGTATTAGACGTATTGAAATGTCCAGAGCCTTTACCGGTGGAAAGGCTGCCATTGTGACAGCTGACACAATTGGTTGCTCCGGTGTGGTCAAACTTAGCTCCTGACCAGGTGTTTATTGTATGACAATCTTCACAGCTGTTGCTGCTGGGGATATGGTTGCCGGGCTTTCCGCTGGTGTTGAAACTGCCATTATGACAGCTGCTACAGTTACTGCCGTTATCCGGATGGTTCCACAGGCTCAGATCGCTGAAGTTAGTTGGGCGGTGACAATCTTCACAGACATTATTGACCGGAATGTGATTGGCAGCTTTACCGGTAGCCTTCACGCCGTTATGACAACTGACACAGTTGTTTTCGATGCCGGTATGGTCAAAGGAAGAGGTCTGCCAGCCGCTGGTTGCGTGACAGTCTTCACAGTTATCACTGGCAGGGGGATGGTCACTCTGCTTACCAAAAGCGATCTGGTTATTGTGGCAGGATACGCAGCTGCCGGTGACTTCATCGTGATCTACTTTTGAAACATCGCTCCAGCTGCCCGGATTGTGACAGCTGTCACAGTTATTGCTGCTATTGATATGGTCGCTGGCTTTAGTTGACGCCGGGATAATACTGGAGGAGGAGTGACAGGCTGTACAGGTGTTGGGGGTGCCTTTAAATACCCCCTTGATATGACAGCTGGAGCACTCCAGATTGGCGTGCTGTCCGTCCAGCATAAAGCCGGTGCTGAGGTGATCAAAATCCTCTCGGGGCGCTTTTTTGTCGCCCGCTGACTGTTCCGTTTTTTGTGTGTCTGAGTCCAGCTGTGCCAGTTTGTCCGGGTCGGACATCGCCTGGGCAGTGACCGGCATCATCATGCTGAGTAATAACAGCATGAAGAGGGGGATAAGGCGCCGCAGCATACCGGCGGCTGATGAAACAGGTTTAATTCTTGTTAATGACATACTTATCACCTATATCCCCTGGATTACTGACCCAGGTTGCTTGTGTCGTCAAACGATTCGGTCGTGTGGCAGCGTTCACAAAAACGCCCGAAACCGCCAAAATGAATATCATCGCTACGGTGGCAACTAAAACAGTCGGAAGCCTGATCGATATCTTCCTGATCCTTGACCGGTTTGATGTGACAGGCTTCACAGGGTTGCTCTTTGTGTTTGCCGGTCAGCTCAAAATCGGTCTGGGTGTTGTGATCGAACTGCCAGATACCCCAGTCGTTGGGGGTGTGGCATTGCTCACAGCGTCCACCCAGTGTTTCTTTATGTATATCATCGTCTTTATGACAGCTGATGCAGGCCAGGGCGGTGTCCTTGAATGTTTGTTCAAGATGGCACTCCTCGCAGCTGGTAATGGCATGCTGACCGATGAGAGGGAAGCGGGTCAGGTCGTGATCAAAGCGGATTACGCCTGAAAACGACTCTTCGTCATGGCAGCGGTTACAGCTGTCACCCTGCTGGCCCTTATGTACATCGTCGCCTTTATGGCAGCTGATGCAGTCGGTCTGCAGCTCATCTTCCAGGCTACCCTTATGACAACTATGGCACTCCAGTGGTTTATGGCTGCCACGGAGTTTGAAATCAGTATCCCGGTTATGGTCAAAACTGCTTTTCTGCCAGTTGTTTTCAGTATGGCAGTCTTTACACCCGGTCCCATTTTTCCCCTGATGGGTGTCATCGGCACGGTGGCAATCGATGCACTGATCGCCCGGTGATTTATCGTAGGGAGGATCGACATGGCAACTGTTACAAGAGGTTTCTTTATGGGCACCTTTGAGCCGGAAGTCAGTGTCATTGTTATGGTCAAACTTCAGTTCATCCCAGCCTTTCTCTGAGTGACACTTCTCACATTCGCCCCCAAAGTGGCCACCATGGGCATCATTCAGGCGGTGGCATGAGACACACTCAGCAGGAATATCCTTGTACTGCTCATCTGCATGGCAACTGCTGCAGTTAACATCGGCGTGTTTATCCAGCAGCGGGAAGTCGGTGTCATCATGATCAAATCCGGTATCCTGCCAGCCGGTTTCTTTATGGCAGTCGTCACACTGTTCGCCCAGCTTGCCGTTATGTTTATCATTGTCTTTATGGCAGTCGATACACTGATCGGGGGCTTCGCGAAAACGGTGCGAGGCTTCATGGCAACTGGTGCAGGCAGCGGTGCGATGCTCGCCTTTAAGTGGATAATCGGTCAGGTCATGATTAAAAGTGGAGTGAGTCAGCTGAACGATATCCGCCTCTCTTCCCATGTGGTCGGAGTGGCAGGTTTTGCATTCAATATTCTTACTGTTTTCCATCTGCCCATGAAACCCAGTTCCCTCTTCAATATCCCTGGCAATGTTCTGATGGTCGTGGCAGGCAAGGCAGCGGTCGCGCTGTTTGCTCTGATCAAAAGACTCGTGGCAGCTGTCGCACTCCTTTTCGAACTGCGCATGTCCATTGATCACTTTGCCCGGCATCAGAATCGTTTCGAAAATATTGGCTTCTCCGGGCGCACTGAAGCCTAGTAATAGCAGCAGGGTGATCGTCTTCAGCGAGAGAATGCGTTCAGAGAACTTCACTTAACCTCCGGTACAATATATGCCGAAAGCCCTGATGTCTTAGGGCTGTCGGACGAAAAAGGAGGAATATTAACGATGGCCATTCCCCCGATCTGGCCAGTGATGCTGCTTGTTACACAGATTAAACTGATTGAAGTTTTAAACATGACCGGGGGGTTGCGCAGTGATTTCCCCGAAGCTCTCTCGTGTAACAGGCTTATGCTTGCTGTTAATTTCTGTATTTAATTGCAAAAAACGCACCTTTTTTTAAAAAATATTTATATATCAATAGCTTGTGGAAATTTAAGCCGGTTTTTCTCATAAGATAGTGATAGCGCCATATTGGATCTTGTCTCGAAGTCCATACATATATTAAGTGATATTTTGTATTTTATAGTAAAATCAATAACTTATACTGTCTCTATTTTGATACTCTCAATAATGAGAAAAAATTCTCACATGAAAATTAATACATATGAACCGCAGCAACATGAATAAGACCTGTAATCAGTAGCATGCTGAAAAATACAACGTGGATCTTATGCCAGTTGTGAAACAGTTTTTCATAGAAGGTGTAGACCGCCATTTTGCGTATCGCTTTGAGCAATATACCAACCAGTTTACAGCTCTCTTTATACTGCTTTTTCTGCTGCTTTCTGTCCCAGCCTGCCAGTCTCGCCTGGGTTGCTATGATCGGGCGCAGGCGTCGGCGCAGAGTGAAGTAGGTGATCCATGTGCTGACACCGATAAATATTTTGCGTGGAATAAAGCTGAGTAATCCGCCACCGGGGCGCATGACGTAGTCTTCAAACTCTTTGATTTTATGTTCGATAGCGGGGGCAAGGCCGCCGCTTTGTCCGAGCATTTTGCGCGCCTCATGACTAATATCCATCAGCTCCTCAATGCGGGTGTGGGTGCCGAACAGGCCGTAGTGGATCTGGGCATAGATATAGCGCCCGGCAATACCGCTGGCGACCACGAACAACATCGAATAGAGGGCGACATTGCTGTTGGTTGCGCCGAGTGAGAAGTTGCAATGAAAGGCGATCATTACCGGTGCGATAACCCCCATGAACATATGCAGGTTAAACCAGATTTTTATCGCACCGGTGCTGCGCATGAACTTAAACTTCTTGCGCAGTGGATAGATAAATATCAATAAAAAAATAACCCCTGCAATCAGGCCCAGCCAGTAGCCCAGGCCCCACTCGGCAGTTATCAGGTATTCATCTCTCTGTTGCCAGCCCCAGAGCAGGAACAGCCCCAGCGCTACAGAGACGAAAGGCGCGGCAAACTGTTCGAAAGGGGAGAGATGTAGTTTGTTGATATCTGTCTTTTGCTGTGTATCGGCCACTTTGGTAGTGCTCATCTGATTAGTCTGGTTACTTATGAATCTGATTGATTTCAATTGTTACATGGCTTCCAGATGCCGGGTTGATCACCTGACTGAAACCTTCCAGGTCTCCCGCTGCTGCAGTGGCGCTGTCATTGAAAGAGATCCGTGCGCCGATGATAACCGCCTTGGCTGATGACAGTTTGCGGTCGGGTATTACCGCGTTGGAATCGTCGAGAGTGAAATTGAAGGGCAGTTGAGCCGGGCTCTGGCGAATGGCTGCTAGAGGCATTGGCGGGCCTTTGTCTGCCCGCGCAAAGATAAACAGCGTGGCAGTCTTGTCGGTCAGTTGTTTGGCCAACTCGGGGGTGATTTTTATGCTGCCACTCACCGAGGCTGGCAGGGCGTCAGGGCTGTCTTTCAGTGCCTGATCGATCATCACTGCGGTCAGATTACGGGATGTCTTGGGTTCTGGAAATGCCCGTGAAGGCTGAGCCGGCTGTTTCGCCGCCATGCCGCTGCGAATCTCTTCCAGGCGGGCGGGAGGGAGGCCAAGAGCGGTGGCTTTAGCATAAGCCTGGTCTGCGGCTGTCTGGTCGTTCATGTACTGATAGGTGCGTCCCAGTAGCACCCAGCCTTCCATGTCGTCGGGTTCATTTTCCAGCCGTTTTTTCAGTTTCTGGGCCATCTGGTCGAGCGGACCCGCTTCCATGGTGGCGGTGGTTTCGGCAGCCTGTGCAGCCATCAGAGAGGTGCCTGTGCCGTTACGCTGGGTCATGCCGTTGGCTGGCTCACCAGATTGAGTAGAGTTGCTGTTTGTCAGGAAAAAAGCAGCAGTTGCAAGGCCTGCAGTCAATGCCAGGGCGGTAAACAGGGTATTACGCGTCATACTATAAGAAACTCCGTAGATCGGTTTGTCTCCAATAAAGCATAAACTGTACCGCTTTTATTAATTGCTTATTTTTCAGCAAGATACCTGTAGTGCTCAGTCCGCATCTTTCGCTCTTGAGAGGGTGGCAGAGCGGTTAGGACGCTTTGGGTGTGCACTGTTGGAGACAGTTGTTGTTGCAGGGTAATTTCTTTAACGTATTAATTAGAAAATCCGGTTTTCTTTTGCCGAGTGGAAGAAAGAAACAGCTGATTTGACGTTTATTTTAATAGTTAAGAAGTTTTTATAGGTATCGTATATGAACGTACAGGCCGACATGTATCAGTATGTGATTATTGGAGCGCCATTGCTGGCGATCTGGATGCTGTATAACTGGTATAAAACCACTCAGACCCGCACTAATCTGGCGATCAAGTCTGAAGCTATCTCTGCGGGGCTGACTGAACCGGCATCGCTTCACCCCATTATTAACAGCAATATCTGTCTTGGATGTGGCTCCTGCGTAAATGCCTGTCCCGAAGCAAAACATCAGGTTCTGGGGCTGATTGATAATAAAGCGGAACTGCTTAACCCGGCAGACTGCATCGGTCACGGTGCCTGTAAAACCGCTTGCCCGGCCAATGCCATTGAGCTTGTGTTTGGTACTGAGCGACGTGGCCTGGATATACCCAACGTTAAACCGGACTTTCAGACCAATATACCCGGGATCTATATCGCCGGAGAGCTGGGTGGTATGGGGCTGATCAAAAATGCTACCGAGCAGGGACGTAAGGCGATGGAGTCGATTGCCAAGGCGCCGGGAATGGGCTCCGGTGGTGATCTGCTGGATGTGCTTATCGTGGGGGCCGGTCCTGCGGGCATCACCGCAACGCTGGGGGCGATGGAGAAAAAGCTGACCGTTAAAACTATCGAACAGGAATCTCTGGGCGGCACGGTGGCGCAGTTTCCCCGGGGTAAGCTGGTGATGACCGCACCGGCCAAATTGCCGATAGTGGGTGAGTTCCAGTTTAAAGAAACCACAAAAGAGAAGCTGATCGATTTCTGGTCTGAGGTGGAGCAAAAGACCGGGCTTAAGGTTAACTATAAAGAGCGGGTAGACCATATTGATCACCTGCCGGATGGCGGCTTCGAGGTGACAACCAATAAGTCGGTATATCGTACCCGGGCAGTATTGCTGGCGATTGGCCGCCGGGGCACCCCGCGTAAACTGGGGGTTCCGGGAGAGGAACAGAGTAAAGTGGTCTATCGTCTGGTCGATCCGGCACAGTATAAGGGGAAGCATGTTCTGGTTGTTGGTGGGGGCGATAGTGCTCTGGAAGCCGCCACCAGTATTGCGGAAGAACCGGGCACGACGGTAACGATCTCTTACCGGAGCGCTGCCTTTGGTCGGGCTAAAGAGAAAAACCGGCGCAAAGTGGAAGCGGCGGCTGAAAGCGGTCGGTTGAACTTAATGCTAAGCTCAACGGTCAATGAGGTGTTGGAGTCTGAAGTGGTTCTTAATATGGAAGACGAGCTACACCGTATTCCAAATGATTACGTGATTGTATGTGCCGGCGGTATTCTGCCCACCGGCTTTTTGAAGAAGATAGGTATTGAGGTCGAAACGAAATATGGTACTGCCTGATCGGGCTGTTGGTTCATGGTGGTGGTCCGCCGCACTTTTTATCTTCGCAATCAGTTTGCTGAGCGCGCCGTTCAACATATCTCCGGCTTATGGTGCTCATCAGGAGCTGGGTGATGTCAAAGCGGCCATCCGTGTCAGAGATTATGCCGGGGCGTACGCTTTGTTGAAGCCATTGGCGAATGGCGGTGATGCTGAAGCACAATATATGCTTTCGACGCTCTATCGTAACGGTCAGGGTGTGACTAAAAGTCATGAAAAGGCGGTGTTCTGGCTCGAAAAAGCGGCTAACCAGGGGCATGTTAAAGCCACCTATAATCTCGCGGTGATGTATGAAAAGGGCTGGGGTGTAGATAAAGACCCGGTTCGTGCTGAGGAGTTGATGGCAGTTGCCGCAGAGCAAGGGCATCCGCTGGCTCAGCGGCAGATGCATAAGGAAACCTCCGAAACCCGGCAGAAGAAACAGTTAAAAGAATACCGGACCGTCGATAAAGAGAAAACCCTGCGCTGGCTGGCGCAAAAGGGCAGTAACCGTGAATTAAAGCAACTGCTTGAGCAGCACCCGGATATCAATAGTCATGATGACAGTCAGCGCACTGCTCTTTATGAGGCCGCAGAAGCGGGTCACAAAGAGACAGTAGAAATTCTGCTGCAAGCGGGCGCGCAGATAGGGTTGGAAGATAAGTTTGGTGTGACCCCGGTGATGGCTGCTGCGCAGCAGGGTCATGCCGATGTGGTGAAACTGTTGTTGCAAGCGGGGGCTGATAAAACGGCCAGCGATGATAATGGTAATACCCTGCTTCACCTTGCGGCCGGTAGCGGTCATCTGGCGACGGTTAAGTTGCTGGTCTCTTCCGGAGTCGGCATGAATGGCATTAACCACAGTGACTATACGGCGCTGGATCTGGCGGTTAACCGCGAGCATAAAAAAGTATCCGCCTGGCTCGGTGCAAAAGGGGCGAAACGTAACAATCTGGCACCGCCGGAGCGGGATGCTTCGTTGGTGGCGCTGGAGGCCCTGAACTCGGTTGATCAGGTGGTGAGCGGTGAGAGTAACCCCTTTCAGGGCTGGTCGGCGCTGATGCTTGCCAGCTGGCGGGGGCAGGATAAAGTGGTCGCCGAGTTGTTGCGCAGCAAGCCTGATCTTAATCAGGTTGATCAGGAGGGGCATACTCCCCTGAGTCGTGCTGTGTGGCAGGGGCATAGCGATATTGTTCGAATGCTCATCGGTGCCGGTGCGGATGTTAATCATCAGCTTCCCGATGGCCATAGTATGCTGATGCTGGCAGCTGAGCGTGGATTCGATAAAGTCACCGGGATGCTGATTAAGGCTGGCGCGGATCAGCGTCCACTGTTGGAAAATGGTGATGGCGCACTGATGCTGGCGGTTAAAAACGGACATGCTGAGATTGTTAAACAGCTATTGGACAGTGGCTCTGGCAAGCTCCTGAAGCGGGAACAGGCCAATGTTCTGCTGGAGGCGTCTGCTTCGGATCTGCCTCAGTTGATTGAGCTGCTGGTAAGCTATGGTGTTGATCCGGATACCCGGGATAAACAGTCACGCACGGCGCTCTGGTATGCTGCTGATCATGGCGCACTGAAGGCGATGAAAGCGTTGAAAGAGAGTGGCGCGGATCTTAACATTGCCGATCTGAATGGTAGTACGCCGCTGATCAGGTCGATCACCCGTAAACAGATTGCGGCACTGAAATGGTTGCTCGCGGCCGGTGCCGATGTGAATAAGCCCGATGCCAGAGGGAATACGCCCCTGATGGTCGCCGCCGCTGCGGGGGATCGCAACAGTGTTATTTTGCTGGCCGAACAGAGTGCCGCGATTAATACCCGCAATGAGTTTACCCAGACCGCGTTGATGCTGGCGGTAAATGGCGGGCATGTTGAGGTTGCCCAGTGGTTACTGGAGAATGGCGCCCAGCCCCGGCGGAAAAATCAGTTGGGGCAGGACAGTTTTAAGCTGGCAGAAGCCACCGGGAATAAAGCGATGCTTGATCTGTTAAAGCAATACCGTTAAACCCTTTGAGCTAAACACTGTCGCTGTGTTTAGCTCCATTTCTATCTGAGCAGCAAAAACGGGTTGCCCCGAAAACTGAAGACCAGAGATTCGGGTCTGATCTCCTCCAGACGCAGCTCGTCCGTCAGACGCTGCCCCTCGCGGATCATCTTTCCATTCACTCTTGCCATACGTTGCTCCGGTGTCTGGGCATAGATATGCACCGACACTTTCAGGTCTGGTATCGCGTTTTGTGTCTCAGCGTCCAGCTCGCTGAGCAACGGCACACTACTGTTTTCCGCGAAGGTTTGTTGTGCTGATGAGTCGGGTTCAGAAGAGTCGGGTTCAGCAGTGCTATTGTGTGAAGCGACCGCTGTGATCTCCAGCTGGTTTGTCGCTGCCCTCTGCAGCGCCTGTGCTGCATCTGTGGGTGTCTCCGATTGCTGTGCCTCTCTCAGTGGTGTCAGTTGTTCTATTAACGCCTGGTTGAGGAGGCTGCGGTTGAGTTGCTCGACATCGGGCAGGGGCACAACCGGTTTTGTTAGTGTGCTATCGGCTACTGTGTCGGCTGCGGTCTCTTCAGGGCTGGGAGCGTTATGTCCGGGTAGCGGAGCAAAGGGGTCCCGGTGATAAGCGGGCCTTGCATTTATATCTGATAACTGAGCCTGGCTGATGGGTTGAGGCTGAGTTGCTGCGATCCGGGATTCAGACTGAGAATCTGAGCCTGTAACTGCAGGGACTGCGGGGGGTGTGGCTGTGCCTGCTGTGGGCGAGTCCGGTTGAGCTGTGCTCCCGCTAACGGCAGCCACGCTTATGGGCGGGGCTGTATCCGGCCAGATCAGTACTATGATATTGGCTAACAGTAGTGCCGGTACCAGCCAGAGCCATTTTTTTCGTTTGGGGCTCGGAGCTGTCGGGCTGCTGTGGGGAGGTGCGATATCGATCAGTGGTTGGCTTTGACGCTCCTGGTCTGACTTTTTCAGCGCATCGAGAATATATGACATCGGCTTATGGCTCCCGGTAGCTCAGTATAAGCGGGATATTAGCCTCGACCAGGGTGTTGAGGCGGATCAGTGTTTCAGGGCCAATGATGCCATCCTGCAGCAGATTCTGGCTGCGTTGAAACGCTTTAATATACAGTGTTAACTGATCATCAAAATAGTCATTCATCTCGCTTTGAAACAGGGGGGAGAGCTGAGCCAGTTGCTGTTTAACCCAGAGGATATGGGGGCCGTAACTGCCGGGTCGGGTTAATGTATGGTATCCCCTGGGGGGGTGCCAGAGCAGCGTGTAGTTGAGCGGGCTCATATCATCCAGCTGGGATACGGGGGTTTTCCAGGAGCGTATGCCATCGGTGAAGGAGGCGAGGTCGTTGTTGATCCCCACCAGTATCTGACTGGTCAGAGTGCCTGTCCTACCTGGCAGGCGAACCAGTGCTGGACGATTATTCCGTTGTAGCTGTTGCCAAGGCCCCTGTTTATGCAGGCAGCGCAGCCCGTGGTTTAAGGCGAACAGGCAGGGGTCCTGATCTGCAGGCATCTCCAGTTGCCAGAGGCTGAAAAGGGTCTGATAGGCGCGCACTTCGGGATTATCGCTGCTTTCAATTGAGACGGCATTGATTGCCTGGCTCTGCTGCGGACCGGTGGCAGATAAAAAGGGAGCAGGCTCCTCCGGGTTCGTGTGGTTTTCAGGAGCGTCGTCAGGTTGCGCTACGGACTCATTATTGACTGCCTGCATCCGGGGTTCGGTATTCTGGGGAGGCGTTACCGGGTCAGGGGTGTCTGGTGTTATCTCTGTCAGGCCTGTCGCAAGAGCCGCTGCCGAGGCTGGATGAGAGGTGTCAGGCACCGGTGTTGTTATCGCAGCCTGGGCGGGGCGTTCGGAGGAGACTGTTGTCTGGGCCTCCGTTGGATTGGTCATTTCGGGTTCTGTTGCCGCGTGGAGCGGACCAGCATTCGCCAGTGCCGGAACGGAATTGGTCAGCCATTGGTGTGCAGCAGGGTAGAAACGGTAGATCAGCAGGGCGATAAAAATGACACCCAGTGCCAGTGTAAGCGTGTTGGCGCCCGTGTTGCTGGATTTGGGCGGTATTTCCGGCTTGCCAAAAATCTCTTTGGCGGCCTGATTCAGAATCTCCGCGCTGATTGCCGGTTCATTGCGGGCATAGGCCCCCAGCAGTGCCCGATCACAGAGGATGTTGATCAGTCTGGGAATCCCGCCACTGAGCTGGTGGATCTGTCTGACCCTGTTTGCCGGTATCGGGCTTGAGGACTGGGCGCGGGGTTTGTATCCCGCAACGGCCAGACGGTGATTAATATAGTGTTCGGTTTCATGCAGCGT
Organism: Amphritea pacifica; assembly: GCF_016924145.1. Classification (GTDB taxonomy): domain Bacteria; phylum Pseudomonadota; class Gammaproteobacteria; order Pseudomonadales; family Balneatricaceae; genus Amphritea; species Amphritea pacifica. The sequence continues at coordinate 119,749 of NZ_JAFFZO010000001.1, read as the reverse complement.
TAACGCTGTCAGGTGAAATCTGGCAGTGATCCGTTGTGCCAGCTGCTTTAGTTCGGGGCGTTCGACCAACTGTCGTAGCTCGGGCTGGCCGAACATGACGATCTGCAGCAGTTTTTTTTCATTGGTTTCAAGGTTGGTGAGCAGGCGCATCTGTTCCAGCACAGCGGGACTGAGATTTTGCGCCTCATCGATAATCAGAATGGTATTTTTACCTTCGGCGTGGCTCTGTAACAGGTGGTGGTAGATCGCATCAGAGAGCGATTTGATGCTCTGATTTTGCTGATCATAGGTGATCTGCAATTCATCGCAGATGCTGGCCAGCAGCTCCTCAGAGCTCAGCGTGGGATTGAGAATAAAGGCCACTTCGGTATCTTGTGGTATATGGCCGAGCATACAGCGGCAAAGCGTTGTTTTACCGGTGCCGATCTCACCGGTAAGCATCACAAAACCACTGTTGCCCTGAACCCCATACAGCAGATGTGCCAGAGCATCCCTGTGTTGAGCGCTCATATAGAGATAGCCCGGATCAGGCGCAATCGCGAACGGTGAGGAGGTCAGTCCGAAATAGTGGTTATACATTTGCCTAACCCTGGCGATACACACCTGATCAAAGATATGCGATTGATCCGCCAGAGTAAAGAAGTGGCTGCTGCCCCGGGTCGTCAGTGCCTTATCGGTGTTAACTCTGCTGTTTAAGCTGGGAAAATGCTTCCAGGGCTTGTTTGCGCGTTGCCTTGAGATCGAGGATTGGCTCAGGGTAGGTTGAGCCCAGCACAATTCCCGCGTCGCTGAGTACCGAAGCAGGCGCCTCCCAGGGAGTGTGAATATAGCGGCTGGGTAGTTGTGCCAGTTGAGGCAGATAGCGCCGCACATAGCTGCCGTCGGGGTCAAATTTCTGCCCCTGAGTGACCGGGTTAAAAATTCTGAAATAGGGCGCTGCGTCGGCCCCGCATCCCGCTACCCATTGCCAGTTGGCGCTGTTGGATGCCAGATCGGCATCGACCAGTGTGTCCCAGAACCAGCGGGCACCGTGGAGCCAGTGCTGCAACTGGTTTTTCACCAGAAACGAACCGACCAGCATGCGTACCCGGTTATGCATATAGCCGGTTTGCCATAACTCGCTCATCCCCGCATCAATGATAGGAAACCCCGTTTGGCCTCGCTGCCAGTCACGACAGGAGGCCGGATCGTTGCGCCAGGGGAAGAGGTTAAAGCGTGGATTGAGGTTGGTATCGCTGATGCCTGGATTGTGATAGAGCTGGTAATAGGCGAACTCGCGCCAGCCTAACTCCTTCAGAAACGTATCCAGAGCATTTTCCAGTCCCGGCGCAGTCGCCTGCTGCTGGCTGTAATACCAGATCTGTCGGGGTGATATCTGCCCCCACTGAAGGTAGGGGGACAGGGTTGAGGTTGCTTCAAGCGAGGGGATATCGCGGCCCTGTTGATAGTGTTTTAACCGTTCGGTGGTGAACTGTTGTAACAACCTCCAGGCGGCATCCTCGGATATATCCCAGTGTTCGCTGATACGCTCACACCAGGGGTGATCGGGCAGCAACCCGAGCTGTTCCAGGCTGAGCTGATTTGAATACTCGGGGTCAGAGGCTGACTGTAGCTGCGGCCTCGGAAGAGGGACATCCGGTGGCGGGGCATTCAGGCAGCCCTTACGAAAGAAGGGAGTGAACACTTTGTAAGGCGTTCCATCGCCTTTACTGACCTCCCAGGGCTCCCACAGCAGTGAGCCATTAAAGCTGTGGACCTCAATGCCCGCCGTTTTCAGTGTCTGTTTGATCCGGCTGTCCCGTGAGACGGCCTGGGGGGTATAGCAGCGGTTCCAGAACACAGCAAGGGCTCCGGTCTGCTCGATCAGTTGTGACAAAACAGTAAGGGGGTCTCCCTGAAACAGCCGCAGACATCCCCCCAACTGCTTATTGATACTGTCCAGACTGTGGTGCAGCCAGCAGCGACTGGCTGCGCCGGGTTGCCATGGACTCTCACAGATGGTGTCTTCGATAAATACCGGAATGACCGGACCTTGTTGCGCGGCGTAGAAGAGTGCCGGGTTATCAGCCAGTCTCAGATCGTGTCGCAGCCAGACAATGACAGGAGTGCTCAATGTATTACCTTTTATACCTGGTTGCGCAGTCCGAGATGGGCTGGATAGGGTTCGAGATAGCGCTGCGCACGGATATATTCACTGCCATTCTGGTTGATATAGTGTGACAGCAGAGTCATTGGCGTTATCAGGTTGACCTCGCCCAGACGGTATTGTTCGAATACGTTAAGAATGTCCTGACGTGCCGAGCTGTCAACGCTTTGTTTCAGATAGCCCATGATATGTTGCATCACATTGCAATGAGAACCTCGCGAGGCAGGTGTGCTGATCGCGGACATAAACCGCTCATGATAGATTTTTAACAGGGCGTCCAAAGGCTCGTTGTGAGCTGCTGCCAGCATCTTACCCAGCTCGCGGTACGCGGTCTGATTATGGGCCATTAAAAGGTATTTATAACTGCTATGAAACTGCAGTAGCTTATGAAAGCTGGGTTGATCGGTCACCTCGGTGCGAAAGTTGTGGTGCGCAAATACCCGCATAACAAAGTTTTCCCGTAACTGGGCGTCGTTCAGCCTGCCATCCTCCTCGATAGGAAGATTGGGGAAGCGCTGCATTAATGCCCGGGCAAATAAGCCGGAACCTCTCTGTTCGTGGGGGTGGCCGGATGGCTGATAGATTTTAACCCGTTCCATACCGCAGCTGGGAGAGTCTTTCTTCAGAATAAAACCATCCAGCTGCTGACACCGCGCCAGCATCGGCTGGCAGGCATCCAACAGCTGTTTGCTGAGGTCGGCCTCCTGCTGGTTTGAAGCTTCCACCGGGGGGCGGGAAAAAATCAGATCAGGGTCCGCTGGATTTCCGGTAAGACGCATGGTGGGGCGGGGGATGCCGAATCCAGCCGCAACTTCGGGGCAGAATGGTTCAAAACTGAAATGTTTCGCCAGTTGAACCTGGCAGATTTTTGATTGACTATGGCCGCCGTTAAACCGCACCTGTTCACCCATAACACATGCGCTGATACCGACCGGAATATCGGTTGTTTCGGATATTCGCTTCATTTCTGATCCTTGCTCATATCGGTTTTATATACCCGATACTACGTTGCCAGGTTAGCTGTGGATCAGTAGCTGAGGAAATAATTGTGACGCTATCATGGTTAAATACTGCTCAAAAAATTCTTGACTGAATTGGTTGGTTATATATAATTACTCAGTAATTGACTCGGGTACTATGGTTTGTACTGGATATCTGCTCTCTCTCACTCAGATATATTTTACAGGACAGCTTTCCGATGATGTTCAACTGCTGTGGCCAATTTAATCATCCGGCAAGTCTGGATTAATTGTCCTCTTTGAAGCCGCTGTGTTAACAGCGGCTTTTTTTTGACTTAATGGCACTGGTTGTCAGGGCTGAAGGTTAGTTCTGCTGGCTGTTGCCAGCGCCTGCCTGGATTGCGGTAAGGGCGATAGTGAAAACTATATCGTCGACCAGAGCACCCCGGGAAAGATCATTCACAGGCTTGCGCATCCCTTGTAGCATAGGGCCGATGCTGATGACATCTGCACTGCGTTGCACCGCTTTGTAGGTGGTATTACCGGTGTTCAGATCTGGGAAGATAAAGACCGTTGCCTGGCCTGCAACGGTGCTGCCCGGTGCTTTTGACCTGGCGACGCTCTCCATGACGGCTGCATCATATTGCAGGGGGCCATCAATCAGCAGATCCGGACGTTTCTCCCGTGCGATGCGGGTGGCCTGCCGGACCTTCTCAACATCAGCCCCCTGGCCTGAGCCTCCGGTCGAATAACTGATCATCGCAACCCGGGGAGGGATGCCAAAAGCGACGGCAGATTCGGCTGACTGGATAGCAATATCCGCCAGCTGCTCAGCGTTGGGGTCGGGATTAATGGCACAGTCACCATAGATCAGCACCTGTTCAGGCAGACACATAAAGAAAATTGATGAGATCAGGTTGCAACCGGGGGCGGTTTTAATCAGTTGCATCGGTGGCCGGATGGTATTGGCGGTGGTGTGTTCAGCACCGCTGACCAGCCCATCCACATGCCCCATCTCCAGCATCAGCGTGCCCAGTACGACATTATCCTGAAGCTGCTCTTCGGCGATGATCTCGGTCATCCCTTTATGTCGTCGTAGTTCAACCAGGCGCTTGATGTAGTTCTGGCGAATCAGCTGCGGGTCGCTGATGGTGACATTATCGTTGAGTGTCACTCCCTGATTTTTGGCTATCTGCAGGATCTCCTTGGTATTACCCAGCAGAACGCAGCGGGCGATTCCCCGCTCTGCACAGATAGCCGCGGCTTTGACTGTGCGTGGTTCGTTGCCTTCAGGCAGGACGATCACTTTATTCGCTAGGCGTGCCCGTTTGATCAGTTGATAGCGGAACGCAGGGGGGGAGAGGCGGCGCTGGTAATGACTATCCACCAGGGTTGCCAGCCACTCGCGATCGATATGAGCCGCAGTGGCTTCTTTAATATCCCGTATGCGGGGCAGATCATCTGCCCGGGTTTCCTGATTCAGCTGAGTCATCGCCATCGCTGTTTGCCAGCTATCCATTGGAATGCTGAGAATAGGCAGGCCTGACTCGCAAGCCCCCGCGCATAACTTCAGTACCGCAGCCGAGGGCGTAACCCCGCCGGTGAGTATCAGTGCTGCCAGCTCTACGCCATTAACGGCCGCCATACAGGCCGCTACAATCATATCGTCCCGGTCACCGGGGGTGAAAATCAGCGTGCCGGGGCGTAGCTCATTGATGGCATTGGCTACACTTTTGGCGCACAGGGCTATACGGTTAACCCGGCGGGTAGCGATCTCACCGGTGTTGATTACAGAGGCGCCCAGATAGTCTGAGATATCCTTCACTCTGGGGGTGATCAGATCACGATTCCAGGGGATGCAGCCAAGCAGGCGGAACTGGCTGTTGAAAATAGTGGCGTGTTCGCGGATGACCTCTTCGGTGAGACTGTGGGTGACGGTGTTTCCGGTGCTCAGGAACGGTTGCATATGGCCTTCGCGATCAATCGGCGCGCCCAGCTTGCTTAGGATGCAACCCAGCAACTGCTTGCTTTTGATGCCACCGTAGGCCCGGGCAGTGATATCGATATGGTCCTGCAGGGCTTCAACCGTGTCGTGTCCCGGGGTTGCCACCAGTACCACCTGAGCATCCAGAGCCTTGGCTATCTCCTGGTTAATACGGGTAGCGTAGGGCTGGCTTTCTGTATGCACCATCCCTTCGATAATCACCACTTCATTATCGGTGGGCAGGCTCTGTTCATAGCGGGCGACGATCTGTTCCAGAACCTCATTGCCCTTATCCTGGCTAACCAGTTGTTCAACATCTCGAATCGCAACCGGGCTGGCGATCGGAGAGGTGCAGTCTCCCTGTAGCATAGCAATCGTGATATCTGTGCTATGGCCATTTCCCTGGGCGATCGGTTTAAAAAAGTGAACTTTTATCCCCTGGCGGTTCATCGCCTGAAACAGGCCCAGCACAGCGGTAGTAAGACCTGCACCGACACCTGTAGGCGCAAGAAGTAATGCTTGAGACATCAGAGTTCCTCAGGGCGTTTGCCGCCCTTGTTCGTTCCCGGCACTTTATTCGGGTACTGAATCATATTAATTGAAAAGGAACCAGATCTGGAAGAGTTGTTATTGACTGGTATAAGTGTCGATTCTACGGGGTTGGAGGCGAAAATTACAGCTCGCCTCAGGGTGTAGAGGCAGTGGTTAAGAGAAAGCGGTTCACAGAGTGGCAGCTGAGAGCGTCATGATGGCTGATATCCCTGTTGTCCTGGCGATTTTCGGGTAATAGAGTCAATTTGATAAAGATGTTCATAATATTGTTATTCATAGCGATATTTTATGATTTTCAATAATTTGATATATGTTTTGAATATCGAACAAATGTCATCCCCTGAAAAGGGTAGTCTTACATAGTGGAGTGGGAGAAAGGCCTTTTCAGATGCATAAAACAGGCTTGTTTTTACTGATTTAAGTCATTAAAACAATAGATTACGGGTACATGTGGTGGAGGGTGAATGGTTTGACACGATGAAGAAAACCCGGTCAAAAATGATTGGTTTAGATGTCGTGTGTCTTTTTTATGAACACTTGTGCTTTCTATTTTTAATAAGCGATGTTAAAAATAACGAACATCTACCCCTGAGTGGTAGATCTATCAATCAGGTGTTTCACAGCAAAAATCAATTAATAGATTAGCTGTGATCTGACGGAAACCTGAGCCATCAGACTTAATAATAAAAGGACAACGATAGTGAAGAGAAGAGATCTGCTTAAAGCGGCTGCAACCGGTATTGCAGCAGCACCACTGGCCCTGTCATCCACAACTGCGAATGCCGGCGATAATGTTCGTCTGCGTATGCAAACTCTGTACGGTACAGAGACTGATGACCTTTACAAAATGTTCGCTAACGATGTTAAAGCGGTATCCAACAAAAGCGTGCGCATTCAGCGTTTCCGTGGTTCAGAGCTGGTGCCTAATGACCAGATGCTGGATGCAGTATCTAAAGGCACCCTGGATATGTGTCAGGGATATGCCGGATACTGGGCCGGACAGCTGGATATCGGCAAAATTGAATCGGGTATTCCCGGCGCCTGGACCAGCTATGATGAAGCGATCTACCTGCATCAGAAGCAGGGCCTGACAGCGTTGCTGGAAGAGGCCTATGCCGAGAAAGGGGTTAAATATCTGGGAGCCATTTTTGGCGGTCCTTACGATCTGCTGACAACTAAGCCGGTGAAAAGCCTCGAAGATTTGAAAACCATGAAGATCCGCGCCACTGCAACGGTTGCCGGTATTCTGGAAAAGTTTGATATCCCAACCGTCTATCTGCCAAGTCAGGAACTTTATGTAGCCCTGTCTACCGGCGCCATTGATGGTGTGATCTACGGTGGATCACTGGAATATAAAGCACTGAAACTGCACGAGTCTGCTAAATATTATACCTACCTGAATATGATCAACCCAGGTTATGCCGACGGCATGCTGATCAATATGAAGAAATGGGAGTCGCTGTCTGAAGATCAGCAGAAATCCCTGGAGCTGGCAACTGCTAAACACGCGGTGAATATGCATGCGTGGAACGTCAACGGTTGTCTGGATGTTAACGGTGAGGGGATCTTTGAGTTTGCTTCACTGCCTGAAGCGGATTCTAAAGCGCTGACCGCTGCAGCAATGGATGTCTGGAAAGAGGAAGCGGCCAAGTCGCCACGTAATGCCAAAGCGATTGCGGCCATTACTGCGACGGCTAAGGCGACCGGGAGAGTCTGATGGCAAAACTTTCTCAATATCTTGCGTTTCAGGACAGGGTATCTGAGTGGGTTGGCCGGACCTTCAGCTGGTTGTGTCTGGCCATGATTGCAGGGCTTTGCTACGAGGTGACGGCGCGTTATCTGTTTAACAGCCCCACCTCGTGGGCACACGAATCGACCACCATGCTGTACGGTACTTTCTGTATTCTGGCGGGGGTTTATACCCATAAACACCATGGCCACGTACGCAGTGAAGTGATCTATAACCTGTTCCCGGAGCGGGGGCGGGCCGTGCTGGATGTGATCACCGGCCTGATCGGTCTGGTGGTGTTTTCAGTGTTCTTTTACATAACCTTCAACTTCGCTGCCGATTCCTGGGCGATCAGAGAGGTTTCCTCTAAAAGTACCTGGGGTCCGGTCGTGTATCCCTTTAAGTCTGTGCTCCCTCTGGCGGTGGGGCTGATGATTCTGCAGAGCATCGCTGCGCTGATTCGCAGCTTTATGGTAGCGATCGGGGTTCAGCCGGACGCGCAAGTCTGATTTGGGTTGTATTCCGGCTACTGCTCTGTAGCTCCCTCTATCTGAACCGGTAGGCAATCTGATTGCTTACTGGTCAGTTCATCATTTAAGCGAAGGTGTATTTGTGTTAGATCTAGATCCCTTAGTGGTTACCTTTGGCATGTTCTTCTCGATGCTGATCCTGCTGGCAATGGGAGCCCCGTTAACCTGGGCGCTGCTGACGGTCGGCACCGGTTCGGCGTATTTTCTGTGGGGGCCAGCCGGGCTTGAGTTACTCGCCACCAGTGCTTTTTCGGCGATGGACAACTTCCTGCTGGTGGCGCTGCCGATGTTTATCTTCATGGGCCTGATGCTGCAGCGTTCCGGTATTACCGATGATCTGTTTGATATGATCAATAAACTCATGGGTGGCATTCCCGGTGGACTGGGTATGGGTACCGTGGTTATCTGTGCCATTATCGCTGCGATGGCGGGCGTTTCGGGTGCGGCAACGGTGAGTCTGGGTATTATTGCGTTGCCATCGATGCTGAGTCGTGGCTACGATAAGAAACTGGTGACCGGAACCATCATGGCCGGTGGTGCATTAGGCTTTCTGATTCCTCCCAGTGTACTGATGATTGTCTATGCATTTCTTGCACGGGAATCGGTGGGTAAGCTGTTTGCAGCCGGTATGATGCCGGGCCTGATGCTGGCCGGCATCTATATGCTGTATATCTTCCTGTTTGCCCTCAAGAATCCCGGGAAAGCCCCCTCTATCTCACTTTCAGAGCGTCTGGGGGCACTGGATAAACTGAAAGCGTTGAAGGCGCTGGTTCTGCCGGGTGCACTGATCACAACAGTGCTGGGATTTATTATCGGCGGAATTACGTCTCCTTCTGAAGCGTCAGCGGTGGGGGCGGCCGGGTCGCTGATCTGTGCCGCGATCTATCGCACGCTCAATCTGAAAATGCTCAAAGAGGTGTTGATGAGCACCACCCAGCTTATGGGGATGTTGCTCTGGATTACTATTGCGGCAGTGTTTTTCAGTAAGATCTATATCGGCCTGGGTGCGGGGATGCTGATTACTGAACTGGTTCAGGACTCTAATCTTTCGCCCTATCTGGTAATCGTCGCGATGTTGGCAACCTACTTCATTCTGGGGATGTTTCTGGATGATTTTGCCATCGTCTTTATCACCGTACCGCTGTTTGTGCCGATTGTGCAGGAGATGGGTTTTGACACGGTGTGGTTCGCCGTGCTGTTTATCATCAGCATGCAAACCGCCTATCTGACGCCGCCCTTTGGTTATAATCTCTTTTACATGCGCTCGGTGGCCCCGCCATCCATAACGATCTACGACCTGTATAAAGCGGTTATTCCGTTTATTATTCTGCAGATTATTGGGCTGGCGCTGGTGGTGATCTTTCCGGAAATAGCGCTTTGGTTGCCCAATCTGATATTTGAATCCTGAAGGGGCTGATAGTGCTGCCCAGAGGGTGAACGGTGTTAACAATACTTTATAAAAAAGCCGCGCGCGACGCGGCTTTTCTGTTTAGTGTCGCTGGCTTGAGTGCATCGCTTTGAGCCACTGGAGGCCATCCTTTTCGCTCAGAAATGCGCGAAAGTTTATGCCATGCATCATGGCGGACTGCTCGGCAATGATGTTCTCTTTCTGATTAAGCGGGTCGGTATCGATGTAGGCGATTGCCAGTTCCGGCCAGAGCCAGTGCTGAACCCCTTCAACAATATTGAATGTATCCATCAGTGAGCGTATTCCGCTGAGTCGGAAGACCGCCAGAATCAGATTGATGTGTTTCTCTTTGCACTCACTGGCAACATCCTGCCACATTCTCAGGGATTCAGTGGTTACATCGCTCCGGTCTCTGCTTCCGTTCACTTCAACCCGCAGGTAGTAACCACATTCCGTAATGGTGTACTGGTATGCCATTAATTGTCTCCAGGCACTAATCAACAGTGGAAGGATAGGTTGATATTGACGCAACAATCAAGCGTTATTATCGCCAGTGAAGCCAGTAGTTATATTCGATGCGATTGGAGTTGTTCAGTGTGGTTTTGAATCTCTCTGTAGGTTGAGGCAGGCATTGAACCGGCTGGAATTCGGGTTCTGCCCAGCCGGTCATGCCTCCCATATATGAGCGCTGATAGCCCCACTGACCGCAGGAGAGCAGTGCATCATAGTGTAGATCCCGCTGGCACACCACGCAGGTTTCAAAACGGACATCGATATTTTCCCCCTCCGTGCCCCAGAAATCAGAAACAAAGGGGGTATCGTAGATGGCAACGGTAGACGCTCTGACCGGTCGCCCATGCCAGGGTTTATCATGATCATCTGCCGGTACCTGGTGGACGCCCCGGCCATATTCAAGCGGATCATTGTCGTAGAAGGGGGCAAGAAACTGCTCCGGGACATCGATCTGTGAGCTATGCTCGCCCGGAACCATACGGGTATTGCTGTGACGGACCTGCAGTATCCTGTAGCGATCACAGTTGGGCAGGTTGAGTTGCTCAGTATCCCCGGCATCATTGCTGAAAAAATGTATCTCCAGGCCAACCCCGGTGGCATTATCGCCCGGGATGTAAGCCGCGTTGCTTCTGCTGCTGTGATACCACGCCCGGGAAAATACCAGGATGCCGACGGCCTGATTCTGAAATGTGACCGGACAGGTTTTGCCAACCAGCAGCTCTTCAGCTGTCAGTTGGGCAGGGATGAGGGGACTGACAAACAGCAGTAGTCCTGAAGCGATAATCGTGCTGCGTAACATAGTCTAAGTTTAGTTGCTGCGGCACGCACTGTTGTAAATTTAACGCAATTGTCACGTTTTATGATATTGCCGAAGGTGCCGCTACAGCGGCTCCAACGGCTGTGTTCTGAACAGCTGGTACGCTGCTGAACGGCGGCTCAGACAGCTATCAGCGTATGGCTGGAGGTTTCAGATAGTTGGTGAGAGGGTCCGGTGGTGAATCGGGAGTCACCATCCGTAATGAGTCGATAAACAGATGAAACATCTCTGCCTGAGAGTTGATATCCAGCTTGGCGTAGATGTTTTTACGGTGGTGTTTAATGGTTTCGGGGCTGATCTCAAGTTTCTCTGCGATATATTTCACCGCATAGCCACGCAATATCAGCTGTAAAATCTGAGTTTCTCGCTGGGTGAGTACCGAACTACCGAAATGACTCAGAGCACACTCCAGATGGGAATCGAGAAAATGATCTTTCTGTACTTTTTGCGAGCTGCCCCACCACTTTAGCAGAATCGCTTTAACGGTAGAGAAAACCCGTTGTATCAGACCCTGCTGGGCAGCGGTAAACTTAGGCTTGTTGTCCTGACGGCTGATCGAGACCTGAATGCTGGCATTGTCAGTGGGGATAATCAGGCAGATCTCATCGCCAAAATTGACCAGCCGGTAATACACCCGATAAAACTCACTCTGTTTAAAGCCATCCGGGGCAACATCAGCAAGGCTGTATACCCCTTCGGCAGAACCATCGGTCGCCAGACGATAGAAAGGGTCCAGCAGGTAGGCGCTCTCCAGATACTGATCGATATGGATACGCGGGTCTTCACCTTTACGGCGTTTACGTGACGGGCAATAGGGCTGTCGGCCTTCAGGGTAGACAATCAGAGTACTGCCATCGGCATCGACCACCCTGCGCAGGGTGTCCATCAGATTATCAACGGCTTCGTCATTCACCCCGTGGGTGATAATCCCGGCAATGGCATCATGCCACAACATCAGGGGCTGTTTAGCTACACGGTGAAACTTCGACAAATCAGCAAACCTTAATCAACGATCTCTAAGTTGCTAATTAAAGCCTGCTTTCAGTGTGGAAACAATAGCCGTTCCACCCGGGATGCAAATTTACATCTTTATCGTGATAGCAATGCGTTATATCGCTTTTGCTCAGTCGGCCTGCACCAGAACTTAACCCTCTGTTCACTCACAGACAAAGAATAAGTCACCGCCTATCAATAAACAGACTGCTCCCGCTCATAGACTGTTTGTTAACCCGTTTGACCCTGAACCCGGAGACGGACAGGGCAAACCCGATTCATACAAAAACAATAAGGGGTACAACATGTCTACCAGTGTCGATCCAATCACACTCGCCGTTGTCCGCGGAGCGCTGGAAACAGCGCAACGGGAGATGACGCTGACATTAGAGAAAACCGGTCGATCCAGTGTCTTCAATCTGGCCCATGATTACAGTAATGCGCTGTTTGACCACTTTCCTGAGATGATTCTGCAGGGACAGGATATCCCGATCCATCTGGGATCGCTGATCCCGGCGATGAAAGAGGTGGCAAAGTTTTTCGGGGATGATATCCATGAAGGCGACGTTATCTATCATAACGATCCCGCCTATAAAGGCAGCCATATACTCGACTGCTGTATGTACAAGCCGGTTTTTTATCAGGGAGAGCTGGTGTTCTGGACGGTGTGTAAAGGCCATCTGACCGATATCGGAGGGCCGGTTCCGGCAGGCTATAACCCGGATGCAAAAGAGATCTATGCCGAAGGGTTGCGGATTCCGCCGGTAAAACTCTGGGAAAAGGGTAAGCGCCGGGAAGATGTGGTTAATCTGTTGCTCACCAACATGCGTGCCCGCCGCGATCAGGAAGGCGATCTGAATGCGCAGTACGGTGCCTGCCGGGTCGGTGAGCGCAATCTGATCGCGCTGCTGGATAAGTATGGCGTTAAGCAGATTCAGGCCTGCATTGCCGAACTGAAAAATATGGCAGACCGGCAGATGCGTTCGCTGATAGAAGCGGTCCCGGATGGAGAATACTTTGGTTCAGCGGTGCTGGAAGATTCCGGTCATGGCTTTGGCGAGATGGAGATCACCTCTAAAGTGACAATCAAGGGCGATAAACTGCACATTGAAGTGCAGAGTCCACCACAGATTCCCTACTTTATTAATTCCTATGAAGGCAACTCGATGTCCGGTGTATACCTCGGGCTGATGATGTTTGCACAGTTGCCACCGCCCTATAACGAAGGTTTATATCGCTGCGTATCGGTGGATCTGGGGCGCAAAGGCACTCTTTGTAATGCTCAGGAGCCAGCACCCCATGTGAACTGTACCACCACGCCGATGGAAACCCTGACCGATGCCGTCCGCAAAGCCCTGGAACAGGCCGCGCCGGATCGGGTGGCTGCCTCCTGGGGGCATGCCAGCGGTATCAACATCGCCGGTATCGATCCGCGCACCGGCGAGCAGTATGTGACGATGGTGCTGGCATCGATTATTTCCGGTGCGGGTGCAACTCAGGTGATGGATGGCTGGCACGCCTGCGGCCCACTGTGCTGTTTCGGTGCACTGAGCTCCGGTGATATCGAACTGTTGGAATATTCCTACCCGATTATTATCCGCCGCTACGGTCTGATTCAGGACAGCGGTGGTGCGGGTATGTATCGCGGCGGCTCAGGCACCGTCTGGGAAGTTGAACCGATCGATCATGAGATGACCGTGGTGGCTTTTGGTGAGGGGCGACAGATCCCCACGATGGGCGCTGCCGGTGCAGAGAATCAGTTGATTGAGCCGAAGCTTGGCAAACTGGTTGTCAAGGGTGAGCAGGAGCAGGTGTATAAGGCCAATACCATCCTCACCGTTAAACCCGGCGAGCGGGTGGCAAACTTTAACCCTGGTGGCGGTGGCTTTGGTGATCCGAAGAATCGGACGCCAGAGGCAGTGCTGTCTGATTATCAGAACGGCCTGGTCTCTCTGGAGGCGGCTGCACAGGAATATGGTGTTGTCATTGACCCCCGCACGATGCGTGTTGATCAGCAGGCCACTGCCGCGCTGCGTCAGCAGTAAACCGATAACAATAACAATTAAGGAACGGAATTATGCGTAATAAATACCGTCTGGGTATCGATGCCGGTGGTACCTTCACAGATTTTGTACTGGCAGAAAACAACGGTGAATTGCGGGTTTTCAAAAGCCCCTCAACACCCCAGGATGGCACTATCGCCATTAAAGCGGGCCTGACTCAGATATCTGAAGCGGTGGGCCGCTCAATCGAAGAGATCGTGCAGGATTGTGATCTCTGTATCAATGGTACGACGGTTGCCCTGAACGCTCTGATTGAGAAGAAAGGCGTTAAGGTGGGGTTGCTGTGTACCGCCGGCCATGAGGACAGCCTGGAGATCCGGCTGGGACATAAAGAGGAGGGCTATCGTTACGAAGCAGACTTCCCGCCGGCCCATATGATCGTGCCACGCCATCTGCGCCGTCCAATCAATGAGCGGGTTATCGGTACCGGTGAAGTGGATCAGCCAATGCGTGAGCAGGAAGTGCGCGATGCCGTCAGCTATTTCAAGGCACAGAGTGTCGAAAGTGTGGCTATCTCCTTTGTCTGGGCGGTGCGTAACCCGGCCCATGAAAAACGTGCTAAGGAGATTGTGCAGGAGATGATGCCGGGGGTGTTTGTCTGCACCGGCAGTGAGGTTTACCCACAGGTGCGGGAGTATACCCGGACCTCAACCACCGTGGTGAATGCTTATCTGAGCCCGGTGATGCGACGCTATGTGCAGAAGATTGATGACTACTTTAAATCGCTGGGGGCAAAATACCCGGTACGCTATTTTCAGTCCAACGGTGGACTGGCGATTGGTGAGGCGATGCAGGGGCGGGCGGTCAACGCGATTAACTCAGGTCCGGCATCGGCACCTCAGGCGGGACTGTTTGTGGGGCAGCCGTTCGGTATCGACAATGTCATCACCGTGGATATGGGCGGCACCTCGTTCGATATCACCCTGACCAAAGATGGCCAGACCAACCTGAATAAGAATATCGACTTTCTGCGCTACCGTATCGGCGTGCCGATGATTCAGGTGGAAACCCTGGGGGCAGGTGGTGGTTCACTCTGTCAGGTGGATCAGTATGGCATGCTGCAGGTCGGTCCTGAAAGTGCTGGAGCCACACCGGGTCCTGTCTGTTACGGCAAGGGCGGCACTATTCCGGCGGTTACCGATGCCAACCTCGTACTGGGTTATCTGAACCCCGAAGCGGTGCTGGGCGGCACCATCAACCTGAATCGGGACGCAGCTATTGCCGCTGTTAAAGCGCATGTGGCAGATCCGCTGGGCATCAGTGTGGAGAAAGCCGCCTACGGCATCAGCACCATCGTCAACCTGAATATGGTCAACGGTATTCGTCGGGTGTCCATCGAGCGGGGTTATGATCCACGGGATTTTGCTCTGCTCTGTGCCGGTGGTGCGGCGGGGATGCATATCACTGCGCTGGCGGAGGAGATTGGTAGCACCACAGTACTGGTGCCGAAAGTGTCATCAGTGTTCTGTGCCTTCGGGCAGATTATCTCCGACGTACGCTATAACTATCTGGCGTCAGAACCGATGCGGCTGGATGATGGCGCCAACCTGGATGCCCTGAATGCCAAATTTGAAGATCTGGAGCAGCAGGGGCGTGAACATCTGATCTCTGATGGCTTTAATGCCGATGATATCAGCTATACCCGTAGTGTTGAGATGCGTTATGTCGGTCAGATCCATGAGTGTAATGTGGAGATCTATCCGGGCAAAATCTGTCGGGAAAAGATGTCCGCTATTCTGGATGACTTCCACAAACGTCACGAAGAGCTGTACACCTACTCAGAGCCACACAATCCGGTAGAGCTGGTCAACATCGAATCAACGATGGTCGGCAATGTTGCCAAGCCTGACTTCCAGACACTGGAGCCCCGGGGCGGCAAAGCTGAAGATGCACTGATCGGATACCGTCCGGCACTGTTTGATGCCGATGGGCACCGGACCGATACCGCCGTTTATTCCGGCCCTAAACTGGATGTGGGTATCGAGATCAGAGGTCCTGCTGTGGTGGAGGAGCCCACCACCAATATTGTTGTGCGTCCCGGCTGGGTGCTGGTTTTGGAGCCGAACCAGTGTTATCGCCTGACCCGCTGCTGATACAGGTTCTACTGCCTCATGGTTGTGCTGAGAGGCAACGGTGAGGCAGTCGTTTTGTTGTTTAATTTCACTATCCTGATGGCAGGATATTCAGTCAGACAGGTTTCGGCCTATCTGACTGCTTTTTTAGACTGACAGGGAGATCGGTAGACGATCAGAGTATTTGCCCTTAATAAAAACAGGGGTACAATTAACAGCCATATGGACTCAATAACAATAAAGAGAGGTGTTCATATATGCACAATCGTTACAGCACCCATTTGCTGCCCCAGCGTGAGCGACAGGATTACTGGCGAGAGGTGATTGAAAATGCTTACTTCCCTCTGCAGCTGGATTTTCGCAATCCCAGCGAGTTTCATGGTCATCTGAGTCAGTGGCAGATGGGCCGGGTGGGCATTTCGCGGATGGAAAGCTCTGCCACCTGCTTCAAACGGGTGAAGCAGCAGATCGATGAATCTGAACCCTATTTTCTGATCACCGTTCCAGCGCAGGATCAGGTCCGGTTTTCCCAGGCGAATCGTACCATCGTGTGTAATCCCGGTGCGTTTATTCTTGAACGCAGTGATCTTCCCTATGAGTTCAGCTACAGCAAGGATAACGCCCTCTGGGTTGTCAGGGTGCCGGTCTCTCTGCTGCAGACCCGTATCCGTCAGCCGGAACGCTTTCTCTATATGGAGTTTGATAAAAGCAAAGGGATGGGCAATGTGTTTTTCAGCTTTCTGAGAACCATGGTGCAGCAGGCCTCCTATACCAATGAAGTGGCCCACGATATTCTCAGTAGTCAGTTGATCGATCTGCTGGCGCATAGCATGGAAAACGACGACCGGGTGCTGATGAGCAATGAAGCAAATCTGCGTAACGTTCATCTGCGCAATATTGAGGCATTTGTGCGCGACAATATCCAGCGCTCAGAACTCTCCCCGGATATGATCGCGGTAGCCTGTAATATCTCCACCCGCTATCTGCATAAACTGTTTAAAGACTCAGACCAGACGGTCGGCCAGTGGATAAAAGAGCTGCGCCTGCAATCGGCCCTCAACGATATCCGTGCCGGCAACCGCCATACCACACTGGCGGAAATAGCGTATCGCTGGGGTTTCAATGATCAGGCGCATTTCTGTCGCCTGTTTAAATCCCGGTTTGGCTGCACCGCCAGAGAGATGCGCGAGGCAAAGTAGACCCCGCCTGGGGCGCAGGTTCAAACATATAACTCTGTACCCAGGCTGCTTTGCATAGCGCGCAGCAGGGTCTTCGGGCATCACTCCTCCATCCAGCTCAGCGCTGCCATCACCGCAGGCAATCCTATCGTGCTGGTTAACAGAATCAGCGTATGCTGAATCTCCTCAGTCGTTGCTCCGGCTTGCCGGGCTCGCCTTACATGACTGTGTAATGCGCCTTCAGAACGGATACTGGCTGCTGCCGCCAGCTGGATCAGCTGCGCCGTCTTTTCATCGATAGGTCCGGCATCCCTGACCACTTTTCCCAGCTGCTCTACCGCCGCCGCGTAGTCAGGATAGCGTCCCATAATCCGGGTAAAGGTTTTTGGTAGTGGGGCTTCAGGTGGATGTAATATTGTTTTACTGGACATCAGAGGTACCTCCTGTAACAAACGAGGGTATTACCAGATTAGCAGTAATTGGCCGGATATCACTGCTTTTATCGCTTCAGACGCGTCGCGGGGCTGATCGGGCACACACCGCTATTCCCTGATTTACAAAAACTGATGCACCTATCGTCAATAATCTCTTGCGCGGTTCTCTTATTCTGAATTCATCCCTAATCAGGGACATTTTAATAATAAGAGAGAGTAGTTATGGCTGGAAATATAAAAACAAACAGTGGTTCGGCCACTCTGTCAGTGCCCCATGAGGAGCGAATGAACCGTGGTTCATTGAGCATGGCCTGGTGGGCAATCTGCAGCGCGATGTTCTGGCTGGTGGTGTCGGCAACACTGGCGATGAACTTCGGTACTGTTAATACCCTGATCGGTCTGGCCTTGTCGGTGGTGACGTATGGGCTGATCAATGCGGTGATCACCCGTTATGCAATCCGCACCGGCCTGTCGGTAGCGCTGTTTTCCCGGGTCCTGTTCGGTAAAGTCGGCGCGACGCTGGCAACCCTGATCTTCTTCGCGACGGCGATCTATTATTCGGTGTTTGAAGGCTCTGTTATCGCGGTGGCGATTCAGGCGTATTTCCCTTCGCTGAGTATCGAAGTGGCCTATCTGATAGTGGTGTTGTACAGCGTGCCGCTGGTATTTGGCAGTGTGCAGAACTGGCTGGATAAATTTAACGGTATTCTGCTGCCGTTCTACATTCTTGGGCTGATCGCTGCGGTGGCAGTAACCATCAATGAATACGGCTACAGCAATGCCTGGCTGAACCTGGGGCCGCAAAGCGGTAATCCTGAAAATGGCTGGTGGAACTGCTTTACCTACTTCATGGGTGTCTGGATTCTGATGATGTACACCTGGGATTACGCCCGTTTCGGTAAGGAGGATGATTCCCGCTTTCATGCCAACATCAACTTTGGTATGCCGTTCTATCTGTTTACCTTTATGATCAACGGCATGGTCGGTATCTTTCTGGCGGCGACGATTCCGACGGAGGGCGGCTTGTCAGAAGTCTCAGTGGTGCTGGCGATTCTGAAGCTGATGGGGATCTGGGGCTTGTTATTTGTCTGGGTCAGCCAGACCCGTATCAACACCGCCAACTTCTATCTGGCTGCGGAGAATATGCAGGCGTTTTTTGAGCGTTTTGGCCTCAGTTCCGTGCCGCGCTTTTTCTGGGCGATCGCCGTCGGCGCGGTGGTTTACACCCTGATGCTGTCGAATGTGTTCAGCTTCATTCTGCAGGCACTGGCCTATCAGGGGATCTTCGTGGTGGCCTGGGTGGCGATTGCCCTGGCGCATATCTTCTCCCCTAAATATGACCAGCTGTTTGGCGGACATATCGAGTGTTGTCCTCAACGTGTAACCTCATTTAACCCTTGTGGTCTGATCGCCTGGTTCTCGGGTGCGGGTCTGGGAATCATCATTCTCAACTACGCCAATGCCTCGCTGGCACTGTTCTCCGCCCCCATCACTTTCCTGGTGTCATTCTGCGTCTATCTGATGCTGCTCAATAGCGCGAAACACCACTGGTTTGTCCGCGACGAATCGCTGACCAACTAGGTTCTGCTCCTCTGGCTGCCACTTTTACGGCGGCCAGTTTTCCACAATTGCACCCTGTTTTGCCAGCCCGGCAGGGCAGGTTGCGCCCGTAAGAAATTAACAATAACAAAAAGAAGGTAACTGAAATGAAAAAACTGTTTTCCGCTCTGGCTTTGGCTGCAACCGCCGGACAGGCTCAGGCACTGACACTCGAAGCCGGTGACTGGACCCTGGGCGTTTCCGGCAACGTGAACAGCCATGCTGTATTTGCCGAGTGTGATGATTCCGGCAATCAGGTGGATGCCAATGCACTGCTGTGTACTGGTGAAAACGCATCGTCGGTTTCAAACGGCTATATCCCGGCTTCGATTATGTGGACGGTGGCAACCCAGCAGCAGGGTTACGATATCTCCGCGAATATCGCGCTGGAGCCGGGGCTGACCACCAACGCTGCGTTTAATGGTCAGGATGATGATCAGGCGATCCGGGCCTTTCTGTTAGCAACGAAAGAGGGCATAGGAACCATTAAAGCGGGCCGTGATTACGGTGTGTTTGCGCTGGATGTGATTCTGGCCGATATGTCGCTGATCGGTGTAGGGGCCCACGGACTGGTCAAGAGTCCCTTGAACACCAGTTTTGGTAGTGTGGGGTATGGCTATATTTTTACTGATCGTATCTCTCAGATCAGTTTCTCCAAGCCTCTGGGCGAAAGCGCTGAAGCCACTATCGGTGTGTTTCAGCCGCTGGATCTGATTAGTCTGGGGGCGGGTGTCAGTACCACCGGTGACAGTGGCTCCTCACTGCCGGGCATACACGGTAAATTGCGCTTTAACAGCGAGAATGGTTTTGTTTCCGCCAGCTTTCTCAGCCAGACCGTCAAGGCGGGCAGTGCCGATTATACCGGCAATGCTGTTGATCTGACCGCCAGCTATAGATTTAACGATCTGGGGGTAGTTGGGTCCTGCTTTACTGCCGATGGGGTCGGTACCGCAGGTCTGTTTATTGATGCCGCAGATAGTAATGGTGAAGCGCGTCGCTCAAAAGGCTGCTTTGGTCAACTGACCTATCAGGCTGAGGCCACTAAGTATGGTATCAGTCTGGGACAGACCCGCCTGGATAAGACCGCTGCCGATCCCGATACGCTGATGAAAAGCCAGACCAAAGCGACCATCGGTGCGTATCATAATCTCACGGATAACCTGCTGATGGTCGCCGAGTATTCCCGCTTTAATGCGAAGAATCATCTGGGTGATAAGCTGGAAAACAGCAGTGTTAATCTGGGGCTGGCGTTCTTCTTCTGAGGCAGTCAAAAAATATTTCCCCCCTCTTTTCAGGCTTACTTCGGTAAGCCTTTTTTATCGTGGGTAGAAAGAGCCTTTACCATCTGGGGCCCAGAGAGCTCTGAGGTGGATTTATAATCGACTGTTGATGGTCTATGCTTGGGTGACTCCAACGATTGGCGCGGATAGTTTCCGGCCAGTGTTGTCTTGCAGTGAAAACAGGTCGTCGGCGTGACAAGTCTGGTCGTGAACGTGAAAGAGTATTGGCACGGATTACCTTAGGCTTTTCTTCTGTTGGTCAGGTTAAGGTAGTGGTGACGATGCTTAACGATGTGCACGGCATCCGCTTTAAAAGCCCTGCGTTTTAGCTCAGAAGTGCCTCTCTGACGTTTTTTATAACCGAAACCGAATCACCATATTTAGTAAGGTCGATACATGTTTCAAGTAATCTCCAGGGTCTGGCCTCTGCTACTCGGCATCGTGTTCATTATGCTGGGCAACGGCATGCACTTCACTCTTATCGGCCTGCGGGGTGGCATCGAGGGGTTTTCAGCCCTCGAGCTGGCCATCGTCACCTCGGGTTATTTCATGGGTTTTCTGTCGGGTGCACGTATCTCGCCGCTGATGATCCGGCGGGTGGGGCATGTGCGCGTCTTTGCGGCGCTGGGCAGTTTCATGTCAGCGGCGTTGATTACATTCCCGCTATTAACCGATCCCTGGGCCTGGACCGTGCTGCGGGTGCTGATCGGCTTTTGTATGTCGGGCGTCTATGTCACCGCCGAAAGCTGGCTGAATAACGCTGCCACCAATGAAACCCGTGGTTCGGTACTGTCGGCCTACATGATCGCGCAGACGCTGGGTATCATTGGTGCGCAGGGGTTACTGACGCTGGGTGATGCGGGCACCTCCGTGCTTTTCATTGGCGCCTCAATTCTGGTATCGGTATCGTTTGCGCCTATCCTTCTGTCGGCGACCTCAGTCCCTGCGGCCGAGGTCGCGCGACCGATGTCCCTGCGTGATCTTTTCAGGGGCTCACCGCTGGGCACCGTGGGTATATTTCTGCTGGGCATCGTCTATGCCACCCAATCGGGTATGGCCGCGATCCTTGGCACCCAGATCGGGCTGACAGCGATACAGATCTCGCTGTTTGTGGCGATGCTGTTCGCCGGAGCACTGGTACTGCAATACCCCATCGGCTGGCTTTCTGACCGCATAGACCGGCGCAAACTGATCTGCGGGGCGGCCTTTATTGGTGTTGTATCCTGCTTGCTGGGATGGTTTACCGGTGGCGCTCTGTGGTCGCTGATGGCGGCCGCCTTCTTCGCCGGAGGGGTGACAACGCCGTTGTATGCTCTGTTGCTGGCCTATACCAATGATTATCTTGATGCAGAGGATATGCCAGCGGCCTCCGGGGGACTGGTTTTCACCTTCGGGCTGGGCGCTATCGCCGGCCCGCTGTTAACCGGCTGGGGGATGGAAACGTTTGGCCCGTTCACCTTCTGGCTGGTGCTGTGTGCCACTTTCGCTGCCATCGCGCTCTATGCACTGTATGCGCTGTATCACATGAGTAAGCGTTCCGTTGTGCCGGTGGAGGAGACCGAAAGCTACCTCTCTGTACTCCCCACCGCCTCACCGGTGGCGGTGGAAGCGGCAGGCACCTGGGCCGCCGAGCATGCCCGGGATGAAGCTGAGTCCCAAGAGGATAGGTAACAAGGTATCAGCTTTAGATTTCAGGTCTTAATGGCAGAGCCGGCCTTCACAGTGTTCGCGTGATGGCCGGTTTATCGAGCAATGTCCCACGGACTAAACCCATACTAAAACCGATGTGAAATGAGCAACCTGTTTATGGCGCAGGGCAGTGCAGAGATCATTGTCGCGACAGAGCAATAACCGGAGAACTTATGATGGAGATCCCTGTACTGTGAATAGAAACAGTATTTCACAGGGGGGAAATCTGTGTAAGTATTGAGACACTAAGGATCAAGTGCCAACCGGTTTAAGGACAATGAATGAAAATGACTCTTATTAAGGCTCATTTTGTCGCATCTCTGCAGATAGACGACAGGCTGTCGTCTTTCCCCAAAACCGTTGTCGTATATTTAGCTGTTAAATACTATGGATGAACCTGAGAAATTTCGAACCTTATGCGAGCGTGTCGGGCTGGCTTTGATGATGGGGCAAAAAGTCCAATATGGCTTATCATTTTATTATTCTGTGTTTCACATAAAACGCAGTGGCTGGTCGGAAGAAAAAGCAAGAGATTCTATTGATTCATATTTATCTAAGCCTATGGGCCATATTGTAAATGCTATTGAAAAAGATGCCCCTCTAGATAGTAAAATATTCGATGGAATTGTATTGCTTAAAAAAAATCGAAACTGGCTTGTTCATGACTTTGATGAAGAGTCTACTCCATTTATAAGTAAGGGGCAGAAAATTGATGAATACATTGAATTAATGGACAACATAATTAAACACTCTGAGATTATTGTGGCTGCCTTGGATGAAATAGGTGAAGAGCTTGTGCCTGTTCGTATTTAACAAGTTGCAGCAGTTCGCAGCCTCCGGCTGCCGGACTCGCTACGCTCGCCGCAGTGCAAGGCGTTATACGCAAAATAGCTGGGTCATGAAATCAGAATTAGAGGATTAAAAGTTTGTACTATCGTTACAGGCCATTTTCTGAATTAAGTATCAAGGAACTCATGTACAGTGAGCTGTTTCTTGCTTCAACGGAAGAGTGTAATGACCCTTATGACAGCAAAGGGTTCTATGAGTTTTCTGGTCGCCTAGATTACTGGGAGAGTCTCGTAAATTTACTTGTAAGCGAGATAGGTAATAACAATGTAAGTGGCCTGCAAATAAAGGAGATAGCGGGCAAGATTTCGTCCTTGTGTCCCCTGACCTATGACGAGGCATTGCTGCTAGATATATCACAGTTGTGCTTTGAAGTATTAAAAGACTTTACTTTATCTCAAAGTCTAGCGGCTTGTTTTACCCAGATTTTGCAAATTTACAAACCAGAACCAAGTTATTTTGCCTGTTTCTCAAAAGCAGATAACGATCCTTTAATGTGGTCGCACTATGCCTCACAACACCAAGGCTATAGCCTTATATTTAAGCCCATTGATGGGAAGCTAAGGCAATATCCTCCTCTCCAAAAACGCTCTATTAGCCGAAAAACACCTAATGGAATCGCTCCAAATAGTAATTACGGATTACCTGAAAGTTTCAGCTTCCAAGAGGTTATTTATCAAGAGGAAGTTAAGCCCCTATGCGGATTTCATAGGCTCCCTGTGGCGGTTGTAGGAGGGGATCTCCCGGAAGAAGAAAGAATTAATCTAGTAACATCACAAGCTGAACAGTTTTTGCACAAGCATATTTCTTGGGGTTATGAACAGGAAGTAAGAGTTTCAATATCTCCTAAAATGTCTTGGGTTTTTGGTGAAAATATAGAATTAAGCTCGCTAGAACGATTGTTTTATTATGAGCCAACGCAATTAGTGGGTATTATTTTTGGTGCTCGAATGCCAAAAGGAAATAAAGATAGGCTGATGGAAGTTCTCCTTTATCGTCAAGAACAGCTTTATAGGTCAGAAGACCACGAAAGAATAATGTTTGAGTTCGCTGTTTTTAATGCCCGCCTTTCTGGATCTAAAAGAGAAATTCAAGTGGAAATTGACAAGATGATTTCTAGTGGTCAGGAAATTGACAAATCTCACAAAAGCTTCGAGTCCGCTTATGATAGATGGAAGAATGGCTGGGGCATTAAATTTGAGGGAAACAAATCTAGCCGGATACAAGTTCTTGGGTGAACAATCGTATAACAATGCGCTGCTGCCGGAAAATTTTTCCGCTACGCTCCAAAATTTCCGCAGAGCGCGACGTTAAGAATCCGAGTGGAATCAGCAATGAAATGTAAAGCTTATGCGCAGAGAGTTTTCTGTTACAACTATTCTAAATGCTTATCCTTCTATAAAGATACCATCGGTCTTCCACTTAAGCTCGGCAATGAGGATACAGGCTGGGCTGAATTCGATGTGGACGGTCTTTCACTCGCTATCGAAAAGCTTGATATAAATGACCAGGAATCAAACGCTTTGGTGGGGCGCTTCATCGGTCTTTCGTTAGAAGTTGATGACCTTTCAATGGTGTATGAAGAATTAAAGAGTAAAGGTGTCGAGTTTACTTCAGCACCAAAACAGCAGTCCTGGGGCGGCGCTCTTGCTCATTTTAAAGACCCGGCGGGCAATATTCTCACGCTATTGCAAAGCGGGAATGCTTAACAAGTTAATATTAATCGACGCCGATAAGCACCCGCATATCCTCCCCATAACGCATGAATAACCGACTCTTTTGGAGATGGGGATAAGGTCAGACTAGTTAACAGGAATAAACCCATCTACTATATGTGGGTATGGAGGTTGTAATGTGTACCGCTCGTTTAACAGGATAGTTTATGAAACGTTTTCTACTGATTGCCGGGGTTGTTCTCCCGCTTGTTATTTTGTTTCTGTTACTTTCGTTTGGCGAGCAACAAGCGGTTAATGTGAAAGCTGATGCTCCCCGTCAGCCAGCTGTTGTGCTCAGGTTTGGTCATAACACGCCTGAAGACAGCGCACTGCATAAGGCATCTCTGAAGTTTGCTCAGATCGTTAATCAGAAGACTCAGGGCAAAGTCGTTATTGAGGTTTACCCTGCCCAGCAACTGGGAAATGACCATCAGATGGTTGAGATGGCGCGAAAGGGCGAGCTGGACATTATTCTGACACCAACAGCGAAGATGAGTGTACCTGTTCCATCAATGCAGTACGCAGATCTGCCATTTCTCTTTCCATCCAGAGCTGATGCCTACGAGATGCTCGATGGTGAGCCAGGAAAGATGCTATTGCAGGATTTAAATTCGATCGGACTGCACGGCGTAGCATTCTGGGAAAATGGTTTTAAACACTTTACCGGAAACCGGGCGTTCCTGTCACCGGACGACTTTAAAAATACAAAGATCCGTGTGATGAAAAGCAGAATAATTATGGAACAGTTCAGGTCTTTTGGAGCAGAGCCTATCCCTATTGACTTCCACGCAACAAAACAGGCACTTGCTGATGGGGTTGTTGATGGTGAGGAAAATCCGTTAATTGCAATCTATAGTATGGGCTTTCATGAGGTTCAGAGTGATCTGGTGTTAAGCAATCATGCCTTTCTTGGGTATGTGCTATCGATAAGCAGTAAAACCATGAACAGGCTGCCTTACGATGTGCAAAAAGTGCTGCTGGATACTGCCATTGAAGTGACACCGTGGGAGCGCATAGAAACACAGAAAAAAGAAGCAGAACTGATTGAAAAGATCAAACAAGCCGGTACCCGGGTTCACCTTCTCAGTGAAGAGCAGCGAGCGGTATTTGCGCATAAAACTGAAAAAATTGCTTCGCAGTTTGAGGGTATCGTTGGCACCGCCCTGATCTCTAAAACAGAGGAGCTTCTTTTTGATAAGTATGGCCCGCCAGCTGAGGATAAAAACCATCTGGTAATCGGTATTAATGCTGACCTGTCGAGAGAATCCAGTTCCGGATTAGCAATTAAAAGAGGCGTTCAGCTTGCAGTTAAAAAGATCAATCGCCGGGGCGGGGTATTGGGAAAAAAACTGCACATGATTGTCCTTGATCATAAGACAATCCCCAGTATCAGTATTGAAAATATGGAGTACTTTATTCAGCGTCCTGATGTGGTCGCGGTAGTCGGAGGAAAGCACGCGACGATTATTGGTGAGGAGTTGACGAGGCTGAGTCGGTCTCATATCCCTTATTTGATTCCCTGGTCTGCTGCTGGGGGGCTGACAGAAAATGGAATATCTGATAATAACGTGTTCAGACTATCAGCGAATGATTTGTGGGCATCGGAATATATTGCCAACTATGCCATAGGAGAATATAAAAAACCGGCAATAGTTGTTGAAAATACAGTGTGGGGCCGTACTAACCTGAAAAATATGAAACGTTTTCTTTTCTCTAAGGGGGTGCTTCCTGCCACTGAAGTTGTTTTTAACCGAGGTGAAACTGACTACAGCAAGGAGCTTATTCCGGTATTCAGTTCGGGGGCTGACAGCGTTATTCTGGTTGCCAATGCAAATGAGGCGCGAGTTATTATTGCGGGGCTGACCCAGAGAGAGCAGCCGCTTCCGATTATATCCCACTGGGGGATTCTTGGGGGAGTCAAAGATGACGCAACGCTGAAGCTGTATAGTCAGGCTGAGTTACGATTTTTTCAGACGTTTCTTTTTGACCGGTCACGGCGGAAGCAATCGAGAGATTTAAAACAAGCTTATATAACGGAGTATGGACTAGAGCAGGGCGAGCAGATTAACTCACAACATGCAGTTGCTCAGGCCTATGATCTGGTGCAGTTATTGGCGCTGGCGATAGAGCGGTCCGGGAGTACTGATCGGGCAGATATTGTTCACGCTCTTGAACAGTTACCAGGGTATGAAGGGGTGGTAAAGCGATATGATTCTGCATTTACTGATAGCCACCATGATGCACTGGGTGAAGAAGACTATTTCATGGCCCGGTTTGGCGACAATGGCCAAATCATCCCTGTTAACTAAGGCTGACTCTTATGAGCGTTAAAGCGTTTTTTAAGTTTAACAGTATAAAGCACAAAGTTATCTTTCTTGTGACCAGTCTGTTATTGCTGGTGCTTACAACGCTTCTGATCGTTTCATTATTTCTGGTTAATAAGCAGTTAGGTATTCAGACCGAAAAACTGTTTGTCAATAACACCGCCGCCCTCAATCGCTCAATTGAACAGCGCTTAAGTTATCTTGTCGAGAACAGCGAGTTATTGGCAACGAATGAGTTGATGGTGAATGCGCTTATTGATGATGAGGGGCGGGATACCTATCTTGCCCCACTTATCTCTAATTTCATGAAAGGTAAAGATGTACTGTATCTGGATGTGGTCGACTTTGATGGACATCCGGTGTTTCATTCTGGCGATCAAATCCCTGAATATAACCGGTCTGAGCAATTAAGAGTTGCTCTGGCATTGAATCAAACATCGGTTTTTGTTGGTAAAAACAAAAAGTTAATTGTTATCAGTCCGATAGAGTATTACTCGACGACTCAGGGAGCGCTGATCATCAGTTTTGATCTGGACAAAATTATTGCCAGAAATATTCTCGATGACTCTCAGACTTACATCAGGGTTCTGAAAGATGACCTGGTTATCTACTCCCATAATTACAACCCTGAAATAAGTTATCAATCATACCTTTATCATGCCGGAGGGGAGCTGCCGCTTTTCTCTAAGTTAGGCATCATGTTGCAGATAGGCTTGCCTGAAAATATTTATAATGCCCCGGTCAGAGAGGCGATGCAGGTACTTCTGATGGTTGGACTTGTGCTTGTATCCGTGAGCTTGTTCATGTCCCGCTGGATCGGCACCCGAATAACGGCCCCGATTTTAGAGCTTTCTTCCCGGGTGACACGGGCCCATGCAGGGCAGGATGTCCGCTGTAGCCCACTGGGGGGGGATGATGAAGTCGAAGGGTTGGCAAGAGCCTTCGATGAGAGAACCTTGTTGCTTGAATATCAGGCTGAGCATGATTCGCTTACGGCACTTCCAAACCGGTTGCTCTTTGTTGATCGTGTTAGCCATGCGGTTCAGCTTGCCGAGCGAAATAATGGTACGTTTGCGGTTTTGTTCATCGATTTAGATCGTTTTAAAGAGGTGAATGATTCATATGGCCATACTGTTGGTGATCAGCTTCTTCAGATTGTTGCGGAAAAAATACAAGAGTGCCTCTGGGATTGCGATTCTGTGGCCAGAATGGGCGGTGATGAATTTACGGTCTTAATTGATTCAATAAAACACGAACAAGATGTGTTTCATATTACCGAAAAAATACTCTCTCTATTCAGATCGCCAATATCATTTGATCGCTTTACCTTTTATCTGACCTGTAGCGTTGGGGTCGCAGTGTATCCCATAGATGGCGCGGATGTTGATACCCTGCTAAAGAATGCAGATGCCGCCATGTATAAAGCGAAAGCGGATGGGCGAAATACCTGTCGGTTTTATAAGCCGGAGTTCACAGAGCGTATATTAGAGCGGGTAAGACTGGAACGGCAGCTCAGACAAGCAGTAGATGATGATCAGTTTGTGGTTTACTTTCAGCCTCAATATGAGCTTTCAACTCAGAATATTATTGGAATGGAGGCTTTGATCAGATGGCAGCACCCTGATAAGGGGCTGATATTTCCAGATAGTTTTATTCCGCTGGCGGAAGAGACAGGCATGATTATCGATATCGATCGGCTAATGATGCGTGCTTCAATGAGTCAGTTCAAATCATGGTTAGCTGATGGTTTAAAGCCCGGTGTTCTGTCGATGAACTTATCTATGCTTCAGCTGGATCAGGATGACTTTATTGAGTTTGTAAAAAGGTGTTTTTTGGATTACGAGCTTGAACCTGCCAGTATCATGTTTGAGGTGACGGAAACCCAGGCTATGCTCAAACCGGAGCAAACCGTGATTGCGCTTAAACAGTTGAGTGCCCTGGGGGTTGGCTTGGCCATCGATGATTTTGGAACCGGCTTTTCCTCTCTGTCCTATTTAAAAAAATTCCCGGTGAATAAGATTAAGATCGATCGGTCTTTCATTTCAGATCTGCCAGAAGATCGTGATGATGCAGAGCTGACCCGGGCGATCATCTCGTTGTCAAAGAGCCTCAATCTCGATGTCATTGCGGAAGGCATAGAGAGCAAAGATCATCTTGAATTCCTGTTATGTCACCATTGCGACGAAGGGCAGGGCTATTTATTCAGCAGGCCTATCCCGGCAGAGGAGATGCGTTTATTACTTGAAACGAGTGCAAAGAACCACCTGGAGCGGGTAGTACAGACTTAGATTTTTCGCTGAGCGAATTGTCTGAGCGATTTAAGAGACGTTCTTCTCGATATGATGTCAGGCCCTGATGGTTGCCAGATCTATTTTTCTGATCTTATCCGCTTTTTGTTTAGCCTCATTGACTGATATCCTAACGGCGATTTTTCTATTTTACTGAAAGGACATGAATAGACATGGACAGTAATATTTATAGCACTCCCGAAGCCAACGTTGAGAAAAATACGGTGTTTTGTCGTGAGTGTGGCGAGAAAATAGCGAAGACTGCTGTTAGCTGTCCTCAGTGCAGTGCTTCTCAAAATCTCGGTGGGAAAAGTAAAGTTGCGGCTGGCCTGTTAGCGATTTTTATTGGCGGCTTCGGGATTCATCGTTTCTATCTGGGACAGTGGTGGGGGATCTTCTATCTGCTGTTTTTCTGGACCTGGATTCCGGGCATTATCTCGTTGGTTGAGGGCATTGTCTTTTTGTGTACCTCAGAACAGTCCTGGACTAAGAAATATGGCAACACCAAAGGCGCATCGGCACTGGTGCTGGTGCTTGTCTCGGTGCTGGTTATTATTCCGGTTATTGGTATTGTGGCGGCTATTGCACTGCCTGCGTATCAGGATTACGTACACCGGGCCGAGATGCTGCAGCAGTAACGATAAATTCATATCAGCACAGCTGTTCGTTTCGGGTAATCAGGGATTGCTGCAGTCTTTGTTACTGCTGTAACTGTTCCAGCAGCCACTTCAGCCCCGGATCGTTGGAGTAGAGCGGGTGGTGCAGACTAACCATCTCGATCTCCGGCATCCCTGGCGGAGGCGTTATCAGCTTGACCGGTAGCATCTGGGCAAACAGCAGTGCCATCTGTCGTGGCAGTGTCATCACCGCGTCGGTCGCAGCAACGATGCGCGCACCCGCCATATAGTTCACGGTGCAGGCGATAAAGTTTCGCCGCCGTTGTTGTTGCGCCAGCCACTGGTCAATCTGGTCTGAGGTGACTCCGGCCAGGTCGGAAAATATCACATGGTTCAACTGACAATACTGTTCCAGAGAGAGGTGTTGATCCACCTGGGTATTGCCTTCCGCGATCAGACAGGCAAGGGGTTCTGTGTGCCAGGATCGGCTGATCAGTTGCGGGTCAACCGGCTGTTTGCTGTCCAGTCCGACAATCAGATCCAGCTCGCGGTTTTCCAGCTGTTTCAGATTACCATCCTGACGAATAACCTCGATCTGAATACGGATGCCAGGTGCAGTGAGCTGCAGATTCTGCATCAGCGGTGGCAGGATCAGCGCTTCAAAGAAGTCGGTGCTGGCGATGGTGAAGCAGCGATCAGAACGGGACGGATCAAAGGGTGCCGGGGGGCTGAGACTGTGTTCAATCATGCGGATCGCCTGGCGAATCTCTGGCAGCATGGCGGTTGCCCGGGGGGTGGGCTTCAGGCCGTTACCGGAGCGCACTAATAACGGGTCATCCAGTTGCTGTCTCAGCCGGTTGAGGGCGTGGCTCATGGCTGACTGACTGAGGAACATCCGCTCTGCAGCCCGACTGACATGGCACTCTGTCAGCAATGCTTCCAGCAGCAGTAACAGGTTCAGGTCAAACTGGCGCAGCGGTTTCATCGGTGTGGTCCTGGTATTCGCTCACGGTATTAATCTTATGCATTTAGTTATTATAACTATGCATTTCAATAATTATAGTGTGAATAGTAAGCTGGTCTTAGTTAATTTTTGAGGGTTGAGGAATGTCTGAGATATCAAGTACTACGGCGAATGCTGATCTGCCGATCTATGGCTCACTGGGAATGACCTTTATGGAGTTTCCGGTGGTGAGTGATCTGAGTGTTTCTGATGCGGAGGTCATTGTTGCCGGAGTCCCCTTTGATCTGGCGACATCGGGACGTTCCGGTGCCCGCTTCGGGCCGCAGGGTGTACGTCAGGCATCCTCCCAACTGATATGGGAAGGGGCGCGGTGGCCCTGGTCGTTTGCCCTGGATGATCACCTGAAAGTAGCGGATTCCGGCAACGTGTTGTTTAAGCATGGCGAGCCGCAGACCATGGTGGATAATCTGCAGGGGCATATCAGCGCCATCCTTGATGCGGGTAAATCATCCCTGACTTTTGGTGGTGATCACTTCATTACCCTGCCGGTGTTGCGTGCCTATGCTAAAAAACATGGCCCGCTGGCGCTGATCCACTTTGATGCCCACACCGATACCTATTCCGGTGGCACCAAATATGATCACGGTACGCTGTTTCATCACGCCGTTGAAGAGGGTTTGCTGGACACGGAACACTCAATTCAGATCGGTATCCGTACCGCCTATGATGTAGAGGGGCACCCCTTTGAGGTGCTTGACGCTGCCTGGGTGGGAGATCATGGGCCTCAGGGGATTCTGGAGCGTATCCATGCCCGGGTTGGCGATAAAAAAACCTATGTCAGTTTCGATATTGATGGGCTTGATCCCGCGTTTGCGCCGGGTACGGGAACGCCGGTTGCCGGTGGCATGAATATGGATTGCGCTCTGAAAGTGATCCGTGGCCTGCAGGGGCTGAACCTGGTGGGAATGGATGTGGTTGAGGTTGCCCCGGCCTATGACCACGCCGAGATCACCTCGCTGGCCGGTGCGACCCTGGCTCTGGAATATCTCTATGTGCGGGCCGCAAATAAGATGGCTGCGAATAACTAGAGCTTCTAATAGCGCTTTCTGACAGGGCTTCCTAACAGAACCTATTAGTAGCTCTTTCAGAATGTTTAATTGCTCTTGATACAGGCTGCATTCCTGCGTGGGTGCGGCCTTTTTTAGCTTTTCAAGTGATGCTCCAGAATCGGTTTCAGCAGGGCTAATCCGGCGTCTATCCGGGCTTCATCATAACCGCCAAAACCGATAACCAGCCCGCTGCGGGCGGGTTGTTTATCATAATAATAAGACAGTGGCCGGATACCCAGTCCCACTTTCATTGTCTGTTCGACAATTGTTTTGTCATCAATGCCAGGGGGGAGCAGAAAAACCCCATGCATCCCGCCATCACTGGGTTCCCATCTTAGCTGACCGTTAAAGATCTGTGTTACCTGCTGTAACAGGTAACTGCGTCGGGTTTTATAGAGTTTACGCATCCGTCTGAGGTGACTTGAGAATATTCCCCGGGCCATAAAGTCTGCCAGCGCCAGTTGAGGTAGCGCTGATAAACCACCATCCATAAACCCGCGCATGCGGTTGAATGGGTCTACCAGTGCCGGCGGCAGAACCAGGTATGCCAGTCGCATAGCCGGGTGGAGAATGCGGCTGAAAGTGCCGGAGTAGATCACGCTGTGTTCGCCATCCAGCCCCTGAAGTGCGGTGAGGGGCGGGCCGTCAAAGCGGAACTCACTGTCGTAGTCATCTTCGATAATGCAACAGCCCTGTTTCCGGGCCCACTCAAGCAGTTGCAGGCGCCGTTCAAGGCTCAGGGTATAACCCATTGGGAAGTTGCGTGACGGGGTGATAAAGGCGAGCCGGGCGTCCTGCTGGTGGTGCAGGGCGATATCGGTACGAAAGCCGTTACGGTCAATGGGAATGGAAAGCTTAATCCCGCCAGCGTTGCTGATGGCACCGTCGATACCCGGAAAGCCAGGGTCCTCCACCAGAACCCTGTCGCCAGGATTAAGAAGCATGGAAAAAGCCAGTTGCATCCCCTGTTGCGAACCGGAGCAGATCATCACCTGTCGCATATCGCAATGAATGCCACGGGTCGCTGTGAGATAGGCTGCGATCTCAGTGCGCAGGGCGGCTTCGCCCATAAAATCACGTTCAGTATGAAACTTCATCCCCCTGCTGGCGTGAGTCACCGAACGTTGCCACTGCTGCCAGGGAAACTGATCCAGCGCGGGTACTGCGGGGAGCAGCAGTTGCTGCTTGTGCTGCTGGTAAAGTGGCCGGATCTGCTCCAGCTGTTCGCTTTTGGCTGAGAGCCTGATCGGTCGGGTGTGCGGGCCAGGGGACCGCTGTGTTGTCCTGCGGGACAGTGTGAGTTGGGGGGAAACATAGCTGCCATCGCCATGACGGGTTTCGATATAGCCCTCGGCCTGAAGCATCTCATAAACCTGCTTTACGGTATTGCGGGAGAGGCTCAGCAGGTCAGCCAGCTCCCGACTGGAGGGCAGACGGCTCCCTGCGGGCAGTTCGGCGGACAGAATCCGTTGCTGGATATAGTTAAATAACCCCCGATAGAGCGGCCGCTGGGTTTTCCCCTGTTCCAAAAACGGGGTAAAGCGTTCTGAGTGGGGTGTTTTATGGGG
Source organism: Amphritea pacifica (assembly GCF_016924145.1). Classification (GTDB taxonomy): domain Bacteria; phylum Pseudomonadota; class Gammaproteobacteria; order Pseudomonadales; family Balneatricaceae; genus Amphritea; species Amphritea pacifica. The sequence goes on along the minus strand of NZ_JAFFZO010000001.1, from coordinate 86,372 downwards.
CAGATACTGTTTCAAATTGGGCCTTAAGGATGTCTATAAATTGGGTCTTAATAAGATCCACTATAACGGCTAACCTGTGACTTTCAAACCTACCATTGAGAGCAAAGGACGAAAGATGAGTGAGATTAAAGTGACTGAGCGCACCCGGGTGAAACGGGGGCGTAAAATCGCCAACTATGACCGGGATACCATCTACAGCATTCTTGATGAGGCCTGGGTGTGTAATATCGGTGTCAGTCGCGATGGTCAGGCGATGGTGCAACCCACCTCTCACTGGCGGATAGGCAATGAACTGTTTCTGCATGGGTCAGTTAAAAACGGTCTGTTTCAACAGGTGATGAAAGGTGAAACCGCCTGCATTACGCTGTTTTTGCTGGATGGACTGGTATTTGCGCGTTCAGCGTACCATCACTCGGTGAATTTTCGATCGGTCGTAGTGTATGCAAAAGGACGGTTAGTGGAAGACCCCCGGGAAAAACGACAAGCGCTTGATGCGATGCTGGATAAATACAGTCCTGGCCGTTCAGCGGAAGCCCGTCCGCCAAATGATATTGAGATGAAGGCGACGGCCGTGTTTGCTTTTCCAATAGAGGAGGTGTCAGCCAAGATTAGAGTCGGCGGGCCTAACGAAGAGCCGGAAGATATGGCACTGGATATCTGGGCCGGGGTTAAACCTGTTGTTTCGGTAGTGGGAGAATTGATTCCGGATTAACCAATTCGTTATCAGTAGTGACCGGGCTTCGCCTATACTGACTGTAATATATACAGGGGGGCGCAATGGTTTACGACTTGAAACGAACCGATAGTTGGCTGGCTGTTCTCGTAGTGGCAATGCTGCTGCCAGGTTGCGCCACTTTTACAGACCTGGCCGGAGTAAAGGATAACCCCCAGGCTGCAAAGCAGACATTCAGTCAGGGGCTGGATGTCACTCAGGGCAGAGGCACTGAACAGGATTACCGGCAGGGCGTCACCCTGTTCAGGGAAGCTGCTATGAATGGCTCTGCTGAAGGGGCCTATATGGCAGGGATGTCATATCTGACAGGCAGAGGCGTTGAAACCAGCTTCACCGAGGCTGCTCACTGGCTGGATCTGGCAGCCCGGAAAGATCATCCCGGGGCACTCTATCAACTGGGGGTGCTCTATATGAATGGACGAGGCGTGGACAAAAACCGACTCTGGGCCGGTTTTCTGTTAAGTCGTGCGGCGGATCTGGGGCATCAACAGGCTATTTTTGATCTGGGCGTGGTCTATGCGCGGGGGTTGGGGTTGCCGCAAAGCCCGGCGGCAGCCTGGTACTGGTTTTCGCAGGCAGAAAAGCGAGGCGTACCACTGGCTACCGAGTTGAAAAATCGGATGTACTCACTGAGCAGTCCGTCTTCCCGCCAGTATATGACGCGGATTATGGCGTACAATGGCGGTCGTGTGGATCGTTCAACCACCCTGTTTTTGCAACTCAGATTGCAGCAACTGGGCTATGATTCCGGGACACCCGATGGCATCTGGGGAGTTAAAACCAGCTATGCTTACCGGCGTTTCAGCCGCCAGGAGCTGTTATTGAGTGATCTGGAGATTAACTGGCAGAATCTACAACTGATCAGGGACTTTTAACCTCACACCTGTGAGTCTGTGCCGGTTGTTGAGGCTCCGCTATTATCGTCCGGTGTTTCGTTGTCCTGCTCGTTATCAGCATCGGGGGCAGTCTCGGTTTCAGGGGCTATACCTAACAGATCGTTCACTGCAGATATCACCTCTTCATTCAGTTCTCTGTTCGCAGCCTGACCCAGAAAGTTCATGGCCTCCTGTTCCAGGGCCGCGCGCTCCTCTTCAGTTGCCGCTGTTCTGGCCGCAGCAACAGTTGCTTCGTACTGGGCAATCAGGCCCACTGCTGAGTTGGGGGCAGCATGGCTTCTGGCCGTTGCCGAGGCGTGGGCAGCATTAAGTCTGCCCAGACTGGCAGCCACCGACTTTTGATTATTGCCCAGCCCTTTTCCATGTCCGAGGCCGTTACTGCCTGCTGTCGCTGACTTTCCCGGGCCGTTGTTGTCATGGCCAAATGCATACCCATTGCCGTGACTACTGCTGGCTGAATTACCATTGCCGCCGCTATTGCCGCCGCCGTTTCCACCGCCGTTTCCACCGCCGTTTCCACCGCCATTGCCGCCGCCGTCTCCGCCCTTGGCGATGGCCTGATTTCCAAGATTAAACCCAGAGAGTTGTTGGGTGATCAGTGGGGCAAAGGTCAGCGTCAGCGCCAGTGTCGCTGTTGTTAAAAGGGTCTGCAGGTGTTTAGAACGCGGTGTGTTAGAAGACATAATGGGCGGCCTCATAGAAGGATACCCTTCAGCCTAATATGGTTTTTAAGGTGCGGCAAATGAATATTATTTTACCCGGTTGTCACTTGTTTCGATAATACGGCAGAAGTGTTTCAGCAGATAGGGGTCGTGCTTGCTGCCTGATTCCCTGTTTATCTGATCAATAATGGCTGAGTGACCACGGCCCATATGATATGAGCGGGTGTAGGCCATGGCATCATAACTGTCAACGATGCCGATAATTCGGGCGCCGACAGGAATGTCTTCACCAGCCAGTTTATCGGGATAGCCGCTGCCATCAAAACATTCATGATGATGGCGAATAATATGTGCGGTTTGTGAGGCACCATCCAGCTCTGTGGAGAGCACAATCTGTTCGCCAATGGCAGGATGTGTATGCATAACATCCCAGTCATCCTGATCCAGTTTTCCCGGCTTCATGAGGATGCGGTCGGGGATGCCGATTTTACCGATATCGTGAAACCTGGAACTGATGCGTAAAGCGCTGATCTGGCCTTCGCAAAGGCCCACCGCTTTGGCCAGTTCGACTGCCAGGGTCTGTACCCGGTCTGAATGCTCCAGTGTTGACTGATCCCTGAAACCAAGGGCGATTGCCAGCGCTTTTGTACGGTTCTCCAGTGTCTGGTAAGTAAACTTTTCAGCAGGACTCATAGACGCTCCTTAATGTTTTGTGTAGCCGATGCTTTGGAGACTGGATTTCGGTTGGTAAACGTGGCGCTATTTTTTTGCTTCATATTTGTTTATCGATCAAAGGACGCTAATCTTTAACTTATAGATAAGGGACTAACCGTTATGCTACAGATTATGAGATACGGTGCCAGTGGTTTTTTGTTACTGCTTTGCCTTACAGGCTGTGCATCTGATGGCCATTTCGGCTCACAAAACTACATTGTCGATCTGGACAAGCAATGTTATTGCATTGAGGGAAGCTCAGATTGTCATTTGTTGTCACTGATCAACCCCTCTTTCCGGGAGGGCTGGATCGCCGATGCCTATGGGATGCCGAAGCAGTATTACAGCTGGAGTGCCAGTGAGCTGGCAAACCTGTTAATAAACCCGCCGGATAATAGTTATCAGCCGGAGCCCATCGGCGGCGGACAATACCGCTTACCACCGACTTTCGCAACCCATATGGTGTGGGATGTGTTGGCAATGGAATACTTTACGTTATATCGGGACGATGATGGCTTTATGTCAGTACTGGAACTGTGGCCCCAGCCACGCCGTTTCTCAGTGCCACACTGAACCGCTTGTCAGCCGACTGCCAGCCAGATTCCCACAGCGATCATCAGTGACCCGGCAATCCGGTTCATCAGTTTGACATTACCCCGGTCCAGCAACAGATGACGCAGCGCTTTTCCGCCGCTGGCGTAGATCAGTAAACAGCTGAACTCTAATAGCAAAATCATGGCGATCAGCATCAATAGCTGCGGTGCCAGCGGCTGCTGCTGGTCAAGAAAGGGGGGCAGCAGTGTGACAAAGAAGGCCCAGCCTTTAGGGTTGGCGATGGCCGTTATAAAACCATTAAGGGCCAGCTGCAGGTTGCCCTGCTGTTTTACGGCTGCTCCGGGTTCTGGCATCACCAGTTTGCCTTTCGACTGCCACATCTGTACACCCAGCCAGCCGAGATAAGCTCCCCCTCCCAGCTTAAGAAAGATAAACGCTTCGGGAAACTGCAACATCAGTGCAGCAACACCAACGGCGGCTGCTGCGGCCACCAGGCCAACACCGATCAGTTCGCCCCACATCATGTGCAGGCTGCGGCGTACACCGATCGACATGCCCAGGCTAAGCGCCAGGGTCATGCACATGCCGGGAGTGATCGATACAAAGAAAAACGTGGGAATAAACAGGGAGAGTAGAGCGATTGACATCCGTGCCTCGGAACCAGAAGATTAAAGCAGGATTTTACGCCCTGACAGATGAATAAAAAAGGCCACACCGAATATTCTGTGTGGCCCGTATCAGGCAGCAGAAGGGGGATATCTGTACGTGCCTGATTGAGTTTTAGTTCCGCTTAGAACGTGCGTGATACGCTTACTAACAGCGTGTTGTCATTACGGAATGCACCTTTATCAATCTCATCAGCATTATCGATGCTGTTAAACAGATACGCCGCTGACAGATCCAGACCGATAGCAGAACCAGAGATACCGACAGAGTAGTCCTGATAGTCGTTAATATCGGCTTTGCCCCAGTAATCCCCGGTGCTGTAACCCGCATGAAGATCCAGGCTGACCGCATCAGTGATGCCATAGCTGTAATCCACACTGTAGTACTGAGCGGACTCGCCAGTATTGAAGAAATCGTCAGAGTAAGCCATGGTAAAGCCCAGATCACCGTAATACAGCGCCAGCGCCAGCTCACCATACTCCGCGTCAGTGTTATAGCCGGGGTAGGTATAAAACCCGTAGGAAACGTCGTAGCTCAGATCATCATTGATATCATTGGCAAAGCCAACGTAGTAATCGATCTCCAGCTTTGCATCGTCTTCAAAGTCGACATTGCTACCCCAGATGCCGGCATAAACGCCATTGTCAAAAGCTGCATCCAGGCTGCCCTGAACAGCGGGATCTCCCGCAGACTGTGAAATACCGCGGAAACGGTAATCATTGGTAAATGAAACGGTGCCAGTAACGTCAGCAGCCTGAACTGTCGATGTCAGGGCCATTGCGGCGGCCAGGCCTGTCAAAATCTTCTTCATCGATTTTTCCTGTAATAATTTTTATGGATCTTGATTATCTGCAAATCACGGCATCAGAGGATATACCCAGCAGAGGGTATGCCTTTGGAGGTAGTTTATTGAGGGTAAGCGGTCAGGTTATCTGTATTGCGAAGTGCTCTGCTGCTGTTCATTCAACTACCCCCTGATACATATAGAGGAACTCAAACGGGAGGGAATATACTGTCAGTAAACCTGTATGGCAGACAGCGCTGAGTCTGTTAGTCCGTTTCTGTCAGCAAACAAGAGATTCTGGAGAAGAGAACCGATGAAAAGCTATTCTGAATGGCAAGCCCTGAGCAAGACTCTGAATTTGCATCATCAGGCTTATATTAATGGTGGATTTCAGTCTGCGGTGAGTGGAGAGACGTTCCCCTGTATCAATCCGGCTACCGAGAAGTTGCTTGTGGATGTATCCAGTTGTGATGTTGCCGATGTGAATATCGCCGTTGCTAATGCCCGTGAAGTTTTCCGCTCCGGCGTATGGTCTGAGATGCACCCCCGGGAACGTAAAAAAGTGATGCTCAGATGGGCCGATCTGGTTGAACAGCACAAAGATGAGTTTGCCCTGCTGGATACTCTGGATATGGGTAAGTCGATCTCTGAAATGGTCAATATTGATGTGCCGGATGCCATCGATTGTATCCGCTGGACCGCAGAAAGCATTGATAAAGTCTATGGTGAGATTGCGCCGACCGGGCATGATACTCTGGCGATGATCCAGCATCAGCCGGTGGGTGTAGTGGGAGCAATTACCCCTTGGAACTATCCGCTACTGATGGTCAGCTGGAAGATCGCTCCGGCAATTGCCGCGGGCAACTCAGTGGTGCTGAAACCATCAGAAAAGTCTCCGCTAAGCGCATTGCGGCTGGCCGAGCTGGCGGTAGAAGCGGGTATGCCGGCGGGTGTACTGAACGTTCTGCCAGGCTTTGGCCATACCGCTGGTAAAGCGCTGGCGCTGCATATGGATGTTAATGTGCTGGCCTTTACCGGTTCGACCCGGGTGGCCGGTATGCTGATGGGCTATGCCGGTGAGTCAAATATGAAACGGGTCTGGCTTGAAGCGGGCGGTAAGTCGCCCAATCTGGTGTTTGCTGATGCGGATATTAAAGCCGCAGCGGCCGCCTCTGCAGCGGCTATCTTTTGTAATCAGGGCGAAGTCTGTATCGCCTGCTCCCGTCTCTATGTTGATAAGAGTATTAAAGAGGAGTTTGTAGCGGCGCTGGTTGAAGCCGCTGCCCGGTTCCAGCCCGGTGATCCGTTAGACCCGGCAACCACCATGGGGCCGATGGTTGATGCAACTCAACTGGCAACGGTTGAGCGTTATATCCGCTCAGCTCAGGAGGAGGGTGGCAAGGTGATCATGGGCGGCCTTCCAGACTATCAGCAAGGTAAAGGATTCTATGCCAAGCCTACCATCGTTGATGGTGCCAATAACGCTATGACCTTTGTTAAAGAGGAGATCTTCGGGCCGGTACTGGCGGTCTGTGAATTTGAAACGGAAGAGGAAGCGATCGCGCTGGCCAATGATTCTGTTTATGGTCTGGGAGCAGCCGTCTGGACTCAGAACCTGTCCCGGGCTCACCGGGTCAGCCGCAAAATCGAAAGCGGCATGGTGTGGGTGAATACCTGGGGTGAGGGTGACACCACCGTGCCCTTTGGCGGGGTGAAGGCATCCGGTAATGGTCGTGATAAATCACTGCACGCACTGGAGAAGTATACCGATATCAAGAATGTTCTGATGCGGTTGTAAAACAGCGGCTAGTGCGCGGCTGCGCCCCTGGCCAGACGTCGCTATGCGACTTATCAGCTAAAAAAACCGCCATCTGGCGGTTTTTTTGTAGCGGGATTCAGGGTTAAACTTTTACCACTTTTGTGTTAGCCAACTGGTCATGCAGGCAGCGGTTTTCTTTACTGAAGATAAACACTGAGTCGACGATGCCGATGAATTGTCCGATACCGGGCAACTGACTCACTACAAATAACGGCAGATAGCGGACCCCAAAGATTTTCCAGAAGGGCAGTAGTTGATTGGTATCGTAATCAACCACCCGGATGTTGAACATTTTTTTAGCGATGGTTTGGCCTGAGGTGGCCAGTAGATAGCCATTTAAGAGTGCGTAGAACAGCAGTACCAGAGCACTTAAGAGAAGGTCTGATGATTCAAACTGCTGACCTTCAATCCGGTCGTATAGACCTAACAGAAACATCGTGGGAACAAACACAACGAGGATGATAATCGTATCAAGTAACGCCGCCCAGAACCGGGTCCAGCGTCCTGCCAGAACCGTTTCATGCTGTTCGTCCAGTTCTAAATTTGCTTGTGGAGCAGAGTAGATATTTTCATCATTCATAGTGACCGTCCCTAGTATGCTATGTGAAATTTGCTACCTCAAAGTCTGCCTTAAACTGAGCGTACTGACAATTAAAATTGCTATCACAGCAGTTTTTCTGCCGGACAGGGAAGTGAAGCGTTATCTCTCTAACCAGCACTAGACATAAGACCGATCGCTTTTCTGGCGATAGGGGTTAGCTCATCCCCCCCCTGGTTTAAATATTCAGAGATTTGCGCCTTCATCGACCGCGCCCAGAATTTGGACAGGTGGTTGGCTACCATCTCCGCCTCAGCGTTTTCGTCGCCAATATGGGTGTTATTGGCAGCGATCTGGTTGGCCATGCGGATCAGGCTGGTAAGCTGATGATTTGCCATTGTTATTCCTCGTTATCTCTTGTTGGAGAGAGTCCTGACTGGTTATAGACGACATGACGCCCGGGTCTGGCAAAACCAATCAGGTTGAGCCCCGCCTGTTTTGCCAGATCCAGAGCCAGGCCGGTGGGGGCTGACACTGCAACCAGCGTACTGATGCCACCACTGGCGGCTTTATGTACCATCTCATAGCTGGCACGGCTGGAGACCAGCACAAACCCCTCACTCAGGGTGGTGTGTTTGCGTTGCAGTGCCCCGAGCAGTTTATCCAGAGCGTTGTGGCGACCGACATCCTCTCTCAGCAATTGGATATTGCCTTCGTTGTCACACCAGGCGGCACCGTGACAGGCACCGGTTATCCCTTGCAGGGGTTGTTTATCCGTCAGCCTCTGCAGGGCCGCCTCTATTGCTTCAGGCCCTGGAGGTGGTGATGTGGTAACGGCCTTTACGGGGCGGATCGCCTGTTGCAGCGATTCTGCGCCACACAGACCGCAACCGGTACGACCGGTGAGATTACGGCGACGCTGTTTTAGCTGCATCGAACGCTGTGTGGTAATCGATATCTGAACTTCGATACCGGCTGCCAGACTCTGTGGATCGGCCATTACCAGATCCAGACCGTAAATCTCTTCCGGTTTTTTGATGATCCCTTCACTCAGGCTAAAACCCAGAGCGAAATCTTCCAGATCGCAGGGACTGGCCATCATCACAACATGGGAGATGCCGTTGTAGACCATCGCCACCGGAATCTCCTCGGCGATACTGTCCAGCGCATCCAGCCACTGCCCCTGTTGCCAGCGGGTCACGGCGGATTGCTGATAACAGCTTTCCACCGTGACCCGGCTTTCGGGGGTATCTGCCTGGGGTTTCTTCAGCGCCATCTTACTTACCTGCAATGGCAGACTCTTCTGAACGAGGCTCGTTTAAACGGGCTTTGTTCAGATGGCCTAGCTGCTGCTGGTTAAAGTCGCGATAGCGTTGCTGCCAGTCCGATGGTTCGGTGACTTTTACCGCCTGTACTGCAGTGACCTTATACTCGGGGCAGTTGGTCGCCCAGTCGGAGTTATCCGTGGTGACCACATTGGCGCCACTGTGCGGATGGTGGAAGGTGGTGTACACCACTCCCGGTTGCATCCGTTCAGAGATTTTCGCCCGCATCACGGTCTCACCGGCACGGCTGGCGATGCCAACCCAGTCGCCATTATTGATGCCACGATCTTCTGCATCCTGTGGATGTAGTTCCAGCACATCGTCATCATGCCATATCTGGTTATCGGTACGGCGGGTTTGTGCGCCCACATTATACTGTGACAGAATGCGGCCGGTGGTCAGCAGCAGCGGATATTTGCGGGTTGAGCGCTCCTCCGTGGCGACATACTCGGTGATCGCAAAGTGACCTTTGCCAATCGGAAAGCTCTCCTCGTGCATGGTCGGCGTGCCATCCGGTGCCATCTCATTACAGGGCCACTGAATGCTGCCCAGCTTTTCCAACCGTTCATAGCTGACATGGGTAAAGGTTGGCGTCAGCTGAGCGATCTCATCCATGATCTCTGATGGATGGTTGTAGTTCATTGGATAGCCCAGGGCATTGGACAGCGCCTGAGTTACCTCCCAGTCCTGCAGCCCCGCCAGTGGTGGCATCACTTTGCGCACCCGGTTGATTCGTCGTTCAGCGTTGGTGAAGGTGCCGTCTTTCTCCAGGAAGGAGGAACCCGGCAGGAACACATGGGCATACTTCGCCGTTTCATTGAGGAAGATATCCTGAACCACCAGGCACTCCAGTGAGCGCAGCGCCGCCTGGACGTGGTTGGTATTAGGGTCCGATTGTGCAATATCTTCGCCCTGACAGTACATCCCCTTGTAGGTGCCATCCAGTGCGGCATCGAACATGTTCGGAATCCGCAGACCCGGTTCGTTATCCAGTGTGACGCCCCAGGCCGATTCAAAGCGGGCGCGTACGGCATCGTCAGCAACATGCTGATAACCGGGTAGCTCATGGGGGAAGGAGCCCATATCGCAGGAGCCCTGTACGTTATTCTGACCCCGCAACGGGTTAACCCCAACCCCTTCGCGGCCAATATTACCGGTGGCCAGTGCCAGGTTGGCGATACCCATTACCATGCTGGAGCCCTGGCTATGTTCAGTGACCCCCAGACCGTAGTAGATGGCGCCGTTCTTCGCGTTAGCGTAGATGCGCGCAGCGCTGCGCAGTTCAGCGGCCGGAATACCAGTGATCGATTCGGTGTTCTCCGGTGAGTGACGTTCTTCGCTGATAAAGTTGCGCCAGGCGTTAAAGGCCTCGGTGTCACAACGTTCGGCGATAAAGGCTTTATCTTCCAGCCCCTCACTCATAATCACATGCGCCATCGCATTGATAAAGGCGACGTTGCTGCCGGGACGCAGGGTCAGGTGGTGCTGAGTCTGTACATGGGGGCTCTTCACCAGATCGATACGGCGTGGGTCCGCAACAATCAGTTTTGCACCCTGACGCAGCCGTTTCTTCAGCAGAGAGCCAAATACCGGGTGGGCATCGGTGGGGTTAGCACCGATCACCATCACCGCATCGGCCTGCATGACTGAGTCAAAGGTTTGGGTACCGGCGGATTCACCCAGAGTGGTTTTAAGACCGTAACCGGTGGGTGAGTGACACACCCGGGCGCAGGTATCGGTGTTGTTATTGCCAAACGCTGCGCGGATCAGCTTCTGCACCAGATAGGTCTCTTCATTGGTGCAACGGGAAGAGGTGATCCCGCCGATGCTTTCGCGGCCATATTTTTCCTGAATACCGCGTAGTTTGGTTGCGGCAAAGCTCAGGGCCTCATCCCAGCTGACCTCCCGCCACGGCTGATCGATTGAGTCACGGATCATCGGCTTGGTAATACGGTCTTCATGGGTGGCGTAACCAAAGGCAAAACGCCCCTTAACACAGGAGTGGCCGTGATTCGCCTGACCACCCTTATAGGGCACCATGCGGATCACTTCGCTGCCTTTCATCTCCGCCTTAAACTGGCAGCCAACACCGCAGTAAGCACAGGTGGTAACAACACTGTGTTCCGGCTGGCCCGCTTCAATCACTGATTTTTCCATCAGAGTTGAGGTTGGGCAGGCCTGGACGCAGGCGCCGCAGGAGACACACTCAGAATCGAGGAACGGCTGGTTCTGACCGGGTGAAACCTTAGAGTCGAATCCGCGGCCATCGATGGTCAGCGCGAAAGTCCCCTGAACCTCTCCGCAGGCGCGTACGCAGCGGGAGCAGACGATACATTTACTCGGATCAAAGCTGAAATAGGGGTTGGAGTGGTCTTTTTCCGCCTGCAGGTGGTTGTCTCCGCTGAAACCGTAGCGCACTTCCCGCAGACCGACTTCACCGGCGACATCCTGCAGTTCACAGTTGCCGTTGGCCGGACAGGTGAGGCAGTCCAGCGGGTGGTCGGAGATATACAGCTCCATAATGTTGCGGCGCAGTTTCCCCAGACGTGGGTTCTGGGTGGTGACCTTCATACCGGCTTCTGCCGGTGTGGTGCAGGAGGCCGGGGTTCCGCGCCGGCCCTCAATTTCGACGGCGCAGATGCGGCAGGAACCAAAGGCTTCCAGATTGTCAGAAGCACACAGTTTAGGAATATTGATATCGGCCAGCGCTGCAGCACGCATCACTGAAGTACCTTCGGGGACGGTGATGGAGACACCATCGATCTCCAGCGTGATCAGGTTTTCTGAAACGCTGGCGGGGGTGCCGTAATCTTTGTCAAAATCTTGCTGCTTAGGATTGAAGTACTGAAGCATGATCAGGCCTCCCCATGGTTGTATGGCGCGGGTTGATTGAAATCCTCAGGGAAGTGCTTCACGGCACTCTGTACCGGGAAGGGTGTCATTCCTCCCATGGCACATAAAGAACCGTCGATCATGGTTTCACACAGATCACTGAGCAGTTCCATATTTGCTGCACGGTTTTCGTCGTTACGGATGCGGTCGATTACCTCAACGCCGCGGGTAGAGCCGATGCGACAAGGGGTACATTTACCGCAGGATTCAGCGACACAGAACTCCATTGAGAAACGTGCCTGCTCTGACATATCCACAGTATCGTCAAATACCACGATACCGCCATGTCCGAGTGCGGCACCGACCGCCTGGAACGATTCATAATCCATCGGCGTATCCCACTGGCTTTCCGGCAGATAAGCACACAGCGGGCCGCCCACCTGAACGGCACGCATCGGACGGCCACTGAAAGTGCCACCGCCATACTCTTCTAACAGCTCACGCAGGGTGACACCAAAGGCCAGCTCAATCAGCCCGCCGCGCTTGATATTGCCTGCCAGCTGGAACGGCAGAGTGCCCAGCGAGCGTCCCATACCGAAGTCAGCATAGGCCTGACCGCCCCGGGACAGAATATAAGGGATCGCCGCCAGAGACAGAACGTTATTGACAATGGTTGGCTGGCCAAACAGGCCGACAATCGCTGGCAGGGGCGGTTTAGCCCGCACCATACCGCGCTTACCCTCAAGGCTTTCCAGCAGCGACGTCTCTTCGCCGCAGATATAGGCTTTGGCCCCCAGGCGAACTTCCAGATTGAAGGTTTTGCCGCTATTGAGAATGTTGTTGCCGAGAAAACCGGCGGCTTCCGCTTTAGCAATCGCTTCGTTAAGGATCTGGTGTGCCACCGGATATTCTGAACGCAGATAGATATAACCCTGGTCAGCGCCCACGGCGAGACCGGCGATGGTCATCCCCTCAATCAGCATATAGGGATCGGCTTCCATCACCATCCGGTCAGCAAAGGTTCCAGAGTCGCCTTCATCAGCGTTGCAGACGATATATTTCTGATTATCCCGGGTTGGCGTCGCATCCAGTACGGTTTGCCATTTAATCCCGGTGGGAAAGGCGGCGCCACCACGGCCACGCAGGCCGGAGGCTTTAACCTCATCAACGATACTCTGGCTATCCATCTGCAGCGCTTTTTTCAGGCCATTAAAACCATCCAGTTGCTGGTAATCCTCCAGTGACACCGGGTCGGTAATACCGGCGCGGGCAAAGGTAAGTCGCTGCTGTTTTTTTAGGTAGGGTATCTCTTCGGTGAGTCCCTGACACAGCGGGTGGGAGGTTTCGCCGCTGAGAAATGCCTGATCAAACAGACTGTCGATATCGTTAGACTCAACCGGTCCGTAGGCGATCCGTCCGCCAGCGGTTTCTACCTCCACCAGGGGTTCCAGCCAGAACAGCCCCCTGGAGCCGTTGCGGATGATCTCGATGGTTTCGCCACGCTTTGCAGCTTCTGCTGCAATTTCGCGGGCCAGACGATCGGCACCCATGGCCAGCGCTGTAGTGTCCCGGGGGATAAAGATCTTTGTCACTGTATTATTTGTTACTGAACTGGACATCAGTGAACCTCCAGCGTTTGCGAACGCAGTTCATCGACCAACTGATCAAATTTTTCCGGAGTGACCCGGCCGACGATCTCATCATTGATTCGTACTGAGGGAGAGCAGGCGCAGTTACCCAGGCAGTAAACCTCTTCCAGCGTGATATTCTGATCGCTGGTGGTACCGTGATAATCCACTCCCAGAGTTGCCTTGGCATGGGCTTCCAGTTGACGTGCGCCCATCGACTGACAGGCCTCAGCGCGGCAAACCTCAATGGTGTGTTTGCCCGGGGCGGTTGAGCGGAACTGGTGATAAAAACTGATAACGCCGTGGATATCCGCGCGGGACTGATTCAGTGCTTCTGCGATCAGCGGAACAGACTCCGGGGGGATATAGCCCAGTCGGTTCTGGATCTCATGGAGGATTGGTAGCAGGGCTCCGGGTTTATGCTGTAAACCGGAGATGACTTCCCTGACTAGCGGCAACATCTGCTCGTTAACTGCGGTCATTTTTTTATTCTCTTAAACATATGAAGTGTAGTTCATATGTCTCTGTATTGAGGTGATAATACATGAGTTATGTACTTTATAGCTCTGTTTAAAGTAGCATTAGTCGCTGTTATACGAAATATGAAATATTGTGCATATGAAACGAATTCAGGTTGTACCAAGCTGGTCGTTCCGGGATTCCGGTGGTAACCAGTTGAATCCCCAGCTGTTTTCTCTGTTGGGGGCAATCCATGACACCGGTAAACTGACCGAAGCGACGTCGCAAATAGGCATCTCTTACCGTCACGGCTGGAATCTGCTGAATACCTGGGCGGCTTTTTTTGGTTTACCACTGGTGGATATGCAGAAGGGTAAAGGTGCGACACTGTCAGCCCTGGGAGAGAAGTTACTCTGGGCAGAGCAGCGGGTGCTGGCGCGTCTGGAACCCCAGTTAGAGAGTCTGGCGTCTGAGTTGAATCTGGAGATTCACCGTGCCCTGGAAGGGGTGAGTCCATTGCTGCGACTGCATGCCAGTTACGGTTATGCTGTGGCGTTGTTACCGGGTTTCTCTGACGATATCCAGCTGGACCTGCAGTATAAGAGTGCCGAGGAAGCCCTGGCCTCACTCAACCGGGGTGCCTGTGATGTCGCCGGTTTCCATGTGCCCGTTAACGGTCGCAAAGGGGGGATGAGTGACGCGCTCTATGAAACCTACAGCCGTCATCTGAAACCCCGGGTACATAAGATCGTTAAATTTATCACCCGGCAGCAGGGACTGATGGTTAAACCCGGTAACCCAAAACAGATCACCGGGCTGAAAGATCTGCTGCGTAAAGAGGTGAAGTTTATCAATCGGCAGAAAGACTCCGGCACCCGCGCACTGCTGGATGAACTGCTGTTGCGTGAAGGCGTTAATAGTAAGAAGATCAGCGGTTTTGCCGATGAGGAGTTTACCCACTCCGCAGTCGCTGCTTTTGTGGCAGCGGGGATGGCAGATGTAGGCATGGGGGTGGAAGCCGCAGCCCGCCAGTTTGGTCTTGATTTTATACCGTTATCTTCTGAGCATTACCTGCTGGTGTGTCATAGCAAAACCCTGAAGCAGGAAGCGATGGGACGGTTGTTGGCGAGTATTCGGGGAGAAGCGTTTCAGCAAGCGGTGATGAAGCTGCCCGGGTATTCACCGGATGAGTGTGGGGTGGTGGTGCCGGTTGACTCTATTTTTACTGGATAGGTTAAAAGCCGTTGCCAGACCGCTGCTGCGCAGCTAGCCAGACGCGGCTTTGCCACTTGCAGGAAAATATCGGTATTACGCTTTTTGTGGGAGCCAACTTTTGCGGGAGCCACGCCCCCCCGTGGCGATTATCCTTGTTTTCCTCAGTGTTCTCTGTGCCCTCTGCGGTAACAATCACTAGCAATTTTCTTTCCTATTAAAGATGCGCGTGATGTTTTGAATACAGCGTAAGAGACAATCCGGCGACAATTAATTCAGCAATCATAGCGCTGACCAATGTCTGAGCTGGAACACTTCTGAATTGTGTTTTTTGTGGGAGCCACGCCCCCGTGGCGATGATCTTTGCTCTCCTCAGTGCCCTCTGTGTTCTCTGTGGTAAAAAATCATTAGCAGTTTTCTTTTCTAATAAAGATGCGCTTAAGTGTAGCGATTAGACACAATTCCAATACCCATGGCGATCAGGCTGGCGCCGGGTGGCATAGAGCCACCCATAACCTACGTTTCTGGACTGTTAAGAGGCGCAGGCCCCTAGCTTTCTTACCTGCTTCAACCAGCGCTCTACTGCCGCGGGTTTCGCATGGCTGGCACTACTAAACTGAATGATTCGGGTTGGTTTGAACCCGATAAAGCCAAATATCTGTTTGCGTAACTGATGATGCAAAGCGTTTTTATAAAATAGCCGCATGAATAAGTTTGGTGTATCTGATGTGACTATTACCCGTGCGGTGCGGCCTGACAGCATTGGGCTGGGTATGCCGAATTTTGTTACTTGCGTATCAAACACACGTCCCGGCAGAAAAGCACGATCAAACAGGCCCTTTAGTTTTGCCGGTATACCACCCCACCACAGGGGGGTCGACATCACCAGATGTTCACACCACTCCAGATCGCTAAGCACTTTTTCTAAAACGGGTTCAAGTGGCTTATAGGTTGTGTATCCCGCGAAACCATAATCACTGTCAAATTTCATATCGTGCAGATGCGCCATGCGTACTTCATGCCCAGCTTCACGGGCTGCATGTGCGTAGGATTCGAGCAGAGTTTTTGAGAGAGACTCTTGGGCTGGATGGCCATTAAGTATGAAGATTCGTTTGTGTTTCATGAGCAGACCTCTTAAATTGACCATGGTCATTATTCATATAAATTGACCGCGGTCAATTTATTTATTGCCAATAATTGTTTTTAAGGGCATCATGCGCACATGACAAAAACCGTACAGAAACGCACACTTGCCACTCGCGCCAGGCTGGTTGAAGCGGCAAGTAACGTTATTGCCGAAAATGGCTATGAAGCCCTCCGCGTCGAAGAAGTGGTAAAGAGGGCGGGTGTTGCTAAAGGCACTTTTTTTGCCCACTTTGCTGATAAAGATGCCCTGATGGATCGCTTAATTGGCGAGGGGATCAACCGTTGTTTAGATGAGCTGGAGCAGTGCAAAGCCCCTGCGGATGTTGAAGAACTGGTGGCTACACTCATGCCGTTGCTGGAGTTCATGACCTGCGAAAGATATGTCTTTGATGTGATTCTGCGTTACTCGGGAGCAGCTGCGATCGAACGGATCGGGGATATTGCCATGACCTTTGAGCGTCATGGCCAGGTGGTATCGGCATGGCTTGCAGATGGACCGTTTCGCCGTGATGTCAGTACGCAGCTATTAGCAGAAGGGATTCAGGCTTTTTCGGTACAGGCGATGGCGCTAAAGTTTTGCGCACTGCATGCCAGCGAAAGCATGGAAAGCCGTTTGCTCACCTATCTCAGGGCATGGCTTATTGTTTAAGCAGTAGCCAGACGAGGCTTCTCCACTTGCAAAAAATATCTGAATTGTCCTTTTTGTGGGAGCCAGCTTTTGTGGGTGCCACGCCTCGTGGCGATTTTCCTTGTTCTCCTCAGTGTGATCTGTGTTCTCTGTGGTAAAAACAGTAAGCCCAATCCTGGAGAACTGGCTTTAAATTAAGCCAGTTCTTTATTGCAGCCCTCTTTTTTAGTTCCTTATTTCAATAAAGTCTCGATACGTGCCAGTTTTAAATCATCTGGCGCTTTTTCCCGAAGGAGCCTGACTATCTGATCGACATCCTTGCCGGATATCAATGGGATGTTGCTTTTGGTTTTAAGGTGTTTATTGGCCCCTAACCCGGAATAAAAGCGAACAAAATTTTCATTACGGGTGATCACGGCTTCCTGCAGGGGTGTCATTCCATAGTCGTTAAACTGATCAATGTAGGCACCGCGGCTTTGATAATGCTGAGCTAACGACATAATCTGCTCATCACACTCTGATTCGCCCAACTCTGATGCGGTCAGCAAAATGTGAAATACACTTTGATTGCTTACCAGGCCGTCAGTGATAACAAAATGGTCGTTAAACAGCATCTGATCCCAGCGAAGCAGGTAGGGGATGTAAGGGGCCAGATAGTCAAACCCCTGGAACAGCGCACCATCATTCTGTTGGATCTCTTGCTGATTTTTGCAGCCGGCAATGGCCGCATAAGTAATCTGAAATGAGGGAGGAGTTGCTGCTTTCATCAGCCCCGTCATCAGAAGCAGATAACCGACCGCCGCAACAGCAAAAAGTAAAACAATACCCAGTGGAATAATAATCAGCTTTTTCATTTACTCATCCTTGAGAGCAGTTTCATTTAAATGATTCGGGCTCTGTTAGCTTTTGTGTTGGAGAGTATAGCGCGTTGGCAAAAGGTTTAAGCTAACCCTAATTGCTAAGTATTTAAGGCTACTTGACGAAAATTTTATACTCAATGTCCTGGGCCATTTTACTATATGCACCTTTTTCACGGTTATACATCGCATTGAATTTTAAAATATGAGTGCCCTTTGAAAGCGGTTTCAGCATGACCCAATAGCCATCTGTTGCTGCAGGGTATAGATTTGGCGGGCTGTATCTCTTTGGAACTAACCCCAGCAAATTAAAGCAGTTCTGAGAAGCGACCCTCATGCTTGTCGGATTTAGCGCTTTCATTGAATCCAGCTCTACCTGGATGGAAAGCAACTCGTCATTATTAAGTGCCGCACTTCTTTTAGCACTGTCACAGGACATTGAGCCTTCCGTTCTGGGCCAATAAGCCATATTTATTACAGGAAAGAATATGTACTTTCCCTGAGGTATTTCACATCTTCTTTTGATTTTTGATGTACCGTAACCGCCAGCGAGAAACCATACTTCACCTTGTTGCCCTACATGGCAATATTTACCTGTTGTGTCACGAACCGGGCTGATCTCTTTTGGCATTGTGTACGTCCACTGCCACCAAATATTGGCATATTCATCCAGATGCTTACCTGATACGGATTCTCCCGGATTGACTATGGCGTCTTCGAACGACAATGCATATGAGTTTGTTGCCAAACAAATTGATACTGCTAAAAAGATTGTTTTCATGACTTCCATGTCCCAGTTTGAGGTTACCACAAGCCGTATTTAGGGGGCGTTTTACATTGTGTTGCTGTGCTAAGGAGTATATACATAGGTGTACGCCACTAGCCCAGCCAACCACGGCCCAAGCCATATACTCATAAGGCCAAGAAAGAATACAAAACCTTCAAAACCTCGTGTTGTGATCAGGTAGTAAGGCAGGGCGGCTGGCCAGAAGAGGTAAATGAGAAAACCAAAATCAAATGGTTTCTTAAAGTCATTTGTTTCTGAGTCGGCGATCACCCAAATAATAGTAATAACGAGAAATATAAACCCCCAGAGAGACTGCGTTTCATCTGAAACGACCTCTCCCTGGCTGTTAAGCATGACCTCTACTACAGCCATTCCGAATGAGAGTAGAAGCAGTGAAGTAATAGAAAAATTTTTCTTACTCATGATTACAGATATCATTTATTGTCAGACTGAGGAGGACCCGGGCCGGATAACATTGAGAAAAGACGTATATCGATAAGAGATAAAAGAGGCAGTGCTGAACATCGTAATCTCCATTAAGACAAAA
This sequence comes from Amphritea pacifica, assembly GCF_016924145.1. GTDB lineage: Bacteria > Pseudomonadota > Gammaproteobacteria > Pseudomonadales > Balneatricaceae > Amphritea > Amphritea pacifica. Next base: position 67,584 of record NZ_JAFFZO010000001.1, on the reverse strand, counting down.
CGAGAATGCGCGGTAGCATTCTTAACCCGGTGGAGAATCCCACCAGCGCTTTAACCTTTCCCTTTGTTTACCGATTTTTGCGCATTATATGGAGCAGCAAAAAGGCCTTTCTGTAACGATAAACTGAGCATAACGGCTGGATTGAAAAAAATAAACTGCTAGTTTTTCTCTTTCTCGGTGTTCTCTGTGCCCTCTGTGGTAAAAATACCTTCAAAAAATTGTCACCACAGAGGACACAGAGAGCACCGAGGGTTTATATACAGGCCTCTATGAAACAGTTCTTTGTTTGCCCTGTCCTGGGCGGCTTATACGCTTTCTCTGGCAAGCGACGCAGTCGCGTCGAACCACGAGAGTTTGTTTCTATACAGCTCCCCTCTGGTCCATCCGTGGTAAAAATACCCTCAAAAAATTATCACCACAGAGAACACCGAGGACACAGAGAAGAGCAAAGGCACATCTATCGGGATGTTCGCGTTGTTATTCTGTGCATGCTAATGCCCTGTCCTGGGGCGGTTCTTACGCTTTTTCGAACAAGCGACGCAGTCGCGTCGAGCCACGAACAACGAGCTACGTCTTAGCCTTTTTCCCGTCTGGCATAAACCATGCAGTCTGACTCTCTATAAAGACCAGTTTACGGAAAAACAGTTCTATCAGCTCTTTTGTGGTGCGTGTGTGTGCACTGCAGGAACTCTTCTGCACTGAATTTGTGCGTTTTTCGGGCCGTTTCAGAGGGTTAAGTCAGGAGTTTATGTCAGCTTTCCAGAAGATCCTTAAAGTTCGCCGCCACTATAACAAGTGGGTTGCTGACCAGACGCTGGAGGATTACGCGCTGCGCTTTACCGCGCGTAAAGGGCGGCATATGAGTATCTCCCGGGTGGGTAAAACGGCGCTGGGGGCTGCTTCATTTCTGGCACTTGAGGGGCTGGCGGCTGCGGTAACCCTGAGCTATGGCTTTACCAATACGGTGATGGCGATGGCGGCTGTCTGTATTGTGCTGTTTATTACCGGTTTTCCCATCGCCTATTACTCCGCTAAACACGGGCTGGATATTGACCTGCTTACCCGGGGGGCCGGTTTTGGTTATCTGGGGTCGACACTTACCTCCCTGATCTATGCCTCGTTTACCTTTATTTTCTTCGCCATCGAGGCTGCGATTCTGGCCTCGGCACTGAAGGCGTTGTTCGGTATTCCGCTGGCGCTGGGTTATCTGCTCTGCGCTATTGCAGTGATTCCCATCGTGACCCACGGGATTACCGCCATCAGCCGGTTTCAGGTGGGCACGCAAAATCTATGGTTAACACTGCAGCTGGCCGCAGTGGCGGTAGCGCTGTGGTTTGAGGCAGATAAGTTGCAGGGTTGGACAGAGTTCAGTCCGGGGATGGCCTCTACCGCCAGTGGTGAGTTTGACATCATCATGTTTGGTGCAGCGGTATCGGTGTTTTTTGCCCTGTTTGCGCAGATCGGTGAGCAGGTGGACTACCTGCGATTTATGCCGGAGAAAACCCGGGATAACAGAAAACAGTGGTGGTTCTGGCTGATTCTGGCAGGCCCCGGCTGGGTGTTTACCGGGATGATTAAGATGTTGTTGGGCTCCTTTCTGGCTTATCTGGCGATCACCCAGGGGATCGGCATCATCGAAGCTTCTGATCCGACCTATATGTATCAGCGGGTGTTCCAGCTGATGACCGGCTCACCGGAGATCGCCCTGTTACTGGCGGCGCTGATGGTGGTGGTCTGTCAGATGAAGATCAATGTCACCAATGCCTATGCCGGTTCTATCGCCTGGTCGAACTTCTTTTCCCGGCTGACTCACAGCCACCCGGGACGGGTTGTCTGGCTGGTGTTCAATGTCACCATTGCGCTGATTCTGATGGAACTGGGTATCTATCAGGCACTGGAAGCGATTCTGGGGATCTTTGCGATTATTGCGATCAGCTGGCTGGCGTCATTGTCTGCGGATCTGCTGATCAATAAGCCACTGGGACTGAGTCCGCCAGAGATTGAGTTTAAACGGGGTCACCTGTACGACATCAACCCGGTGGGGATGGGGTCGATGGTGATCTCTACAGCACTGGGGATGCTGAGTTATCTGGGGCTGTTCGGCGAGATAGCCCGTAACCTGTGTCATTTTGTCAGTCTGCTCAGCTGCTTTGTCTGTGTGCCCCTGATCGCCTGGCTGACCGGCGGTCGATACTATATTGCCCGGACGAACGAAGAGTTGAATCAGTATATTCGTCTGGTGCCGGTGCAGGGTGATGCGCGCACCGTGAGTATTGTCACCTGCGGGATCTGTGAAAACGATTTTGAGCGGGAGGATATGAGCTACTGTCCCGCTTATGATCTGCCGATCTGTTCCCTCTGCTGTTCACTGGATGTGCGCTGTCTGGATAACTGCAAGCCAAAGGCGCGGCTGTCCCGACAGGTGATGGAGATGCTGCATCTGTTCCTGCCCCGTCGGGCAGTGAAACTGGTCAGTTCCCGGCTGGGTAAGTTTATCGCCCTATTGCTGGTGGTTAATCTGGTGCTGGGGGCATTGCTGGCGGTGATATTCCGACAATTAGCGCCGGCAACCCCAGAGGAAACCGCCCTCGTACTACAAACCATCTGGACCCTGTTTTTTACCCTGTTTATCGCTTCGGGCGTGGTTACCTGGTTGTTTCTGCTGACCCATGAGAGCCGGGTGGTCGCGCAGCAGGAGTCCAACCGGCAGACCATGAAGCTGACCCGGGAGATCGAGGCACATGAACAGACCGATCTGGAACTGCAGCAGGCCAAGGAGCTGGCGGAGCGCGCGAATGCAGCCAAGAGTCGCTATCTCTCCGGTATCAGCCATGAACTGCGCACGCCATTGCAGTCGATCCTTGGCTATGCGCAGCTATTGCGGGAGCGTTCCAACCTACAGGAAGATCAGCAGCGGGGACTGGATATCATCCATCGCAGCGGTCTCTATCTCACCGACCTGATTGAGGGATTACTGGATATCTCGAAGATTGAGGCGGGCCGTTTAGATCTCTATCGGAACCAGGTGAATCTGCCGGAGCTGATCGAACAGCTGGCGGAGATGTTTCGTATGCAGGCGTTGCAGAAGGGGATAGCGTTTAACTGTCATATCGCCAATCCTTTGCCAAAACGGATTGTGACCGATGAAAAACGGTTGCGGCAGATTCTGATCAACCTGCTGTCTAATGCGATCAAGTATACCCCCAGTGGACGGGTGGATTTTGATATCCATTACCGTAACCAGGTGGCTGAGTTTGCTATCCGTGATACGGGCCCGGGTATTGATGAATACCAGATGACGCGCATCTTTTCGCCGTTTGAACGGATTCGAAACCGGGACACCGCCCATCTGCCGGGCACCGGCCTGGGGCTGACCATCGTTAAACTGCTGACTGAGATTATGGGGGGCGATCTGCAGGTGGAGAGCAGCCCCGGGCAGGGAAGCTGTTTCCGGGTGTCGATGATGCTGCCCTGGGTCAGCAGTGAAGAGCTGACACCGGTGCTTCAGGAACAGCGGATTATTGGCTATGAAGGTTATCAGCGAACCCTTTGTCTGGTGGATGATGACCCGGTATTGCGGGGGCTGCTGGCCGATATTCTGGTGCCGCTGGGCTTCAGTATTATGGAAGCGCAGGATGCCGATGCCTGTCTGGCGCTGTTGCAGCAGAATGAGCCGGATCTGTTTCTGCTGGATATCTCCATGCCGGGGATGTCGGGTTTACAGTTGGCCAGCATTCTGCGGCAGCGTAAAGTCGCCGGTAAAGTTGTGATGTTGTCCGCCGATGCCCGGGAGCTTTCCGCCAGGGAAGATGGCCATGATAGCTATGATGATTATCTGGTTAAACCGGTGGCGAATCATCAATTGCTGGAAACGCTGGGGCGCTACCTTGAGCTGAAGTGGATCTACCGGGGCGGTTCAGAACCGCTGAAAGCGGAAGAGGCCGGGCCGCCGCTGGCCCCGGTTGTTGAGATTATGCAGCCGGATCATCCGTTGCTGATGGAACTGAAAAACTGTGCCGAACTGGGTTATCACAAAGGGGTGATGCAGTGCCTTAAAGAGATCGAAAGGCTGGAGGTTCTGTCCGTAGGGGCATTAACACATCTGCGCCAGCTCAGTGAAAGTTTTCTGTTTGATAAATTGGTGGTGTATCTGGAGAAGCGGAATCAATGAATATGAGAGAGAGCGGATCAGATCGTAATGACGTGGTGCTGGTGGTGGATGATTCCCCCAATGCGCTGAGTCTGATTAACGATGCCCTGGAGGGGGCCGGGCTGGATATTCTGGTGGCGCTGGAGGGGCGTCAGGCACTCACCATCTGCAAGCGTATCCGCCCCGATATTATCCTCATGGATGCGGTGATGCCGGTAATGGATGGCTTTGATACCTGCCGTATGCTGAAGGCTGATCCCGATCTGGCCACCATACCGGTGGTCTTTATGACCGGTCTGACCGATACCGATGATATCGTGCGCGGGCTGGATTGTGGCGGAGTGGATTATCTGACCAAACCGATCAGTCCCAATGAGTTATTGGCACGTATCCGGGTGCATCTGGGTAACGCCCGCCAGACCAGCAGTGTTCACAGCGCGCTGGACAGCACCGGCCAGCATCTGCTGACGGTGGGCAGGGAAGGTCTGTTGCGCTGGGCAACTCCCCGGGCCTATGCGCTGTTGGGCCGGGCAGGGGTGACCGAGCAGATGCAGGAGGAGAGTCTGATACCTCAGATCAGTCACTGGCTGTCTCACAACCCTTTAGAACAGGAGCGGATGGCCGTTAAAAACCTCGACTACCCATTAACCCTGAAGCTGATCGGCTATCAGAGCAATGGCGATGTGCTGATGCAACTGATCGATGGCAATAAGCCCACCGGCGCCGAGCTGCTCAGGCAGGAGCTGGAACTGACCGAGCGGGAAGCGGAGGTATTGTTCTGGCTCGCCAACGGTAAAACCAACCGCGATATTGCTGAAATTCTCGAAATCAGCCCCCGCACCATCAACAAACATCTGGAACAGATCTTCCCCAAACTCGGTGTCGAAAATCGCACCGCGGCGGCGGGCGTGGCTTTGAGACTGATTGCCAGTCATGAATAAAATCAGTAGCTAGAACGTCACAAAGAGCGTGACTTGCTAGTAGTTAGTGGCTAGGAAGAGCCTTCTTAATGTACTCCATAACTAGTGTTTAAGTCGGGTGCCTGTAAGGCAGTTGTTGGTATTGCCTGTTTAGTGGCTTCGGTTTCAAAAATCGCTATCAGGAGCAGGCTTAGGCCGTTTTTGCCTGTTGGATACGTTGGTTGAATTTATCGTTTATCATGAGTGCTAACAGATTAATTGCCCCTCCGATCGACAGGCGCAAAATATCCGCATCACGGTTCCAGAATAAAACATTAACGACAATGCCCGCAGGGATTAGCAGGTTGTTGGCGACAGCCAGTGTCCCGACGCTGACTTGCGTTGCCCCCTTGTTCCAGGCGAAATAGCCCAGACCTGACGCAACGAGTCCTAAATAGGTCAAAATTGACCATTGCAGGGGGGTAGTCGGTAGTTTATCCGGGTTGCCAAGGATGAGATAACAGGGGATCACAACCGCTAAAGCACCAATAAAAAACCAGCCAAACACGGTGCGCTGAGGCAGGTCCGGGCGCTCTTTTGCAATGATACGTTTGTAACCCACTTGCCCTGCGGCAAAGCATACGTTAGCGCCTTGTACGATCAACAAACCCTTCAGATAGCCTTCATCCACCCCTTGATAGCGAATAGTGATCGCGCCAATAACGGCTAATAATGCACTGATAATAAAACCAATATTCAGCCGGTGATCGAGTAAGTCATTCAGCAGGGTGATGTAAATGGGCGTCATGACGGTGAAGAGTAAAACTTCGGGTACAGACAGGTATAAAAAGGATTGGTAATAAAAGCCATACATGATGCCAAGCTGAAAAGCCCCACACACCATCAGCAGAAAAGCGACTTTAGGCTCGATTTGACGCAGCTTCAGAAAAGGTAAAAAGATCAGTGTCGCCAGGGCGACACGCATCAATACCGAAAACCAGGCATCGACCTGCCCCGCGAGATACACCCCGATCAGGCTGAACGAAAACGCCCATAAAATAGTGACGGCAACCAGTATTGGCATGACAGTTAAGTCCATATAGATAAAGTGGCGCTCAGTTTAGCGACTTCTCTCGTCAGGGTAAAACTGTTCACGAAAATAGTTATTAATGGATACTGCTGGGTGTTTTGTGATCGATCTTTGGGGCAGTGGCTAGACGTCGCTTCGCGACTTGCTAGTCGTTAGTGGCTAGGAAAAGCCTTCTTAGTAGGATTTAGTGGTGTGCGTTTGAGTTAAGTGCGCTGTAAGCTGTTGTTGGTTTTGGCAGTTTATTTTCTTCAGTTAAGCGGTTATGCTGGCTTTATCGTTAGATAAGGGGTGTTTTGCGGCTTAGAGCTCCGTAAAACATCAGAAACAAAGGGATAAGTTGGAACGCTGGTGGGGTTCTCCACCGGATTAAGAATGCAACTGCGCATTTTCGTTTTTGTCTTAAGGGAGATCGCGATGTTTAAAACTTCCTCTTTACTATCTGATAGTTACTATGCCTTTTGGCAATATTGCCCGGTGTTAAATTGATCACCCCCCTAAAATACTAGAGATACGATATGGTGGATAGAAGATTAGAGTTGCTTGATTATATAAGAACTTTGTATGACAGACAGAATAGTAGAGCTTCTAAAGCCGGTATGACTTTCTGGACAATTCTTGCTGGGATGATATACGTTGTTTGGCAATTGCTTCAAACTCTTTCAGATCTTGAGGTGAAAACGTCAAGCCTTTCAGATTTTTATAGGTCATTCAGCCAAATTCATTTGGTTATTATTTCTATTTCATTTTTAATTGTTTTAGGTAGAAAGTCTAATGTTAAGCGCGACTTGGATTACAGGGTTTTTCGAGAGGAAGGAGGAGTGATCGCTGTTGTAGTATTAATGTTTATTTTTCTAGGGTCACCTTTGTTTGCAATAAATTATATTATAAAGTTCGAAGTTGTAGCCTCATATTTTTCATGGCAAGTGATGATAAATTATTACGCTTTAGTTTTTGTTGTGGTTACTTTAATTGCAGGTTTTTTTTATGAGATATTTAAAAGGAAAGAGGAGCAGTTTCCTCCAGTGTCAACATTGATTTCTGACTCGTCTGCTCTTACAAGAGCCTTCAAAACTGTAATATCCTTAGTGCTTATTGAAATTTCTATAGGAAATTCTTTGAATACTATAACTGATGTATATGGTTCTGATAATATAGCTAAAACACAAATGGCTGCATTTGATATTTCATTATTGATATTTGGTTGTTTTTTTCTTTTCAGGAATGGTAAAACAGACGAGCGACTAGACCGTTTAGCGAGTTTTGAGCGTGACATATTGGTTCACAATCTTTCAGAAAAAGAAATAATTGAAAGATTGCAGGATGATTTTTTAGGAAAATATTTAGGTGATTGGATTTCACAAAAATTGAGCGATATAAAAGAAAAAGCACAAGTTCTTATTAATCATTCTCAAGGTTCTAGCGAAATACTTCGTGAAGTAGAATCAATTGACTTGGCCTACGAACGAGAAAGAACCGGGCGGGTTGGTGAATATTTGGCTGATCTAGAAGAGAAAAATGAGTCGTATCTAAAAAGCCTAACTCCACTTGTAAATTGGCTAGAAAAATTGAGTAATCAAGCGGCTCTACATAAAGATGATATTATGCTTGTATTGGTTAAAGAAAGTATATCTGATATTAACAAAAGTAGTAAAGATGTCAGAGAAGAAGTGAATTGCGCGATATCTAATCTGAAAGGATGGCTTGAAAAATATAGCAATAGAGCAGAGTGAGCTAAAATTCTTCTTTAATTTTCAAAATAAACAGATAAAAATAATCGGGTCATATCACTTTAAAGGGTCAAAGCCCTTTAACTCTGATAAAGATAACAGATCTATTTTCCAAAGTGATGATATAAACAGCCACTACAATATTCCCCCGCTCTTACGAACAACGAGCAAGTCACGCTCTTTGTGACGTTCGAGCTACGAGCGACGGCTTTTGCTTTTCCTAGCAAGCGAAGCGTCTAACCCCTAGCCACTGCTTTCCCCGACTGCTTTCCCCGTCAGACTATAATCCGGGATCCTTCCATCGCTTTAGCTTCATACATTTTTTTATCTGCGATGCCGATCATGTCATCCAGGCTCATGTGTTGTCCGGGGCCGGTGTCCACAATACCCACACTCAGCGAAAAGTCCGGATGCATTTCGGCAAAGCTTGCGATTATTCTTTCAGCCACAGCTTGCGCAGACTGGGCATCCGCGTCAGGCAACATGATGCAAAACTCATCGCCGCCGTAGCGGCAGGGGACATCCGATTCCCGAATATGTTGTCTGATACATTCTGAAATGACTTTTAAAACTTCATCGCCTTTCAGGTGTCCGTGCTGATCATTAATCTGCTTAAAATTATCGATATCGAAGTAGATCAGTGCAAAAGAGGCCTTGCGTCGGGTAAGTGAAGCCAGTAGTACACTGGCCAGTTCACGCATCGCCCGCTGATTATTGATACCCGTCAGCGGATCTTTTTTAGCCAGTTCCTCCAGCTGGGCAGTGCGTTCCGACACTTTCACCTCAAGGCTATTGGCATACATCTCGGTTTTCTTCTTAGCCAGCTCCAGTTCAGAGATCATGCTGGAAATATAGGTATCAAATACCAGCGTCGTATCGAAATACAACAATTTGTCTAAGGCCTCTTTTGTCTGTCTGAGGACTTCAGCGTCAGTCATAGACTGATCGAGCACTTCAAAGAGAATCAGTTTCAGTGAACAGATCGCGCTCAGATAGAGTTTTGGTTCAACCCCAATTCTTTTATGAACCATCCCGATACGTAAGCGGTTGTTGACATAAGTACTGTCATACTGGCCTGAAAACAGGTCGAGAATATACTGATGCTGTGCGCCTTTCAGCCGGTTCAGAGTGTCCGCATCACCGATCAGTACAGCGATTTCATCAATGGCCAGCTGAGAGATATAGAAGCGTTCAACAATTGAATCCACCTGCGCATTGATAAGCGGAAGTACGTCTTTAAGCAGTTCAAAGTGACTCAGGGAAAGCGCAGCAAGTTCGAGCCTGCTCTGGATCTCCGCATCACTAATTTTCATCTGGTCCAACAGTGTCTGATGTGTTCGAAGCATCATTTTACCCCTGGCTGCTGATTTCCTTTCAACTAAGACCCTTACAGTCTCGAGCGGCAATAGCTTATTCCACTAAATACCATAGTAGTTTAGTCAAGTAAAATTGCTTGCTATCAGTACCCATGATGAGGAAGTAACGGATTCTCTTTTCAGATTCTCTATCACCAAATCCAGATCGCTTTTGTTGAGCAACGAACAACATGTTTTGCCTTTGCCTTTGCCTTTGCCTTTCCTAGCAAGCAAAGCGTCTAACGCCTAGCCACTAGAGACTTTTCAGATAAAGGCAGCAGATATATTTTCCAAAGTGACAATGTGAATTTCCCTACAATATTCACCCGCTCTTCCGAGCCACAAGCAAGTCACGCCCTTTGTGACGTTCGAGCGACGAGTAACGTCTTTTGACGTTGCTTTACCTAGCAAGCGAAGCGTCTAACTCCTAGCAACTAGCTACTTTTTTCCCCGCTCTTCCGAGCCACAAGCAAGTCACGCCCTTTGTTACGTTCGAGCCACGAGCTACGTTTTTCTAGCAAGCGAAGCGTCTGACCCCTAGCCATTAGCGACTTCTTCCCCCCCCCCCTATACGTCATTTGACGTATAGGGGTGCGTCAATCACCCCATACCTTCATTGAGCCGTATTTCTAATAATGGTCTGGTCAATAACAGATTCCCGGGATACCGATCCTGCCCGGAACAAAAGAATCGAAACTTAACCTCAAGAAGGGAAAAATATATGAAGATCAAACATCTGGTTTCAGGTATTGCTCTGTCTATGGGGGCCAGTGTACTGAGTGTCAGTGCTATGGCCGCAGATACGATTAAAGTTGGCGTACTGCACTCTCTGTCCGGCACCATGGCGATCAGTGAGACAACCCTGAAAGACACCGTTCTGATGATGGTTGAAGAGCAGAACAAGAAGGGTGGTCTGCTGGGTAAGAAGCTGGAAGCGGTGGTGGTTGACCCTGCTTCTAACTGGCCGCTGTTTGCTGAGAAAACCCGTGAGCTGCTGACCAAGGATCAGGTTGATGTGATCTTCGGTTGCTGGACCTCTGTATCCCGTAAGTCTGCGCTGCCGGTTCTGGAAGAGCTGAACGGTCTGATGTTCTACCCGGTTCAGTATGAGGGTGAGGAGTCCTCTAAAAACGTATTCTACACCGGTGCTGCGCCAAACCAGCAGGCGATTCCTGCAGTTGATTACCTGATGAATGATCTGGGTGTGAAGCGCTGGGTGCTGGCGGGTACTGACTATGTTTACCCACGTACCACCAACAAGATTCTGGAAGCGTACCTGAAAGCGAAAGGTGTGGCTGAAGAAGATATCATGATCAACTACACGCCGTTCGGTCACTCTGACTGGCAGTCAATTGTCTCTGATATCAAGAGCTTCGGCGCTGAAGGTAAGAAGACTGCGGTAGTCTCTACTATCAATGGTGACGCTAACGTGCCGTTCTACAAGGAACTGGGTAACCAGGGTATCTCTGCTGAAGATATCCCTGTGGTTGCATTCTCTGTTGGTGAGGAGGAGCTGTCAGGTCTGGACACTAAGCCTCTGGTCGGTCATCTGGCTGCATGGAACTACTTCCAGAGTGTTGAGAGCGATGCTAACAGCGCGTTTATCTCTCAGTGGAAAGCGTTCACTGGCAATCCTGACCGCGTAACCAATGACCCGATGGAAGCTACTTATATCGGCTTCAAGATGTGGACTCAGGCGGTTGAGAAAGCCGGCACTACTGATGTGGACGCGGTTGAGCAGGCGATGATCGGCCAGGAGACAGAAAACCTGACCGGTGGTATGGCTTACATGAACAAAAACCACCACCTGAGCAAGCCGGTGCTGATCGGTGAGATTCAGGATGATGGCCAGTTTGAAGTGGTCTGGGAAACGGAAGGTGTTGTACCGGGTGATGCGTGGTCTGACTTCCTGCCGGGTTCTAAGGATCTGATCGCAGACTGGACTGCTCCTATCTCTTGCGGTAACTACAACACCGTGACTAAGACCTGTTCCGGTCAGAACTACTGATTCCTCAGGGAAAACCGTAGTGAATTTGCCTGAATTCTTCAGGTTGTGAAAAGCAGGCTTCCATCGGAAGCCTGTATTACAAGTAGGCAGGGGTGATGGTGCTGTCTGATCACAGACAACCTTCACAAGGGCCGGTTAATGCAACACCTCTAAGACGTTGATGTCGCCCCCTTAACTGCCTTACCCGGACGGAGAATACCAGTGAGATATATAAACGCGATCTGCGCCTGCCTGCTTGGTTTGCTGATCAGCACCAGTGTCCTGGCAGAACCGCCCTCAGAGGCTCAGCAGCCTTTGCTGCTGGAGCTGACCGAGGTGAAGCTGAACAAGGCGTTGCCAGTGCTGCAACAGCTTGAAACCACTGAGGGGGCCGATATGCTGGCCCTGTTCAAGACGATGCTGAACGGCGATCTCTATTATGAAAAAGAGAGTAAACGTCTGATCGCAGCTCTCAAAGAGCAAAGTGTCACCCGCTACACTGACCTGTTTTCTGGTGAAGAGCTGAATGATCTGAGCAAAAATCAGGTGAGTAAAATTAAAGTCAATAATAAGCTGCGGGGTTATCTGGGGGAGGCTATCGCCCGGATGCAACTGAACCATCCTGATTCTGTCGTCAGAAAGGATGCGGTTCGCTCACTGTTCTCCGACCTGGGTGCCAATACCATTGAACTGATTCGCACTGCCCGCCTGAAAGAGCAGAGTCGCTCGGTTCAGGATGTGATGGATGTGGCGCTGGCTCTCTATCGTACTGAGCACGCTGCAGAAGCAACCGATCGGCTCCAGGCAGTTAAGGTGCTTGAAGGCAGCCTTGAGCCTGAAGTGCGTAATCAGTTGACCAGACTGGCAGAGAACGATCCCTCCCGCAGTGTTCGCAAAGCGGCGCAAACGGGGCTGGATAAGATAGATCAGAAAGCTGAGATGTATGGTTTTATCAATCAGCTGTTTTTTGGCCTGAGCCTTGGCTCGGTGTTGCTGCTGGCAGCGATCGGTCTGGCGATCACCTTCGGGGTGATGGGGGTGATCAATATGGCCCATGGCGAGATGATTATGCTGGGGGCTTATACCACCTATGTGGTGCAGCTGATGCTGCCGAATATGATTGAATACTCCCTCTGGATCGCGGTGCCGCTGGCCTTTATGGTGTCCGGTCTGGCGGGGATTCTGATTGAACGACTGGTGATTCGTCACCTGCATGGCCGGCCACTGGAAACGCTGCTGGCGACCTTTGGTATCAGTCTGATTCTGCAGCAGATGGTGCGTACTGTATTTTCACCCCTTAACCGTCAGGTGGCCACCCCTGACTGGATGAGTGGTTCTATTGAGATTAATCCGTTACTGAGTCTGACCCTCAACCGGCTCTACATTGTTGCCTTTGCGCTGCTGGTCTTCATGATTTTGTTAATCGTGCTGAAGAAAACCTCGCTGGGTCTGAATGTCCGGGCGGTGTCACAGAACCGGGATATGGCGAAGGCGATGGGGATCCGTACCGACCGGGTGGATGCGCTGACCTTTGGTCTGGGTTCCGGTATTGCCGGTATTGCCGGGGTGGCGCTGAGTCAGCTGACTAACGTCGGTCCGAACCTGGGGCAGGCGTATATCATCGATTCCTTTATGGTGGTGGTATTCGGCGGTGTGGGTAACCTCTGGGGAACGCTGGTTGCCGCCTTTACGCTGGGGGTTGCTAATAAGTTTATTGAACCGGTCACCGGTGCGGTGCTGGCGAGTATTCTGGTGTTGGTCTTTATCATTCTGTTTATTCAGAAACGTCCTAAAGGGCTGTTTCCTCAGAAAGGGAGGGCTGCAGAATGAGTTCACTTCTAAGCAGTTTCATGAGCTTTTCCCGGATTAATGGTGACAGCAGGGTTGCCCCTTTTGTGGTGGTTCTGCTGGTGGTGACCGCGCTGGCATCGTTCTGCAATCTGTTGATGCCTGCCGATTCCGTTTTTTATGTCTCCACCTATACCATCACCCTGTTAGGTAAATATCTCTGCTATGCGATGCTGGCGCTGGCGGTGGATGTGATCTGGGGATACTGCGGTATTCTCAGCCTGGGACACGGTGCGTTCTTTGCCCTGGGCGGTTATGCGATGGGGATGTATCTGATGCGTCAGATCGGTGACCGGGGTGTGTATGGCAACCCTGAATTACCGGATTTTATGGTCTTCCTCAACTGGAGTGAGCTGCCCTGGTTCTGGCATGGTATGGATCAGTTCTGGGTTGCGATGCTGATGGTACTGCTGGTGCCGGGTTTGCTGGCCTATGTGTTTGGCTGGCTGGCATTCCGTTCCCGGGTAACCGGTGTCTATCTGTCGATTATGACCCAGGCACTGACCTATGCACTGCTGTTGTCTTTTTTCCGGAATGAGATGGGGTTTGGCGGTAATAACGGTCTGACGGACTTTAAAGATATTCTTGGCTTTGATCTGCAATCCGATAATACCCGGGTAACCCTGTTTATCGTGACGGCACTGATGCTTTGCGGTTTGCTGGTGTTGAGTAAGAAAATCATGCAGACCCGGTTTGGTAAGGTGATTGTAGCGATCCGTGATGGTGAGAGCCGGGCGCGGTTTATCGGTTATCGCACGGAAAACTATAAGGTCTGGCTGTTTGTTTATTCGGCGATGATCGCCGGAATTGCCGGGGCGCTTTATGTGCCGCAGGTAGGGATTATCAACCCCGGTGAGTTTTCGCCAATCAACTCCATTGAGATTGTTATCTGGGTCGCTGTCGGTGGTCGTGGAACCCTGGTGGGTGCGATTATCGGTGCGATTCTGGTGAACTACGCGAAAACCAAGTTTACCGCCATTATGCCGGATGGCTGGCTGTTCGCCCTGGGGGCGATGTTTGTACTGGTGACTCTCTATCTGCCCAAAGGTCTGATGGGGCTTGTGGCTCAGCTAAAAGATCAACAACTGAAAGGCGAACAGCATAAGTCACAGAAGGCTGCTGATAACAGCCCGAATGAAAAAACAGAGGAGGGCCACGCATGAGTTTACTCGATACCACCCGTGAAGTGATGCGCCGGGATCAGGTCTGGCCGTTTCTTCAGGATCACAGTCAGGAGGTAGATATCTCCCATCAGGTGCTGCTCTATGTTGAGGGGCTGAATCTGAGCTTCGATGGCTTTAAAGCGCTGAATGATCTTAACCTGTATATCAATGATGGTGAGCTGCGTTGTCTGATCGGTGCTAACGGTGCGGGTAAAACCACGCTGATGGATGTGATTACCGGTAAAACAAAATGTGACAGCGGTACCGTCTATTTTGGCCAGTCCCTGAATCTGCTGGAGAAAGATGAAGCCGAGATCGCTCAGTTGGGGATCGGCCGTAAGTTTCAGAAACCGACGGTGTTTGAAGCCCATACAGTGATGGATAATCTGGAGCTGTCGCTGAAATCTAATAAATCCGTGATGCCCACACTGCTGGCTACCCTTAACAGTGCCGAGTATGACCAGATCGATCATGTGCTGGAGACCATCGGTCTGAAAGGGGAGCGGATGATGCTGGCCGGTTCTCTCTCTCATGGTCAGAAACAGTGGCTTGAGATCGGTATGTTACTGATGGCCAATCCGCGCCTGCTGCTGGTGGATGAGCCGGTGGCCGGTATGACCGTGCAGGAGGGGGAGCGGACCGCGGAACTGCTGACCTCGCTGGCCGGTGAGCGCACCGTGGTGGTGGTGGAACACGATATGGAGTTTGTCCGCAGTATCGCCCGTACGGTGACCGTATTACATCAGGGCTCAGTGCTGGCAGAGGGGACGATGGATGAGATCCAGAATAATCAGGATGTGATTGAAGTGTATCTGGGAGAAGCGCCATGATCAGTATTAACAATGTCAATCAGTTTTATGGTGGCACCCAGATCCTCTGGGATCTTAATCTGGATATTAAACCCGGTTCCTGCACCTGCATCATGGGGCGCAACGGGGTGGGTAAAACCACGCTGTTAAAGTGTATTATGGGGCTGTTGCCGGTCAGCAGTGGTGAGATTTTGCTGGAAGGAGAACCACTGCAGAAGAAAAAAGCGGAGTATCGTGCGCCTGCCGGTATCGGCTATGTCCCCCAGGGGCGGGATATCTTTCCGCTGCTGACGGTGGAGGAAAATCTCAAGATAGGTCTGCCGATCCGCAAGGATGGTGCGAAAGAGATCCCGGAAAAGATTTTCGAGCTGTTTCCGGTGCTGAAAGAGATGCTACAGCGCCGCGGGGGGGACCTCTCGGGTGGTCAGCAACAGCAACTGGCGATCGGCCGGGCACTGGTGCTGGAGCCGAAAGTGCTGATTCTTGATGAACCCAACGAAGGTATCCAACCCAATATTGTCAAACAGATTGGAGATGTTATTCTGAAGCTCAATAAGGAAGAGGGGCTGACAGTGATTCTGATAGAACAGAAGTTGGGCTTTGCGCGCCGGGTTGGCGAAGAGTTCCGGTTGATGGAACGGGGGCGCGTAGTCGCCAGTGACCGCATGGATAATCTGAGTGAGGAGCTGATCCGCCAGTATCTGGCGGTGTAAACTATGACCAGCCTGTCTCAACCGACACACAGCCTTCCTGAAACGCCGCAACAGAAGAAAGCCTCAGCCTGGAATGCTGAGCTTTCACTGCAGTTCGGCCGGACAGCCCGGGGCACTGTACTGCAACGGGCTGAACATCAGGGGCCGCTCTATGTGCAGAAAGCGTTTTACCCTGAGGGACCGGATCTGGCACAGGTTTATCTGCTGCACCCCCCCGGTGGTATGGTGTCAGGCGATCGCCTGCAAGTCACGGTGGACTGTCAAAATGACAGCCATGCGTTGCTGACCACCCCCGGCGCTGGCCGGGTATACAGGGCGCGTCCCGACCGCACATTGCAGCATCAGACCAATACACTGAACATCGCTGCAGGCGGCTCAGTCGAGTGGCTGCCGATGGAAACTATTCTCTATCCCGATGCCTGTACCCGGCTGGATACCCATGTCAATCTGGCGGATGATGCTCAGTTCATCGGCTGGGAGATCACCAGTCTGGGGATGCCGAATCAGAATCTGTCGTTTGTCAGCGGCACCCTCTCGCAGACGTTGCAGATCAGCCGCCATGATCGGGTTTTGCTGCGCGAACGCTTGCAGATTGATGACCAGAACCGGGCGTTACTGCAAGGCAGTGCCGGATTACGCGGACTGCCGGTGACCGGCTTGATGGTGGCCGGACCGTTTATCCTGGCCGATAATCAGACCTCAGAACCGACCATCGACGCACTGATACAGCAACTGCGTCAGTTTACCGAGGAGTGCGATGCTCTGGCGGCGGTGAGTCTGACCGGTGAGTTTATGACCATTCGTTATCTGGGTAACCGGACCGATCAGGCGATGAAGCTGTTTATCCGTTGCTGGCACGAGATCCGCCCGCAACTGCTGGGGCGCGAAGCGTGTGAACCGCGTATCTGGGCGACCTGAAGAGAATGAATCTTAACCGCGGTCACCCTGTGAACGCTATGAACGAGATAAGTGAAAGGGATCGATTATGGAACTGCTTCCAAGAGAGAAAGATAAGTTACTGGTTTTCACCGCGGCGCTACTTGCCGAACGTCGTCTGAATCGCGGGCTGAAACTGAATTACCCGGAAGCGATGGCCTATCTGACGATGGAGATCATGGAGGGCGCCCGGGATGGTAAAACGGTAGCCGAGCTGATGGGGTACGGTAAGACGTTACTGACAGCCGATCAGGTGTTGCCCGGGGTGGTGGAGCTGATCCATGAAGTGCAGGTGGAAGCGACTTTCCCCGATGGCACGAAGCTTGTCACTGTACATAACCCGATCTGCTGAGAGGAGATATCTATGATTCCCGGAGAGATACAGGCCGCCAAAGGCACGATTGAGCTGAACGAGGGACGCAAAACGATCTCCCTGCGGGTGGAGAATCGGGGAGACCGTCCGGTGCAGATCGGTTCCCACTACCATTTTTACGAGGTGAATCCGGCCCTTGAGTTCGACCGCGAACAGGCCCGGGGTTATCGTTTGAATATTATTTCCGGTACGGCGGTGCGTTTTGAGCCGGGCCAGGGGCGTGAGGTTGAACTGGTGGCGTATGCCGGTAGCCGCATTGTCTATGGTTTTCGTGGAGATGTGATGGGGCCGCTGGATGCCGGGGAGGATGCAGTATGAGTAAGATGGATCGTACCGCTTATGCACAGATGTTTGGCCCAACCACCGGTGACCGGGTGCGGCTGGGGGATACTGAACTGTGGATTGAGGTAGAGAAAGATTTCACCACCTACGGTGACGAAGTGAAGTTCGGCGGTGGTAAGGTGATCCGTGATGGTCAGGGGCAGAGTCAGTGCGGCAACGATATTACCGTTGATCTGGTGATCACCAACGCACTGGTGCTGGATCACTGGGGTATTGTTAAAGGTGACGTGGGTATCCGTGAAGGCCGTATTTTTAAAGTCGGTAAAGCGGGTAACCCGGATACACAGGATAATGTGGATATCGTTATCGGACCGGGTACCGAAGTGATCGCTGGTGAGGGGAGTATTCTCACCGCCGGCGGTATTGATGCCCATATCCACTTTATCTGCCCACAGCAGATCGAGGAGGCACTGATGTCCGGTGTAACCACTATGATTGGTGGCGGCACCGGGCCTGCAACCGGCACCAATGCGACCACCTGTACGCCGGGGCCGTGGTATATCGGTAAGATGTTGCAGTCAACCGATGCTATGCCGATGAATTTTGGCTTTCTGGGCAAGGGTAACGGCAGCCTGCCGCAGCCGCTGGAGGAGCAACTGGAAGCGGGTGCCTGTGGTCTGAAACTGCATGAAGACTGGGGTACCACGCCTGCATCCATCGATAACTGTCTCTCTGTGGCCGATAAATATGATGTTCAGGTGGCGATCCATACCGACACCCTGAATGAATCTGGTTTTGTTGATGATACCCTGGCGGCGTTTAAAGACCGGGTGATCCATACCTACCACACCGAAGGCGCAGGCGGCGGCCACGCACCGGATATTATCCGCGCCTGTGCCTATCCCAATGTGCTGCCCTCGTCGACCAACCCGACCCGTCCCTATACCCGTAATACGGTGGATGAGCATCTGGATATGTTGATGGTGTGTCACCATCTGGACAGCAATATCCCTGAGGATGTGGCCTTTGCCGATTCGCGGATTCGTAAAGAGACGATTGCCGCTGAGGACATCTTCCACGATCGCGGTGCGTTCAGCATGATCTCCTCAGACTCTCAGGCGATGGGGCGTGTCGGTGAGGTGGTGACCCGTACCTGGCAGACCGCCCATAAGATGAAAACTCAGTTTGGTCTGCTTCCGGAAGATGAAACCCTGGGGTGTGATAACTTCCGTGCCCGTCGTTATATCGCGAAGTACACTATTAACCCGGCGATTGCTCACGGTATCT
Organism: Amphritea pacifica; assembly: GCF_016924145.1. Classification (GTDB taxonomy): domain Bacteria; phylum Pseudomonadota; class Gammaproteobacteria; order Pseudomonadales; family Balneatricaceae; genus Amphritea; species Amphritea pacifica. The sequence goes on along the minus strand of NZ_JAFFZO010000001.1, from coordinate 48,965 downwards.
CCCATGAGGTGGGCTCGATTGAACCGGGTAAACTGGCGGATCTGGTGCTGTGGAAACCGGCATTCTTTGGCGTTAAACCCTCGCTGATTATCAAAGGCGGCATGATCGCAGCGGCTCCGATGGGTGATCCAAACGCCTCTATTCCAACCCCGCAACCGGTTCACTACCGGCCGATGTTTGGCTCCTTTGGACAGGCGCCCGCTAAGACCTCGGTCACCTTTGTCTCCGGTGCGGCACTGGAAAAAGATATTGGCGGACAGCTGGGTCTGAATCGTCGCCTGGTGGCCTGTTCTAATACCCGCACTATCGGCAAGAAAGATATGGTGCACAACGACTGGATGCCAGTGATTACAGTTGATCCGCAAACCTATGAGGTGCGCGCCGATGGTGAGTTATTAACCTGTGAGCCGGCGGAAACACTGCCACTGGCGCAACTGTATAATCTGTTTTAAGCGAAGCCGTTTTTTGGCCTGTGTGTTTAAGGAAAAGAGATGCTGGAAGTGTATGAGCGTTTAGGTGATCACTGTCACGGTGTGGTGTATACCACCGTGGTACTGAGTCAGGAACAACGGGATCGTGGCCGGTTAAAACTGACCGGAGAGAATGGTGAAGAGATCCGCCTGTTTCTGGAGCGGGGTAAACCGCTGCTGGTGGGCGAATATCTGAAAAGCAGTTGTGGCAAACTGATTAAGGTGGAAGGTGCGGTGGAACCGGTCACCCATGCCGAATGTGATGACTGGCATACCTTTGCCCGGGCCTGCTATCACCTGGGGAACCGTCACGTAAAATTGCAGGTAGGGGAGCGCTGGTTGCGGATGCAACCGGATCATGTGCTGGAGGAGATGCTGGAACTGTTAGGTCTGACACTCAGCCATCAGGAAGCGATCTTTGTACCGGAATCGGGAGCCTACAGTCATGGCGGCCATCACCACCACTGATACCGCACTGTTAAGGCTGATGCAGCTGAGCAGTGTCAGCCTGCCGGTGGGTGGCTATGCCTTCTCCCAGGGTCTGGAGTTCGCTATTGAGAGTGGCTGGATCAGAAACGCACCGCAGGTGTCTGAGTGGCTGGAGCAGCAGCTGTTCTATTCAGTGGCACAGACCGATCTGCCGCTGTTGAAATTAGCGATGGCTGCTGCTGACGTTCAGGATCAACAGGCGTTACAGCGGTGCAATGATCTGGCGCTGGCCTGCCGGGAAACCCGCGAGCTGCGACTGACCGACAGTGCGATGGGGGAAGCGATGAACCGTTTGCTGGTGAGTCTGGGATTGTCCCAGCCATTGCCGACATCCGGTGAACTGAGTTTTGTTGTGCTGTTTGGTATCGCCGCGCAGCATTGGCAGATCGGTTATGCTGCGGCTGCCTTAGGGTTTCTCTGGTCGTGGCTGGAAAATCAGGTCGCCGCCGCCACGAAGCTGGTGCCGCTGGGACAGACTCAGGCGCAGCAACTGCTGGGCGAGTTGCAACCGCTGTTACCTCAGGCGATCAGTCGGGCAGAAGTGGTTACAGAAGATGAGATTGGCAGTGGGCTGCAGGGGCTGGCCATCGCCAGTGCAGGCCATGAAACACAGTATTCGAGATTATTCCGTTCCTGACCGGATCAGGCGGAAAGATAGAGTTTCAGGAGAGTTATTTTGAACACAGAGACAGCTAGACAGACAAACACACAGATGGGCAAGCCAAAACAGACACTGCGGGTGGGTGTTGGTGGCCCGGTCGGATCAGGTAAAACCGCCCTGTTACGCTCACTCTGTTCAGCCATGCGGGAACATTATGATATCGCCGTCGTCACCAATGATATCTATACCCAGGAGGATGCTAAATTCCTGACGCAGCATGAAGCGCTGGATGCAGATCGGATCATCGGTGTTGAGACCGGCGGTTGCCCGCATACGGCGATCCGTGAAGATGCGTCCATGAATCTGGCTGCGATCGATCAGCTGCTTGCCCGCCATGGTGAGCTGGATGTGGTCTTTGTCGAGAGTGGTGGTGATAACCTCAGTGCAACTTTCAGCCCGGAACTGTCGGATCTGACCCTCTATGTAATTGATGTCTCTGCCGGCGATAAGATTCCCCGTAAGGGCGGCCCGGGTATTACCCGTTCCGATCTGCTGATCATCAATAAGACCGATCTGGCACCATTGGTAGGTGCATCCCTTGAGGTGATGGATGTGGACGCCAGACGGATGCGCGGCGACCGGCCCTTTGTGTTTTCAAATCTGAAGAAAGCGGAAGGCCTGCAGGAAATTATCGATTTTATTGTATCCGAAGGGATGCTGGAGTCTAAGCAACTGCCACCGGTTAAGGCGGTTGTCTGAAATTTAATAGGATAGTAAGGAGCTCACAATGAATAAACGCAATCAGTTACGTCTGCTGGCGATGGCAGGGGCAATGGCACCGTTATCCGCCATGGCGCACACCGGCCATGAAGTGGCCGGTTTTGTTCAGGGCATTCTGCACCCACTGTCGGGGGCTGATCACCTGCTGGTGATGCTGGCGGTTGGTCTTATGGCTGTTGGCCATACGCGGGATACCTCCAGCCGCACCCGTATCGCGGTGCCGGCAGCGTTCCTGTTGGCGATGGTGGCCGGTACTCTGCTGGCAATGGTTGGGCTGAGCGTGCCGTTTGTCGAACAGGGAATCGTTGTGTCAGTGATCGCTGCCGGAGTGCTGCTGGCTCTGGCTGTACGTTTCTCAATGGTTGCCGGAATCGCAGTCGCCGCAGGATTTGCGTTGTTCCACGGTCTGGCGCATGGTGCTGAATTGCCGCTGGCGGCTCATCCGGTTGCCTATATTGTAGGTTTCCTGATCACCACCTCTGCGCTGCTGATGGCTGGCACCCGTCTGGGACAGCTGGCGGATAGTTATAGCATGGGGCTGATCTCCCGTATTGCGGGCGTTGCGGTAGCCACGTTTGGTGTGTTGGCAGCGGTTTGATTAGCAGCAGGTATGTACTCTCCCTGTAGCTGATGTTACAGGGATAGAGTTCTAGGAGGATGAGAGTAATTGAGAGATTATTTCAGCTAAACCTTTAGCATCAAAATTGTAATGATGCGCGGGATGATGATCCCTGCGTGTATTTTGAGGAACTGATCTGACTAAGCAGATAGTTGAACCTCAGCTACTAAAACTGTAGAGAAAAGTTAAAAAATACCTGATAAAATTCAATAAATTGCTTTGATTTTTAAGTGGTGTATTCTGCGTTGTGTTCAGCGCTATGTTAATTTGTTGATGTCTAGGTAAAAAATGGCAATTGAAATTATCTCCGGTGAAAATGCATGGTCAAAGGATAACCAGAGAAACAAAACCAGACGGTGGCCCTCCAGACGGAACCCTGAACGCTTATACCCCATCGCAACCCCCGAAGCAAAAGTAAGCTTTAAGATTAAACCCGATGAGAAGATTTTCTGTATCGGGTCCTGTTTTGCCAATGAGATAAGCCAGGCGCTATATCGACAGCATTATGATGTGCTATCCATTTTTCATGATTTACCAAAATCAGAGGATAGTCCCTTTAATAATGATTCTGTTTTTCATAAATATAATGTTGCTTCAATCTACAATGAATTGGCATGGGCATTAGATCCCGAGCAACCCTACTGTCATGATCAAGCGTTGATCAGTATCGGTGAGGACATTGTTCAGGACTATCAATTGACCGGGAAGCAGCGAAGTTACAGTCGTGAATTGGGTGAAACATTTCGTGATGCATTTAACCGTGCATTTTCTGCAATCAGAGAAGCCGATGTCGTTATATTGACTTTGGGCGTCAGTGAAGTCTGGTTTGATAAAGACACGCAGCGATATTTGAATGTTGCTGTGCCACACAGTTTGATAAAAACGTACCCGGAACGGTTTGAACTGCATGTATTTGACTATGAAACTACCTCGTTTTATCTGAATGCGATCTATCAGTTGCTGGCAACGCATCTTAAGCCTGATTTCAGGTTGTTAGTTACCGTTTCTCCAATACCACTTACCTATACATTCAGGCAGCAGGATGTGTTTATATCTAACAGTTACTCTAAAGCGGTACTCAGGGTTACGGTAGAGGAGCTTGTCGCGAGTAAAGCCAATGTTAACTATTTTCCCAGCTATGAATTTGTCACACTGAGTAATCCGTCAGCAATCTGGCGTCATGATGATTACCGGCATGTTGATTCCAGTTTTGTTGATTACATCATGGGTAATGTCATGGCTCAGTTCACTGATGCAACTGACGCGGACCATGATAAAAACTTGTTACTTAAAGTTAAGTCTTTGTATTACGGTGGTTTCATTAAGGATGCTAAAAAATTATTGTCGTTAATAAGAAAGAATCAGAAAACCAGCTCTACTGAGGTTTTTCTGCTCTGGACCGCGATGAATACAGGTCTGAGTGGGAAGGTTAAATTACTATTTTTTAAATGTTCTTCCTATTTTCAAACCTATCGTCATCTGAGCTTTGTTCAGCATATCGATTCGGTCTTGAGTATATTCAGGAAGCTATCCAAGGACGCATTAGTTGGCCATGTAGATCATTGGGACGGTCAGTGTCTTAATGGTTGGGCCTGTAATCAGAACAGCTCTAAGCCGGTTCAGATTAAAGTGTTGCTGGGTAAGGCAGTTATAAAAACAGAGCTTGCTGCTTTAGCCCGTCCGGATGTTGCCAGGCATCTGGGGCTCAAAAATGAAAACTTTGGCTTCAAAGTACCTTTAGATTCGAGTCAGGTAGAGGGACAACTGATTAGGGTTGTGTTCGCCGAGAGTGGTGATGATCTGAACTTTAGTCCCATCTATATTGATTCTAAAGTGACGGATCTGTAGTACAGTCTTTAAACAGGTAGCGATAACGTAGGTGTCAATCATGGGTTATTCCGCAGAGCGGATTACTCTGCGAAAGAGTCATCTTAAATTGTGTTCTGTTTGCCCGCGCAGAAGCCATAAAGTTTTGATGGATATTTGCACAAATATCTTTTTCAACGTTGCCTGATCGGGCACCCAGCTGCAGAACAGGTCCAGCAGCTCAGCATTGTCGGGAGATTGTTCCGGGGGCAGGCTGACATGGGGCCAGTTGGATCCCTGGATGATACGGTCTGGTGCATGGTTGATCAGCGCTTTGGAGATCGCCGCCAGATCTTCATAATGAGGCGGGCCTGATTTCGATGTTTCGTAGCAACCTGCCAGTTTTACATAACAGTTTCCGGAATCAATATGTTCTAACAGCGCTGTAAAGACCAGGTCATTAACGCTGGCTGGTTCGAGAAACTTCCAGATATTATGTTATCCCAAAGGCGTTGTTTTAGAGTTTATCTCTAGCATATCTTTCATCCGTACTGCACGTATCGATGATGAGTGAACCACGACTCCCTGGCTGCCTGACTCATATCGCTTATCTTCGCTGGTTTTCCAGGAGCCAGGAGAGGTTTATACCCTAAAACCGACATTTAGCTCTTCCAGGGCTGTTGTCAGTTCTTCAAATACCATTTGTCTCAACCAGATATGGCCGGGATCTTTCATATGCCGCTCATGCCAGATGATGGAATAGGTAAAGCCTTTCTGTTCCATAGGGAAGGGCAGCATCGTCAGTTTATATTGTTCGGCAAAACTGACCGCTAAACCGTAGGGGACGGTCAGTATCAGATCGGTTTGCGAAATCATCGCCAGAGCGGCGACAAAATGCGGCACCCTTAAGGCGATCCGCCGGCTCAGCCCCCGCTCTTCTAACAGATAGTCGATAGCCCCTTTGCGTGCACCGCCCATGGTGATCAGCGCGTGGGGGTAGGTGGCATAACTTTCCAGACTCAACCCCCGTTTTATCAGCGGGTGATCCTCTCTGATGACACAGATAAACCGGTCACTGCCCACTCCGCGACCATGGATGGCTGCCGGAGCATCCTCGACGGCGCAGATAGACAGATCGATATCCTCATGATCCAGATGTTGCACCAAATTTTCATGCCAGGGGACGATCTCAAGATTGACTCCTGGTGCTTCAGCACGTATCCGCTTCAGAACCGGAGGCAGTAATACCTGGGTACCGTAATCCGTTGTCGCCAGTCTGAAATTTTGCGTTGCCGTTGCCGGATTGAAGGTAGCAGGGGAGATTAGCTGACTCAGATCCTGCAGAGATTGCTGCAACTGCAATGCCAGCGCTTCAGCGCGTGGGGTGGGTGCTAACCCTTTTGGGGTGCGGGTGAACAGGGGATCATTAAACAACGCTCTCAGGCGAGTCAGGTTCCGGCTGATGGCGGGTTGCGTCAGGTTTAACCGACCCGCTGCACGGGTGACGCTGCGTTCTTCAAGTAACACCTGAAACACGGGCAGTAGATTAAGATCGGTGTCAGAAAGGTTGCTGATATTCATAATATAATTTCTGATTATGTAGAATATATATGACATGCATTGGATGCATTAAGGTTGAAAGCATAGACTACTCATCATTCTCAGACAACATAATCTAAGGTGCTAAATGTATATTGAATCAAGCCGTGAAATCCATCTTGTGAGCCGTCCGCAGGGGATGCCTGCCAACAGTGATTTCAAACTGGTGAGTCAGCCTGTCCCGGTGTTGAACGATGGCGAGGTGTTAGTTAAAAATCTGTGGCTTTCTGTAGACCCCTATATGCGCGGTAGGATGGTAGAACGTGCCAGCTATATTGAGCCATTTGCCCTGAATGAGGCGCTCAGCGGCGGCGCCGTGGGTGAAGTGGTTGAATCCCGTCATCCGCAATTTCCGGTGGGTAGTAAGGTTTCCAGCATGAATGGCTGGCGTGAATACTTCACCTCCACAGGTAGTGATCTGCAGTTGCTGCCGCAAACAGGGATCGCTGATCAGGCATTCCTCAGCGCACTGGGGATGACCGGTATGACCGCCTATACCGGTCTTTTCAAAATTGCCGAACTTGAAGAGGGCGACCGGGTATTTGTATCAGCTGCTTCAGGTGCTGTCGGCGCGATGGTGTGTCAGATTGCTAAACTGAAGGGCTGCTATGTGGCGGGTAGCGTAGGCTCAGATGAGAAAGCCCGTTATCTGCTTGATGAGCTGGGTGTTGATGCGGTGGTCAATTATAAAACCACATCGGATCTGCAAAACAGTATAGCCGAGGCCTGCCCTGAAGGGATCGATGTTTATTTTGAGAACGTCGGTGGTGATCACCTGGAAGCGGTACTCAACCTGATGAACGATCATGGCCGGATCGCGGTGTGCGGTATGATCGATCAATACAACGCCACATCGCCGCAGCCGGGGCCGGCCAACCTGGCGCAGATCATTATCAAAAAATTGAAAATCCAGGGCTTTATCGTCTTTGAGCACTGGGATGGTTATCCCGCCTTTGTGGAGCAGATGCTGCAGTGGATTACCGCTGGGCAGATCCGTTGGAAGGAGACTGTATTTGAGGGAATTGAACAGGCACCTGATGCGTTTATCGGACTGTTTAACGGACAAAATCTGGGCAAGATGCTGGTTAAGCTTACCTGATTACCTCTATCGACCTTTTACGGCAGGCTCCGGGCGTTCTGAATCAGTTATTCAGTGTGTCAGTGCCTGCCTGACAATCACTGATTTGTGGATTGAATATATGAACATCTTATTTGTACTGACGTCCCATGATGCACTGGGTGATACCGGTGAGAAAACCGGATTCTGGATTGAGGAGTTTGCGGCTCCCTATTATGTGTTGGCTGATGCCGGCGCTGACATCACCTTAGCATCGCCTGCCGGAGGGCTGCCGCCGATCGATCCGAAAAGTGCTCTTGAAGAGTTTCAGACTGATGACACCCGTCGCTTTGATCAGGATGCAGAGTTGCAGCAAAAACTGGCTCATACTTTCAAACTGGCAGATATAACCGCCGATCAGTTTGATGCAATCTTCTATCCGGGTGGCCACGGGCCGATGTGGGATCTGTCCAATGATCAGCACTCTGTTGAACTGATTGAGTCCTTTGCCCGTCAGGGTAAGTTGGTGGCAGCGGTCTGTCATGCTTCCAGCGTATTGCTGCATACCCGGGATGCAGGGGGAAAGCCCCTGGTTAAAAACCGCAAAGTAACCGGTTTTAGTAACACTGAAGAAGCCGCAGTGGGTCTTACCGGGGTGGTTCCCTTTCTTCTGGAAGATGAGTTGAAAAAACTGGGTGGGGTATACAGTCAGGGAGCTGACTGGGTGCCTTATACGGTAGAAGATGGACAGCTGATTACCGGTCAGAACCCTGCGTCATCATCGCAGGTAGCGAAGACGCTTCTCGCCCGACTGAGTCAGTAGATCAGTTCAGCAGGCATAAAAAAAACGGGAGCAAAAGCTCCCGTTTTGATTTACAGGCTTTTAGTGCGGAGTGATACCCCGGATGGTTTCTGACCGGCGACGCAGATATTCTACGGTGCTTAGCAGCAGTATCGACATACATACCAGCAGTGTCGCCACTGCCAGAATAGTCGGGCTGATCTGTTCCCGGATACCGGCCCACATCTGCATTGGCACTGTCCGTTGTTCAGCACCGGCAATAAAGATCGCAACTACCACTTCGTCAACGGAAGTCATCAGTGCGAACAGACCACCCGAAATTACCCCGGTTAAAATCAATGGCACAGTGACTTTAAAGAAGGCATAGGTGGGGGTTGCTCCAAGGCTTGCTGCGGCCCTGACCAGGTTGTAATCAAAGCCACTGAGGGTCGCTGTAACCGTTATCACCACAAAAGGTGTGCCTAGTGCTGTATGGGCCAGAATCAGCCCCAGATAGCTCTGTGATATTCCCAGTGAGGAATAGAAAAAGAACATACCTGCGGCAGAGATGATCAGAGGTACGATCATAGGGGAGATCAAAAAACCCATGATCATGCCTTTGAACGGCAGTTCTGAACGACTTAGCCCCAGTGCTGCTAGGGTGCCCAGAATCATAGATAAGATAGTAGAGCAAACCGCCACAATAAAGGTGTTCTGGATCGCATTCATCCAGCGTTCACTGCCAAAGAACTCCTGATACCAGCGCAGAGAATAGGCATCCGGGTCGAATGCCAGCATACCCTCTGTAAAACTGAAGTAGGGTTCAACATTAAATGACAGTGGAATAATAATGAGCAGGGGTGATATCAGGAAAACAAATACCATGCCGCAAAAAATGCGAAATGCGTAGTACCAGAATGTTTCCAGCGGGCCTGCGTAGGATGGAAGCGCCATAGTATTACCTCAAACTCATCTGATTGTTACCGCCTAAAAGACGGCTGTATAGCCCGTAGATCCCTAACACCAGCGCCAGAAGTACGACGCCTAATGCTGCAGCGAGACCCCAGTTAAGCGAGCTCTGCATGTGATAGGCAATCATGTTGCCGATAAACTGACCTGTCTGACCACCCACCAGCGCCGGAGTGATGTAGTAACCAATAGCCAGAATAAAGACCAGTATTGCGCCAGCAGAGATGCCGGGGACTGACTGAGGCAGATATACTTTGAAAAATGCAGTAAATGGTGTTGCGCCTAAAGATCGGGCCGCTCGCATATAGCTCGGTGGTATGGTCTTCATCACTGAGTAGAGCGGCAGAATCATAAACGGCAACAGTATATGGGTCATGGTGATCACCGTGCCGGTGGCGTTATAGATCATGCTGAGGCGATTATCATCACTCACCAGGCCAAACCACACCAGAATGTCATTGATTACGCCCTGGCCCTGTAGCAACGCTATCCATGACGACGTGCGTACCAGTAGTGAAGTCCAGAACGGCAGTAACACCAGAATCATCAGCGTGTTTGCTATGCTCATTGGCAGTGAGGCCAGCAGATAGGAAACCGGATAACCGAGTATGAGCGTCAGCGTGGTAATTAATACAGACATCCACACGGTTCGCCAGAGCATCTGCAGGTAGACACGCTGCTGTTCCGGCAACATTTTTATTTCCCCCGTGGGGGTTGTTTCCATATCAAACGCGGCGATGTAATAGGAGAGGGTGTAAGGCTTGGATTCGCGTTTGATCACTCGCCAGTTATCAATATCGCCCCAGCCATCATTAATTTTGATCAGTTGCTCTTTATAGGGAGGTTTAAGCCTGCCCGCTTTGCGTGCGGTGCCGGTGAGAAGGCTGCGCATCTGACTTTTTTCATAATTCAGTCGGGTAGCTGCTTTACCTATGGTGTGGTTTTTACGTCCCACTTCCAGGTCTTCTACCAGTGCTGCATAGGTTTCCTCGCCCGGTAGCTCGTTGCTATCAGCATCCCAATGTGCCAAGGCTGCCGTTGTGTTCGGCATGTATTCGGAAACTTGTGGGTTATCGACCGAACGGAACAGCATCGTCGCGATTGGTGAGACAAAGGTGACCATGATAAAGATAAGCAGTGGTGCAACCAGAAGCATAGCGCGGATTTTCTTACGGCGCAGTGAACGGTGCATATCAGCGGTTAAGCTTTTCTGCTCTTCAGGGGTTAATTGGCCTTCGGCCTCGACAGTAGTTGCCATCATGAGGAATACAAACCCTTTTATGAAGATGAATAAAATAGCGGTCGTGAAATCAGATCACCGCCTGAGGATTGGGCCATCATCCAAACCCAAACCATAATCTGGCTTTGTCCCGGTTAATCTTCCAAGCCGCTACAAAGCCAGTAAATAAACTGCAAAGGGGGGCTGGTTTGCCCCCACAGTTTACGTTTTTATTGTACCAGCCACGCGTTGAAGCGCTGACGCAACTCGTCGCCATTATCTGCCCAGAACTCTGCATTTTTCTTAATTGGAGTTTTGAAGTTTTCTGGGTTGGTTGGCATATGAGGTGCCATCTCTACACCGGTTTCCAGGTGAGTGGATACCAGGGGGGCGGAAGACTTACGCGCAGGACCGTAGGAGATATACTTGGTCTGATCTGCCAGGCGCTGAGTGTCAGTGGCAAAGCGCAGGTAATCCATTGCCGCTTTCTTATGTGGAGCACCCTTAGGAATGATATAACCATCCAGTTCGTAAACCTGACCGTCCCAGATGATGGTAAACGGCTGGTTTTCTACAACCTGAGCATTAAAGATACGACCGTTGTAAGCAGAGGCAATGGCAACTTCACCGTCGGCCAGCAGCTGAGGAGGCTGAGCACCGGCATCCCACCAGATGATAGAATCTTTAATGGTGTCTAGTTTCGCAAAAGCACGATCTACCCCTTCTGGGGTGCTCAGCACTTCGTAAACTTTGTCGTAAGGTACGCCGTCAGCGGCCAGAGCCCACTCAAGGTTCGCATCGGGTTTTTTCTCCAGAGCGCGCTTGCCCGGGAACTTCTTAAGGTCGAAGACATCCGCAATAGTGCTGGGCTTTTCGCCTGGGAAGGCATTGTTGTTGTAAGAGAACAGCGTGGCGTAAACGATGGTTGGAACATAGCAGCCAGAGAGAGAGCCTTCAACGAAGTCTTCCATCACCGGTGTGCCGTCAGCGCCAGGGTTCAGATCTTTTTCATAGTCCAGCTCCTGAGCAATGCCTTCGTCACATGCCAGAATCGCGTCACCTTCCAGAATATCGAGAACATCCCAGGTTACGTTGCCCGCTTCAACCTGCGCCCGCAGACCTGCCAGACCATTTCCTGACTTATCTTCGTCAACAATTTCGATACCGGTTTTAGCGGTGAACGGGTTACTGTAGGCCTCACGCTGAGATTTTGTATAGGCTCCTCCCCATGATACGACGGTCAGTGGTTCAGCTGCTATCGCAGATCCCATGCAAACCGCAGCACCCAGTGCCAGGACAGATGATAGTTTGGAAAATTTCTTCATTTGATCTTTCCTCTCGGGCTTGATGTCATCACGTCTTCCTCTTGAAGACGCTGTTTATAAGTCCATCACGGTGTGATGAGACGTTGTTATTCTTTTTGTAACTTATAGCAATCCAGTCCGGATCAGATCGGGTCCAGAGCCCGGCAATCCTTAGAGGACCAGCCTATAGGAGCGGTGCCTCCGACCTGTAATCCCTTGTTATCGGTTGAGTTAGGTACCTTAACGATAAATTCATCGTGGCCGCAGACATTCATGCGGACCCGTTTGTGATCACCCAGATAGATAACCTCTTCAACCTTTCCTGTGAATACGTTATCGCACTGTCCCTCAACAGGGTCGAGAAATACTCGTTCGGGACGTAAGGACAGCGTGCTTTCTTTGCCAATATCATCGGTATTGATATCCAGGGCAGTAACCAGTTCGCCAGTAGGCAGGCGTACTGTACAGATACCATCCTGAGTGGATTGTAAAGTGCCGGTCAGTTTGTTGTTCTCACCGATAAACTGAGCAACAAAAGAGTTGATAGGCTTTTCGTAAAGTTCAGTAGGGGGCGCGAGCTGTTGAATGACGCCGTCATTGAAGACCGCAATACGATTTGACATGGTCAGTGCTTCAGACTGATCGTGGGTTACATATACCACGGTAACGCCAAGACGCTCGTGAATATGCTTAATCTCATATTGCATCTGTTCCCGCAGGTTTTTGTCCAGCGCGCCCAGCGGCTCATCCATCAGAATCAGGTCGGGTTCAAACACCAGGGCTCGTGCCACCGCCACCCGCTGTTGCTGTCCACCGGATAGCTGAGCAGGGCGACGGTCTCCGAAGGATCCCAGTTCGACCATATCAAGCGCTCTCTTAACCCGGGTTTCGATATCAGAGGAGTTCATGTTTCTGACTTTTAGCGGAAATGCGAGGTTTTCAGCAACGGTCATATGTGGGAACAGGGCATAGTTCTGAAACACCATGCCGATGCCACGTTTATGAGGAGCCACATTATTTATGGCCTGACCGTTCAGATAGATATTGCCCTTCGTTGCGGTTTCGAAACCCGCCAGCATCATTAAGGAAGTAGTTTTTCCCGAGCCGGATGGCCCGAGCATGGTCAGAAACTCACCGCGTGGAACGTCAATATTCAAGTCTTTTACTACGAGAGTTCTGCCATCGTAGCTTTTCTGAACACCCTCAAATCGTACAAAAGCCTCATTGGAAGCTGAATTTTCCATCTGCTGTTTTGCCTCGCTACCAGTTATTTTTATTGCCCGCAAATTAAAAAATCTGTAGTCGGTTACTGTTTCATCTCTATTAATACACTACGATATTACGAAGTAAAAGTGCAAACATAACCTTTAAAAACCTATAATTAAGTCTAACAGGACTGTTTTCTAGATTAAAATTTACCAAATTCACTGCAAAAATTGACTATTTGCGACATTTTACTATTCCGGCTTTCCTCCTGGGTGTCGGGATGACACTTTTTATGTTGCGTCAAAGTAGTGCGTGCTGTATCGATAAAATTGCTACTTTGAGTGTCTTAATTACCTTTATTGTCCTTATTGCCCCATTCTGGATTATCGACGTCAGGATTAAAGACTGATCTGCGTTCCAATAAAGTACTCAGGCGTGATCCACGCGATGACCATCAGTCTGCTTAATCGGAGGCTGCCGTTCGCCTACCCAAATGCCAACTGTCTCAGGTTCCTCTTCTTAGGTTCTTATGGTTTCTATTCATTGTCCGGCGTTTTTAAATGAGGTCATAAACCCTGGCAATACGCTCTGCCAGACTAAAATATGCTATATCGGACTGAATAGTTATCCGTAATCACTGCCTGCAACCTATAAAGAATAGATTATTGTTGTGTAATTGCACCCTTATCTTGTTTTTTTATCAGATTGGGTATGCTTCCTGCAGTCTCTCTATACAAAGGCAGAATGGTTTAATAAATCAGCACAGATTGCACCGGTTTGGTGCGTTTTATTAAGGGCTTAGATTTGGCTGCACAACTATGGGAGGGAGGGGATGACTCAAAAAATTCTGATCTTTACAGATCTCGATGGTTCGCTGTTGGATCACTTCAGTTACAGTTTTAGTCCTGCGAAACCTTTGCTGTCTCTTTTCAATGAGATTGGCGTACCCGTTATCCCTGTAACCAGCAAAACCCGGGCTGAGTTAGCGGTTCTGCGATGCGAACTGGATAACCATGGTCCGTTTGTAGTCGAAAATGGCGCCGCTGTGTTTATTCCTGAAAACTATTTTTCCTCACCTCCCTCAGGTTGTGAGCTGATTGATGGTTTCTACCGTTATCAATTTTCTAAACCCCGTGAATACTGGACAGGCCTGTTGGCGCAGCAGGAGGCCGGGTTTGGAGGGGAGTTTGAAACCTTCACCCGTTTAGGTGTGGAGGGTATCCGGGCATCGACCGGGTTAACGGAAAGTGCTGCCAGACAAGCCAGTCAGAGGGAGTTCAGTGAACCCGTCCTGTGGCTCGGATCAGATGAGCGGAAGCAGTGCTTTATTGAAACGCTCAGAGAGACGGGAGCGACGGTGCTCCAGGGGGGGCGGTTTCTCCATGTCACCGGAGCCGGAAATAAAGGAAAGGCGCTGCAATGGCTGACGGAACAGTTTCGAGTTGAATATCCGGACAGTGCGTTACTAACTATCGCTGCCGGGGATAGTGACAACGATGTCGATATGTTGCAGGTGGCTGATTGTGCTGTGGTGGTTCGCTCGCCTGTGCATCAGCCCCCTGAAGTTGTACATCAGCATCTCTATCTGTCCCGGCAAACAGGTCCGCAAGGGTGGGTTGAAGGGGTCAACTGGTTCTTAGGTGCTGCTGACCGGCCTGAGACCGTGAATTCAATTGAATACCTTCGTACGAAGTTAAGGAGTCGTTGTTATGGGTGATTTTTATCAGAATGGCATTATCACCACCCTGCACAATCTGTCGAACAGGCCGATTGCGGAGGTTGAAGAGGAGCTGACCCGGTTTGCCAGAAAGAGACCCTTAGCACTGATTCTGCCCTCACTTTTTTCTGAATTGGAGGGGCCGGCGCTTGGCCATATTATTGATGAGATCAGTAAAGTCCCCTATCTTTCAGAGATTGTTATCGGGCTGGACCGGGCTAATGAGGATCAGTTTCGCTACGCCCGTTCATTTTTTAATAAGCTACCCCAGCATCATCGCATACTGTGGAACGATGGTCCGCGGCTCAGAGCGCTGGATGCCGAACTTCAGGCATTGAAGCTGGCACCAAAAGAGGCAGGGAAGGGCCGTAATGTCTGGTATTGCATGGGGTATATTCTGGCATCAGGGCGGGCAGAATCGGTGGCGTTGCATGACTGCGACGTGGTGACTTACAGTCGCGAGATGCTGGCCAGACTGATCTATCCGGTAGCCAACCCCCAGTTCAACTATGAGTTCTGCAAAGGGTTTTATGCCCGGGTTGCGGATGGCAAGATCAATGGCCGGGTCAGCCGGCTGTTGGTAACCCCCCTGTTGAGGGCGCTGAAACGGGTGTTTGGTGAGATCGAGTATCTGCAGTTTCTGGATAGTTTCCGTTATCCCTTAGCAGGTGAGTTTTCATTTCGCCGGGATGTACTCAGCGATATTAGAATCCCCAGTGACTGGGGGCTGGAGATAGGTGTTCTATCGGAAATGCATCGTAACTACGCTAACAACCGCTTATGTCAGGTGGATATTGCGGATCAGTATGATCATAAGCATCAGGATCTGTCATTAGAGGATAAGAATGCCGGACTGTCGAAGATGTCGATCGACATCACTAAATCACTATTCCGTAAGTTAGCTACACAGGGGCACACCTTTAATACAGAGACCTTTCGTTCCGTCAAAGCGACCTATTTCCGGATCGCACTGGATTTTGTTGAAACCTATCACAATGATGCGGTGATGAATGGTTTACAGCTGGACATTCACGAGGAGGAGATGGCCGTCGAGATGTTCTCGCGTAACATTATCACTGCCGGAGAGCAGTTCCTGAGTAATCCGATGGAGACCCCCTTTATTCCCAGCTGGAGCCGGGTCTCCAGTGCGATGCCAGAGGTGTTTGACCGCCTCATTGAAGCGGTAGAACAGGATCATCAAGAGTTTATGGCGGAATAAGATGGATAGCGTTTTAAATACTGCCAGCGAGCAGCTGGCCAGCCAGATTGAGAACCACCTGCAGACTATCTACCAGGGATTTGAGACTGATATTGCTCAACTGGTCTCTGATCTGATATCCATTATGCGTCTGGGTAGCGTGGAGCAGGTTCCTGTTCCCTATCAGAATCACTGGAGTCAGCAGGACGTTATCATCATTACCTATGGTGACAGCCTGCTGCGTGCTGATGAACGGGCGATGACAACCCTGCATCGGTTTCTCAATGAGCAGTGTGATGATGTGATTAACGGCGTGCATGTGCTGCCGTTTTTTCCCTACAGTTCGGATGATGGTTTTGCAGTGAGCGACTATTATGCGGTGCGTGAATCGGTGGGGGAGTGGCAGGATATCCAACGGCTTTCGGCAGAGTATCGTTTAATGTCTGATCTGGTGATCAATCATGGTTCCGGTGAGAGTGAATGGTTTCAGAATTTTATAAAAGGTGAGGGACCAGGACATGATTACTACTTCACCACCAGTCCCGATGAAAATCTGAGTGAGGTGGTTCGGCCTCGTACCAGCCCGCTGTTAAGGGAGGTACAGACTACGGATGGGGTAAAGTATGTATGGTGTACTTTCAGTCACGACCAGATCGATTTTGATTTCCGTAACACCGGGGTTTTGAAAGAGTTCGTTAATATTGTTCGCTTCTATCTCGATCAGGGCGTCAATATTTTCCGGCTCGATGCCATTGCATTTCTGTGGAAAGAGCCGGGCACCAGTTGTCTCAACCTTGAGCAGACCCATGAGGTGGTCAGGCTGTTACGTACCCTGATCGAATATGCCTGCCCTTCCGCCATGATAATCACAGAGACAAATATTCCCAGCCGGGAAAATCTCTCCTATTTTGGTAACGCGAACGAAGCACACTGCGTTTATAACTTTTCACTGCCGCCGTTATTGCTGCACGCCCTGATCACCGGCCAGAATTTTTATCTGAAACAGTGGATGATGAGTATGCCGCCGGCTCAGGATGGCACTGCATTTTTCAACTTCATCGCCTCTCACGATGGTATCGGTCTGCGTCCGGTAGAGGGTATCCTGCCGGATAGTGAAGTGGATCTGATGATAGCTACCATGCAGGATTTTGGTGGTCATGTATCCTGGCGGGCGCTGGACGATGGCGGCAAGAAACCCTATGAAATCAATATTGCATTGTTCGAGGCATTGCAGGGAACGGTTGAGGGAAAGGATGAGTTTGGTGAGGCGCGCTTTCTTTGTGCGCATACCATTATGCTGGCGCTTGAAGGGATTCCGGGTCTCTATCTGCACAGCTTATTGGCTACCCAGAACGATCATGAACGGGTAAAGGCTACCGGTCACTTTCGCTCAATCAATCGACATCAATGGGATTATAATGAGTTAGAACAGTTACTGGCAGATCACACTAGCCACCATCACCGCGTTTTTGCCGCGATGAAGCATCTGATCTCCATCCGGACTCAGCAGAAAGCGTTCCATCCAAATGGTACTCAGTTTACTCTGCATCTGGGGGAGCAGGTT
Source organism: Amphritea pacifica (assembly GCF_016924145.1). GTDB lineage: Bacteria > Pseudomonadota > Gammaproteobacteria > Pseudomonadales > Balneatricaceae > Amphritea > Amphritea pacifica. The sequence continues at coordinate 31,586 of NZ_JAFFZO010000001.1, read as the reverse complement.
TTCGGTTTCTGGCGTCAGAGTATCGACCGCACTCAGAATATTTTTTGTCTGAATAATATCAGCGCTGAGTCTGCGACATTATCGCTGTCAGATCTGAATCTTATCCAGACACAGGACTGGCGCGATCTGCTCAGTGGTCAACGCTATGAGGATCTGTTGGGGAGCATCGAACTGGCGCCCTATCAGAGTATCTGGCTCTCTAATCGCTGAAAAGTATTGAGAATACCTGCCATCAGGATCGCGACAGACAGCTCCTGCCCCGCTGAGCTTTTCTTCGGGCACCGGCTGGTGAGATAAAGTGCTCTGTGTGACGCCGGATGGTAAAAAGGGAGACTCTCTGTACCTGTTTTAGTGACAATCTTCTGTTCTCTTATTAATCAGTAGTGGTAGAGTGATCCTGTGTCGATCTCTTAGTTATAATTGTTATGGGGAGTTTATGGCAATAAAGCCGAAGCCTTACCTGATCCCGTCCCGTCCGGAGATATTGCTGAAACTCGCAACACTGCTCAAGTCAGCTGAGCCTGATGTTGGCGCTGTCGTTAACCTGTTGAAGACCGATGTGTCCTTATATACCGTTGTGTTATCCACGGTTAACAGCCCCCTGTTTTCAAGGGTAGGGCGGTTGTCTTCACTACAGCAGGCGGTCATGCGTTTGGGCTTCAAACGCTTACAAACGCTGATTACGGTGATCTCATTAAAACGTTCTTTATCGAAAACCGGGCGTCTTGACCGGTTTTGGGATACCTCCACCGAAGTCGCTGAACTGGCGGCCCGGCTAGCCGGCATTTTATCAGTTGATAATCCTGATGAGGCCTATGCACTGGGAATGGTACACGATTGTGGTGTGCCACTGATGATGGAGTCCTTTAGTGATTATCGTCGTTTTCTGAATGCCCTTGAAGGGCGTGATCTGGCCAGTTTAAGCAGCCTGGAACGGCAGCAATATGGTGTTGATCACTTCACGCTCGGTGCAGAAATTGCCGCTACCTGGCATATGCCGGAGTCGGTATGCGGTGCGATTAAACTACAACTGCATTATCCGTTAGAGCTTTTAAGGCCGTCTGTTGCAATTAGTGACAGGAGCAAGGCGTTGTTCTGTCTGGTGCTTCTGGCAAAAGATATCAGCGGGCAGTATCGCCGCTTTTGGCGACTGAATACCCCCCGGGAGTCATGGCTGGAATTAAAACCTGCTCTGGAATATCTGGGCTTGCCGGATATTGACTATCTGGATATCCGGGATGATTGTTTAGATCAGCTTGAGCGGGTTCGTTGATCGATAAGGCCGATGCTTCATTTTCTTAAGGATCGGCTTAATCAGATCTCCGCCTGTGACTTAGCGGCGGTATTTTCCCGCGCCTTTGTTAGATCCACCTTTGCGTTTGCGTGGTTTTGTTGTACCTGATGGGGTTTCTTTAACCGCCAGCTCAAATTCGATTTTGCGCTGATCCATATCGACCCGCACCACCCGGATATTGATCTTATCGCCAATACTGAAACTGGCGTGGGTGCGCTCGCCCACCAGCCGTTGCCGGGCGGCATCAAACTGGTAATAGTCATTGTTCAGAGCGGTGACATGCACCAGCCCTTCTACCTGAGTATCGTCCAGCTCAATAAAGAGACCAAAGTTAGTGACCGTGCTGATAACTCCGCTGAAGACATCGCCAACGTGGTCCTGCATATATTCACACTTAAGCCAGGCTTCAACATCCCAGCTGGCTTTATCCGCGCGCCGGGATACCAGCGAGCAGTGCTCAGCCAGGTTATTCATCGCTGCCAGGTCATAAGGGTAGCTTTTTCCCGGTGCCAGTGGAGCGGCAGTTTTAATCCGGTGTACCGGGTCGGAACCCACTCCGGTGACTTTCTTCAGTGCCCGGCTGATCACGCTACCAGTTTCGCTACGACGAATGACAGAGCGGATTGCACGGTGAACCAGCAGGTCCGGGTAACGCCGAATGGGTGAAGTAAAGTGAGCATAGGCCGGATATGCCAGGCCAAAGTGTCCCTGGTTATTTGAACTGTATTCCGCCTGACTGAGAGAGCGTAGCATCATCATACGGATAATCTGCGCGTCGGGTCGCTCGCCAAGTCCTTTCAGCAGACGGTCATAATGTACCGGTGTGGGCTTTTCACCGCCCGCCAGATTCAGGCCTCTCTCGCTCAGGAATGCCCGCAGATTAGTCAGCTTTTTCTCCACTGGCCCTTCATGGACACGGTAAAGCGCTGGCAGCTCAAGTTTTTCTAAAAACCGGGCGGTAGCGACGTTGGCACAGAGCATAAACTCTTCAATCATCTTGTGCGCATCGTTACGGACGACAGGCACAATGCGGTCAATCTTGCGGTCTTCGGTAAACTTGAACTGTACTTCCTGCTTTTCAAAGTCGATGGAGCCCCGTTTTGTACGGGCTTTTCTCAGCACGGCATAGAGATGGTGCAGGGTGTGGATATGGGGAACAACGTCGGCATGCTTGCGGGCAACGGTTTTACCCAATTCAGATTCGGGTGAAGAGACCAGCGCTCCTACCTGGGTATAGGTCAGCCGGGCGTGGGAGTGAATAATACCTTCAGAAAACCTATAGCTGGTCATCTTGCCGGCGTTGTTGATCGCCATTTCACAGACCATAACCAGCCGGTCTGTATGGGGATTCAGTGAACAGAGTCCGTTTGACAGCGCTTCGGGCAGCATCGGTACAACATGACCCGGGAAATACACAGAAGTACCCCGTTCAGCGGCTTCCAGATCTAAGGGGCAGCCTGGCGTGACATAGTGGGAAACATCGGCGATCGCGACAAACAGACGCCAGCCGCCGGACTTGCGTTTCTCGCAGTAGACTGCGTCATCAAAATCCCGGGCATCTTCGCCATCAATGGTGACAAATGGCAGGCCGCGCAGATCTGCACGATGCTGTTTATCCGCTTCTTTAACCTCTTCGCCCAGTGCCTCGGCTGCCTGTAGCGCATCCTGTGGCCACTTATGGGGGATATCATGGTTGCGAATCGCTACATCGATCTCCATACCCGGAGCCATAGCGTCTCCCAGTATTTCAGTTACCCGACCTTCAGCATTAAAACGATGACAGGGGTATTCGGTGATCTCAACGGTGACATACTGCCCTGCCTGAGCTCCATTTAGCTGATCATCCGGGATATCGATCTCATTACAGATACGGCTGTTTTCGGGTTGTAGATAGTACTCGCCATCCTCGACTCTTAAGCGACCAACGATCTCGGTCATATTTTTTTCAAGAACCTTAACTATCTGACCTTCCTGGCGTCCGCGACGGTCAGTGCCGGTGATCCGTGCCTGTACCCGGTCTCCGGGAAATGCTTTGAGCATCTGGCTATCGTGCAGGAAAAGGTCGTCACCACCCTGGTCCAGTGACAGGAAGCCAAAGCCATCAGGGTGCCCGATAATCCGGCCTTCAACCAGATCCTGAGCGGTTAGCAGACTGTAACCTTTACGCGGGTCGAAATTAAGTTGTCCATCACGCTCCATCGCCCTTAGGCGGCGGCGCAAGGCTTCTTTCTCTTCATCTTCAAACAGCTTCAGCTTTTTACCCAGCTGTTCGCGATTTAAAAACTTACCGGGCTCATCGAACAGGCCCATAATGTATTCCCGGCCAGGAATCGGATTACTGTATTTTTCAAAATCTGCGGCATTGATAGCCGCTTTGGTGTTATTACTCATTCTTTTCTCAAATAAACCAGCATCGGCCGCTTCAGGTAGTCAGAAGAACTCATTGCTAATGGGTTTTAATACTACGGGGTGCGAGTAGCTGGTATCACTCACGTCTCTGGAGTGAATTAAATTGGACTGGAGATCAGACCTGCTTTTGCTAGCCCGGGCACTGAGCCCTGTCTGATGACCAAAAACTAATGCTGAGATCCTTCTTAGTCTATCTCATGCACATGACAAAAATATTTATAGCTGCCGAGTGTCCACGACACTTGAATACAGCGGGTTTCCTGAAGCTGTGAACGACTGGTTCGCCCAGACAGGAAACAACAATAACCATCTGTGCAGTGTAATCGCCACTGTTCTGGTATTGTGCCGGACAACTCTGAACTGATATTTAGAGCGACTCTCTATCTGTGTTTTCACAGTGGGGTATCAACACTACTGTTCGAAATATAGTCAGAGGTGACCGGGTAGCAAAAAATAAGACTGGACTTTAAAACAGAGGGACGAGAATACTTAATTATTGCAACAACAGTAATACAACGACAACAAATGGTTAAAAAATAGACTTTTTCTAAGCTGCTCTACACTATATAGAGTTGCTGTGTTTTGTCAATATATCGTTTATTTTGTGCGCTTCTCCGGAAGATCATGGCTGAGTGGCTTCCGGTTTTCTGAGGTTTGTTGTGCTCGCCTGACGATAGGAAGCGGCTCCTCAGAGAGGCTACGTTCTTATTGCTATTGTATATAGTTCCTCTTTGTTTGCTTTTAGTAAACCATATATTGAAAGGTCTATCTCCCCTTTGGCAGCCATTACATCCATGATCTCAAGCACGTCATCTATGTTCAGCCTGTGCCGGTATGGCCGCTTTTGGCAAAGTGCCTGGAATATATCGGCTACCGATAAGATCCGGGTAGGAAAGTCAATCTGATCGCCTTTCCAGCCAAACGGGTAGCCAGATCCATCCAGCTTTTCATGATGTTCTGCTGCCCATTTTGCGATCGGGGTATTGGGGAACAGTGAATTAAGAACTCTTTTACTATCGAGCGGATGGCTGCGCATCTGGGCGACTTCGGCGTCAGTCAGTGCACCGGGCTTTTCAAGAATCTCATCTGGCGTTCTCAGTTTGCCGACATCATGTAGCAGGCCTGAAAGTCTCAGTATTCTTCTTTGATAAGGCCCCAGACCTGCTAGCCCTGAAAGTGTGTAAGCCAGGTCTGCAACCCGCAAACTGTGGTAGTGAGTATAGGGGCTCTTGGCATCAACGATCTGAGAGATTAGTTCTCCCAGCGATTCAATTTCGTCAAATGACAATGATATTTCATAGTCTTCGGAGGAGAGCGCTTCCAAGATGGCATCATCCAGATACTCCTCACGAAGCTCAAGCCAGAAGCTATCTTTCTGTATAGCGTGCGCAGCTGCTGTATATATCTCATCGGAGAACAGTATCCCAACATAAGGTGCCAGCTCAGCAAGAAGGTGTTCCCGGCCTAACAGTACTTCATGGTGCGGGTGACCGATGACGAACGACGCATAAGCAACATCTAAGCGATCCGCGAAAAATATCAGGTTTGCATATTCCCGCGTTTTATTGTCGAGTGACGGTGGCAGGTCCTGCCAGCGGGTGTGGTGGTATCTGATTGCTGCAGCGAAGGGGCTGAATGGCGGGAAACTTTGTAAAAACTGATCACCTCTCAAACAGTGCTCTTCTGCGCCTTCCCACTCAATCTCGGCCACCAGCTTGCGATGCACTGTGGTAGATGACACGCCGCAGTCGTGGAGCATGCCCGCAATCAAAATAAAATGCCTTCTGGTGCGATTCCAACCCAGCAGATGTGCTATGCGGTGACATATCAGACCAACACGGCGGCCATGACTTTTATCATCAATGCCTACGTAATCGAGTGCTTTGGTCACCGTCAGTGCGGCGTGCCCGACATCGACTTTCATGCCCTGAGTAACCTGAACCAGTTCGTCAGCGATATTTCCCATTCCGTATTTCCAATATCGGTTTTGAGTGATCAGTTAAACCTGTAGCTGTATTTTGATGGTTGACACTGCGTCTCAGAATCATACGTCGGCCGCAGCAATCGGGATCCTGTTGCGTGCAGTGATTAACCTGAGAGCAGCTACCGTGTCGCTGATTGTGAACGAGATTTGCTGCTGACCGGCATACTTTATAGCAACAGACTCAGTGTCATATATTCAATTATTCATAGCGTAGAGGGTTATCAGGCTGTTGTTAATCATCAAAGTAAAGAATATATGATTCCGTTTCTCTCAATAGTGATAAAGGCAGCTGACATAACCACGCCCGTAAACTGCTAACCTATTGTAACTTTCTGATATATATAGGGGCTAAGTATTTTGCTTGATTGGCGTAAGACTTGCTTGTGTATCTGCTATCAATCTTAAACATCTGATATTTTGCGGGGCAGGTGCCTGAAACCGGGTCTTATGCTCCGGGAGAAGTATATGATAGCCAATTATAAAAATAAGATGCGCTTCTGGAGTATTGATATTCTGACGGGCAACCGGCTGAGGAACGAGGCACAAAAAATTCGTGTGTCCTCATCATCGCCACGCTTTACCGCCCCCTGTACTAATCTCAATCACCCTGATGAAGAGGCCACATTTACGCTTCTGAAAGCCAGTTTTAAGGCCGTTCTGAGTGAACTTAATCACTGCAGATGCGTCGTGCTTCTGTTAGCGACGAACGGTGAGGTCATCTGCACAAACCACTTTGCAGATCAGGCGCTGGCAAGTGGGGATGGACTTAAAACAGATAATAAAAACCGTTTAAGTTGCCGGGCTCTTGTCGATAATCTCAGGTTGCAGAAGGCGATCGCCAGAGTTGTCAGAAGTGTCGAGAGAATATCTCTGCGGGCGTTTGAAGTTGAAAGGGGGAAAGGCTCATCCTACCTCGTAACGATTTTGCCGGTTTACCGGAGCGGTATCCCTGTTGGCGTCATCACCATCGTGATTGATTCTATAGAGCGAAATGACGTTGATTCAGTCTGTTTCCGCAAGATCTGCGAACGTGTGATCACATTGTGAATAAGGTGTCACACGTATCGATAGCGTTGTCTTAAAATATGCTGAACAGGCTTGTCGAATGACCTTTAGGTCTGACTGATACTGTGTCTGATCTGGCTAAAGTGCCTTTCGGTACTGGAATACGAAAACCGGCCTTGCCAGTCACGCTTTTTTCAGCTGTGATCAGATCCCCCCGAAACTCTTCGCACAGAAAATCCGCGACCCAATGATCATTCACGAGAAGCTCAACAGTGACAGGCTGATCAGATCCCTTTTGAAGAAACCAGCCCGACACCAGGTTTTCAGAAACCTTATCAATATAGCCGTCAAATCCGGCTTTATTGAGCAGATGAATCTGTCGTGAAATGTCCACCCATTGAGTATAAATTTTCGGAGACGCTTCGATAGCTCTGCTGGCCTGATCAATTAAGCTCCCGGTTACATCAATATCGCAAAAATCTGCAATCTGTCTTAAGTGCCCCTGAGTATCCTGCAGAAGCTTCTCATAAGAGATATGCAGAGCTGGATAGTCGTTTTTTTCGACGAATTTTACTATCCGGTTATACGCCGTCAGGCTGGATTTCATTGCCTCGACGAGAGTGATGTTCTGCACTGACTGTTTTCGGTTGGCGATTGCGCAGATATCCCTGTAAACAAAGATGAAACTGGGGTTTGAAAACAGTCTGGAAATGCGGGCTAGCTTACTGTTGCTATCAGGTAGCTTCCAGGCAAACTGCTGATACTCCTGTTCATATGCCATTATCAGTTGTTGCAGCTTTTTCCAGTTGCCGCTGCGAAACGCTTTTGCCATCTCTAAATCTTCATAGATAGGGCTATGATAGTTATCCCCAAGGGATATCCCCAGTGCCTGAAGTGCTGCCGCTATTGCCGAGGTGCCTCCTCGCTGAACACCAACGACGATGAACTGTCTGTGCTTGCCAGTATTTTCAGGGTTCTTTTTTGCAGAGAAAATCATAGATTACCATTAGCGAAAATGCTGCTTTAACCCGTGTTGGGTGGCGAAGGGAAACAGATCTGGAACTGTCGGATACTGATGATATCAAAATAAAATGGGTTTGTTGAAAGTGATTTTCTGAGCAATCTGAGTCTGATTTCGGCCATTTTGCTTGGCTTGATACAGAGCTGAATCAGCTGCTCGTAATAGCTCATCGATGTTCTGGTAGTTATGGTCTGAAACCACAGCGATTCCTGAACTCAGGGTAATAACCCCCTGGGGGGAGGAGTGATGCGGTATTTCAAGTTCCGCGATAGACGCGCAGATTTTTTTACTTAATGCCTTTGCTGCAGTGATATCCGTTTCGGGAAGAATCAGTAAAAACTCTTCACCACCATATCGTACGGCCAGCTCTCCTGCACGTTGGCATGAGCTAAGCAGACATTGGGCCACTGCTTTGAGGCAATCATCGCCCGCCTGGTGACCGTACTGGTCGTTATAATTCTTGAAAAAATCGACGTCCAGCATCATCAAAGCCAGAGGCCTTTGGTGTCGGTCTGCTCTTGCCCATTCCTTATTAAGAGTACGATCCATGCTCCGCCGATTCGCCAGTCCGGTAAGCTGGTCAGTATTGGATTCTTGCTGTAGCTTGAATTGAACTTCCTCTGTATAGCTTAGCAACGCAAATACTCCACTGATAACACTAAAAGCCGGCCAAATGATTTGTGACGAAATGACGGTGGCGCTAAAGAGTTCAGGTGAAAGTTTCAATAGCAGAGAACGGCTGGCGACGATTACCGCCATGAAGAAACAGGCGTAAGCCAGAATGATATCAGAAGGGTTTCTGTGCTGTTTTATCTTCAGGAACAGGTAGCCCATCATGCAGAAGGCCAAAGGGACAAACAGCGCACTGACGTGCAGGGCGTTATAGAGTTGTTCTGCATAGGTAAAGTAGCTTAAAGCAACGCAATTAATCAGAAAAATGGCTGATATGAATGCGACTGGTAATGAGCATTCGCATCGCTTGTAACTGAATACAACCATCCCCCAGATGAATACCGACGATAAGAGGACCGATATGATTTTTAAGGTTACACCGATATCAAATACATAGATAAACCAACTCAGAAAGTTTGCCGCGAACGCCAGAATAAAAAACAGTATTGATCTCTGTTTGCCTTCAGGGTCCTTAATTCTGGTTCCTGAGAAAGCTAATACCAGATTGATTAACGCCACGGTGAAAAAGTAAGCCTGCTCAGATGTCATTTCAGTGCCCGGCTAAAGCGTGATCTGGGAGGTGCAGGCTGAAGAGTTCTGGTTTTATTGGCTGGTCCGGGAATAAAACAAGCACGCCACGAGGGGGGGGCGCAGGTCTGATCAGGGCTGCTAAACAGTTGTAGAGGGTTTTGGTCCATCACTCACTCATTCCATTCTTTGTGTATAAGACAATTCTACTCAAGTCATGTAATTACCGGTATAGGAAAGAGGTCTGAGAGGGGAGGAAGGCCAGGTTTAATAGTTTTAAAAAAATCCGGGGTAGCTGTATACAAGATAAAACAGACGGTAATGTATACCCCGGTGAATAACGAAATGACTTCGTTAAGGTTCAGCGAAGGGGATTTGCTGAAAAACAGATTTTCTAACCGGTTGTATCGGTAAGAGGAAAAAATCGTTCGGATAGCTTCGTTAAACTGGTAAGCGAATACTTTTACCGAGAAACTTGTTACACAAAGAAAGTGGTTGGGCAGCAGTATTAGAATCTATGATCCCTAGCCTGGAGAGTTCCCAAACCAGATGCGCTTTTTATAGCGGCTTTAAAGTGCTTTATAAGTGGTCGGGGCAGTAGTATTAGGATCTATGACCCTAGCCTGGAGAGTTCCCAAACCAGATGCGCTTTTTATGGCGGCTTTAAAGTGGTCGGGCAGCAGTATTAGAGTCTATGACCCTAGCCTGGATAGTTCCCAAACCAGATGCACTTTTTATAGCGGCTTTTTAAAGTGGTCGGGGCAGCAGGATTCGAACCTACGACCCTCTGGTCCCAAACCAGATGCGCTACCAGACTGCGCTATGCCCCGACGGATGAACGGTTATTTATACACGTTTTGTTCTTTCGTGTCTCAGATAAACCACCAATCTCTTTATGAAAAGGAGGTGGTCGGGGCAGCAGGATTCGAACCTACGACCCTCTGGTCCCAAACCAGATGCGCTACCAGACTGCGCTATGCCCCGACTGAATGAACGGTTATTTATACACGTTTTGTTCTTTCGTGTCTCAGAAAAACCACCAATCTCTTTATAAAAAGAGGTGGTCGGGGCAGCAGGATTCGAACCTACGACCCTCTGGTCCCAAACCAGATGCGCTACCAGACTGCGCTATGCCCCGTTCTGAAAGATGGCTCCTCGAGCTGGACTCGAACCAGCGACCAATAGATTAACAGTCTACTGCTCTACCAACTGAGCTATCGAGGAATTACATCCGATAACGATTAAGTTGGCTCCTCGAGCTGGACTCGAACCAGCGACCAATAGATTAACAGTCTACTGCTCTACCAACTGAGCTATCGAGGATCACCTCAACCGTGGCGGCGTATGTTAATGATGAGTGGGGTATGCGTCAAGCAGAAAAGATAAAATATTTTACTGTTTTATTAAGTGGTTAAATAACGATCTGATGAATGTCCTGGTGGCTTCCCCGGCGGTACTCCGGCGATATTAATTGTGCGGCATTTCGCTTGAGGATGGTTTTCTGTATAACGGGCGTTATGATGGGTAGCACGCAAGGTGCTGGTGACTACGAAAGGATAGTCAGCCCTCCCGGTTTTTAGTGAAAATGGTAGCAAGGATTCCCTATGTCGATGATTCCCGGTAAAGACGCTCCACTGGACGATTCAATCCTTCATATGACGGCCAGTCTGCAGTCGCTGGGTTTTGAGATTGAGGAGACGCAATGGCTCAATCCTCTGCCAAATGTCTGGTCTGTCCACCTCTATGAGCGAAACAACCCGCTGCTGTTCAGTTATGGCAAAGGGGCTTCCAGGTCTGCAGCGCTGGCGAGTGCGCTGGGGGAGTTTTTTGAACGGCTAAGTTGCAACAGTTTTTTCGCGGATTACTATCTGGGTGAGCCTGTTGCCACGGGAGAGTTTGTTCATTATCCGAATGAGAAGTGGTTTCAGGTAGCGGGCAATGTGTTACCTGATGAGATGCTGGATGAACCCACCCGGCTGCATTACAACATGGATGGTGAGCTGAAAGCGTCGATGCTGGTGGATACCAACTCGGGGAACCGTGAACGGGGGATCTGTGCCATTCCTTTTGTGCGTCAACGCACCGGTGACCAGGTATGGATACCGGTCAATATTATCGGCAACCTCTATAGAAATAATGGTATTGCGGCCGGGAACAGTGTCAGTGAAGCCCGGGTTCAGGCGCTGTCAGAAATTTTTGAACGACATATAAAGAATACCATTATCTCCTCCGGGATCAGTCTGCCGGATATTCCCCTAAGGGTGCAGGAGCGTTATCCAAAAACGGTTGAGGTGATTGAGGCACTGCGTCGTCAGGGTTATGTTGTGCTGGTTAAGGATGCTTCGCTGGGAGGCAAGTTCCCTCTGGTGAACGTATCCCTGATTAACCCTCAGGATGGCGGATGTATTGCCTCTTTCGGCGCGCACCCTAAGTTTGAGGTGGCGTTTGAGCGGGCTGTAACCGAACTGCTTCAGGGGCGCAGCCCTGAAAATCTGAACGGTTTTCCACTACCGGTTTTTGATATTACTGATGTCGCGGATCAGGCAAATCTTGATGCCCATTTCGTTGATTCCACCGGTGCAGTTGCCTGGGACCTGTTTGCGACAAAGACCGATTACAGCTTCACAGAGTGGAATATTGAGGGCGATACCCAGGCTGAGTTTGAACAGCTGTGTCATCTGATTCACAAGGTTGATATGGATATATATATCGCTGACTTTGAACACCTGGGGGTGTATAGCTGTCGGGTTATTGTGCCCGGTATGTCAGAGATTTTTCCGGTCGATAAGCTGGTCTGGAACAACAATAATGCCGGCGTTGAACTGCGACAGCCATTGTTGCGACTGCCTGCCCTGACTGAGCAGGACGCTGAAAATCTGCTGGTTAAACTGGAGGAGGGGGGCTTTTCCGATCAGCAGTTGGTGGTGGATATCATCGGTATTCTGTCAGACCCTTCAACCCTGTGGGACTCATTGCGAGTGGGTGAGTTGAAGTGTCTGTTAAACCTGAAACTGGGTGAACTGCAGGAAGCGCTGAACTGGAGTGACTGGATTCAGCGGTCAGATTGTCCGCAGGGGGATCGGGCCAGCTTGTATCGCTGTTTGCATCAATGCCTGAGTTTTCGCCTCGATACAGAGCGTACACTGGACCAGTATCGCGCTCTGCTGGAGCAGATCTATGGTGTTGATCGGGTAGCTGAGGTGTTGGAAATGATCGATGGTCATGGCCTGTTTGCCGGATTGGCTGAGTCAACCATGGCGCTGGAGGGCTTTGTGCAGCACCAGAAACTCCTGTCGGCCTATGCGCGACTGCAGCAGGCGAAAAGAGCCCTCTGAATAAACATTGATCACCATTTTATCTTGTTGATTTAATTTACTTTATTATTTTTGTTCTGAGAAAAGAGCGGGTCCCGGTGGTTGTGTCTTGTTTGCCACTTGGTCAGTGTGGCTATTTCCGTTATCATCGGTACCTTTATAAAGATAGTGTGAATAAAACGCGTGTGAATTGCGTTATTTTGCCTAAGGCAGGCTCTGGCGTCGCTGAGTGTCGGCTGGTATCGCCTGAGGCACTTTTCACACGGAACCAGAGACCCCTTTTCCAGTCTGCGTGCCCGGAGATTTTAGCTGAGATGCTTTTCAAAAAGCTTCCCGAAACAATATTTGTTCCTTTTTCTGGACAAAATAAACATATCTACGAGGCGGTTCTGCTGGATCTCGCTGATCAGTTCTTCGATGAAGATCTGGTTGATCCGTTTGTGCCAAAAGACCTCATCCGTTCCTGTATTGAGGATACTGTTGTGCGCCTTGGGGTGCGTCGCTGGGAGCCGGAAGAGGGGGAGTCCGAAGCGGATCGCCAGGAGCTGCCACGCTCCACCGCCGAATATACCAGCCGTATCTATCGTCGACTGGTGGAAACTGGCTGGCTGGAAGAGGAGCAGCGGATCTATCGCACCTTTGTCCTGTTGTCTCCGGCGATCAGTTATCTGTTACGCACCCTGGTCGGTATCAATGAACTGGAAAAACGCAGCTATGGTGGTGCGGTGCTTAACGTACTCAGTTCTCTTGAGTCAGCCATCAGTGATCCTGCTGGCCGGGGGATTACCCTGCAGGAAGCGGCTCAGACTGCAGCTGATTTCAGTGCCCACCTGACCGATATGATGCTGGGCCTGCGGGAGCTGAAGATCAGTCTGGCAGCGACCTCAAACCCCCAGGAGATTGTCCGTAGCTTCTTCGATCGCTTCGTAGCCCATATTCTGGTGTCTGACTACAAAACCCTGAAAACCAAGAACAACCCGTTTCGTTTCCGTCGTCAGATTCTGACGATGTTGCGGGATTTGCAGTTTGACCCGCTGAAAGTGGAAAAACTGTCGAAACACTATCAGGAGCAGTTTGAACTCAGTTTTGCTGACGCTGAGGCGATGGTTCATAGCCATATTAACCGGATTATCAGGATCTTTGAGTCGGTGGATCAGCGTCTGGCAACCATCGACGACTTCCGTTACCGGCTGGAGAAGCGGGTGGCCGATACTGTCCGTTATATGGATAAAACCACCCCGGGGATGAGTTCCCGTTTATCACGGCTGATCTCGGATGTGTCTAAGCTGGACTCCCGTTCTATCCCGCATATCAACACCCTCGAAGGGGTTGCCTTTATTGCGCCGGGCAGTGTGCGTTCACCGATTCGTCGTCGGGTTGAAACCAGGCCCCGGGTGATCCGCCCGGTCGAGATCGACCCGCGGGTGCTGGAACTGCGTCAGCTGTTCAAAGAGTACAAAGCCCGTCGGGAAGTGAAGCCTGAGAATATTGAACTCTATGTCGAGCGCCACCTGATCGACAAGAAAAAGATAACCGCGACAGACTTCACCATCGAGTGTATCGAGGATTATATCTGCTTCAGTTATCTGCGGCATATGCGTTCACTGGGCAAGAAGGGGCGCGGAACAGCCAACAAGTATGAGATTAAGTTTGAAGATAAATATGTCAATGTCGCAGATATGGTTGAGTGTCGCGATTTCAGTATTCAGAGGAAAGTATAATGCTGGGTGATCTGCAGAAAATCATCGGTCGCAGCGATCAGTATCAGGAAGAAGATTTCGTCCGTGCTGCCAATATGCTGCTGGTGAATCAGTTTCTCTACGCTGAACGATCCGGGCACCGGGACAGCTATTTCCTGGTTGCATCCCACGTGGACTACTTTGTAAACCTCTTTGCCGCTATTGGCTGGTCGTTGATCTATCAGCCGGATGAAGCCTATCTGGGTATTTTGCCGAAAGGTGAAGAGCGCTTTATGCGGCTGAAGCTGGATGAGTCCCTGTTTCTGCTCTGTCTGCGCCAGCAATATGAACAGAAACTGGAATCGTTTGATGTTGAGGCTGGGCGTGCCTACATCACCTCCGATGAGTTGCTGACGCTGTATGAAAACCTCACCGGCCGCGAGATTCCCAATGAGACCCGTCTTAAAGAGCTGCTGTCACTGTTTAGCCGGCATGGCGTGATTGAACGGGGCAAGCCCCATGAAACGGACCCGAAAAATATCCCTCTAACCATCAATCCGGCGATCCGCCAGGTGGTGGTGGAAGACTTTATCGGCCAGTTGGAAGCGCTCTGCGAAGAGCGGGACGACGAACAGCCGGTGAAACAACCGGTTGCAGAGGAAGGTGACGCGGCGACGCCATCACCTGAGGCGCTATCAGCAGCGGAAGAGGGGGCAGACAGTGAGACAGCCGCCGAGACTGCGGCTCAGCCTGCAGAAGCGCAAGAAGACGCTGAAACCAACGCCACCATAGCGGCACCTGAGGAGACCCACTGATGAAACAGCTCAATAGAATGGTGCTGGTGAACTGGTATGTGCTCGGTGCAGTAGAGATACCGATTAAGGGTAATGTCGCGGTAATCGGGCCGAACGGGTCGGGTAAGTCATCGCTGCTGGATGCTATTCAGACGGTTCTCATGGGGGGAAACAAAAAATATCTCAGCTTTAACGCCAGCGCGGGTGAAAAGAGTGAGCGGAGTCTGCGCACCTACTGTCTCGGTTTTATGGATGACCTGGGTAATAAGGATAACTCCCGACAGGATTCAGTCAGTTATATCGCCCTGAGTTTCTTTGATACCGAAACCGGTAAAGAAACCTGTGTCGGGCTGGCGATCAGTGCATCACTGTCCTCACCGGAAGAGGATGTGCTGGGGCGTTTTATCCTGCCTGATTTCTCTGTAACACTGGAAGATTTTACCATTAAGCAGGATGGTGGCCGTCTGCCGAAAGAGTGGCCGGTGGTGAAAGAGAGTCTGCTGAAACAGTGTCCTGATATGAAGCTGGAGAAGCGCGCCAACCGCTTTATCCGCGAGCTGGTGACTGAGCTGAGTTACGATCAGCAGATGCCCAATGATGACGAGAAGTTTGTAAAAAACTTCCGCAACGCCCTGAAGTTTGTTCCGATCAACAGTCCTACCCGCTTTATTCGTGAGTTTGTCCTGGATGAAAATATTGTCCATGTGGGCGGGTTCCGTAAATCGCTGGATGAATACCGGGCGATGGAGCAGAAAACCCGCGAGGTATACAATCGCATCGTTGAACTGGAGAAGGTTCAGGAGCAGTGCAAAGGGATCGATCGCAACGTTAAAAACTCCGTCGAGTATGAATGGGTGGTGCATGAAACCCGGTTTGAACATGCCGATCTGAAAAAAGAGGAAGCGGGCGAGCGTCTCGAACAGAATCAGGAGAAAGAGACCTCTTTGCAGGCAGATCTTGAAGCTAAGAGTGAAGAACTCAGCGAGATCATGCAGTCGCTGGCCAATACCCGTGCCGAACTGAATAACACCGACAGCGCCCACAAGGTTAAGGCGCTGGAAAACTCTATCAATGCCCGTCAGCATGAGCTGAATGTGGTTAAAGAGAAGATCCAGCATGTCTATTCACTGCTGCGTTCAGCGGTCAGTTTTGCCAACTATCAGCAATACCTGCCGGATAGTTTTATTCCGGTGGTCAAAGAGTCGGTTGAGTTATGGCGCTCCGGTGAAGATATGATGGCGGAAGCCTGGCCGCTGGCACCGGTGGATGTCGATAATAACCTCAACCGTCTGAAAGAGTCGGTCGACTCGGTGCGCCGGGAGATCGCCCGCCGGTTTGAATCCTCGGTTATCCGCATGAACGAGCTGCGCAGTGAGATTCAGAGTCAGAAAAGCGCGGTTGAGCAACTGAAAGAGGGGCGGGCACCTCTGCGACGTAACACCCGCGAACTGATGCAACTGCTGAAAGATTACGGTATCGAATCGACGCCGATCTGCGAACTGGTGGATATCAACGACGAGAAATGGCGTATTGCCATTGAGAGTTTCCTCGGCGCCCGTCGGGAAGCGCTGATTGTTGATCCGGATCGGGTCAAAGAGGCGATTACCCTGTATCGTCGTAAAGGTCGTCACCTGAAGGGCTGTCGGGTGGTCAATACCACCAAGTCCCATGAGTGGCTCAACCGTTCTAAACCGGGGTCTCTGGCGCAGTTTGTTGCCTGTCAGAGTGATGATGCTCAGGCGTACATGAACCGCGCACTGGGCGGGGTGATGGCGGTAGAAACCGAAAGCGAGCTGCTGAAGCAGGAGCGTGCCCTGACCTATGACTGCATGCTGCAGACTGAGGGGACCACCACTTCAATTCGTGAAGAAGCCCCGATGATGGGCAGTGGCGGTGGCCGGCGTCAGCACCAGTTGCAACAACAGGATCGTCAGGTCGAGCAGATGATGGCCGAGTTCAGTGCGCTGAACAAAGACCATGAAGCGCTGGACAGCCTGCGGGAAAACCTGATTCGCATGACGGCCGCACTGACTGGTGTCACCGAACGTACCTTTGATCTGGTGAATCAGCGGGAGATGCTGCAAAGCGAGATCGATGGCTATCGTCAGGGCATTACGGATCTGCGTAATCAGGATGACTCGGGTATACATCAGCGGATTACCGAACTGGTTGAAGCGCAGAAAGCTGCTCAGGATGCCCAGAAAAAGCTGATGGACAAACTGCAGTCCACTCGTACCAGTCTGATTAAAGACAATGCCTCCCTGGAGGTGCTGGATAATGAGCTGGAAGAGCATGCCGCAGCCAGATCCCGCTGCGAAGCGGACCCGGTGTTTGATGCTCAGTCCGCCCAGGAAAAGCGGGATTATATGGATGAGTCCTGTTCTGGTGACCTTGATCGGATTATCTTTGAATCGGCAAAAAAGGCGCAATCTGAACTGGGGCTGGTTGAACGCAAGAAGAATATTGTGCGTGATGGTGTTGCCCAGTATAAAGCCCGTTACCACGGTTCAGGTCTCAGCCATCAGGAACTGGATAAAGTGAGCGAAGATTCAACTCACGAGCAGTTGGCTGAATTTGTTGATCATACGATCCGGTCCCTGCGGGACAGTGAGCTGGCGGAGTATACCGAGAAGGCAGAGCGGGCGCGGCTGGAGGCAGAAACCTCTTTCCGTTCCGATTTTGTTGCGCACCTGAAAGACCAGATCGATAAGATTAAAGAACTGATTCGTGAGCTCAATGCCCATCTCAAGAACCGCCCATTCCATCGGGAGATGTATAGCTTCGAAATGATGCCTAACCCGGAATTGAAAGATATCCTGGAGCTGGTGGAAGCCTATACCCGAATGGATCAGGCCAATGTTGGTTCGCTGTTTGATATGCAGTTCGATGAGAAGCGGCCCCATCAGGATGCCCTGAGTAAAATTCATGAAGTGCTGAAAGATGAGGGTGAAAGTAGTCTGCTGCAGGATTACCGTAACTTCTATAACTTCGAGCTGGTGGTTAAAGATCTTGAGGGTAACCGCAAGACCACGCTGACCCAGCGGATAAAAACCGGTTCCGGTGGTGAGCATCAGGTACCTTTCTATGTTGCGATTGCGGCGGCGATGGGGGCGACCTATCGGCTGCGTGACACCGCTGATGGCGTAACCCTTGGCGGGATTAGTCTGTCGGTATTCGATGAGGCGTTTAATAAGCTGGATGCAGAAAACACCGTGACCTCGCTGGGCTTTATGAGTGATCTGGGCCTGCAGACGCTGATCGCGGCCCCTGATGATAAATACTCGCTGATGGCCACCACCATGGACACCATTATTAACGTCTGCCGTGATGGCCGGATTGTGGATATCGATGTTGAGTTTCCCACCAAGAATGGCAAGGAGCTGCTGAACTCCGATAACCCCTATCGGCTGATCGGGAAGTCTGAAGGTGAAGCGAGTGCCGAAGATGTAGAGGGCCTGATGCCTGCCTGACAGCTACAGGAGGGATTGCATCAGGCTGAGCTGGTCCAGCGGGTTCCCCGTTGGGCCAGTTTTGGTTTTGGGGGGCTGAAATCCGGCTCAAAGCTGCACATGGGGACATCCTGACGCATAATAATTAACCGGCCAGGGTTATTTGGGTGTGGCCGAACCTGCCACAGCTCCGGCTGATTTATGATGCCTACCAGGAGCTCCTGAGCTTCAGGTGCGGGTATCCCTTTATACTCCACCATAAACTGATCATTGTCAGGCAGCGCCAGTTGCTCTGAGCGCAGATCCCGGAACTGCTGGTTTGCCAGCAGTCGTGACAGGTGTTGTAGCGTCCAGAGAGGGGGGGCTTCAGTCAGGGGGATCAGACGGCCAAGGTTTCCCGGTGAGATGATTGAGCGGTCTTTAGAGAAAAACTTGCGTACCGTGAGGTCGGTATGTGCCTTAAGCAGCGAGTTATCACGGACATTGCCATCGAAATTAATCTCTGCCAGACCGTCTATCATCATCTGCAGATTGAAATCGCAGGCCTGAATAAACTTCCAGGCAGGTTTCAGTGAACTGCGGGACCCCAGGCTGTATTTGACCGCCTGTTTTCCATGACGGGTATTGTTGTCCAGTACCGTAATCATCAGATAGGTCGTCTGGAAATCCACCATAGCTTCCGGACTCTCAGTAAAGCACGAGGACACCTCTCGCTTACAGAAATCAAGCCAGGCTTGTTTGGTGTTCAGGTGGGGTAGGCAGCGGATATTCATTCACATCTCTGGGGCTGAGGTTATAATGCTGGCCACTAGTTTAGCTGAAGTCGGGAGAAGCCTCTATGAAACTGATCAACCGTTCCGGATTTGCTGTTCTGCCGCGTCAGCCGTTTGTTGACTGGGCCAGTCAGCAGCTGGATGAGCTGAATCAGCCGATGTCATTGGACGAGCATCGCGCTGAAGGCAGTGTATATCTGACCGAAGAGTTTCACAGCGAAACCGATGTGTCGCAGCAGTTGGCGCTGCACTATGAAAACATATTTGCCAATGAGCTGGCCGCCTGGGAAGAGTTTGGTGATCACTGGCCGCAGAACAGAACGCTGGAACTGTTTCTGCAGTGGTTTGATGTGACCCCCCAGGTGTTGGCGGTTGATCTGTTGCAGGCGCCGTTGATGCTGGCTCCTTTGGAGGATTGACAGGGCTCTTTTGTAGCGGGTATTCAGGAGAGTTGCTTTAGGCCGTGGGTTTCGCTAACAATAGCGGTTTGTTAATAGAAATCAGGAAGTTTGATGTCTGTCTCTGCCAATCTTCAGCTTGAAATGCACCCCCTGAGAGAGTCTCTCTACGAAGAGATGCACTCGAGACCGTTTCAGGTTATCCCCAGTCCCGCCCGGATTTCGCATCTCTCTGTGGTGTGCAGCGAAGACCAGAAAGCTGAACAGTTCAGTCACCTGCAGCAGTTGTGTGAGTTGCTCGGCGGCGATATTCCTGAGCAGGATACGCCCTGTTTTCAGCAGCGTTTTGGCGAACTGAAGGTTCGCCGTGAAAAGCATATGGAGTTTGTATCCTATACCTTTATCTGGTTGGGCGGCAGCCACCTGCAGCCCTTCGCACAAACCGGCATCAGTCAGTTGCCTGAAGGCTGGCTGGAGGGGATCTGCGGTGAAGTTGTCGCAGCGTTTCATATGTCGGTAGAAGATGTCCGCACGATAGGCGAACCCACCATACCCGAGGTGAAAAGTCATTTTGACGAGATGCGTCTGGTGGGGAGTCAGCCTTCGCAGGGAGCGGCGCAGGTGTGGACCAGTTACCGCTTGCACAGTGATGGCTTCGGTCGTTTCCTGATCTATAACCGGGAGATGAGTGACAGTCAGCTGGGACGTCTGATTCAGCGGCTTCTGGAGATTGAATCCTACCGGCTGATGACACTGATGGGGCTACCGATGGCGCGTTCAATCAGCCCTGAGCTACAGCAGATGGATCAGCAGCTGGCTGAGCTGACCCAGATACTCTCCAGTGAACAGTATGATGACACCCGTTGTCGCGATGAGCGGCAGCTGTTAAGCCGGTTAACCCATCTGGCTTCCCGGGTTGAGGCGTATCGCGCCAGTTCTACGTTCCGCTTTAATGCGACCAATGCCTATCAGGACCTGGTGATGCAGCGGCTGGCTGACCTGCGGGAGGATGAGGTGTCTGGTCACCTGACATTACAGGAGTTTATCACCCGGCGAATGATTCCTGCGGTGCGCACCTGCAAGGCGATTGCGGGGCGGCTGGAGGATCTGTCCCGCAGAATCGACCGGGTCAGCGATATGCTGCGCACGCAGGTCGAGCTGTCGATTCAGGGGCAGAATCAGGAGTTGCTCAGCTCAATGGACCGGCGTTCGCAGATTCAGCTGATGATGCAGCATACGGTTGAAGGCCTTTCTGTCGCAGCGATCAGCTATTACACCATCGGTCTGGTAAAGATTTTCATCGGCGTGCTGTATGATCAGGGTTTGCATATCAATAAGAGTCTGTCGTTGGGGATTGCGATGCCGCTGGTGATTATTGCGGTGGCGTTGATCACCCGGCGAATTCACTCAAAATTCAGTAAACTGGCTGCCGATTCGGCGGACATAAAACAGTAAAACAGGTCAATGATATGAGTATTGCAACTGAGATCGAGCAGCGTCTGGCGCAGGCGCTGGTTTTGCAGCATCTGGTGATTGAAAATGAAAGCCATATGCATAGTGGGCCGGCAACGGAAAGTCATTTTAAGCTGGCAGTGGTGACCGATGATTTTGTCGGTAAGCGACCGGTTGCCCGTCATCAGATGATCTATGGTGCGCTTTCAGAACTGATGAACAATCCGATCCATGCGCTGGCGCTGCATCTGTATACTGTGCAGGAGTGGCAGCAACAGAATGGAGAGATTCCTCAGTCGCCCAACTGTATGGGCGGCTCCAAGGGGGATCATTGACCGGGTGGGTTCATCTTTTCGCACTGTGAGTCGCATAAAGCAGATACTAAAGACCGCATGAGCGGTTTTTTTATTCCATCACCAGACGCAGACGTCTGAATCTGGCTAAACTTCGTAAATATACCGATGAATTAAACCGTTACACTATCAGGGAGCAGGCCGCTCGTTATGGATCAGTCTCATTATAGCTGGCGCTATATCTTCAGTGTCGCTCTGGAATACCGGCCACTGTTAATCAAGGCAAATCTGATCGCTCTGCTGGCGACCTGTGCCAGCGTACCGTTGCCATTGCTGATGCCGATGCTGGTTGATGAGGTGCTGCTGAACCAGCCCGAGACGCTGGTCAGTTGGTGTAACGCTGTTTTCCCGCCGGGCTGGCAGGGGCCGGTGCTCTATATTACAGCGGTACTGCTACTGACTGTTCTATTGAGGGTTGCCGCACTGGTGTTCAATGTCTGGCAGGGGCGGCAGTTCTCTATTATCTCTAAAGAGGTGATCTTCCGTATACGCGCTGGATTGCTGCAGCGGCTGAAGCGGATCTCTATGGCGGAGTATGAAGCCCTTGGTAGTGGCTCAGTCAGCTCCCATTTTATTACTGATCTGGACACCGTAGACCGGTTTGTGGGGGCCTCAGTCAGTCGCCTGCTGATCGCGCTGCTGACAATTATTGGCACGGCGGTGGTGCTGATCTGGATGAACTGGCAACTGGCGCTGTTTATCCTGCTGCTTAACCCTCTGGTGGTGTGGCTGACGATGACGATCGGTAAGCAGGTTAAGGAGTTAAAAAAACAGGAAAACCGTGCCTATGAGCGGTTTCAGGGAGGGCTTACCGAAGTGCTCGAGGCGATCTATCAGATCCGTGCGGCTAACCGGGAAAACCACTACCTTCAGGGGCTGGTCGGGGATGCCCGCTCTCTCAGAGATCATGCCACCCGGTTTGAGTGGCGCAGCGAGGCTGCTAACCGTTTCAGCTTTATGGTGTTTCTGGTTGGTTTTGATATGTTTCGGGCACTATCGATGGGGATGGTGGTGTTTTCCGATCTCAGTATCGGACAGATGATGGCGGTATTTGGCTACCTCTGGTTTATGATGGGGCCAGTGCAGGAGGTGCTGGGAATACAGTATGCGTTTTATGGTGCGAAAGCTGCATTGCAGCGAATCAATCGTCTGGCTGAGCTGGATGAGGAGCCTGACTACCCACATCTGCATGACCCTTTTACCGGTCGTACTTCGGTGGCGATTGAACTCAGGGATATTCATTTCAGCTATATTGACGGGCAGGAGATACTCCGGGGGTTGTCGCTGACAATCGATGCCGGTCAGAAGATTGCGCTGGTGGGGGCCAGTGGCGGCGGTAAGTCTACTCTGGTGCAGGTGTTGCTTGGGCTGTATCAGGCTCAACAGGGGCAGGTACTGTTTGCTGGTGTACCGGTCGAACAGATCGGTCTGGATCGGGTGCGGGAGAATGTCGCGACGGTGTTGCAGCATCCGGCGCTGTTTAACGATTCGGTGCGGGGAAATCTTACCCTGGGGCGGACCTATACCGATCAGCAGCTCTGGAAGGCGTTAGAGGTGGCACAACTGGCCCCCTTTGTTGAGCAGTTGGAGAGTGGGCTCGATACAGTGGTGGGGCGTCAGGGGGTGCGGTTATCAGGAGGGCAGCGGCAACGGCTGGCTATCGCCAGGATGGTGCTGACCGATCCGAAAGTGGTTGTTCTCGATGAGGCAACCTCAGCCCTGGATGCAGAGACGGAATACAATCTGCATCGCGATCTGGCGAGCTTTCTGCAGGGGCGTACCACCATTATTGTGGCTCACCGTCTGAGTGCGGTTAAGCAGGCAGATCATGTCTATGTGTTTGAAGATGGTCAGGTTGCAGAGCAGGGCGATCATGAGCAACTGCTGCAGCAGAACGGACTCTACGCGCGTCTCTACGGACAGCGACAGCACTGATATCACTAGCAATCAGGATAAAGGAGCGGGTATGACGGGCAGGTATCGCTGGTCAGGGGGGAATCAGGTAGAGCTGCTGGTAGAAGGCGCTCAGTTTATTCCCCGCATGCTGCAGGTGATCGAGGAGGCCCGCTACTCGCTGCTGCTGGAGTTTTATATGGTCAGCTCCGGTGAAGTTGCTGATCGCTTTATCAGTGCGCTGATCAGCGCAGCGCGGCGAGGTGTTAAGGTATGCTGGCTGATCGATGATTTTGGTGGACGAAAGTTCTCTCTGCAAGACAGTGCGAGACTTGAGCAGGCGGGTGTTCAGGTAAGGCGATATAACCCGATCAGCCTGTTTAAAATGGCAGCTAATCTGGCCAGAGATCACCGTAAGCTGTTGATTGCAGATCAGCAGACTGGTTTTATCGGAGGAACCGGTATCAGTGATGAATACCTGCGTGCAGAGCCCGTTAGTGGCACTCTTGCGTGGCATGATATTATGCTGCAGGTGCAGGGTGTGGTGGTTGCAGATATGGTGCAACTGTTTGCAAAACAATGGCTTAAGTCCGGTGGCGTGATGCCGCCAATCAGGCTGCCGGGCACGGCCCGCCCGGGTGAGGCGTTGGCGCGGGTGACTCAGGTTGAAGGCCTTAAGATACAGCAGATTAAGCGAAGCTTCGTGCACCATATGGATCGTGCAGAGGAACGTGTCTGGCTGGCAACCGCCTATTTTCTACCGGCTTTTTCAGTGCGCAGGAGTTTGCGTCGCGCAGCACGTCGGGGAGTTGATGTGCGCTTGATTGTGGCCGGTCCTGATACCGATCATCCCTGGGTTTATCATGCCTCGAAGCGTTATTATCGGCGGTTATTGCAATCCGGTGTGCGGATTTTTGAATATCAGCCCTCTTTTCTGCACGCCAAGCTCGGGTTGTGCGATAACTGGGTCTCTGCCGGCTCCTGTAATCTGGATCACTGGAATCTGCGCTGGAATCTGGAAGCCAATCTGGAAGTCGTGGAACCGAAACTGACCCAGGCTGTCGAACGGTTGCTTATCAGTGATATGAGTCGCAGTCATGAGATTTTATACGCTCAATGGCGCAGGCGACCCTGGTATCAGAAATTCAGGGAGGCCTGTTGGTCGCTGATCTGCCAGACGCTGTTAAAGATCCGTTAAGCTGAACTGTGGTAGGGTGACACGGGTTTGGCAGATATTTGAGCTACAGATCGGCATGCGGCAGAGCGTCGCTGCTCAGACAATCCATATCAGGTTATACTTAGCTTAACGATGACAACGGTTTTCAGGACTGATTTATGAACAAAGTTATTATGATTACTTTCGCAGCAGTCGTATTGCTGTTGCAGGGCTGTGCTTCTTCGCTGAGTGGCGATACCTATTCCCGCAGTGAGGCGCGTAAAGTTCAGAATGTTGAATATGCCTGGGTTGATGCAGTGAAGCCTGTGGTAATTGAAGGCCGGACTGATAGCCCGCTGGGCGCGGGTGCCGGCGCAATTGTCGGTGGTATTGCTGGCAGCACTGTCGGGGGCGGTAAGGGTAGCAGTATCGCCTCTGTTGTGGGGGCTGTCGCTGGCGGTATTGTGGGGCAGAAAATCGAGGAAAACTCAACCCGTAAGCAGGGCCAGGAGGTCACGGTTACCCTTGAAAGTGGCAGGACAATCTCGGTCGTTCAGGAGGTCGATAGTGATGGCTTTTTCCAGCCAGGCGAAAGAGTCAGGGTGTTGCGTCAGGGGTCAACGGCACGCATTGTACGCTAGCGTAATGGCGTTCTCCGTGCTCAGTTGATGTTGTGTAGCAAGATAAAAAAAGCCCGCTGCTGATCAGTGGGCTTTTTCTTAGTCAGATGACAGACCTGGGATTATTTTTTATCAGCGGGGGCGTGGAACAGCAGATAAAGATCGACCAGCAGGTCAGGGATGGTGCGGCACATCTCATCGCAGAGTTTGGTGTCTGCGCGCATTTTAACAAACTCTTCATCATCAAACAGTTCCGATGCAATCATGATCGGAAGCATCAGTTCAGCGACTTCCTCTTCAGCCTGGTGGTTAAACCATTCGTCCTCTTTAAGGAAAACAGCCTCCATAAAGGCCTGAGCCCAGCTGGTCAGAGCGCTTTGCTCTTCGTCGTCTTCTGTTTCCAGCGTCAGCTCGCATGGCAGCAGCATATCCTGATCGTTGTAGAGGTCGCTGCCAATGCTGAAGTATAGCCGGCGTAGCAATCCTTCAATGCGTGCTTTTTCGGTATCGCTGCTGTAGTCAGGCGCACCATCAAACAGTTCCTGAAGCCACTGTTTTTCGGTAATTTTAACCGGACTGATGTTCAGCGCACAGAAGTAACCATGGGTGCCGACCAGATCCAGCGCGTCTTCAGATACTGCATCTGAGAACATAAATGCTTCAAGCTCATCCAGTTCCTCATCAGTCAGGGGGGTATTCAGCATCGCATTTTGCATAGGTTCGGGTCCGGCTAAGAAAGTGTGAGCAGATTCTAACAGCGAAAAGCCTGAGATCGTAGTGTTAATCGTCCAGAATCGGATAAATCTGGATGACAGTCAGCCTTTCATCCCGGATAATGCCGACCATGATAGAACAGGCACGACATCTCCTAAAACAGATTTTTGGATACGACCAGTTTCGCGAACCGCAACAGGAGGTCATTAAGACACTGTTGAGCGGGGAGGATGCGCTGGTTGTTATGCCGACTGGCGGCGGGAAATCACTGTGTTATCAGTTGCCTGCACTTATCCGGCCCGGCGCGGCGGTGGTGGTCTCTCCGCTGATCGCGCTGATGCAGGATCAGGTGCAGGCGCTGTCCCAGTGGGGGATCGCTGCCGGTTATCTCAACTCGTCGATGGATTTTGCCATGG
Organism: Amphritea pacifica; assembly: GCF_016924145.1. Taxonomy (GTDB): domain Bacteria; phylum Pseudomonadota; class Gammaproteobacteria; order Pseudomonadales; family Balneatricaceae; genus Amphritea; species Amphritea pacifica. The sequence continues at coordinate 5,662 of NZ_JAFFZO010000001.1, read as the reverse complement.
CGCAGGAGGTTGAGCATCAGTTGCGCAGCGGGGAGCTCGATCTGCTCTATGTGGCCCCTGAGCGGTTGCTGCAACCGCGTACGCTGAAAATGTTGTCGGAGTGTCAACTGGCGCTGTTTGCTATCGATGAAGCACACTGCGTTTCACAGTGGGGGCATGATTTCCGACCCGAGTACCTTCAACTCAGCTACCTGCAGGACTGTTTTCCAGGGGTCCCGAGAATCGCGCTGACGGCAACTGCAGATGAGCGCACCCGGGAGGAGATCTGTGAGCGCCTCGGGTTGCAGAATGCACGAAAATTTATTCAGGGTTTTGACCGGCCCAATATCCGCTATCGAATTGGTCAGAAGCATCGTGCCAAAGAGCAGTTGCTGAAGTTTCTTAAAGCAGAGCATGCCAGTGATTCAGGCATTGTCTACTGTCTTTCGCGCAAAAAAGTGGAAGACACCGCGCAGTGGCTGCAGGAGCAGGGGTTTAATGCGCTTCCTTATCACGCAGGTCTGCATGCCGAGTTGCGACGACATAATCAGCACCGTTTTCTGACGGAAGAGAATATTCTGATGGTCGCAACGGTGGCTTTCGGTATGGGTATTGATAAGCCCAATGTACGTTTTGTCGCCCATCTTGATCTGCCCAAAAGTGTCGAGGCCTATTATCAGGAAACCGGTCGTGCTGGTCGTGACGGTCTGCCGGCCGACGCCTGGATGGTCTATGGGCTGCAGGATGTCATCTTCCTGCGGCAGATGCTGGAAAGCTCGCAGGCCGATGATCTGCACAAAAGTATTGAACGACAAAAACTTGAAGCGATGCTGGGGCTGTGTGAGATTACCAGCTGCCGGCGTCAGTCCCTGCTGACCTATTTTGGAGAGTCTCAGCCTGAACCCTGTGGTAACTGTGATACCTGTCTTGAGCCGGTGCCTGTCTGGGATGCAACGGAAGCGGCCCGTAAAGCGCTGTCGGCGGTCTATCGTTGTGGTCAGCGGTTTGGCGTAAACCATATAATTGAAGTGTTGCTGGGTAAATCCAGCGAGCGGGTGCTGGAGTTAAAACACCATACGCTGAGTACATTCGGTATCGGTAAAGAGCTGGATCGTAATCAGTGGCGCTCAGTCTTCCGGCAACTGGTTGCCCGGGGATATCTGAGTGTAGCGGCTAACAGCCATGGTGTGCTCTATCTGACAGATAGCTGCCGGCCTTTGCTGAAAGGTGAGCTGCCGATTGAGATGCGTCAGGATAAACGCAAACAGGAGTCGTTCCGTAAACGAAATGACCCGCAGCAGAAGCTTGATGCTGAAGACTATGGCTTGTGGAACCGGCTTAAAGGTCTGCGTATGGCGCTATCAAAAGAGCAGGATGTGCCACCCTATGTTATTTTTCATGATGCAACCCTGATGGAGATGGTGATGTATCGGCCATTGACTCATCAGCAGATGGGCAGGCTAAACGGAATCGGTGAGCGTAAGCTGGCGCTTTATGGCGATGCGTTTCTCGAACTGATCAGAGAGTACCAGTCTGAACAGCAGCAACCGCAAAATAAAGATCTTCAGGTGCAGCAATCAGTCGCGCTCTATCGTTCAGGGATGACTGTAGCGCAGGTCGCCCGGCAGCAGCATCTGTCAGAAAATGTGATATACAATCATCTGGCGGATGGAATCGCCGTTGGCCAGTTGAGTCTGGCTGATGTGGTGACGCTGACGGGTGATCAGTTGCAACAGGTGCAGCAGGTTATGTGTGAATCTATGGTGTCCTGCGGGGTGGCGCTTAAACCTGTCTATGAGGCGCTGGATGGTTTGTATGAATACGGTGTTTTGCGCTGTATCCGTGCTGACATGGAGCGCATTGAGCAGGGCGGCTGATCATTATGGCAGATCTTGGGGTGTGGGGCTTGTTTGTCAGCAGCTTTATCTCTGCCACCCTGATGCCCGGTGGTTCTGAGGTATTACTGGGCTATCTGCTGACTCAGCCTGACTCTCAGCCCCAGACGTTATTGCTGGCAGCCAGTGTGGGTAATAGTCTGGGCGGTATAGTGACTTTTGCAATGGGGTGGTGGGTCGCGGTACGCTGGCCACTGCTTCAGCCGAAGAAAAGAGCCCGGCAGCGTGCTCTCAGGGTTATACAAAGCGTTGGCCCTACAGCGTTGCTGTTGTCCTGGCTGCCTGTTATCGGTGATCCTCTCTGTTTTGCCGCGGGCTGGTTCCGTTGTCACCTGTTACTGTCCCTTGTCCTCATCACTCTGGGTAAGACCCTGCGTTTTTTATTCATTGTTTTAGCTTTTAGCTGATATAGTTGCTGAGACCCTCGAGTAGTTCAGCGCTAAACAGAATCGTCGAAGGGTTGTCTGATCAGCATTGAGAATGGAGGAGCTATGCTGAGATTCTTCCGGTTTCGGTCGCTGCGGATAATCCTGTTGCTGGTTATCCTGTTTGTGGTCGCGATGAATACCTGGTTATCCAGCGCACGTATTCAGTCCTGGAACAGGCCTGTATGGGTGGTGCTTTATCCGATCAATGCCGATGGACGGACCGATACTCAGGCCTATATCAATGCCCTCAGTGCAGAACATTTCGATGATATTGAGCAATTTTTGCAGCGCGAAGCGGCCCGCTATCATGTCGGGCTGAGTCCTGTCGCGGAGTTCCATCTGGCGCCGGTACTGACGGCGCAGCCTCCTGAGGTAGAGATAGATGCCTCATTGTTTGAGCGGGTTTTCTGGAGTCTTCATATGCGCTGGTGGTCATGGCGTAACGATAACTGGAAAGGTCCGGAGCCTGATGTCAGAATTTATCTGCGATACTTTTCTCCCAGAGAGCATCTGCAGTTGTCCCACTCGCTGGGGTTGCAAAAGGGGATGATTGGTTTGGTGAATGGATTCGCCAGTGTTGATTACATGGGGACAAATAATTTTGTTATCGCCCATGAACTGATGCATACATTCGGCGCATCAGACAAATATAGCCTTGAAACTAACGAACCCGTCTTTCCGGATGGCTATGCTGATCCGCAGCAAAGTCCCTTGTTGCCGCAAACCCGGGCGGAGGTTATGGCGGGTCGGATAAAGGTCTCACCTGGATGGTTGTTGATGCCGAAAAATCTCAGTGATGTGGTGGTAGGTGCCTTAACGGCCAAAGAGATTGGCTGGCCATCATTGTAACTAGTGCATAGTGTTTTTGATCACCCTGTAGTCAAATCTGACAAATACCCATACTGGGTAGTAGGTGGTTAGATTCGTCTTCCAGAATAGTAATACACTCAGATGAGGCCCTGTAAATAATAGGGGTATTAATACGTAAATACCTTTGCTATCAATGCGTTGATAATCCGTATCCAAAAAGAGACAGTCTTTTGAAGTGTTTCTATTCATCAAAGAATGATTTTAAACGCAGATTTTGAACGTTATATTTCACCAATGTGGGTAGAAAATGATGATTCTATAGGTATTTACAGAGTATTCTATGTGATATTATCTGCAAAATTTTAAACAGTTAAAAAGAATTTATAGGCTTGGCGCTCAGAACATCTGAGAGTCTAAAGTGTAACTGATATGCAACATATTGGTCTTATTTTGGGTTTTGATAGCTTGGTTAGCTAAGCGTCTGAAATCGGAATAATATCGTCTGGGGGGATGTTATGGAAAATGTAGATGCCGCAAAAGGAACTGTTGTTCGAGTTTCTGGCGAAGTCGTTGTTGTGGATTCGAAAGGTGCAGAGCACACACTGAAGGCGGGTGAGCAGATTAATCCTGGTGACATGGTTATCGTGCGAGCCAATAGCGAGGCTGAGCTTGATCTGGGCAAATCTGCAACTGAAAAACTTCCTGCGGATACCGCGGCGGTCGTTCAGGTTGATCCTGAAACCGGTGAGATTTTGCTGGTGATTCAGTCCGTCGGTACTGAGAGTTTTGATGTGGCCGATATTCAGGAAGCTATTCTCGCTGGCCAGGACCCTACCCAAATTCTTGAAGAAACCGCTGCGGGTAATACACCCCCAACCCGTTCCGGCTTTTCTGATTTCCAGTCTGTTGAGCGTACTGCCGATGAGGTTATTGCTCACGCCGGCTTTGATACGCAGCCTGAAGATTGGCAGCGTGATCCCTATGTGGATAACGAAGCCGATTTTCCTGCTCCACCGTCCCGCTATAGTATTGCCGATGTGCAGGTCAGTGAAGGTGGTTTGATGACCTTTACCGTCACACGCACGGGTGGTACTCAGGCCGCGACAATTGATTTTGCTACCAGCATTGAAAGTGGCGATACAGCGGAAGTCGCTGACTTCACCGCCAACAGCGGTACCCTGACCTTTGCATCCGGTGTTACTTCCCAGACTTTCACCGTGCAGACTACTCAGGACGCTATCTTTGAAGGACCGGAAACCTTTACTGTCCGTCTGGATAATCCTACTAATGGTGGTGAAATTGAAGATGGTGTTGCTGTAGCAACGATTGTTGATGATGGCACAGGGCCTGTACCTCCCGGAGGTCCAGGCGCACCGGATGATGATACTACCAGCTTCAGTATTGGCGACGTAAGCGTTAGTGAGGGTGGCCTGATGACCTTTACTGTAACCCGTACCGGGGATGCTGAAGCGGATCAGAGCATCGACTTTGCCACCAGTATCAGTGGTACGGATACAGCCGAAGCCAATGACTTCACCGGCAACAGCGGTACGCTGACCTTTGCTCCGGGCGTGACCAGTCAGACCTTTACCGTACAGACTACGCAGGATTCGATCTATGAAGGTAGTGAGACCTTTACGGTTACTCTGGATAATAATTCAGTAGGCAGTACGATCAGTGATGCTACAGCCGTTGCAACGATAATTGATGATGGCTCAGGCCCCGGCCCATTCGGCCCGGGACCGGGTCCCGATAATGATACAACTAGTTTTGCCGTTGATGGTGTCAGCGTCAGTGAAGGCGGTCTGATGACCTTCACCGTGACCCGCACCGGCGATGCCGAAGCGGATCAGAGCGTCAACTTCAGCACCCTGATCGGTGCCGGCGACAGCGCCGAAGCGGCTGACTTCACCGCCAACAGCGGCACCCTGACCTTTGCGCAGGGCGAAGTGAGCAAGACCTTCACCGTGCAGACCACCCAGGATGCCCAGTACGAAGGCGGCGAGACCTTTACCGTACAACTGGATACGCCGACCAACGGTGCGACTATCTCCACCGCGACCGGCACCGGTACTATCCTCGATGACGGCACCGGCCCGGGTCCCTTCGACCCTGCCGGTCCGGGCACCCCGGATGATGACCGTACCGGCTTCAGCGTAGATGACGTGCAGATCAGTGAAGGCGGCTTAATGACCTTCACCGTGACCCGTACCGGCGATGCCGCAGCGGATCAGACCGTTGACTTCGCCACCAGCATTGGTGCGGGCGACAGCGCCGAAGCGGCGGACTTTATCGCCAACAGCGGCACACTGACCTTTGCGGCGGGCGTGACCAGCCAGACCTTTACCGTGCAGACCACTCAGGATGCCGTGTTCGAAGGCGATGAGACCTTCAGCGTCAACCTGAGCAACGCCACCAACGGCGGCCAGATCGCTGACGGTACCGGCGTGGGAACCATCGTCGATGACGGCACCGGCCCGGGTCCATTCAACCCAGGCCCCGGTCCGGATAACGACACCACCAGCTTCAGCATTGGCGACATGAGCGTCA